>JANOPO010000075.1:0-114586 GCA_031422015.1 Flavobacterium sp. | reverse complement strand
TAGTTCTACTTCTACATTATAGGTAGTTGCAAACTCATACGATGCTAAATTTGTGATTCTGAAATAACGATTTGGAGTTTCGTAGATTACAGAAGTACTTGCAGGGTTTGTTACTTTAAAACGGTATTGGGTAGCCGTTGGTATAATATCAACCAAAATTAAGGTAGACAAACTACCTATTGTCGAATTGCATTGGGAAGCAATAACTTTTGTTTTGAATGGTACTACTGTTACCGCCGAAATCACATTAGACTCCACAGAAGTGCTAGTTGCGCTTGTCGCACTAACTCTATAATAGTAGGTATTTCCTAAAGTTAAACCTGTAACGATTTGCGAAGTTCCACTAACCGAAAGGTTTTCGTAACCAGGAAGGTAAGATGCAACTCCAGTATCTATTGTATGCGCACCCAAATTGGTTGTTTGATTGGTTGCATTATATGCTGTTGGAGATACAATCCATTCTGATGATGTGGTATCTGTACCCGCAGAAGTTGTCCAATTTGCATTTGGAGTTAAAACTGCTGGTTTTCTGATTAAAATTTTATCAACTGTAGCATTTGTGATTCCGGCAACTGCCCAACCCGTTCCTGGATCTATACCCTGAACACCTACAGCATCAAGCAATGCGAATGTTGTTCCTGATCCGCCATTATAAGCTAAACCCGTAGCATCATCACCATTAAAAGAAAGAAATGTGCTATATAGGTTTGCGCCAATAACATCAGTAGCATTATTTGCGATCACATATGTTGTTCCATTCGCTAAAGTACCTGTTAATGATAATGGTGCTGTTGGTGCAGCTGACGAATTAAAATTCCAGTTCGAACCATTAACATTTTTCCAAATTTCGTAGTTGGCTAAATTTACTGAAGCTCCAGTACCATTATAAATTTCGATGTATTTTTTATTTCCGCCAGAACCTTCGCCATATTCAGAAATAATAAGATTTGAAGCGTTTGCAGTAACTCCGAAAGTTGGAGAGGTGCTCACATCCAAATTGTATGACGTTGCAAGGTTGATTGGATTCCAATTAGCTATAAAAGAAACATCTTGAATTGCAGTTGCTGGTGTTGCTATGGGTGCGGCAATATTTGCTGTAGTAAAACTTAAAGGAAGTCCAAGCAGTGTCCCTGAACCATCAGTTGCTAAAACTCTATAAAAATATTGTGTGTTTGGAACTAATCCTGTTACCACAGAAGGCGAGCCTAAAACAAATGAACTTGCGGTAAATATATTGGTCAAACTATATTCAATACCTATAGTAACGATTGGAGAACATCCCGCAAGTGCAGTTCCGCTTAAGTTTACACCAGAAGCAGTTATTGCTGTTGCGGTTCCTGTTGTAGCAGTTCCTGGCGTGTTAATTCCCGCGCCAGTTGCAGCAACATCAACATTGGCTAACAAACCTGCACCCGAAATTGAAATAACTCCATCATAAGATTGTACAAGTGTTGGACTAAATTGTACCCAAACTTGCCGTCCTGTTACTGCTGTTCCTACGTACGAAATAGTTAGTGTTGGTGTGTACGAGCCAAACTCAGTATCCGAAAAGGTAAAACCACTTAAAGCATTAATTACCAATGCCGATCCGTCCAGATTTGTACCGCTAAACACAAAAGAATTAGCAGCTGATGCATTAATACAGTTGTCTCCGAATGCACTTAACGCACCTGAAACAATTAATTCGGCTGAAAGATTGATTAAAGTTGATTCAGAAACTGCGGGTCCGAAAGCAGTTTCTATTCCTGCAGTATTTCTTGCTTTTGCAGCAAACGAATAACTTGTATTTGACAATAAACCAGTTACGGTTGTTGTAGCCCAATTGATGGCTGTTTGCCAAACGGCAGTTGCTCCCAACGATCCATTTGCTTGAACATATAAACCACCATCTACTTGAATGGCATATTGTGTAGTAAATAGTGGATTACCATCTCCAGAACCAACAGAAACATCTAGTGTTGAGATTGTTGGATTGCCTACAACAGGCGAGTTAGGTACATTAGCCAGAGTATAAAAAGTAGCTGCTGAACCGTAAGCTGTACCCTGCGTATTTGTTGCATATGCTCTATAGCTGTATTGCGTATTGGGTGCAAGTGGGTTTATTGTCGCACTACTAAAAGTGCCAAATCCCGAAGTTGCAAATGGTAGATCTGTGACATCTAAACTTCCTAAAGTTGGATTTGGAACTAATGACGTTTCACCATACGCAATTCCATTTACTAGAATTGGAGATCCTCCAATATTAGTTACGTTACCCGCCAATGAAGCTGAAGTTGCAGTAATAGCGGTTGCAGGAGCTAGCGTCGCAACCGTTGGGATTGTAGCTACAGAGAGCACCGTTGCATTCACAAAAACATTATCAATTCTGTTATTACCTGTAGAAGTAGTTGCCCCAGATACCGTAAGTTTTAGATAAACATCAGTAGCATTATCGATTGCATTAATTGCAGACAAATTTATTGTTCTTAGTCCAAATGATGTCGTTATAGCACCAATTGCTGGCGTAATATTCGTGAAAGAAATACCGTCTGTACTCCAAGCCCATTGTTGCGTTTGAAAGCCCGAAGCTGTATTTCGGGTTGCATACGTCAAAATAGGGTTTTCAAATCCAGAAGTAGACAATTTGAAAACGATAGCTTTTCCATTTGCAGCTGTAGCCGTTCCTGCAACTGGGCAGTAAGAAAATCCTGCTACTGGCGTAGTTCTTGGATCATTAGTTGTACTTCCTGCAAAAGCTGTTAATTCATTACCTGTAGTTGCTGTAACCCAAGTTGAAGAACCATTAGTGCCATTTGCAAAAAGCGATGCGGTACTCGATTGTGCCCCTAAATTTGCAAGCAATACAATTGGTGTTCCAGGAGCAGCTGCTGTTGTGTCAAAAGTCCAACCTGCTAAAGTTTGTGCTTTCACTGAAGTGAAAGAAAAAACAAGTAAAAAAGCCAACAATCCTCGTAGAATTGTTTTTTGTAAATTTGTTTTCATCATTATGATTTAAAATTATTGATGCAAAATTAGTTGTTTTTTTAACGTTTAAACCATCAGAAGGTTATCGTTTTGTTAACTATTTTCGATGGTTTTTAACATTTAATCTATTTTAGTAAAGCTTAAGTATGTTTTGCTTCCGTTTCTATTTTTTATAAAATAAAAAACTCCGCAAATTTTTGAGGAGTTTTCTTATCTATGCTTGACCTGTTGGTCCAAAATTTAGCGGAATCGGAACTTGTTCTGTATCTTTAATTTCGCCATTGGCTTGCTCGAAGCGGTGGACGTTTTCGGCTAGTGCCTTTATTAAACGTTTGGCGTGTTGCGGCGTTAGGACGATTCTTGATTTGACTTTCGCTTTTGGTGCGCCTGGCATAATGCACACAAAATCTAAAACAAATTCGGATGCAGAATGGTTGATGATCGCCAGGTTGGAATAGATTCCTTCGGCTGTGGCTTCGTCGAGCTCGATATTGATTTGCTGATTTTGATTTTGGTTTTCCATTGTTATATTTTTTATGTTATGTTGAATTTACAAGGTGCGTTAGGGATTGAGGCTTTGTTTGAGCTCTTTATTATGGAACGTAGTGGAATAATAAAAGCGAGTGCCGAAAGCCCGACCCGCAGGGTAACGCCCAAATTGTTAGTAAAAAAACCTAACAGTTATGATTGCTCACGGCTGTTAGGTTATTATTATGAATGTTTAAGAACTTAGATTAATAGATATATTCTTCTTTGTTCGCCATCATTTCGTTATAATCGTCTTTGGATCCTACGATGGTGTGGTCGTACTCGCGCATACCCGTACCTGCAGGGATTCTGTGACCTACAATAACATTTTCTTTTAGACCTTCTAGGTAATCAATTTTTCCGGCTACTGCGGCTTCATTAAGTACTTTGGTGGTTTCTTGGAAAGATGCTGCCGAGATGAACGATTTGGTTTGTAATGAGGCTCTCGTAATACCTTGCAAAACAGGTATTGCTGTTGCTGTGATTACGTCTCTTGCTGTTACTAGGTTTTTGTCATTACGTTTCAATAACGAATTTTCGTCACGCAATTCTCTTGGCGAGATGATTTGACCTGGTTTTAGACTTGTAGAATCTCCAGCATCTTCAACAACTTTCATTCCATATAATTTATCGTTTTCGACGATAAAATCTTTGGTATGAATTAGTTGCTCTTCTAAGAATAAAGTATCTCCTGGGTCTTCTACTCGTACTTTTCGCATCATTTGACGTATTACTACTTCGAAGTGTTTGTCATTGATTTTTACTCCTTGAAGACGGTATACTTCTTGAATTTCGTTAACCAAATATTGTTGTACAGCCGCCGGTCCTTGAATTCTTAAAATATCGTCTGGTGTGATGGCTCCATCTGACAATGGCACTCCTGCACGCACGAAGTCATTTTCTTGAACCAAAATTTGGCTAGAAAGTTTTACTAGGTATTTGCGTATGTCTCCAAATTTGGATTCGATTACGATTTCGCGGTTTCCACGTTTGATTTTCCCGAAAGAAACTACTCCGTCAATTTCTGAAACTACTGCTGGATTTGATGGATTACGAGCTTCGAGAAGTTCAGTAATTCTTGGTAAACCTCCGGTGATATCTCCAGATTTTGATGAACGACGTGGTATTTTTACTAAAATTTTACCAGCTTTGATTTTCTCGCCATCTTCTACCATGAGGTGTGCACCTACTGGTAAGTTGTACGAACGAATCAGCTCGCCATCTTTACCATATACAAGTAAAGTTGGAATTAATTTTTTGTTTCTTCCTTCAGATATTACTTTTTCTTGGAAACCTGTTTGCTCATCGATTTCGACCATGAATGACTGTCCTTGTTCTAAATCTTCGTAAGTGATTTTTCCTGTAAATTCTGAAACAATTACTCCGTTATATGGATCCCATTTACAGATAGCATCTCCTTTTTTAACGGTATCTCCGTCTTTTACAAAAATGGTGGATCCGTAAGGAATATTGTGTGTATTTAGGATAATTCCAGTTTTTACATCAACCAATTTTAATTCGGTCGAACGAGAAACTACGATATCTACTTTATTTCCTTCGGCATCTTCTCCAACAACGGTTTTAAGGTCTTCAATTTCTAGTTTACCATCAAAACGCATTACGATGCTTGACTCTTCTGAGATTCCACCTGCAACTCCACCCACGTGGAAGGTACGAAGTGTCAACTGTGTTCCTGGTTCTCCAATAGATTGTGCCGCAATTACACCAACTGCTTCTCCACGTTGTGTCATTTTTCCGGTGGCAAGGTTACGTCCGTAACATTTTGCACAAATTCCTTTTAATGCTTCACAAACTAATGGCGAACGAACTTCTACTTTTTCGATTGGCGCCGCTTCGATAGCTTTGACAGTTGCTTCTGTAATTTGTTCACCAGCTTCGATGATTACTTCAGAATTTAATGGATTGATAACATCTTGCAATGCTACACGACCCAAAATTCTTTCTCCAAGAGTTTCAACAATTTCTTCATTTTTCTTCAAAGCAGACACTTCGATTCCTCTTAATGTTCCGCAATCAACAGTATTTACAATTACATCTTGCGATACGTCATGTAGTCTTCGTGTAAGGTAACCAGCATCTGCTGTTTTAAGTGCGGTATCGGCAAGACCTTTACGAGCACCGTGCGTAGAAATGAAATATTCAAGAATCGAAAGTCCTTCTTTAAAGTTAGAAAGGATCGGGTTCTCGATAATCTCTCCACCACCAGCTGTAGATTTTTTTGGTTTTGCCATCAATCCACGCATACCTGTAAGCTGACGAATCTGCTCTTTGGATCCACGCGCACCAGAATCAAGCATCATATATACCGAGTTGAAACCTTGCTGGTCTTCACGGATATTTTTCATTGCTAACTCTGTCAATTGTGCATTTGCTGACGTCCAGATATCAATAACTTGGTTGTAACGTTCGTTATTGGTAATCAATCCCATGTTGTAGTTTCCAGAAATTCCTTCTACTTGCTCACGAGCATCGGCAATTAATTTTGTTTTTTGTTCTGGTATACGAATATCTCCTAATGAGAATGACAATCCACCTTTGAAGGCAAATTTGTACCCCATATCTTTCATGCTATCAAGAAAAGCAGCCGTTGTTGGAACATCTGTAACAGCAAGGATTCTTCCGATAATATCACGCAAGTTTTTCTTAGTCAATACTTCATTGATATATCCTGCAGCTTCTGGTACAACCTCGTTAAATAAGATTCTTCCTGCTGTTGTTTGGATAATTTTATAAACTAATTCTCCAGCTTCGTTGAAATCTTTCGCACGAATTTTTACTCGAGCGTTCAATTCTAATCGGCCTTCGTTAAGTGCAATATTTGTTTCTTCCGCAGAATAGAAAACTAAACCTTCTCCTAAAATTTTCATTTCTGGAGTTGTCAAACGCTCTTTGGTCATGTAATACAGACCCAAAACCATGTCTTGAGAAGGAACCGTTATTGGAGCACCATTTGCAGGATTCAAAATATTGTGGGAAGCCAACATTAATAATTGAGCTTCTAGAATAGCTTCTGGTCCAAGTGGCAAGTGAACTGCCATTTGATCCCCATCGAAATCTGCATTAAACGCTGTACATACTAATGGGTGCAATTGGATTGCTTTTCCTTCAATAAGTTTTGGCTGGAATGCTTGAATACCTAAACGGTGCAAAGTAGGAGCACGGTTTAGTAATATTGGATGTCCTTTAATTACGTTTTCAAGAATATCCCAAACAACTGGTTCTTTTTTATCTATTATTTTCTTTGCAGATTTTACAGTTTTAACAATTCCACGTTCTATCAATTTACGGATAACGAATGGTTTGTATAATTCAGCAGCCATATCTTTTGGGATACCACATTCGAACAAACGTAATTCTGGACCAACAACAATTACCGAACGAGCAGAATAATCCACACGTTTTCCTAAAAGGTTTTGACGGAAACGACCTTGTTTTCCTTTTAATGAATCTGATAACGATTTTAATGGTCGGTTCGATTCTGTTTTTACAGCAGATGCTTTTCTTGTATTATCGAATAATGAATCTACCGATTCTTGCAACATACGTTTTTCGTTACGCAAGATAACTTCCGGAGCTTTAATTTCCATTAATCTTTTGAGACGATTGTTGCGGATAATTACTCTTCGGTACAAATCATTTAAATCTGATGTTGCGAAACGTCCTCCATCAAGCGGCACTAACGGGCGTAATTCTGGCGGTATAACTGGCACCACTTTCATGATCATCCATTCTGGACGGTTCTCACGATTTAGGTTCGATTCTCTAAAAGATTCTACAACTTGTAGTCTTTTGAGTGCTTCTGTTTTACGTTGTTTAGATGTTTCATTATTTGCTGAGTGACGTAATTGGTACGATAATTCGTTTAAGTCAATTCGAGCTAACAAATCCATAATACACTCAGCTCCCATTTTGGCAACAAATTTATTTGGATCAAAATCATCCAAATATTGGTTGTCTGCAGGAAGTGTGTCAACGATATTTAAATATTCTTCTTCTGTAAGAAAATCTAATCTTTGAATAGGTTCTCCTTCAGGATTTTTGGCAATACCTGCTTGAATAACTACATATCTTTCGTAGTAGATAATCATGTCTAATTTTTTAGACGGCAGACCTAATATGTATCCAATTTTGTTTGGAAGTGAACGGAAATACCAAATGTGAGCGATTGGTACAACAAGGTTGATGTGTCCTACTCTATCACGACGTACTTTCTTTTCAGTTACTTCAACACCACAACGGTCGCAGATGATTCCTTTGTAACGAATACGCTTGTATTTTCCACATGCACATTCGAAATCTTTTACTGGTCCGAAAATTCGTTCGCAGAAAAGACCGTCACGTTCTGGTTTGTGTGTTCTATAATTGATGGTTTCTGGTTTTAATACTTCACCTCGTGATTCTGCTAAAATAGCTTCTGGTGATGCCAAACCTATAGAGATTTTATTGAATCTTTTGATAGGATTCTTATCTCTGTTGTTGCTATTGTTATTGTTGTTTCTGTTATTCATAATAGTTTTTACTATTGATTTATTTGCAATTAAAAATTGAATTTTAAAAACGTTTATTGTTTACGTTTTTATTTCCTCGGGTTACTTCTCTAAACTTCAAAACTTTCTAATGAAGTGCTAATTATAGATTCATTTCTATAAAAAATCGGAACGGATTACGGGTCTAAATCCTGAAAACTCTATAAATTAATTAATCAGTTTTCAGTCACAGTTTTCAGTTTTGACACTGTAAACTGCGACTGTGACTGTTTACTATTATTCTTCCAATCGAATGTCTAAACCTAAACCTTTCAATTCATGCATTAATACATTAAATGATTCTGGTAATCCTGGTTCTGGCATTGATTCTCCTTTTACGATTGCTTCGTAAGTTTTGGCTCTTCCGATTACGTCATCCGATTTTACTGTTAAGATTTCTCTTAAAGTAGAAGATGCTCCGTAAGCTTCTAATGCCCAAACCTCCATCTCTCCGAAACGTTGTCCTCCAAATTGCGCTTTACCACCTAATGGTTGTTGCGTAATTAATGAGTACGGTCCGATTGAACGTGCGTGCATTTTATCGTCAACCATATGTCCAAGTTTCAACATGTAGATTACTCCAACTGTTGCTGCTTGGTGGAAACGCTCGCCCGTACCACCATCATAAAGATAGGTGTGTCCGAAACGTGGAATTCCTGCTTCGTCGGTCAATTCATTGATTTGATCTAGTGATGCTCCATCGAAAATTGGGGTGGCATATTTGCGCCCTAATTTTTGTCCAGCCCATCCAAGAACGGTTTCATAAATCTGACCAATGTTCATACGTGAAGGTACTCCAAGTGGATTCAAAACGATATCAACTGGTGTTCCGTCTTCAAGGAATGGCATGTCTTCGTGACGCACAATACGTGCAACAATACCTTTGTTACCATGACGTCCTGCCATTTTATCTCCAACTTTCAATTTACGTTTTTTAGCGATATATACTTTAGCAAGTTTCAAGATACCTGCTGGCAATTCGTCTCCTACTGTTATTGTAAATTTCTCACGACGTAAAGATCCTTGAAGGTCGTTCAACTTAATTTTATAGTTGTGGATCAAGTCGTTTACCATTTTGTTGGTAGTGTCGTCTGCAACCCAAGTTCCTTTTGTTAAGTGAGCAAAATCTTCTACTGCATAAAGCATTTTTTGGGTATATTTTTTACCTTTTGGTAACACTTCTTCACCCAAATCATTCATTACACCTTGTGAAGTTTTTCCGTTTACGATTACGAATAGTTTTTCGATTAGTTTGTCTCTTAATTCAACAAATTTTGTTTCGAATTCCATTTCAAGAACACCCAAATCATCTTTATCTTTGGTACGTTTCTTTTTATCTTTTACGGCTCTTGCAAATAATTTTTTGTCCAAAACAACACCATGCAATGATGGCGAAGCTTTTAAAGAAGCATCTTTTACATCTCCTGCTTTATCTCCGAAGATTGCTCTAAGAAGTTTTTCTTCAGGTGTTGGATCTGATTCTCCTTTTGGAGTAATTTTTCCGATAAGAATGTCGCCAGGTTTTACTTCGGCACCAATTCTGATCATTCCGTTTTCGTCCAAATCTTTGGTAGCTTCTTCAGAAACGTTTGGAATATCGTTAGTTAATTCTTCGTTACCTAATTTGGTATCTCTAACTTCTAACGAATAATCATCAACGTGGATTGAGGTAAAAATATCATCGCGAACTACTTTTTCAGAAATTACAATTGCATCCTCGAAGTTGTATCCTTTCCATGGCATAAACGCTACTTTAAGGTTTCGTCCTAATGCTAATTCTCCGTTTTGAGTTGCATAACCTTCTGAAAGAACTTGTCCGAGAACCACTCTATCTCCTTTTTTAACAATTGGTTTTAGATTGATACTTGTAGATTGGTTAGTTTTTCTGAACTTGATAAGATTATATGTTTTCTCATCCGATTCGAAACTAACCATTCGTTCTTCTTCTGAACGATCGTATTTTATTGTAATAATATTTGCATCAACGTACTCTATAACTCCAGGACCTTCGGCATTGATTAATACTCTGGAATCTGATGCTACTTGACGCTCTAATCCTGTACCTACAATTGGTGCTTCTGGACGTAATAAAGGAACGGCTTGACGCATCATGTTAGATCCCATTAAGGCTCTATTCGCATCATCATGTTCCAAGAAAGGAATTAATGAAGCCGAAATAGAAGCAATCTGGTTTGGAGCAACGTCAGTATAATGTACACTTGTTGGCTCAACAACTGGAAAATCACCTTCTTGACGTGCAATTACGTTTTCGGCAGTTATTTTTCCTGTATTATCCATTTGGATATTCGCTTGTGCGATTAATTGTCCTTCTTCTTCTTCAGCACTTAAATATATTGGAGTCGAATTCAAATCAACAACACCTTTAGTTACTTTACGGTAAGGCGTTTCTATGAAACCCATTCCGTTAACTTTAGCGTAAACACCAAGAGATGAAATCAATCCGATGTTTGGTCCCTCAGGAGTTTCGATTGGACAAAGTCTTCCGTAGTGTGTGTAGTGAACGTCACGAACCTCAAAACCGGCTCTTTCACGCGAAAGTCCGCCTGGTCCAAGTGCTGATAAACGACGCTTATGCGTAATTTCGGCCAATGGATTGGTTTGATCCATGAATTGTGACAACTGGTTAGTACCGAAGAAAGAGTTGATCACCGACGATAATGTTTTAGCATTAATCAAATCGATTGGTGTAAACACTTCGTTATCTCTGACGTTCATTCTTTCGCGAATAGTTCTAGCCATACGTGCAAGTCCTACACCAAATTGTTGCGATAATTGTTCCCCAACAGTACGAACACGACGGTTAGATAAGTGGTCGATATCATCAATCTCAGCTTTAGAGTTGATTAGTTCGATCAAATATTTCACAATAGTGATGATATCTTCTTTGGTCAAGACTTGCTTTTCCATTGGGATATCGAGGTTCAATTTTTTGTTCATTCTATAACGACCTACTTCGCCTAAGTTATAACGTTGGTCAGAAAAGAATAATTTGTCAATAATACCTCTTGCCGTTTCTTCATCAGGCGGTTCAGCATTACGCAATTGTCTATAAATGTGCTCAACAGCTTCTTTTTCAGAGTTTGTTGGATCTTTTTGTAACGTGTTGTGGATGATAGAATAATCGGCAACATTAGTACTTTCTTTGTGTAATAATATTGATTTTACATCTGCATCAATAATTTCTTCTACATTATCTTTGTCAAGAACTGTATCTCTATCAAGGATAATCTCATTACGCTCAATAGAAACTACTTCGCCTGTATCTTCATCAACGAAATCTTCGTGCCATGTATTCAACACACGCGCTGCAAGACGACGACCGATGAATTTTTTAAGACCTGTTTTAGAAACTTTAATTTCTTCGGCAAGGTCAAAAATTTCAAGAATGTCTTTATCGCTTTGAAAACCAATTGCTCTAAATAAAGTAGTAACTGGTAATTTTTTCTTTCTATCGATATAAGCATACATAACGCTATTGATGTCGGTAGAAAATTCTATCCATGATCCTTTAAAAGGAATTACACGAGCAGAATATAATTTAGTTCCGTTTGCATGGAAGGATTGTCCGAAGAAAACCCCAGGAGAACGGTGCAATTGAGAAACAACAACACGCTCGGCGCCATTTATTACAAATGTACCACTTGGTGTCATATAAGGAATAGTTCCTAAATAAACGTCTTGAACAATGGTTTCGAAATCTTCGTGTTCTGGATCTGTACAATATAGCTTTAAACGTGCTTTTAGTGGCACACTGTATGTAAGTCCTCTTTCTATACATTCTTGGATTGTGTATCTTGGTGGATCAACAAAATAATCTAAAAATTCTAATACAAAGTTATTTCTTGTATCAGTAATTGGAAAATTTTCCATGAAGGTGTTGTATAAACCTTCGTTGCCTCTTTCGTCTGATTTTGTTTCCAATTGGAAAAAATCTTGAAAAGATTTTACCTGAACATCAAGAAAATCTGGATATTGAGGAATATTTTTTGTTGAGGCAAAATTCAATCTTTCGGTCTGATTTGTAATCATCAATGGAGAAATTTTGATTAAAAAAAATAGTTTTTTTTGTGTAGAAACACTGTTCAACTTATAAAACAATCTATACTATTTTTTTTAATCGATACCTCTTTAAAAATAATTGAAAAAGTATTAATTTTTGAATTATTTTCTTTCTTCGTATTGATTTAAAACCTTTTCGTATGTATATTTTATAATAAAACTTGATATAATTTTATTATACGAAAAATGGTTTAGGCACTTGAACAGTTTTGTTCAAGGCCTAAACCTAGTTCCAGTAACTAATTGAACTTATTTAAGTTCAACTACAGCACCAGCTTCTTCAAGTGCTTTCTTAAGCCCTTCAGCTTCGTCTTTAGTTACTCCTTCTTTGATGTTTGATGGAGCAGCGTCAACTAAATCTTTAGATTCTTTCAAACCAAGACCTGTTAATTCTTTAACCGCCTTTACAACAGCCAATTTCGAAGCACCAGATTCTTTAAGAACTACTGTAAATTCTGTTTGCTCTTCAACTACAGCGTCTCCACCACCTGATTGCATCACAACTGCGGCTGCAGCTGGTTCGATACCATATTCGTCTTTTAATATTGTTGCTAAGTCGTTTACTTCTTTAACTGTAAGGTTAACTAATTGTTCTGCGAATTGTTTCAAATCTGCCATTTTTTCTATCGTTTTAAAATGATTTGTAAAATATTATTGTTTATTGTGCGCGGTTTTTGTTGCTTAAAAAATTAAGCTGCCTCTTCATCTTTGAATTGGTTTTGTAGAGCTGCGATAACTCTTTGTGCTGGAGATTGAAGTAATCCGATGATCTCTCCAATAACCTCTTCTTTTGATTTCAATGAAGCCAACGAATCAAGTAAGTTGTCTCCGATGTAAATTTCTGAATTTATGAATGCCCCCTTAAAAACTGGTTTACCAGATTTCTTCCGAAATTCTTTGATAATTTTTCCTGGAGCATTTGCCGTATCAGAAATAAATATAGAAGTATTCCCGCTCAAAACTGATGGCAAATCACCATAGTCTTTATCAGTTGCTTCCATAGCTTTACCTAACAAGGTATTTTTAACAACTTCTAACTTAATACCAGCTTTAAAACAAGCTCTTCGTAAATTTGAAGTAGTTTCTGCATTCAATCCAGAAATATCAGCTAAGTAAACAATATTTGAAGCTGCTAACTGTGCTTTTAAACCTTCAATCGCGATTGATTTTTCTTCTCTAGTCATTATATATACTATTTTTAACTAAATTATACTGCTTTAGGATCCAAAGCGATTGCTGGACTCATGGTGCTAGATAGGTGAATACTTTTAATGTATGTACCTTTAGCAGCAGTTGGTTTAAGTTTGATTAATGTTTGGATAATTTCGTGTGCGTTGTCAAGAATTTTGTCAGCATCAAAAGATACTTTACCGATTCCTGCGTGTACAATACCTGTTTTATCTACTTTAAAATCGATTTTACCCGCTTTAATTTCAGCAACTGCTTTACCAACTTCCATTGTTACAGTTCCAGTTTTTGGGTTAGGCATTAAACCTCGTGGTCCTAAAATACGACCTAAAGGACCTAATTTACCCATAACTGCCGGCATGGTAACGATTACATCGATATCTGTCCACCCGTCTTTAATTTTTTGTAAATAATCATCAAGACCAACATGATCAGCACCAGCAGCTTTTGCTTCGGCTTCTTTGTCTGGGGTTACTAACGCCAAGACTCTCATGTTTTTTCCTGTTCCGTGAGGAAGTGCAACAACACCACGTACCATTTGATTCGCTTTTCTTGGATCTACTCCTAATTTTACTGCGATATCTACAGACTCGTCAAATTTTGCAGAAGCTAAAACTTTGATTAATACTGATGCATCTTTCAAAGAATAAAGCTTATTCTTTTCAATTTTTGAAGCTGCTTCTTTTTGTTTTTTTGTCAATTTTGCCATGTCTATTTGTTATTTTAAAGGAGAGTCTCCCGTTAAAGTTATACCCATAGATCTTGCTGTACCTGCTATCATGCTCATTGCTGATTCGACAGTAAACGCATTTAAGTCGACCATTTTGTCTTCTGCGATAGTTCTAATCACATCCCAAGTAACTGATGCTACTTTTTTACGATTAGGCTCTCCCGAACCTGATTTTAATTTTGCTGCGTCCATTAATTGTACTGCCGCAGGAGCTGTTTTCACGACAAAATCGAATGATTTGTCCTTGTAAACGGTTATCTGAACAGGACAAACTTTGCCGGCTTTATCTTGGGTTCTAGCATTGAACTGCTTACAAAATTCCATGATATTAACACCAGCAGCCCCTAGAGCAGGTCCAACCGGCGGCGATGGGTTCGCTGCGCCTCCCTTTACTTGTAGTTTTACTACTTTACTAATCTCTTTAGCCATTGTTTGTTTTTAAAAAATTAACACATCTTCTTTGGAAGCGACAGATGTGACTTATTATACTGTAACGAATATTATACTTTCTCTACTTGCATAAAGCTTAATTCTAATGGTGTTTTTCTTCCGAATATTTTAACCATTACTTCAAGTTTACGCTTTTCTTCATTAATTTTTTCAACAGTACCATTAAATCCGTTGAAAGGTCCATCAATAACCTTTATTGTCTCGTTGATTGTAAATGGGATAGCGTGTGAATCAGTTTTTACAGCTAACTCATCAACTTTACCTAACATTCTGTTAACCTCTGACATTCGCAAAGGAACAGGATCACCGCCTTTGACTTCTCCTAAAAAACCAATTACACTTGTTATCGATTTAATAATATGAGGAATTTCTCCTGCTAAATTAGCTTCGATCATGATATAACCCGGAAAGTAAACTTTGTCTTTGACAATTTTTTTACCTTCTTTAACTGTAACAATCTTTTCTGTGGGAACTAATACTTGAGATATATAATCTCCGATATTTAGTCTGTTGATTTCAGTTTCGATATAAGCCTTTACTTTATTTTCTTGGCCGCTTACCGCTCTAACAACATACCATTTTTTTACGTTATTGTCTGTCATCATGATTGAATTAACCTTTTAGCCAGCTAAAGAAACCTTCTAAAGACTTTGCAAACATTTCATCTACTCCCCATGTTGCCAAAGCAAATAATACTGAAAATACTGCAACAATAATTGTCAAACGTTGTACTTCTGCCCATTCCGGCCATGTAGTATTCGTTTTTAATTCTTCGAAAGCTTCTGAAATATAATTAACAACTTTTGTCATTGTGTTTTAATTTTTTGCACGGGCGGAGGGATTCGAACCCCCATCAACGGTTTTGGAGACCGCTATTCTACCCTTGAACTACGCCCGTTTGTTAAAAAACCAGTATCATCTTGATGACGATACTGGGTTTTATTAATTTTGACAATACTTATTCAGTTATCTCAGTAACCTGTCCTGCACCTACAGTTCTACCACCTTCACGGATAGCGAAACGTAAACCAATGCTCATCGCGATTGGGCTTAACAAAGTAACATCGATAGTTAAGTTATCACCTGGCATAACCATTTCAACTCCTGTAGGTAACATGATTACTCCTGTTACGTCAGTTGTACGAACGTAGAACTGTGGACGGTAGTTGTTATGAAATGGTGTATGACGACCACCTTCTTCTTTTTTCAAGATGTAAACCTCAGCTTTAAATTTAGCGTGTGGCTTTACAGATCCTGGCTTGATGATAACCATACCTCTTTTGATATCAGCTTTATCAATACCTCTTAACAATAAACCTACGTTATCTCCAGCTTCTCCTCTATCAAGGATTTTACGAAACATCTCAACTCCTGTAATTGTAGAAGTTAATTTTTCAGCTCCCATACCAATGATTTCTACTGGATCTCCAGTATTTGCAATACCTGTTTCGATACGACCTGTAGCTACAGTTCCACGACCAGTAATAGTAAATGAATCTTCAACTGGCATTAAGAATGGTTTTGCAATATCACGAACTGGCTCTTCAATCCAAGTATCACAAGCTTCCATTAATTCGATAATTTTAGGAACCCAAGCAGCATCATTATTTAATCCTCCTAGAGCAGATCCTTGAATAACTGGACCATTATCTCCGTCATATTCGTAAAAAGATAATAAATCGCGGATTTCCATTTCGACAAGTTCTAACAATTCAGCATCGTCAACCATATCTACTTTGTTCATAAAAACAACCATTCTAGGAATACCTACTTGGCGACCTAAAAGAATGTGCTCACGAGTTTGTGGCATTGGACCATCTGTAGCAGCAACAACAAGGATAGCTCCATCCATTTGAGCAGCACCAGTAACCATGTTCTTAACGTAATCCGCGTGACCCGGACAGTCTACGTGTGCGTAGTGACGGTTAGCAGTTTCGTACTCAACGTGTGATGTGTTGATAGTAATACCTCTTTCTTTTTCTTCTGGTGCATTATCAATTTGATCAAATGATTTTGCTTGACAGTAACCTGCATCAGACAATACTTTAGTAATTGCCGCAGTTAATGTAGTTTTACCGTGATCTACGTGACCGATTGTACCAATGTTTAAGTGTGGTTTGTTACGGTTAAAGGTTTCTTTTGCCATTTTACTTAATTTTTAATCTTAGTTATATAATATATTAGTGTTCAAATTTTTAAAAATCTTGAGCCAACTACGGGAATTGAACCCGTGACCTCTTCCTTACCAAGGAAGCACTCTACCCCTGAGCTAAGTCGGCAGTTTCCTTGATTAGGATTATCTCCCTGAGGTCGATGATCCTGCACCGATAGAATCGGTTTTTAAACTTTTAAATATAAATTTACTCGAAATCGAGCTTTCGGATAAATTTTATTTAAAAAGTTTGTTGGGAGAGCAGGATTACTCAGTTTCACTCCATTATCCTGTACCTATGAATCGGTACTCAAACTTTTAAAACGAATTTACTCGAAAGTGAACTTTCGGATAAATTCTTATTTTTTTAGGATTATCTCCCTGCGGTCGATGATCCTGCACCGATGGAATCGGCGCTCAAACTTTTAAATTCAAATTTACTCGAAAGTGAACTTTCGGATAAATTCTATTTAAAAGCTTGTGGGGAGAGCAGGATTCGAACCTGCGAAGTTCACACAGCAGATTTACAGTCTGCCCTCGTTGGCCGCTTGAGTATCTCCCCATTTTATTGATTGCCAATACTTTAATGAACGTATTTCAAATCGCATTTGAAATAAAATTTAGAGCCGGCGGAGGGACTCGAACCCACGACCTGCTGATTACAAATCAGCTGCTCTAGCCAACTGAGCTACGCTGGCGGTATCAATAAAAAAAGTCCGCTATTTCTAACGGACTGCAAATGTATATCTTTTTGTTTTTTAATCAAAACATTTTTATAAAAAAATTATTTTAAATATGTGTTCTGATTTTTTCTTTTCGTTTTACTAATACTCTTTCGAGCGATTCTGCCGACATCTCTACTGCTTCCTCAAAAGTTTTGCATTGTTTTTTGACCATAAAATCGTCTCCCGGAACATGAATTTTTACTTCGACAATCTTGTTTTCTTTCTCACTTGTTTTTTCTACCTTCAAAAAAACGTCTGATGTGACTATTTTATCGTAAAATTTTTCTAATTTATCCATTCGTTCTTGTATAAAATCTACTAATTTTCCGTCGACCGTGAAGTTGACTGCATGAATGTTTACTTTCATAATCTAATTTTTAATGGTTATTCAAAATTATTTTTGTTCTCTTGGATGAGCATTCCCGTATACTTTTTTGAGTTCGGCCAAGCTACTATGTGTATAAACTTGTGTTGATGCTAAACTGGAATGACCTAGTAATTCTTTTACTGAATTGATGTCGGCACCATTATTTAATAGATGTGTTGCAAAAGTATGGCGCAGAATGTGCGGACTTTTTTTGACCTTCTCAGAAACATTACTAAAGTAGTTATTTATTAATCGATACACAAACGAATCGTTCAATTTATTTCCTTTGGACATTAAAAAAAAATATTCGAAATCCTTAATCACTTCTAAACGTGAACGTTCTGTCAAATAACATTGAATTTGTTCTATTAGTATTGGAAGCATTGGTAATAAACGCTCTTTGTTGCGTTTTCCTAAAACTTTAAATGTATTGGTAGATTGATCGATACTGGCAACTTTGAGATTGATGAGTTCTGTTCGACGAATTCCTGTAGAATAAAACAAATCGATTATTAGCTTGTCACGAATACCATCAAAACCATCGGGATACCGAATGTGATGTAGCACATTGTCGACTTCTTTTTCGGAAAATGGAATTTGGAGTGTTTTGGGGGTTTTGAGTGCTTTATGCTTGAGTAACGGACTTACCTCGACCTGCTTTGTTTTTAGCTGAAACTTGTAAAAGGCTTTGAGAGACGAAATTTTTCGGTTGATGGAAAGATTTGATAACCCATCTTCTGATAGTGCGACGATCCAATTTCGGATTTGTGGATAGTTGATCGTTTGTAAATCATCGTGCTCGAAAGTTTTTTTTACAAACTCATGAAAATACTCAATGTCATTACAGTAAGCAATAATAGTATGTGGCGAATAGTTTTTTTCGAGTTGAAGGTAATCTTTAAAATATTTTAAACTGTCTATCATATAAAAAAGCATACTTAACGCGACTGGCCAGCGTTAGGGGTTGTAGTGCCATCCTTTGTTGGATCGTTAGCGGAAACAAAGATATAACGGAAGACCCGACCTAAAGGGTAACGCCGATACTTCGACGAGCTCGGTGGGACATTATTTATAATAAAAACCGTCAACAATCAAAGATATAAAACTTTGTTTGTTGACGGTAGCTTATGAACGAAAATTTATTAAATATTTTCTAGACCATCGCGCATATTTTGAATATATGCCGCTTTCTGGAACTTCATTCTGTTTGTTACAGATGGTTTGATAAACGCTGTACGCGATCGTAATTGACGAACAGTTCCTGTTTTATCAAATTTTCTTTTATAGCGCTTTAATGCTCTATCGATATTTTCTCCGTCTTTTATTGGTATTATTAACATTTTGGGACCTCCTTTCTTTAAATTAAGTGACAAAAGTAAATAATAATTATGAATTATGAATTATAAATTATAAAATTATTGCAAATTATTTTGCAAAACGAGTTGTATCCAATTAAAAATTAAAAAATTCCGATGACCTAAAAGAATTTGAGGTTAATTATTTTTGACTACATCTATATAAAAGTACATTCAAACAATTTAGAAAAATGCCGCAAAATACTATCTTTAACTTCCTGCTCGTTAACTTTATGCACACCAAGCTCGACATTTATTGATGTTACTGCTTTGCCTTTAATTCCGCAGGGAATAATATTGTCGAAATAACCCAAATCTGCATTTACATTCAGTGCCAAACCATGCATCGTTACCCAGCGAGAAGCTCGTACGCCCATAGCACAAATTTTTCGTGCAAACGGAGTTCCAACACCCAACCAAACACCAGTTTCTCCATCGCTTCTAGAACTTTCGATGCCATAATCATGCAAAGTCAAAATAATAGCTTCCTCCAAGAAACGTAAATATTTATGAATATCAGTAAAAAAATTCTCCAAATCCAAAATCGGATATCCCACAATTTGTCCTGGTCCATGATACGTAATGTCGCCGCCACGATTAATTTTATAAAAAGTCGCCCCTTTGGACTCCAACTGCTTTTCCGACAATAACAAATTACTCAAATCGCCACTTTTGCCCAGCGTATACACGTGTGGATGTTCTACAAATAATAAATAATTTGGTGTTTCCAAAGCAGTACCTTCGCGCCTGTTCTGGATTTTCAAATCGACAACTTGCTTAAAAAGCTGCTCCTGATAGTCCCAAGTTTCTTTGTAGCTCTTGTTGCCTAAATCCTGAAAATGTATCTTTTTATTCATAGTACAAAGTTCCGATTTTTTTATTCAGGAGCAACAACTTTTGGGATTTTAATTATTCCAAAATTACCTCAAGATCGGTGCTTTTTGGATTTTGCAAACAATCCGAAATAAAGAAATCTAAAACCAATGTTTTCTGATCTAATTCAACAATAGCATTTGGATTCGAAAATGATTTTATCCGCTTCGGAAAATGATATTCCAATCGATAACTTTGCAACAAATCGAGTTTCCCGTATCTGGTTTTTAATGTGTCTATTCTAGCAACTTGTTTTTTCAATTCTGCATCGTCAGTAATCACAACTTTGCGATTAAAAACTTTGCCGTCAAAAAAATAGTTGACCTTATAATAGTGTTCTTCGGCGCTCAAGGCATAATTATTTCGAATATCACTTACATATTCAGTTGTTTTATACAAATCTGCAATGTCGTTAGGTGTAGCAAATTTTTGCGTAATTGTGGTTCGAAATTCTTTTTCGTACGAACTATTTTTAATATGAACTTGTACATTAGTATATTTTCTAAAAACCGCTTTGTCAGCATCAGAAATCCGATTGAAAGTTTCTGCATGTTTATTTATAAAATCTTTGACCACATAAGTTGTGTCTTGAAAAATCTCTTCATTATTATAATTGCCCAAAACTAGTTTCAAATAACTTTGCTCGTCACGGAGCGAATTTGTTTGTATTGTCCCGCTTCCATCGGCTTCAATGCGAATCGTTTCGGAAAATTGACAGCTTGTTGCGAAAATAATAAAGAACGGTAAAACGGAAAATTTCATAACTTGAATTAAACTTCAAAAGTACAAAATTTGTCGTTATAAAAGAATATTGCTGACGAAAACGACTGCCCTAGCCCAGATGGAAGGGAAAATCCTTTTTTATGAAAGTTGCGTCAGCAAACTATCATAAAAAAGATTGGAATGACAGCTGGAAATAGCTCCAAAAAAAGTATATTTGCAGTATTAAAAAAAGCTCAAAATGGCATTGTCAGAACAAGAAATACTTCGTAGAGAAGCACTTACAGAATTACGTAATTTGGGAATTGATCCGTATCCAGCCAACGAATTTGTGGTAACGGCAACATCGACCGAAATCTTAAATAATTTCGAAAAATTGGAAGGTAAAGAGGTGGTTCTTGCTGGCCGATTGATGGGAAAGCGCATCATGGGGAAAGCTAGTTTTGCGGAGTTGAAAGACGCCGAAGGTCGCATTCAGATTTATGTGGCGCGTGATGATATTTCGCAGGACGACGAGCGCATGATGTATAATGTGGTATTCAAAAAATTATTGGATATTGGCGATTTTATTGGTGTTCGTGGTACGGTTTTTAAAACGCAAGTTGGCGAAATTTCGGTGCATATTTATGGACTAACTGTTTTGGCAAAAGCTTTAAAGCCATTGCCAGTTGTAAAAACTGATGTCGACGGAAAAATATATGATGCTTTTGCTGATGCTGAGCAGCGGTATCGCCGTCGTTATGTAGATTTGACTGTGAACGATCATGTAAAAGAAACTTTTATAAAGCGGACCAAATTGTTCAATGCAATGCGCAGTTTCTTTAACGAAAAAGGGTATCTTGAAGTAGAAACGCCTGTTTTACAACCTATTCCTGGTGGCGCAGCGGCAAGACCGTTTGTAACGCATCATAATAGTTTGGATATTCCGCTTTATATGCGAATTGCAAACGAATTGTACCTAAAAAGATTGATTGTTGGGGGTTTTGATGGTGTATACGAATTCTCAAAAAACTTCCGAAACGAAGGGATGGACAGAACGCACAATCCAGAATTTACTGCCATGGAAATATATGTAGCTTACAAAGACTACAATTGGATGATGACTTTTACCGAAAATTTGCTAGAGCATTGTGCTATCGCAGTAAACGGAACGACCGAAGCTACTTTTGGAGAACATAAAGTAAATTTCAAGGCGCCATATGCTCGAGTTACGATGACTGATTCGATAAAGCATTTTACAGGTTATGATATTTCTGGTAAATCAGAAAATGAGCTTTATGATGCCGCCCGATCCATGAATATTGATGTTGATACTACAATGGGTAAAGGAAAATTAATTGATGAAATTTTTGGCGCCAAATGTGAAGGAAATTATATTCAGCCAACATTTATTACCGATTATCCTAAAGAAATGTCGCCGCTTTGCAAGCAACATCGTGAAAATCCGGAATTGACAGAACGGTTTGAATTGATGGTTTGCGGGAAAGAAGTAGCCAATGCTTATTCGGAATTGAATGACCCAATAGACCAACGCGAACGTTTTGAAGAACAAATGCGCTTGTCCGAAAAAGGCGATGATGAAGCTACTGGAACTATTGATGAAGATTTTCTTCGGGCGTTGGAATATGGAATGCCCCCAACGTCTGGACTCGGAATTGGAATGGACAGATTGATGATGTATTTGACTAATAACAGTTCGATTCAGGAAGTTTTATTCTTTCCGCAAATGCGACCAGAGAAAAAACAAGTTCAAATAGAATTGGAAGCTGAAGAGAAACATATTGTATTTATTTTGCAATCAAATAGCAATAAACTGGATCTTGCCACGTTAAAAATAAAAGCCGAATTAAGCGGAAAAAAATGGGACAAAGCGATGAAAAACTTGGCGCACCTTGGTATGATAAAAGTAGCTCTAATTGGTGAAAATAAGATTGTGGAGTTGGTTGGGTAAATTTCTGATTAAACCTTTTCGAGTAAGTAATGTCTTATCGTTATAACTTTAAAAATAAATAATAATGAAAAAAGTATTTTTAGTAATCGCAGTAGTTCTAAGTAGTTTTTCTTTTGCGCAAGAAAAAATGGAGAAAAGAGAAAAAATGTCGCCAGACGAAAAAGTTAAAGCTCGAGTGGTTCAACTAACAAAAGAACTGAGTTTAAATGACAAACAAATTGTTCGAGTAACTGAATTAGTAAAAACTAATGTAGCAAAACGAGAAGAATTTAAAAACCAAAATAAAGAAGCTCGTAAGGATAATCGAGATAAAATGAAAGTCGAAATGGAAACGACAAAAGCTGAAATGAAAAAAATCTTAACGGAGGAGCAATTCAAGAAATTCGAGGAAAATAATGTTGTGAGAAAAGAAAAAATGTTAGATAAAAGGAATGACCGTCAAGAATCTAAAACAAAAATTTAAAAAATTTTTGTTTTTTGATTAAATTAGGTTTAGATTTGAATTTTAATCGAAATTATTTAAAAATGAAAAAGTTACTATTCGTTCTTGCAATTGCTTTAAGTTTTACTTCAAACTCAATGGGGCAAAATAAAAAAGTAGTCTCCAAAAATAGTGCTACAACCACAGAAAAAACCTCTGTTGAAGCCAAAGCTATTCAAAACTTGAAGGATGTTGAAAGTTTTGTAATTATAAGTCCCAAAGCTGCTCAAAGTTTGCTAGGGCTTTTTATAACCAAGCATGGTATGCTCCAGGAAGTTGAAGGCTTACCTGATTATAAAAGAAAAGATATTAATAGGATAATTGAACGAAAAATGGAATATATTTTTGATATTCCGACGTATGAGAAAATAAAATCAAACACTGTGTTATTTGAGAAAATGATTAATTAAAAATAAAAACCATTTGTGATTTGCAAATGGTTTTTTTTTAATAACTATTTTTAGCTATATTTACTTTGCAACATTAACTTTTGGAGGATATTGCGACAGTATTCTGTTAACAAAATTTTTAATATTCTCATCTTTTTTATTGGTGTTTTGAGTCAAATATCCAATTCCTTCACCTTGCCAAATCAATTCTTTTTTGGAAGCATCAATTAGATCAATTGTTAAAATTCCTTCTGTATTGGTATTAACATTATAATTCATACCGAAATAAGGATTCCAACCAAAACCCCAACCATAACCGAAAGCCGATTGAAATTGATTTACATTAACGTTTTTCTCTGCTTTTGTATTGATATTAATTAATAAATCTGGAGATTCACTTTTAGTAAATCCTTTTACGGCTAATTCTTCTTCAATCGAGCGCAAAATTCTTTTTTTATCCAAATCTGAAATTTCTACTTTATCAATACCAGTTTTGTAAAATGCAAAGGTTTTGAATTTTGAAAAATCTACTTTTTTATCATAATCGGAATTGATACTTACGGATGCGCAAGAAGTAAGTATAAAAACTGAAAGTAGTGCAAGCATTTTTATTGTTTTCATATTTATGATTATTTATTATTTATGAATTTAATCAAATTTCATACCAATTGATTTAAAGTTTTGTTAAATAGATAATTATGTGTTAACCTTGATTGAAATAAACAGCCTTTTGAAATGTACAGCGAGGTTAGCTTCTAGATAGTTGTAAATAAATTATCGTCTACTTGATTTGGAATTGTAACTTTTAATAATGGCTCGGCATGCATGGCTCGTTTTATGGCGAAAATTGCATTTTCGTTTCGCGCCCAGCTTCTTCTTGATATTCCGTTGGCAACATCCCAAAAAAGCATTGATTTTATGCGCCTTTCAGCATCTTCTGAACCGTCAATAACCATACCGAATCCGCCGTTAATAACTTCGCCCCAGCCAACGCCACCGCCGTTATGAATTGATACCCAGGTTGCTCCTCGAAAACTATCACCAATTACATTTTGAATTGCCATATCGGCTGTAAAGCGGGAGCCATCATAAATATTGGACGTCTCTCTGTAGGGCGAATCGGTTCCTGATACGTCGTGATGGTCGCGACCGAGAATTATAGTTTCTATTTCGCCCCTGGCTATCGCTTTATTAAATGCTCTGGCAATCTTAACCCGACCTTCGGTATCGGCATACAAGATTCGCGCTTGCGAGCCGACTACCAGTTGATTTTGCTGTGCGCCTTTTATCCAAGTGATATTATCTTGCATTTGCTGTTGGATTTCTGGCGGAGAAGTTTGCATCATTTGTTCTAAAACACCGCAAGCTATTTGATCTGTTTTTGCTAAATCTCCAGGCTTTCCAGAAGCGCAAACCCAACGAAATGGTCCGAATCCATAATCAAAACACATTGGACCCATAATATCTTGAACATAACTATTGTATTTGAAGTCAATATTATTTTCGGCCATTATATCTGCACCTGCGCGAGATGCTTCTAGTAAAAATGCATTCCCGTAATCGAAAAAATAAGTGCCTTTTGCGGTATGTTTATTGATCGCTTCTGCATGACGGCGCAATGTTTTTTGAACTTCTTCTTTGAATTTTTGAGGATTATTTGCCATCATTTCATTGGATTCTTCAAATGAAAAGCCTTTCGGATAATAGCCCCCAGCCCAAGGATTGTGCAACGAAGTTTGGTCTGAACCTAAGTCGATTAAAATATTTTCTTCATCAAACCGCTCCCAGATATCTACTACATTCCCTAAGTATCCTATTGAAACAACTTCTTTATTGGCTTTCGCCAATTGTACTCTGACGACTAATTCGTCAATATTTGCAATAACTTCGTTAATCCAACCTTGATCGTGGCGGATTTTGGTAATTTTAGGATTAACTTCTGCACAAACTGTTATGCAGCCTGCAATATTTCCTGCTTTTGGTTGTGCTCCTGACATTCCCCCCAATCCTGAAGTGACAAATAACCCGCCGAGTGCTGATTTTTTAATTTTGCGAAAACCATTCAGAACGGTTATCGTAGTTCCATGCACAATGCCTTGAGGTCCAATATACATGTAACTTCCCGCAGTCATTTGCCCATATTGCGACACACCAAGGGCATTCATTTTTTCTAAATCATCAGGTTTTGAATAATTTGGTATAACCATCCCGTTAGTTACAACAACTCTTGGCGCCTCTTTATTTGAAGGAAATAATCCCATCGGGTGACCAGAATACATAGATAATGTTTGTTCATCAGTCATGAGAGACAAATACTGCATAGTCAATAAATATTGTGCCCAATTAGAAAAAACTGCTCCATTGCCTCCATAGGTTATTAATTCATGTGGATGCTGAGCAACGGCTATATCCAAATTATTTTGAATCATTAGCATTATCGCTTTTGCTTGGTTGCTAATGCCCGGATAATCTGAAATTGCTCGTGCTTTCATCTCATAATCTGGCCGAAATCGATACATGTAAATGCGCCCATAAGTAGCCAATTCTTGTGAAAATTCCGGTAAAAGAACAGGATGATGCTTCGAATCAAAATAGCGTAACGCATTTTGAAGCGCCAATTTTCTTTCGTCAGTTGAAAGAATTTCTTTTCGTATTGGAGCATGATTTATTGAAAGATCATAATTTTTTTGTGCGGGAAGACTATCTGGAATTCCTTGTTGAATGTGTTCTTGAAAAGTCATGTTTTTAAATCGATTATTCGATTATTCGATTACAGACCAATTCGAAAAATCGAAAAATCTTATAATCAAAAAATCTATTTTTTAATTTCATTTGTTTTTTTATCGAATCCATATGGACAATGCCTGCAACCGCTCTTACAGCAAAATCCTCGCTTGAGGTGATGTGTTTCGGTAAAACACTTATATCCTTCGGGTGTCAAATAAAAATCTTCACCCTCAACCAATTTTTTTTCATTATTTTTAGCATTCATACCTACAAATTTAACAACTTTGCAGTTATGATTTTGATAGTTTTTAAATATTTAACACCTAAAGGTTTTCGTGGACTCACGTTTTTTCCATTTGTTTTTATTGCTGATAAAAACGATCGATTAAATAAGGTGTTTTTAAATCATGAAAAAATACACATTAGACAGCAACTAGAATTATTTATCGTGCCTTTTTATCTATGGTATTGTATCGAATTTTTAGTTTTATGGTTTAGATATAGAAATAAAAGTGTAGCGTATCGAAATATTGTATTTGAAAAAGAAGCGTACACAAATGAATCAAATTTTAAGTATTTGAAGAATAGAAGATTTTGGTCTTTTTTAAAATTTTACGCACAAAATCAAAAAAAATAGATGCATTACCCTATTTTAAATAAAAATTATTTATTTTTGTATATTATTGCTATTAATTTTGATTTATAAATACAAGTATATACCCCACATTATGAATAAATTAACCCTCATATTTACATTAGCAACTGCTTCTTTTTTCGCACAAACATCTATTACATTTACTAATAATTCATTTATGTATGTGCGAGATCAATTTGTTTATGTTAAAAATGGCATAAATATGGCATCTGCTACTAGCAACATTTTTTTGAGAAGAGGTGGGCAGTTATTACAAGCTGGTCCTGCTGCAACATCAAATCAAGGAGCAGGCAAATTATCTGTATTTCAAGAAGGAACGGTAAATAATTTTGCATACAACTATTGGTGTTCTCCAGTAGGTAATGCATCTGCTGCTGTTGGTAATGAAAATTTTGGGATAGGTATGTTAGAACGACCAACTTCTAATGTGGTAAGTGTCTCTGCAACTAATTCGGCCGCTCCTATTTATAATGGTACAACATCAGCTAGCGCCCTTGATATAGCAAATTATTGGATTTTTACATTTCGATCTGGTCTAAATTATTCAAACTGGGTTGCAATTACTAATACAACAAATCTTGTCGCAGGAGAAGGTTTTACAATGAAAGGCACTATCGGACCAGATGGTACAAATCCTGGCGAAATAGTTTCAAACAACCCCGGAAGCGCGCAACGATACGACTTTAGGGGCAAACCAAATGATGGTACAATTGTAAGTACAGTTGCAAATGGTGCTAGAACTTTAATTGGCAACCCTTATCCCTCAGCAATTGACTTGAAAAGCTTTTTAAATGGAGCAACTAATACGACTAAAACTGCCTATTTTTGGGAACAAGATAAAACAGTAAACTCTCATAATATCGCAGCTTATGTAGGTGGTTATGGTACTTATTCTCCATTATTAGGTCCAATTGTTGCGCCATTTGGAAATATGGGGGTGTATACACCCGCAATATTTTATGCTTACGATGGTGCCGGCACTCAACTGGGCGCAGTCGGTGCAGGATCAAATTACGAAAGAAGATTTTGCCCTGTTGGACAAGGATTTATGGTTGAAGGATTGGGGGCTGGAACAACCGTAACAATGAATAATTCGTATCGAGTTTTTCAAAGAGAAGGAGCAGCAAATTTTTCACAATTTGAACGAAATGAAAATAAAAGTGCTTCTCAGTTAAATTTTTTGCCAGAAATACAATCGGTTTCGGGATTTGATTATACAACCGTTAGTACATTAGAAGTTCCTCAAATTAGGTTCAACGCCATGATAAATAACGCAGGAATCCGTCAAAGCACCTTAGTTTTTGTTGCTGGAGCAACAGATGGTGTTGATATTGGAATGGATGCGAAGTCTATGGATGATTTAACTACAGATGTATTCTTTGCCTTACAAAATAACGATCCATATGTTATAAACGCAATTGAATATGCTATTGATAAAAAAATACCTGTAGGATTCAAAAATACCGAACCTGCAAATTTCAAAATGACAATTCGTGATATGGTCAATTTTAGTGAAGCTGAAAATGTTTATATGCATGATAAAACAACTGATGTATATACCGACATCAAAAATGGTCTGTTCGAAATAGACTTGCCAGCAGGAACGAACACTACACAATTTGAAATCACATTCTTAAATCCTTCATTGAGCAATTCTGATTTTATTGCAAATGATTTGGCAGTATATCAAAATAATATAGAACAACTTTTATCAATTTCTAATCCTAAATCATTGATCATAAAAAACTTTAATTTGTATGATGTTGTTGGTAAACAAATTATATCAAAGCAAAATTTATCTAATAATCAAAATCATGAATTTTCAACTGCTACATTAAGTGATGGAATCTACATAGTAAAACTAATTACATCAGAAAACAAAATTTTGTCTCAAAAAGTAGTAGTTTCTAATTTAAAATAAATTTGAAACTTCTAAATAAAGCAGTCACGATTTGACTGCTTTTTTTATGCCTAAGAAATAAGTCTTGAAAACAGAAAATCAGTATATTACAATATTAAACACGTCATTAACTATTGCAATAAAACGTGAAGATTTAATACATCCATTTGTCTCTGGAAATAAATATCGTAAACTAAAATACAATTTACTTCAAGCTAAATCAGAACAAAAAGAAAGTATTTTGACTTTTGGCGGCGCCTACTCCAACCATATTGCAGCTGTTGCTTTTGCTGGGAAAGAAAATAATTTCAAGACAATTGGCATTATTCGTGGTGAAGAATTGGAAATAAAAATAGAAGATAATCCTACTTTAAAATTTGCTCAAGAAAACGGAATGCAGTTTGAATTTATTTCTAGAGAAGAATATAAATATAAAGCTGAATTTTCATATTTAGAAAAATTAAAATCTAAATATGGCGATTTCTATCTCATACCAGAAGGTGGAACAAATGACTTAGCCGTAAAAGGTTGTGAAGAAATTTTAACCGACGATGATTCTAAGTATGATTTTATTTGTACTTGTGTTGGAACTGCGGGAACTATCGCAGGAATCATAAATAGTGCACAACCACATCAAAAAATTATAGGATTTTCGGCATTAAAAGGCGTGGTTTTTGATAAAGAAATTCATAAATTTGCACCAAATAAAAAAAACTGGGAAATAATAACTAACTATCATTTTGGTGGCTACGGCAAAAATACAACAGAATTAATAGCATTTATAAACGATTTTTATCATAAATATAAAATTCCATTA
Source organism: Flavobacterium sp. (assembly GCA_031422015.1). Classification (GTDB taxonomy): domain Bacteria; phylum Bacteroidota; class Bacteroidia; order Flavobacteriales; family Flavobacteriaceae; genus Flavobacterium. The sequence goes on along the minus strand of JANOPO010000075.1, from coordinate 84,987 downwards.
GACCCAATTTATACTGGAAAACTACTTTTTGGCGTTATAGATTTAATATCTAAAAATTATTTTCCCGAAAATTCAAAAATACTAGTCATTCATACCGGAGGAATTCAAGGAGTTGAAGGAATGAACATAAAATTAAAAAGGCAAAACCTACTACAAATCAGTATTTATGATTAACAAAATAATGCTTTTATGCTTTACCTTATTTTTGATAGGATGCGGCAGCTCAAAACCCATTGTTCGGACTAAAGTAGATCCGCGGAAAGTATTGGTATATTCAAAACCTGTTAAAAAAGTGGTAAAACCAGTTGCTAAAACTATCCCAAAAGTAACACCAAAACCAATTGCAAAAAAACCGGTAAGTACACCCAAAAAAACTACTGTTTCTGCAAAACCACCTGTAAAAGTTGTTCTAAACGATACTTTAAAACCAAAATCAGTTCGAATCGATATAGCGCAAAGAGAAGAAGACATCAAATTATTAGAAGACTTGGAAAGAGCAAGAGAAACCGACAAATCTGAACCTGAAAGACCAGTATATAAAAAAACTGAAGTACTTGAAGCGACTTCCAAAGTTAAAGTTACTAAGATTATGGTTGAAAGTTATATTTCAAAATATAAAACAATTGCAAAAAGTAATATGATAACCTACGGAATTCCGGCAAGTATTATCTTGGCCCAAGGAATTTTAGAATCTGGTTCAGGCAAAGGATCTTTAAGTTTACTGGCCAACAATCATTTTGGTATAAAATGTAAAACCGAGTGGACCGGATCGTCTGTTTTTTTTGATGATGACACTGAGCAAGAATGTTTTAGAAAATATAATACTGGTGAAGAATCGTACAGTGACCATGCTATTTTTTTAAAGAATAGACCTTATTATACCGCACTTTTCGACTTGCAACAAGACGATTACACTAGTTGGGCTTACGGACTGAAAAAAGCTGGTTATGCAACTGATCCAAAATATCCAAACAAACTTATAGCAATTATAGAACGTTATAGTCTAAATCTTTTTGATGCTGAAGTTTTGGGTAAAACACCAATTGTTATAAAAAAAATTACTGAAAATCTAGCCGAAGATTATCAACTACCAGTTGAGAGTGCGACGCTTTTTAAATCCTATCAAGTAGAACAAGGCGATACAGTATATTCTATTTCTAGAAAGTTAAATATTCCAGTTCCCGATTTGATTAAGAAAAATAATATCGAAAATAACGCCATATCTATTGGCCAAAACCTCATCATCGATTAACAATGTTATACCAAAGAAGCAGTCAGTTATTTGCCGAAGCCGAAACCGTAATTCCAGGTGGCGTCAACTCGCCAGTAAGGGCTTTTAAAGGCGTTGGCGGCACACCAATATTTGTAAAAAGTGCCAAAGGCGCCTATTTGTATGACGAAGATGGCAACCGATTAATTGATTATATAAACTCTTGGGGGCCAATGATTTTGGGCCATGCCTACCCACCAGTTGTAAATGCCGTTATCGAAAAAGCCAAACTTGGAACCTCTTTCGGGATGCCCACGGAGCTTGAAACCCAAATAGCAAAACTAGCCATTTCGATGGTGCCCAATATCGACAAAATACGCTTTGTAAGTTCAGGAACCGAAGCGTGCATGAGCGCAATCCGACTCGCTCGAGGATTTACAGGTAAAGAAAAATTTATCAAATTTGCTGGTTGTTACCACGGTCATTCCGATGCTTTTTTGATACAAGCCGGTAGTGGCGCGCTAACATTTGGCAATCCGAATAGTGCTGGCGTGACCAAAGGAGCTGCAAAAGACACATTATTAGCTACTTATAACGATATCGATAGTGTCAGCCAACTTATTGAAGTCAACAAAAATGAAATTGCAGCTATAATTATCGAACCAGTTGCAGGCAATATGGGTTGTATTCCACCTCAAAAAGGATTTCTAGAAGCACTACGTAAATTGTGTACCGACAACCAAATTCTATTGATTTTTGATGAAGTAATGACGGGTTTCCGTCTTGCAAAAGGCGGCGTTCAAGAACTATATAACGTCAATGCCGATATCGTAACCTTCGGCAAAGTCATTGGCGGCGGGCTTCCCGTAGGCGCGTTTGCTGCTCGCGAAGAAATCATGAACTTCCTCGCTCCTATTGGCCCAGTTTATCAAGCGGGAACGCTATCGGGCAACCCATTGGCAATGGCAGCAGGATTAGCGATGTTGCAAGAACTCAATCAAAATCCCGAAGTTTTTATTCGCCTTGACCAAAAAACTAATTATCTAAAAAACGGAATTCATAATGTATTGAAAAACAATAATATAGATTTCACCATAAACCAAGTTGGCTCGATGATATCGGTGCATTTTGACAAAAACCCTGTCACTAATCTCAAATCGGCAGCCAAAGGCGATAATGAAACTTTCAAAAAATTCTTTCACGGCCTGCTTCAAGAAGGTATTTATATTGCACCATCAGCCTACGAAAGTTGGTTCATCACCGATGCGCTAAACTACGAAGATTTAGATTTTACAATCGCGGCTGTAGCCAAAGTAGCAAAAAGTTTGTAGTTTTTTTTGGGCGTTACCCTTCGGGTCGGGCTTTTCGTTTCAATCTTCAAGTTGCGATTTGCTCAGCAAATCGCAACTTGAAGGATTTCCAGTTCAATCCCTAACGCACGCATAGTACCTTCCAAAACAAATTCGTATTTTTACCCAATGGAAGCACCACTAGCAGAACGCATTCGACCACAAAAACTCGAAGACTACATCAGTCAATTGCACTTGGTAGGTCCAAATGGTTCGCTCACGCAACAAATTGCTAAAGGCATCATTCCGAGTTTGCTTTTTTGGGGTTCACCTGGAACGGGCAAAACTACTTTGGCACAAATTATCGCCAAACAAAGCAATAGACCATTTTACGAATTATCGGCCATAAATAGTGGTGTAAAAGACATTCGAGACGTTATCGAAAAAGCCAAACAAAGCGGCGGACTTTTTACTGCCAAAAACCCAATATTGTTTATCGACGAGATTCATCGGTTTAGCAAATCGCAACAAGATTCGCTACTCGCTGCCGTCGAAAAAGGTTGGATTACGCTTATCGGAGCCACCACCGAAAATCCAAGTTTTGAGGTTATTCCCGCACTTTTGTCTCGCTGTCAAGTATATATCTTGAATCCTTTTTCGAAAGAAGATTTAGTAGCACTTTTGGATCGTGCGATGCAAAAAGATGTTATTTTAAGCACAAAAAAAATAGTTTTAAGCGAAAATGAGGCATTATTGCGCCTATCTGGTGGCGATGGTCGCAAATTGTTAAATATTTTTGAATTAGTTATCAATGCTTCCAACGAAGACGAAATTGTAATTACCAATGATAAAGTGATGCAACTCGTCCAAAAAAATACGGTTTTATACGACAAAACAGGCGAGCAACATTATGATATTGTTTCGGCGTTTATAAAATCGATTCGTGGTAGCGATCCCAATGGCGCTGTCTATTGGCTCGCCCGAATGATTGAAGGTGGCGAGGATGTAAAATTTATCGCTCGACGCATGCTCATTTTGTCAAGCGAAGATATTGGCAATGCCAACCCAACGGCTTTTATCATGGCGAACAATACCTTTCAAGCGGTTGCCACGATTGGTTATCCCGAAAGTAGAATAATATTGAGTCAATGCGCAATTTATTTGGCAACTTCGCCAAAAAGCAACGCCAGTTATATGGCAATAAATACGGCACAGCAAGTAGTGAAACAAACTGGAGATTTGTCGGTGCCAATTCATTTGCGAAACGCCCCAACTAAGCTAATGAAAGAATTGGGTTATGGCGAAGAATATAAATATTCGCATAGCTATGAAAATAATTTTGAAGCGCAAGAATATTTGCCAACTGAAATTTCAGAAACTGTTTTTTACGATCCAGGAAATAATTCTCGTGAAAACGGCACTCGTGAATTTCTAAAAAATCGCTGGAAGGATAAGTATGGCTATTAGTCAACAGTATTCAGTAGTAGTCCGCAGAAATTACTTTCCAACTTCAATTTCTGTCAAGATATTAATTTCTTCCGATTGTAATTTTTCGTTTTTATAATATTCAAAAAACCATTTCTCTCCTTTTTTAATAAAAACTCCGTTTTTATCTTTGCCTTGTGCTAAATACAAATCTGGTGATGATGTTTTCAACGCCTTATAAATTATTTGTTTTTCATCATCAATTACATTAAATCCATTGGTAATCTTAATGATTGCAAAAGTTTTTAAAGAATCAAACGCGTTGGTTAGTTCCTTTTTTACTTCAAATGGAGTTGCATCTTGTTTTTTCTCTTGATACTTATAATTTGCACTAGCAATAGATTTTAAAGCCATTCGGAAAGCTTCTTTGTACGATATATCATCTTCTTTCTCTTTGCTGATACCATATTCACTTGCATATAAAATAGTGTTTTTGCAATCCTTAAAATTGATTTTAATTTTTGTGCTAAAGCTGGTATTGCCTTCTTGCGCATCAACAAACAATTTATTACAGTTTTTATCTAACAATTCAAACGGCAAAATATCTGTATCATAATATACAATAAAGCCAAAACTTTCAAGATATAACTTAGTAACTGCATTAAGTTGGTATTGATCTACATTCTTAAAAAAACTGAATTTTGCAGGAACAATTGCATATTTATAGTTATTTAATGCTTGGGAAAATCCTGAAATTGAAAATAATACAAGTAATAGTAAAAGTAATTTTTTCATGATTTAGAAATAATTTTTTAATTCTAATAAATGATTGATTTGGATAAAATCTTCGGTTACATTTTCTTTATTTGGATTAAAAAAAATAGCCGCTATTCCAAAATCTAATGCTCCAACAATATCAGCTTCAATTGAATCGCCAATCATTACTGAAGTTTCTTTTTTGGTTTTTGCCAAAGACAAGGCAAATTCATAAATATTCGGATGTGGCTTTTTGACTCCCGCCATTTCTGAGTTGGTTATGGTCGAAAAATAAGAAGCAATTCCTGAGTTTTCAATCTTCAAGTATTGTACTTTTTCAAAACCGTTAGTAATAATATGCAAATTATAGTTTGCTCGCAAATAGTCCAACGTTTCGATTGCGCCATCAAAAAGATGGTTGTTTTGCGGTAATAATTCAATATAGTTGTGAGCAATTTCGTTAATCTGTTGGTCAGAAATAGTAGTGTTTATTGCTTCAAATGATTGCTTTAGCCGCTGGTAGCGCAATTCTTCAGAAGTAATTTTGTCATTCTGATACAGTTTCCAACACGCTTGATTTATTGGCGCATACACTTTCGAAAATTCTCGAAAATCTATCTCAGGAAAATTATCCATAAATATTTTTTCGAACGCCAATTCGGAGTTTCGATCAAAATCCCAAAGTGTATGATCGAGATCAAAAAAAATATCGGTTATGTAATTTTTCATTTATAAAATACTTTCGTCAGCAAAACTATAATGTCCGTTTTCTGTAATAATAATGTGATCTTGAATTGGAATATTCAGTTGTCGCCCTGCAATTTTGAGTTGTTTTGTTATAGAAATATCGGCCTCGCTTGGCAATAGCTTTCCAGATGGATGGTTGTGCACCAATATTATCGCCGTGGCATTTTGCTCGAACGCCAATTTGAAAATCATCCGATTATCTACAACCGTTCCTGTAATTCCGCCTTTACTAAGTTGCGATTTATGAATAACTTTACTGGCGTTATTAAGGTATAATACCCAAAACTCTTCGTGTGGTAATTCGCCAATAATAGGTTGCATTATCTTAAAAACTTCTTTACTAGATGTAATTTTATCTAATTCAAGCGTTTCTTCTGCACGACGACGACGACCCAATTCCATTGCTGCAACGATCGAAATGGCTTTGGCTTGTCCAATTCCTTTAAACTCTGTCAATTTTGCAATCGAAATTTTTCCGAGATTGTTAAGATTATTATCAACACTTGACAAAATACGCTTTGATAATTCGACTGCACTTTCATTTCGCGAACCTGAGCCTATCAAAATAGCAATCAACTCGGCATCGCTCAAAACCGATTTGCCCTTGAGCATCAATTTTTCACGAGGTTTGTCGTCTTCTGCCCAATTTTTTATGGAGAAATTTTGTTCCATACTTCAAGTTTTAAATTACAGTTTCACTTTAAAACTCGTAATTCGTAATTTTTAATTTTTAATTAATAGTTTCACTTCATCAAAATTTAATCCTCCATAATTTCCTGAACTCATGAGTAATAATGCCGAATTTTCGAAATTTTGGTTGAATAAAAATGCTTTAAATTCAGTTGGATTGGTATAAATTATCAAATCTTTACGGTTGAAAGCCATTGCAATTTGCTCATAACTTACTTCTTCCAATTGTTTAATTTTCACAGCATCGGGCGAATAAAATACTACTGCGATATCGGCAAACTCTAATGTGCCTTCATATTCTTTTAGAAATTCGGCGTTCAAGCTACTATAAGTATGCAACTCCAAACAAGCAATTAATGTTCGGTCTGGAAATTGCTCTTTTACGGCTTTGGTCGTTGCCGAAACTTTACTTGGTGAATGGGCAAAATCTTTGTAGGCTACTTTGGTTTTGCTTTCAGCAATTTTTTCGAGACGTTTACTTGCGCCTTTGAAACTTGCAATAGCTTCGTAAAAATCGGCTTCATCGACACCCATATTCTGGCAAATCCATTTAGCACCAGCGAGATTATTCAGGTTGTGCGCACCAAAAACTTCTATTGGCATATCGCCTTCGGGAGTTTCTAGTAGTGTAATTCCGTTTTCGACTTTATAATTTGGTGTCGCATAAGCTAATTTTCGGATTGGATTTGTAGCGGCTTCGGCAACTCGCTTTACTTCGGTATCGTCTTCATTATACACTAGAATGCCGCCATTAGTGATTTTTTGGATAAAAATTTCGAATTGCTCCACATAATTTTCATAGGTTGGAAAAACATTGATATGATCCCAAGCAATACCCGAAATCAAAGCAATATTGGGTTGGTACAAATGAAATTTTGGACGGCGATCAATTGGCGAGCTCAAATATTCGTCGCCTTCCAAAACCATAAAATCATTTTCTTCGGTCAAATGGACCATCGTGTCAAATCCTTCGAGTTGTGCGCCAACCATATAATCGACTTCGATATTGTGATAGTGCATAACGTGAAGAATCATTGAAGTAATGGTCGTTTTTCCGTGCGAACCACCTATAACTACTCGGGTTTTGTTTTTGGATTGCTCGTGTAGAAATTCTGGATACGAATATATTTTTAATCCTAATTCTTGCGCTTTTAGCAATTCTGGATTATCGGCTTTGGCGTGCATTCCGAGAATAACAGCTTCAATATTGGCAGTGATTTTCTCGGGAAACCAACCCAACTCGGCAGGAAGTATTCCTTTTTTGTCTAATCGTGATTTTGACGGTTCAAAAATAGCATCGTCACTTCCTGTAACTTGATATCCTTTGTTATGTAATGCTAAAGCGAGATTGTGCATAGCACTGCCCCCGATGGCTATAAAGTGTGTTCTCATTTTTTGAAATTCCAAATTTTAAATTCCAAATTCCAATGATCGGAATTTAGAATTTTATTTTTGATTATATTTTTCTGAATCTTTAATGGCTTGTTGAAACTTGTCTTTTTGTTTTGTTTTGGTATACAAGTTTATTAGACGTTGGTAGGCTGTTTTCGAATGTGTTATAGCAACTCCTTGAAGATAATACTTTTCTGCAGCTACGTATCGTTTGAAATATTCTTCTATATGTCCTTTTGCCATTACACCATCAATTTTTGAAAATGATAGCAACTCGTCAGCATATTTTTGTGATTTGGCTTCACTTCCGCCAATTATTCCGGGCAATTCGAGGTATAAAATGAGTAAAGCCCAACGCGTATCGGTATGTTTTGGATCGAGTTTAGCAGCTGTTTTGAAAGCAGTTTCGATATCATCGATCATTCCTAAAGCCTTGAATTTGTTGACCGATTTGGCCTTCATGCCCATAGCACCACCATATTTGTACCAATAGTTGGCGGTGTCGGGATATAATGTTTTCAATGTTTTGTAACGTTTGATGGCTTCGTCCCATTTTTTTTGATGACCAGCAATATCACCAAGATATTCGATGGTTTTGGTGTCGTTTGGGTTGGATTTTAAATAGCTAGTAAAAAGAATTTTTGCATCAACCCATTTTTCGAGTTTATACAGTTTTTCGGCTTTGTCAAAATCGGTTTCGCCCATCGTATGAAAGGTTATTAGAAGTAGTAAAAACTTTAAAAAGTGCATATAAATTTATTATTCTTCAAAAATAGGAAATTGGATGGAGAAAAAGTATTTGTTTGGAAAAAGTTAGCAAAAATTCAATACGAAAGTCGTTTAGCCCTTATGGAAGTGGAAATCCTTTTGTGAAACAAAAGATTGGAACGCACAGCAGGAAAATGGTTTATTGATAAAGCCCAAGCGATCTGCTCCAAAAAAAACTCCAAAATAATTGCTTACTTCGGAGTTTTAGTTTCTTAATTTCGTCAAAATGACAAGTTGGATTATTTCACCAACGTCATTTCGTCAACGATGTGTTTGGCACCCGAAACGTTCTCGATTACCCAAAGAACATAACGAATATCGACATTGATGGTGCGTTGTAGTTTCTTGTCGAAAATTACGTCGCCAGCCATCGCCTCGATGTTTCCGTCGAAAGCTAGACCTATCAGTTCGCCTTTTCCGTTAAGCACAGGAGATCCTGAGTTTCCTCCAGTAATATCGTTGTCGGTCAAGAAATTAACGTGAAGCGATCCGTCTTTGTCGGCAAAACGACCAAATTCTTTGTTTTTTTGCATATCCAAAATACGGGTTGGCAAATCGAATTCTTGATCGCCTTTTTTGTATTTCTTCACTTGTCCAGCAAGCGTTGTGTAGTTATTTATCGTCGCATCGTTACGCACATCGGCTGGCAAAGAGCGCACTTTTCCGTAAGTCAAACGTAGAGTTGAGTTGGCGTCTGGATAAGTAGTTTTTCCTATTTTTGACTCACGCAAACCTTCTACTAACAATCTAAAAGAAGCTCCAAAATCGTTTTGGGCTTTGGTAATTTCTTCTGATCTAGTTGCGAAATGTGACAACATATCGTTAGAAAGTACATATAATGGATCTGATGTTAACGCTCCTTCTGTTGGTGTTGCTAAGAACGCATTAATTTTTTCTATAGAAGTAAACAGACTTTTATCGAAAGCATCGTTTACGTAATTAGTAAAATTATTTCCGTTTTCGGCAGCCAATTTTTTAACCATTGGCGCAATAGCATACCCTACAGATTTGGTTGCATACAACTTCAACTGTGCGGCAAGTAAGTCTTTTTCGGCTGGAAGGTGCAATTCTTTGAACATTTCAGTAGCCATTTCGGTAATTCCGGGCGCCATTTGAGCACGTTTTGTAGCATCGGCTTTCAAGAAATTATCCAATTGTTTTCCTAATCCACGACCTACTGTTCCGAAAGCTGAAGTTCTGAAAAGTTGTTGCGCATAGTTATCATGACGTGATTTTTCGTTGGTCAAAGCATAATATTTATTGATATTGGCAATCACGTTTCCGTATTTGGTTTTGTTGGCTTTCTTATTTGCCCATTTTTTGAATTTTGCTTCTTGTTTTGCTTTAGATTTTGATGTTCCAAACTTGGTTAGCGCATCGATCATTCCTTGACGGTTTTTCCAATAATTGGCAACACCCGCATATTTTGAAGCGTATACAAGATTCAAAGCATCGCTTTGATTCATGTATTTTTTCATGTTGTCCATTCCGGTTTTTGAACCTTCAACCCAGGCAGGATAGGCGAATTTTACGTTTTGTTCGATTCCGCCCGCTGGCATCCAACGGTTGGTTCGTCCAGGATATCCTAGAATCATGGCAAAATCGTTTTCTTTAACACCACCAAGATTTACTGGTAAGTAGTGTTTTGGTTTTAGTGGTACATTGTTTTCTGAATAGTCTGCTGGATTTCCAGAAGCATCGGCATACACTCTAAACATGGAGAAATCGGCAGTATGACGTGGCCATTCCCAGTTGTCGGTATCGCCACCAAATTTTCCTAAACTTTCTGGTGGAGTTCCTACTAAACGAACATCTTTATAATCTTGGTAAACAAAATAGTAGAATTCATTTCCTTGAAAAAACGGACGGACAGAAACGGTATATTTTCCGCCCTCGTTATTTTCTTTTTCGATTTTAGCAATTTCTTGATTGATTGCTTTTTCACGATCGGCTTCCGACATTGAAGGATTAACAACTGCTAAAATTCGTTTCGAACAATCGTCCATTCGAACAAAAAAACGAACATAAAGACTTGACGGTTTCATTTCGGCTTTTCTATCGGCAGCCCAATAACCATCTTTTAAGTAATTTTTTTCGGCAGTCGAAAGTTCAGCAATGGCATCATAACCACAATGATGGTTCGTCAAAACCAATCCGTCTTTCGAGATTAATTCGGCCGTACAACCGCCATTGAATTGTACAATAGCATCTTTGAGCGAATGATTGTTGATGCTGTAAATTTCTTGAGCCGTCAATTGAAGCCCCATTTTTTGCATATCGCGATGATTCAGACGTTCGATAAACATCAGAAACCACATGCCTTCATCGGCTTTTACGCTTGTTGGAATAAGCATAAAAGAAATTAGCAACGATAAAATAATCTTTTTCATAAGTTGAGTTTTAATTTTAGTGATGCGAATATAAATTATTTTTGAGAATTGGTTTCAAAATGAGAAAGAAAACGATATTGTTACTGTAAACTTTAACTTATTTTTTAGAAGTGCAGATGTAAACTTATTTTTCACCACAAATTGCACAAATTTTCACAAATTTCTCCACATCCTAATAAATTAATTTGTGAAAATTTGTGTAATTTGTGGCAACGTTTTTAGAACCTAAAAGGAAAATACACTGCAAGTTGTTAGTTTTAAACCATATTCGAATCCAAGAAAATAAATCTTCTACTTCCTTTCAAATAAGAAAAAAATTTAATTATTAAAAAAAATATTTAATTATTAAAATGTTTCTAGTACTTTAGCTTTTCAAAATTTATTAATTTAAAAACAACTCAAATGGGATTATTATCATTTATTAAAGGTGCCGGAAAAAAACTTTTCGGTGCTAAAGAAGAAGCGGCTCCAGTAGAAGAAAAAGCAAGCTTGAAAGCAGCTGCTCTGTTGGCTCATGTGCAATCTTTAGGATTGCCGTTTAACACACTAAAAATTGGATTGACTGCAGAAAATAGTGTTGAAATTTCAGGTGAAGTCGACAAACAAGTTGATGCTGAGAAAATTGCAATCACTGTTGGTAACGTAGAAGGTGTAGAATCTGTAGACAACAACATGACCGTTGCAGAGCCAGCTCCAGACTCCCGTTATCATACGGTTGTTTCTGGCGATTGGTTGTCTAAAATTGCAGCTACCTATTATGGTGATGCTACCAAATATGATGTTATTTTTGAAGCCAACAAACCAATGCTTGCCGATCCAGACGAAATTTATCCGGGTCAAGTTTTGAGAATTCCGAATTTATAAAAATCTAGAAATTTATATTGAATCCTGTAAGATGTATTTCTTACGGGATTTTTTTGTTTTTGTCTATTTGATGAATTACATGGGTAAAATTGGTTTTTTATCGAGTAAACTAGAGAGTGGTTAGCGATTGTGTTAGATTTGAGAGGATTGGAACTTTTTTTAGTGAAAAAAGAATTTTCAATATAACTTAGAATTGAAATTATGGAAAAAGTTGGCAGAAATGATTCTTGTCCTTGTGAAAGTGGACTAAAGTATAAAAAATGTTGTTTAAATAAAAAAGAAAATAATTATTTTAAACTAACTGAAACAAATAGTCAATCATTTTTCAGTCAGTTTAACAAAAAAGAGCTTTTAGCAGTAATTGCATTATTAAAATCTTTACCCGAAAATCACGGTAAAAACATCAGACTTGAAGAAATTCAAAGAGAAGTATTGCTGTCAAAAGATATTCAAACCAATTCAATTGATTACAGTAAGTTAGATGAATATTTAGCTAAAAATTATTCATTTAACTTTCAGGAAGATCCGCCAGAAAATTTATTTACAGAAAGCATAATGACACCTATAGGAAATATGATTGTTTTTCCTGGCGTTACAGAAGGGCAAGTATATATTTTACAATCGTTAATTAATATACTCTCAAATAAAAATTCTCTACCAAAAGATTTTATAAAAGAAGCGATAGGTTTGACATCCTTTTTACTTATAGTTTCAGATTTAATTTGCAAGTCTTTGAATTATAAAAGAAATCTATCATATGCTGATTCCGATTCAAATAATATTTATTTTCCTAAGGATGATTTCTTAAATAATAATATTCAAAATTTAATTTTTAATCAAGAAAGATTTGAAATATTATGTCTTAAAATTGATTTAGATTTTAGTTTAATAGAAAGCTTTTTAGTTGATGTAACAACAGATAATTTTGAAACAATAGATCCAAATGAAAACCCTATAATTTTTAAGCCAATTATCAAGATAGATAATGATTATATAATTGTTTCTCCAACAAATATTGTTTTTGCTTTAGTTTTTAATATATATAATTTAGGTTTAAAACATAATTGCTTAAATGATTTGATTAAACAATTATCCAAAGAATGTTGGAAACAATGCAATTTTATACTAGATAATTTTGGTTATAAAAAAACTGATTTTAAATTATTAAAAAATAATTTACCACTTTATGAAGGTGTCTATATTTTTGATACCGATAAATTAGCTTATGTAACATATCAATTTGATGAAGGTAAAGATTATAATTTAGTTTATCCTTTAACACCTTTTTTTGGAGATGAAATTCAGAATAAAATAATAGAACATAAAAAAAAATCTTATGCTAATTTAATAGCTGATAAAAATTTCAAAAAGTATGAGATATTTAATTTAAATATAACACTCGGAATTGGAAGACCTACAATGATTAGATATGAAATTTTAAACAATAAATGTTTTCATTTAGGATTGAGAATGGATGAGTTGCTTATACTTCATAAAAGTAACAAAATAAACAATCTAACATTATATAATTTTGCAAAAGCTAAATCTGAAATCAATCTAATGACTCCATATTTTCTGGATAATATATCAATGTTTATTAAAAATGAAGAAAGTTTTTACATAGACGATAATTTTTCAACAGATGGACTTTTTGTAACCATTGGAAATGCTCTAAATTTTAAAACCGATGCAATAATAAAAAATGATGCTCATTTGGGAATTTATCCTCTTAAAGATGATTTTATATTTCTTCCAGTTGAGAGAGAAGTTTTACCTGCTAGTTTGCCTATTTTTAGAACTAAAAATATTGGGGAATTTTCAAATAAAATATTGTCAAGAGCATTAGATAGAGAAATCTGGATTGAATCAGTAAATAATGATGAAAATGAAATTAATAAAAATCATTTTACTATAGAAATATGTATTGCAATAGCGTATTGGTTCAATGAAATAGCATCAAATTTAAGACCGTATTTGAAATTGAATAAAATCAAGCCTTTAATATTTAAAATTGATTTTGACTATATTGAAAACATCCTTGAAGAATTTGATAAATTAGATGACTCAATCAATCCATTTGAACAAATAATCTATTCAATAAACGAAAATGAAATTAATTTCAAACTAGATTCTTATTTTTATAAAGTAATTTTTAGAAATGATAACCTTGGTGAACAATTATTGATTAAAAGAATTTTATATGCGTTATCTCAAATAAATGATTCAAACAATGATCCTATTTTAAATTTAGATTTCAAAGAAATTGATAATTTTATTTTTAATAATATTCCTGCAAATCAAAAGAAAAAAATATTATTTCAAATTTCAGATATAGATGTTAGAAATAATCCTAAAAATTTAATAAGCTATAACAGGAAAATCTCATTATATCATATAAACAAACAATTAGACAATCTTTCAAATTCATTGGGATATTCAGATACAAAAAAAACTATTTTATTAAAAGGTATCGAAAAAGAAGAAATACTTAAAAAGATAATTAATCACTTTCAAAATTTGATAAAAGAGAATATCTCTAAATTCGATTTTGAAGATGTCCTAATAATATTACTAGAATTTTACGAAATGATTATTTTCAAAAGAGAACATGGTAAATTTCAGTTAACACCACAGATTGAATGCTTTAAAAATCATTGTGATATTCAAAAGATAATTTCTGATGATTTTAAAAAAAATACTCAAATCTCTTTAAGTGTTAGATGTTTAATAGAATATCTTATCAATAATCCTCCAAACGGTACTGAATATTTTGACAGCAATAAATTTGATGAAACTATTGCCTTGATGAATAACATAATAAATTGGGGGTTCTTGTATGATCAACATATTTTTAAAATCGCTGAAATTGACATTTCGATTTTAAAGTCAGGACGAATAGGCAATAGTAAACAATTTAGAGATAAAAATATTGAACCATTTTATAATGAAAAATTCAAAGAAGATGTTTCAGATTATTCAAATGTATTTATAAATGAGCATTTTGAATTACCAAAAAATGATAAGAAAATAGATGATAATATTGAAAAAGATGAATTTGAACTAGCTTTTGAAGATGAATTTGAAATTAATTACAATAATTTTACTGAAATAATTTTTGAAAGTACAATAATGGCATTTGATGAAAAGAAATCGGTTGTTTCAAGAAGTAAAATTGATTTTATTTCTACTTTAAGCAAAAAGCTAAATATTGAATTTACTGAAGTAGAAAAAATCATTAGCACTTTTTCAATAGTTGTAAATGTGAATAATCAAATAAATTATTTTGATGATGAAAATAACGAAAATTATCCGTGGAGATTTAATAGGAAATTATCATTATTGCAAAAACCTTTTATAATTAGAAAAAAAGAAAAAGAAGAAATAATTTATTATGGCTCAAGGTCATTGTATGATTTTTTTATGAATTTGTATAGTATAATATTTTCGGGTCGTTTTAATTCCAAAAAATCAAAAATGAATTCATTTTTATCAAAAATAAACGAAAAAAAAGGAGATAAATTTAATAATGAATTACATGATTTGATAAAATCCATTTTGAATTGCGTGATTATTGAAAAGGAAGTGACAATTGGTCCAAAGAAAAAAGATATTTTAAAAAATGATATTGATTTAGGAGATTTTGATATTCTGATAGTAAATTTTGATCTAAAAAAAATAGTTTGTATAGAAAGTAAGAATACTAATTTTGCAAGAACACCTTATGAAATGAATCGAGAAATAAATAATTTTATAACAAAAAGTAATAAAGGTTGGATTCATAAAGTTGAAAAAAGAGAAAAATGGTTTAATGAAAATAAAAATTCTATTATTGTTATTAACGATACTATTGACTATTCGTCTTTCAATATTGAATATGTGTTTATAACTAAAGAAGCTATACCATTAAGTTATATAAAAGATATAAATTATAGATTTTTAACAATTTATGATATTAAAAATAATCCTTTTAAAAGTATATTTAATCAATAATTTAACCTAAACCACAAAATCTAATCCTCTTCCAATTCATTTCAATCAGTTTTTCATCAAATTAAAAACCTTATATTTGTATCACAAACTTCATGAAACATGAACTACAAAATATCATTTCAGGAAAGAGCCAAGTTAAGCATGGAACAACTATCCAAGCAGCCGCCAATTACATTAGAAATGGCAAAAAAACAAGAGATTTGGCTAAAGGAAGTAACGACTTCAAAAAACAAGAAGAAAGTTATCTAATTGATTTTGCCAACCAAAACGCACTTTGGAGAGAAATAAATATTCAAGATTTCATTTCAAACGGTGCAGAACAATTGGTTTATTTGAAAGACCAAAAGCATGTTATAAAATTAAACGATGCTATTTATTACACTTCGTGGGAAGATTATTTTATAAATTTACTTCTAAATAATTATTTTTTTCCAGATACAGCCTACCAGCTTATTGGTTTTTATAAAAATGAAAAAGGTTTTTATGCCGTTGTAGAACAAATTTTTGTTTTAGCTAACAACAAAGTTGATTTAATAAATGTGAAAGAGTTTCTAGAAAATAGTGGTTTTAAAAACAAGAAAAATAATGATTATTTTCATCCAGAACTTGGAATAATTCTCGAAGATTTGCATAACGAAAACGTACTTTCTTACGATGGAGTTTTGAAATTTATCGACACCGTTTTTTACATCACAGAACAATTTTACAAATAACAATCCAAAACCAAAAACCCCAAAACCTAATCCTTTTCGTAATCAAATCTCGAAGTCAGCAATACAACACCTGTCAGGTTTTAAAAACCTATCAGGTGTACAATAAAAATCTATCGGTCTGTATTTTCATCATTTGTTAACAATTATTGCCTTGTATTTTCATCATTTTATATCGTTTATTGGTTTGTATTTTCATCATTTTGTGTCATTTATTGGTTTGTATTTTCATCAAATAGTTTAATTTGCTCAAAATCAATAATTTAATAAAATCAATAATTTAAACATTTTTCAAAATAATTTTTTGCCTATGCAATTCCCTTTATCAAGTATGCATTTATCTTCAGAGAAAGAAAAAATTATAGCATTACTTATTTCATATATTTTATGATTAAAGCATAAAATTTCTAATATTTTAGTATTTTTACCAGCAACAAAAAAACAAAACAAACCAACCTTTGAAAGATAAAATCCGATACGATCATGATGATTTAGTGATTTTAATAAAAAATCGAGATCAGAAAGCGTTTGCCTATTTGTATGATAATTACTCCAAAGCATTGTTTGGCGTGTTGCATACCATAATTAATGATACAGAAGAATCAGAAGATGCCTTGCAAAAACTGTTTTTGAAAATATGGGATAATTTTGAAAGTTATGATGCTACCAAAGGAAGGTTGTATACGTGGATGTTAAACATTGCAAGAAACTTGGCTATTGATTATAAAAGATCTAAAAGTAATAAAAATAAAATCCAAAATATAGAACATAACGTAAATACCTTAAATACCATTTCTGTTGAAGATAATTTTCACGATACAATTGGTATAAAAGAGGTTGTCGATAATCTAAAAAATGACTATTTGACTTTGATAGATCTTGCGTATTATAAAGGATATACTCAAGAAGAAATTAGCAAAGAACTCAATATTCCGATAGGCACAGTGAAAACAAGAATACGAAAAGCACTCTTAATTTTGAGAAATCAATTTAAGGAAAAAACACAAGGACTATAACCATGAATACTGTACAAGATTATATAAATTCAGGAATTTTAGAGTTGTATGTGCTTGGCATGACTACTGTTGAAGAAAATATTGAAATTTCTAAATTAGCAGCAGAAAATAGTGACATACAAATCGAGATTGCAGCTATTGAAAAAACAATACTTCTCACTTCTGAAGAAATCGCACCTGAGTTATCGCCCGAAATAAAAGCGTTGACAATGGCCACTATTGATTATATGGAGCGTCTCAAAAATGGCGAAGAATATGTGGTTGCTCCTTCTCTAAATAAAAATAGTAAAATAGCCGATTTTATAACTTGGATTGACCGACCAAACATGCAAGTTTCTGAAGATTATGAAACTGTTGAAGTAAAAATTATCAGTGCAAATCCTGAAGTTACAACCGCAATTGTTTGGCTAAAGCATGGATCTCCAATTGAAGTTCATGATAATGAGTTGGAACATTTTTTGATTATTGAAGGCACTTGTACTATTAAAATTGGTGACGAAGATCATCAATTAGTTGCAGGCGATTATCTTTCTATTCCTTTATATATTGGTCATAGTGTAGCCGTTACTTCTGAAATTGTTTGTAAATTAATTTTGCAAAGAGTCGCAGCTTAATAAAAAATTTTAATTATAAAATATAAAAAAAGGATTTCAAATTAATGAAATCCTTTTTTTATATTTTATTTTAAAACTAAACTGGCACATTCAACATTGCCCATAATTTGTCTTTCAACTCCACTAATCCTTGTTGTGCGACAGAAGAAATGAACAAATACGGAATTCCTTTGAAATCTTTGTCGAGTTGTTTTTTCATTTCGATTTGCAATTCGTCGTCGAGCATATCACATTTTGAAACGACAATTAAACGTTCTTTATCTAGCATTTCAGGATTATACTTAGTTAATTCGTTTATCAAAATATCGTATTCTTTTTTGATATCATCGGCATCGGCAGGAACAAGAAACAATAACGTTGAATTTCGTTCAATATGTCTCAAAAAGTAATGCCCCAACCCTTTTCCTTCGGCTGCTCCTTCAATAATTCCCGGGATATCGGCAATCACAAACGATTGAAAATCACGATACGCAACAATTCCTAAATTGGGTTTTAAAGTAGTGAAAGGATAATCAGCAATTTTAGGTTTTGCAGATGTCAAAACAGATAGCAATGTCGATTTTCCAGCATTTGGAAATCCTACCAATCCGACATCGGCCAAGACTTTAAGTTCTAAGATAATATCCATCTCAACACCAGGCAATCCAGGTTGCGAATATCTTGGTGTTTGGTTGGTTGATGACCGAAAATGCCAGTTGCCCAATCCGCCTTTTCCGCCTCGTGCAAGAATTTGCTTTTCGCCGTCTTCCGTAATTTCAAATAAAATTTCGTCGGTTTCTTTATCACGAACTACGGTTCCCAATGGCACTTCAATAAATTTATCTTCGCCATCGGCACCTGTACTTCGATCACCACTACCATCGCCACCACTACCTGCTTTGATATGTCGCGCAAACTTGAGGTGAAAAAGTGTCCAAAGCGATTTGTTACCTACCAAAAACACATGACCACCACGACCACCATCGCCGCCATCGGGTCCACCTTTTTCAATAAATTTCTCGCGATGTAAATGCGTAGATCCTTTGCCGCCTTTTCCAGACGAAACATATATTTTGGTATAGTCAACGAAATTTCCTTCGGTCATTTTTTTTTAGTTTTCAGTATCAGTCTCAGTTTTCAGAGTCTACTGAAACTGAAAACTGGGACTGAAAACTTTATTTTAGTCCTTCAGGCTTTTCACCATCACTTTATCTATCATCACGCCATCCATATCGATAACTTCAAGCTCAAAACGTTGCCATATTAGTTTTTCACCTTGTTTTGGAATGTGAGATAATTCGGTCATTATCAAACCGCTAACGGTTGTGACTTCGTAGTCGTTTATCAACTCGTCTAGTTCAAAATAGGTTAAAAAATCGTGCAACGAATAATGCCCGTCAACCAACCACGAGCCGTCTTCTCTTTCTATGAGTTGAAAATCATCTTTATAAAAATCGGATGCATCGCCAACTAAGGCTTCCAAAATGTCATTCAGCGTTATAATTCCTTGAAAATCACCATATTCGTCTGATACAAAAGCATAATGAATACCGCTTTTTTTGAAGTTTTCCAAAGCTTTGTAAGCTGTAGTTTGCTCCATTATATAAGGAGCTTCGGTCAAAATACTCGATAAACTGAAATTTTTGTTTTCAAAATTTGCAAAAATATTTTTTAGATTAACAACCCCAACAATATCATCATAATTATCGCCATAAACAGGATAAATAGAATGTAATTCCTTTAGCATCAACTCTCTAACTTGTTCTTTTGTAGAGTTTAAAGGAATAAAAACAACCGACTTGCGGTGCGTCATGAGCGAATTTACTTTTCGATCACCAATATGAAAAACGCGCTCCACAATATCTTGTTCTATTTCTTGTACTTCGCCGCCTTCAGTGCCTTCTTTGATGATGGCTTTTATTTCTTCTTCGGTTACTTTACCGTCAGCTGTTGGCTTGATATTCAATAAGTTAAGTATTCCGTCGGTAGAATGCGTTAGTAACCAAATAAATGGAGCTGTTGCTATAGAGACGAACTTCATAGGTACTGCAACTGCCTTCGCAATAGCTTCAGGATGATTTAAACCTATACGTTTTGGTAATAATTCGCCAAGAACTAAAGAGAAAAAAGTTAAAACTACTACCACAATCCCAACGCCAATACTATTTGCATATGGTTTAAGAATTTCAAACCCTGCAATAAAAGTTTGTACATCTGTAGTTATTTTATCGCCTGAATATAAACCTGTTAAAATACCAATCAAAGTAATCCCGATTTGTACTGTAGATAAAAATTTGTTTGGCGAATTGGCTAAGTCTAATGCAGCTTTTGCGCTGGCATTTCCTTTTTTGGCAGCGAGTTCTAATCTGTTTTTTCTTGCCGAAATCAATGCGATTTCTGACATTGAGAAAACCCCGTTAAGTAGAATTAAAAATAAAATTATTAAAATTTCCAATGATTAAATTTTGGTTATTCGCAATTTTTTGCTCGGAATTGCAAAATCCGATTATAAATTATGTCGCAAGTTACAAATTATCAATGACTTTAGTCAATCGTTCTGTAATTTCTGCTATGCTTCCGATGCCATTAACAGCGTTAAAATTTCCATTTTTTTTGTAATAATCCGTCAATGGCGCGGTTTTTTCGTTATATTCTTGGTAGCGATTTCGAATTTTTTCTACGTCTTGATCGTCTACTCTACCCGATGTTTTGCCGCGTTCTAGTATTCGTTGCACTAGAATTTCATCATCAGCTTCTAACGCAATAGTGGCTGTAATTTCTTGTTTTTTAACTTTTAAAAAAGCATCTAATGCTTCAGCTTGTGCCAATGTTCTAGGAAATCCATCGAATAAGAAACCTGCTGCTGTAGGATTTTTATCAACTTCAGATTCTAACATTTTTATGGTAACTTGGTCTGGAACCAAATCGCCGTTGTCAATAAAAGTTTTTGCAAGATTCCCTAAATCGGTTTCATTTTTTATATTATATCTAAAAATATCGCCAGTTGACAAATGCACTAGATTGTATTTTGTTTTTAAAAATTCTGCTTGTGTGCCTTTTCCTGCGCCAGGTTTCCCGAAAAGAACTATGTTAATCATTTTAAAAAGGTTATAAAGTTATGAGTTTAGAAGGGTAGCGAAAATTATTCTATTACTTGATAAATTTCGGGTAAATTTCTTCCTAAACCGTTATAATCCAAACCGTAACCCACAATAAACTTGTTAGGAATTCTAATTCCAACGTAGTCGAGTTTGATGTCTTTTTTGTAAGCATCGGGTTTCAAGAAAAGTGTCGCGATCTTGAAGTGTTTTACGTTTTGTTTCTTGAACAAATCTTTCAATTCTTCGAGTGTCGATCCCGTATCTACAATATCCTCGAGCACAACAACGGTGCGGCCTTCAAGATTTTGATTTATGCCGATGAGTTGCTTTACTTCGCCCGATGATTGCTTACCTTCATACGATGCTAATTTTACAAAACTAACTTCGCAAGGCGAATTGTATTTCTTTAATAAATCAGAAACTACCATAAAAGCCCCATTCAAGACTCCAATAAAAACTGGAACTTCGTCTGCAAAATCATCTTCTATTTGTTTGGCTATGTTGGTAAGTGCAAAATCGATTTCTTGTGCCGAAATAAAGGGCGTAAAAGCTTTGTCGTGTAATTGAATATCCATATTTGATTTGTAGAATAATTTGCAAATATAAGAAATTACTAATCAGTAACTGGAATTTATTTACATTTGAACTATGAATTTGGAATTCTATAGTAGAATCGAAAAAAGCTCGGCGCATACACAAAATCGTTTTGATAATGCCAACTATATTTTAGAAAATTTGACCTTGTTGCCTGCATTAGTTTCGTTTTGTTTCAAAGTCGAAAATAAACTGCATATTCGGGCTTGTTGTATTCTCGAAAAAGTTTTTGACACGCAATTAGAATTGAGTTTTCCTTATTTTGAGAAAATTTGTATTAATCTAAAATTGCTGAAAAACGATAGTGCTATTCGATCGATCTCAAGATTTATGATGTTTCTAGTTCAAGAAAATACTAACATTAAGTTTCTTAATCCTAAGTAAATCGAACAAATAACCGAAGTTTGTTTTGACTGGTTGATTTCTGATTATCGGGTTGCTGTGAAGCATCATGCGGCGTATATTTTGATTGAAACGGGAAAAGAAATCGATTGGTTATACCCTGAACTGAAAAACATCTTGGAAAAAGAAATTGAATTTCCATCGCTAGGATACAGAAATATTGTGAAGAAATTTTTGAAGATAATTTAAAAATAAAATATTTTTATCCGTACATTTGTAGAAACTATACGTCTATGAATACCAAACTCACTTTATCACTCGAAAAAGAAGTTATAGAAATGGCTAAGCTTTATGCTAAAGGAACTGGCAGAAGCTTATCTGAAATGGTGGAAAATTATTTTAAAAGTTTAACTTCTAATACACAAAAAGATGAAATTCATCCAAAAATAAAAAAATTGATTGGACGAATAACACTTCCTGATGATTTTGATGAAGAAAAAGTAAAAGAAGCGTATCACAAAGAAAAATATGGAATATAAAAATATATTTCTTGACACTAATATATTGGTAGATTTAGTTACAAATAGAAAACCGTATTCTACAAATGCAATTTCTATTTTTGATTATTGTCAACGCAAGGAAGTAATTATGTATAGTACTTCTCATTCTATAGCAACACTGCATTATTTAGCAAAGAAAATAGTCAACGAAAAAGAATTACGATTAATAATTGAAGATTTATTAGATACAATCTCAATAATTGCAGTAACTGAATCTATTTTAAAAAAAAGCTTAAAATCCAACCACAAGGATTTTGAAGATGCCATTCAAATTACAGCAGCACAATCAATAAACGCAATGGATTGTATCATAACAAGAGATTTAAAAGATTATAAATTTTCAGAAATTAATGTGTATACTCCTGATGAATTTTTAACACAACTGTCATGAAATTTTTTTCTTCCGATTTTAAACTAGGAATTCTCGGTGGCGGTCAACTCGGAAAAATGCTGTTGGCCGAAACTAGAAAATTTGATATTCAAACTTATATATTAGATCCAAGTTCAGAAGCGCCAAGTCAATTTGGAGCTACAAAATTTTTTCGTGGCAACTTGATGGATTTCGAAACCGTATATCAATTTGGGAAGTTGGTAAATTTGCTAACTATCGAAATTGAAAATGTCAATCTTGATGCGCTAGACAAGCTAGAAGAAGAAGGGCTGCCTGTTTATCCGTCCCCAAAAACCTTGCGATTAATTCAGAATAAAGGATTTCAAAAAGATTTTTATGTCGATAACAATATTCCAACTTCAAAACACCAACGATTTGTATGTTTGAATGATTTGAAAAAATCACTTGAAAACAACAAATTAGATTTTCCTTTCGTTTGGAAATGTGCACAATTTGGTTACGATGGAACTGGTGTTAAGATTGTTCGTTCCACTTTAGACTTAATCGATTTGCCCGAAGTTGAATGCATTGCTGAGGAAATGATTGCTTTCAAAAATGAATTAGCCGTCATTGTAGTTCGCAGTGTTTCGGGCGAAATCAAAAATTATCCAGTCGTAGAAATGGAATTTCATCCAGAAGCCAACCAAGTAGAATATGTAATTTGCCCTGCGAGAATCGATGAAAAAATTGCCAAAAAAGCGATTGAAATTGCTTTGAAAGTTTCTAAAAAATTCAATCATGTTGGTTTATTAGCCGTCGAAATGTTCCAAACCCAAAACGATGAAATACTTTTAAACGAAGTAGCGCCTCGTCCTCACAATTCTGGGCATCATACCATCGAAGCAAGTTATACCTCTCAATTTGACAATCATATCCGTGCCATTTTGAATCTTCCTTTAGGTAATACAGCTAGTAAAGTTGCAGGAATTATGGTCAATCTAGTTGGTGAAGATGGTTTTTCTGGACCAGTTATTTACGAAAATATCGAAAAAATAATGGCTATAAACGGCGTAACACCACATATTTATGGTAAAAAAGAAACACGACCATTCAGAAAAATGGGACACGTTACCATTGTAAATGAAGATATAAAAGCAGCTAGAATAATTGCTGAAGAAGTGAAAAATAGTATTCGAGTTATTAGTGAAATAAAATAGAAAAAATGAAAGTAGCCATAATAATGGGAAGCATTTCGGATATGCCCATCATGCAAGAAGCCATCGACATCCTAAAAGGGTTTGACATCGAAACCGAAGTCGATATTGTATCGGCACATCGCACACCCGAAAAACTATTCGATTTTAGCAAAAACGCACACTTGCGAGGAATTTCGGTCATTATTGCTGGCGCTGGTGGTGCAGCACATTTGCCTGGAATGGTCGCTTCAATGTCGCCGTTACCCGTAATTGGTGTTCCAGTAAAATCAAGTAATTCTATTGATGGTTGGGATTCGGTTTTGTCAATTCTGCAAATGCCAGGTGGCGTACCTGTGGCAACTGTTGCGCTAAACGGTGCAAAAAACGCAGGAATTCTAGCTGCTCAAATCATAGGTACTTCCGATAAATGCGTTCTAGATAAAATTATTTTTTATAAAGAAAGCCTCAAAGAAACTATCAATAAATCAGCAGAAAATTTAAAAAAATAAAACTATTTGAACCATTAAGGAAATTTAGTTTCATTAAGACCATTAAACTCAATGAACCTTAATTTCTTAATGGTTTAAAAAAAATATAGAAATGAAAATTTTAACTCAAAAATTCAATACCAAACACGATACTGCACCATTTTCTAAAATAAAAATAGAAGATTATCAACCTGCATTTATCGAAAATATAAAAACAGCAAGAGCTGAAATCGATGCAATAACCAACAATCCAGAACGACCAACTTTCGGAAACACAATTGAAGACTTAGAATTTTCTGGAGATGCTTTAGAAAGATTATCGTCTATTTTTTTTAATTTAAATTCGGCAGAAACTAGCGACGAAATGCAAAAAATCGCACAAGAAGTTACGCCTTTGTTAACTGAATTTGGAAACGATATCATACTGAACGAAGATTTATTCAAACGTATAAAATCGGTTTATGACCAAAAATCAGCTTTAAATTTATCAGTTGAGCAAACAACTTTATTAGATAAAAAGTTTAAAAGTTTTTCCAGAAATGGAGCGCTTTTATCTGAATCTGACAAAAAAAATCTTCGCAAAATAGATACTTTACTTTCTACAATAAAACTAAAATATGGCGAAAATATTTTAGCAGAAACTAATAATTATCAATTACATATTACTAAAAAAGAAGATTTAAAAGGATTGCCTGAAGGCACAATCGAAGCAGCGGAAACTTTAGCTAAATCTAAAAATCTCGAAGGTTGGGTTTTCACACTCGATATGCCAAGTTATTTGCCGTTTATGACCTATGCCGATAACCGCGAACTACGAAAAGAATTGGCTATTGCTGCTGGCAAAAAAGGATTTCAAAACAACGAATTCGACAACCAAGCCATCACTTTGCAAATTGCAAAATTACGCTACCAAAGAGCCAATTTATTAGGATACAAAACACATTCTGATTTTGTTCTCGAAGAAAGAATGGCGCAAAATCCT
Organism: Flavobacterium sp.; assembly: GCA_031422015.1. GTDB lineage: Bacteria > Bacteroidota > Bacteroidia > Flavobacteriales > Flavobacteriaceae > Flavobacterium. The sequence goes on along the minus strand of JANOPO010000075.1, from coordinate 59,553 downwards.
GACAAAGTAAAATCGTTTCTGAATGATTTACTCACCAAAGCAAAACCTGCCGCCGAACGAGAATTTGCAGAATTAACAGCTTTCGCAAAAGAATTAGACGGAATTGAGCAACTCGAAAAATGGGATGGCGCTTATTATTCCGAAAAGTTGAAACAAAAATTATTCAATCTCGATGACGAGAAACTCAAACCTTATTTTCAGTTAGAAAATGTTTTGAATGGCGCCTTTACTATCGCCAACAAACTTTTTGGATTATCGTTTGAAGAAATTTTCGATATCGATAAATACCACGAAGAAGTTACAACCTACGAAGTGAAAGACGAATTTGGCGAGTTAGTTGCGGTTTTCTATGCCGATTTCTTCCCGAGAAAAGGCAAACGAAACGGTGCTTGGATGACAAGTTTCAAATCACAATACATTAAAGAAGGAAAAAACGAACGACCGCATATTTCTAACATTTGTAATTTTACAAAACCTACTGAAACAAAACCTTCTTTACTTACTTTCAATGAAGTAACGACATTATTTCACGAATTTGGTCATGGTTTGCATGGTATGTTGGCCAATACAATTTATCCTAGTTTGTCAGGAACATCGGTTTTTTGGGATTTTGTCGAGTTGCCAAGCCAAGTTATGGAAAACTGGTGTTATGAGCCAGAAGCCTTAGCTATATTTGCCAAGCATTATCAAACCGGCGAAGTAATTCCACAAGAATATGTCGAAAAAATCAAAGAATCTGCTAGTTTTCAAGAAGGAATGGCAACGTTGCGTCAATTGAGTTTTGGATTGCTCGATATGGCTTTTCATAGCAACAATCCAAGCGAAATTTCTGATATAAAATCTTTTGAAAAATCGGTTTTCGAAAACACTACATTATATCCCGATGTTGATGAAAATTGCATGTCGGTTTCGTTTTCGCATATTTTTAATGGTGGTTATTCTTCTGGGTATTATAGTTATAAATGGGCAGAAGTACTTGATGCTGATGCTTTTGCTTATTTTCAAGAAAAAGGGATTTTTGATAAAGAAGTGGCAACAAAATTTAAGGACAATGTACTTTCCCAAGGCGGCACACAACTGCCAATGGAATTGTATAAAAAATTTAGAGGTCAAGAGCCGAAAGCGGACGCATTGTTGAAACGTGCTGGGTTGGTTTAGATTTTACAAACGAATTAAAACCACTAAGAAATTAAGAAAAATTAAGTTATAATCTTAATGAACCTTAAATCCTTGATGGTTTAAAAAACTATTTCAAAAAATCTCTAAAATTTTCTGGTGTAACTACACTATAAATACCTGAATAATTATCTGAAAAATTTTGCGGCAATTTTACTTTTTTTGTACTCGACCATTTCATTTCATAGGCGTTTACCTCATCAGCAACAACTTCAATATAATCGATTTCTTGTTGGGTTGTGGTGCGCCAAAAGTAGGGTTGCGCATTTTTGTTTTCGTAACTCAACAACTTTTTTCGTTCGGAGACCATAAAATTTTCCCACAAAGCCCCTTTATCTTGCCGTAGTGCCAAATTATTGAAGTTTCCAATCAACATATTTCGAACGCCGTTATCATAAAAATAAATTTTTCGATTGGCTTTTATTTCATTTCTTGCGTTTCTAGAAAAACTATTTAGCTTGAAAACAACAAAGCTTTTTTCGAGCAAATCGATGTAATTATTTACCGTATTTTTATCAACGCCAACGAGTTGCGCAATTTCGTTATAACTTACTTCGCTTCCAACTTGCAATGCCAGTGCTTGCAATATTTTTTGAAGAACATCCGATTTTCGAATTCCTGTCAAAGCCAAAATATCTTTATACAAGTAACTCGAAACTAGATTTTTAAGAATTTCATATTCATTACCAAGATTGATAATCACGTCGGGATACATTCCGTAAATCATTCGTAATTCGAGCTGTTGTTTGGCTTTCATATAGCCCACATTTTTTTCAAATTCATTCCACGAAACGGGAAACATCTGAAATTCAAATTTCCGACCTGTTAATGGCTCTTGGGTTAAATCGCTAATATCCAACGTCGAAGAACCGCTCACAATTACTTGAACATTTTTGATTTGATCGACCATAATTTTTAACTTCAAACCAACATTCGGAATGCGCTGTACTTCATCAATAAAAACGTATTTGTAATCACCAATAATATTTTTTAATGTTTCGGTATTTGCATTAGATATTTCTTCACAAACAGAAGCGTCATCACCGTCCAAAAACAAATACGGAATATTCTTCAACAAAGCATTTATGACGGTTGTTTTACCAACTTGACGAGGTCCGACAAGAACGATTACTTTACCTTTGTTTAGTTTAGACGCTATTTTATTTTGTAAATTTCTAGTAATCATTACATTAATTTTTTGCAAACATACAAATATCTTTTCTATTCACCAAATTTAATATATTTTTGGTGATTATATTCACCAATTTACATACAATATTGGTGAATATAATCACCAATATTAATATTTATTTGGTGAATAGATATAGAAAATACCAAAAAATAGGAATGCTTTCTACCCAAAAACTGGTGTAATAACTATTTCGATTTTCGTTCGAAAAAAAAATCGCAATAGCAATAACAATTGCAATAACAATGTCAGTTTCAAAATTCGATTGCAACAAATAGAAATTTAAAAGACAACAACAAACCAACAACAAATATCCTAAAATTTTCAAATTCTGAATTCCAATAATTTTTGGCAATGTTCTTATAGTTTGCGAATCGATTTCTAAATCGCAAATTTCTAACGGAATTAAAAGACAAAAAACAATCAAGAATCTTTGAAACAAATAAATATAATTGTGATAACTATTTATTTGAGGAATATAAGCTGTAACATAAGTGATACAAAAAGCAACTATGAGCATTTTGAACAATCCATACTTTCTTAAAAAAGGATACAACAAAACAATAAATCCTATCTTGAAAAATGAAACTTGGATTGGTTTTTCTAATTTAAAAAAATAAAAAATCATTCCAAAAATGGCAATCAAATTTACTAAAACAATCGAGTATTTATTTTTTATGGTAAAAATTTGATTCCAAAAAACTTCAAAATATTTCAAGAAATTATAACCAAAAATGGTTGCGAAAAAAATAAAAAAATCGATTTCTATATTTGACGAAATGTTTAAGGTCAATTTTGTGATCTGAACCAACGAAAAAACAGCAACGGCAACATGAATACTTGTGTTGATGTAAAAATCGAGAATCTGTTGCAAAACCTTCATTAAACAAAAATAAGCAAAGTGTTAATAAAAATCGAATTTAGTTGAAAAATCATCAGAAAAACAAACCTAAAAACTAATTTATTAGCAGATTAATATTTATTTTTGTACTCAAATTTTACACAACACTTCTACAATATATGAAAACAGATGCTTTTGCTTTACGTCACATTGGTCCAAGAGAAAACGATTTGCCACACATGCTTAAAACCATTGGTGTTGAAACCATAGATCAATTGATTTTCGAAACCATTCCAAGTGATATTCGCCTTAAAAATGAAATTGTTTTGGATGAACCAATGACCGAATTTGAGTTTGCAAAGCATATTGCCGAATTGGGTAAAAAAAATAAAGTTTTTCAATCTTATATTGGTTTAGGTTATAATCAAGCGATTGTTCCAGCCGTTATTCAACGAAATATTCTCGAAAATCCGGGTTGGTATACGGCTTATACGCCTTACCAAGCGGAAATTGCACAAGGTCGTTTAGAAGCTATTTTGAATTTTCAAACTACGGTTATAGAACTTTCTGGTATGGAAATCGCAAACGCTTCTTTATTGGATGAAGGAACTGCTGCAGCCGAAGCGATGGCGTTACTATTTGACGTTCGAACTCGCGACCAAAAGAAAAATAATGTTTGCAAGTTTTTCGTTTCAGAAGAAATTTTACCACAAACATTATCCGTTCTTCAAACACGCTCTACTCCTATTGGTGTAGAATTGGTTGTTGGAAACCACGAAACTTTCGATTTCTCAACTGAATTTTATGGCGCAATTCTGCAATATCCTGGCAAATTTGGACAAGTTCACGATTATGCAGGATTTATTACCAAAGCAAAATTAGTAGAAATAAAAGTTGCCGTTGCAGCAGATATTTTATCATTAGTAAAACTTACGCCTCCAGGCGAAATGGGTGCCGATGTCGTTTTTGGAACTACACAACGTTTCGGAATTCCGTTAGGTTATGGTGGTCCACACGCTGCTTATTTTGCAACCAAAGCAGAATACAAACGTTCCATGCCAGGACGTATTATTGGAGTAACCATTGACACTGATGGAAATCGAGCTTTGCGAATGGCCTTGCAAACACGCGAACAGCATATTAAACGAGACAAAGCAACTTCAAATATTTGTACAGCACAAGTTCTATTGTCAGTAATGGCTGGAATGTATGCGGTTTATCATGGTCCAAAAGGGTTGCAATATATTGCAGACAAAGTGCATTCAACAGCAGCAACTCTAGCAAACGAATTAGAAAAACTTGGTTTGTATCAAACCAATACCGCTTATTTTGATACGATTGTAATTAAAACCGATGCCAAAAAAGTTAAAGAAATAGCAGAAAAACACGAAGTTAATTTTTATTATGTTGACGAAAATACCGTTTCAATATCTTTAAACGAAACGACTTCAATAACAGATATCAATACAATTGTTTCAATTTTCGCGCAAGCGAATAACAAACAAACTTCAACAATTACTGAATTACAATCTGGAAATCAATTTCCAAAAAATCTAGAAAGAAAATCAGTGTTTTTGAAACACGATGTTTTTAATAAATACCATTCAGAATCGGCTTTGATGCGTTACATCAAAATGCTTGAAAAGAAAGATTTGGCATTAAACCATTCGATGATTTCATTAGGTTCTTGTACTATGAAGTTAAATGCAGCTTCAGAAATGTTGCCTTTAAGCACTGCGCAATGGAACAATATTCACCCATTTGCGCCGCTAGATCAAGCGCAAGGATATATGGAAATGTTGACCAAATTGGAACAACAATTAAATGAAGTTACTGGTTTTGCCGGCACAACTTTACAGCCGAATTCGGGTGCACAAGGCGAATATGCTGGTTTGATGGTTATTCGTGCGTATCACCAATCGCGTGGCGATCACCATAGAAATATTGCTTTAATTCCATCATCGGCACACGGAACAAATCCTGCTTCGGCAGCAATGGCCGGAATGCAAGTTGTAGTAACAAAAACTTTAGAAAACGGTAATATCGACATTGACGATTTGCGGGAAAAAGCATTATTACATTCCGCAAATTTATCGTGTTTGATGGTAACTTATCCATCGACTCACGGTGTTTTTGAAAGTGCAATTAAAGAAATAACACAATTAATTCACGATAACGGCGGACAAGTTTATATGGACGGTGCCAACATGAATGCTCAAGTTGGTTTGACAAATCCAGCGACTATTGGTGCAGATGTTTGCCACTTGAACTTGCATAAAACCTTCGCAATTCCGCACGGTGGTGGTGGACCAGGTGTTGGACCTATATGTGTTGCGCCACAACTCGTACCATTTTTACCAACCAATCCGATTATATCAACTGGCGGAACAGCAGCGATTACTGCTATTTCGGCTGCGCCTTGGGGTTCGGCATTGGCTTGCTTGATTTCTTACGGATATATTTGTATGCTAGGATCGGAAGGTTTGACAAATGCTACGAAATATGCCATTTTAAATGCTAATTATATTAAGGAACGATTAGATGGTCATTACGATACATTATATTCTGGCGAAATGGGTCGTGCAGCTCACGAAATGATTATTGAATGTCGCCCATTTAAAGAAAAAGGAATCGAAGTGACAGATATTGCCAAACGATTGATGGATTATGGTTTTCATGCGCCAACTGTATCGTTTCCTGTTGCTGGAACCATGATGATTGAGCCAACCGAAAGCGAAGATTTAGCAGAATTAGATCGTTTTTGTGATGCCATGATTTCTATTCGTAAAGAAATAGAAACTGCGACTATGGAAGATAAAAACAATATCTTGAAAAATGCGCCACATACTTTAATGATGGTTACTACTGATAATTGGTTGTTTCCGTACACACGCGAGCAAGCTGCATTTCCTTTAGATTATATATCAGATAATAAATTTTGGCCAACTGTTCGTCGTGTTGATGAAGCTTATGGGGATAGAAATTTAAATTGTAGCTGCGCACCAATCGAAGCGTATATGGAATCTTAAAATTATAAAGTAATAAATATCTATCCCAAATTCTAAATAAAAAGAGTTTGGGATTTTTTAATTGATTAAATTGCACATTATTTTACAATGCAAATAAAAAAACAATGAAACTCCATAAATTATTTCTCTTTTTGATCTTGGGTATTTATTTACCCACATTTTCTCAATATAAAATAATTCCTGAACCTGTAAGTATTCAATACACTGATTTTAAATTTATTGTAACAAAACAAATCAAAATCAATACTAAAAATAATGCGTTAGATTTTGAAATCAACTATTTAAAACAATTATTAGAAAAAAAAGGTTACACAGTAATATTGAATGACAAACAAAAAATAAAAGCATTAGAAATCAATATAAATCTAGAAAATACTATTTCTCAATTGCCTGAATCGTATGAGTTAAAATGTTATAATAATGATATTATTTTATATGCTTTTCAAAAGGCAGGAATTTATTACGGCATTCAAACTATTGACCAAATTTTTCCATACTTTTCAGAAAATGAAAAACTAACAAATTGTACGATAACGGATTATCCAAAATATGAATGGCGTGGATTGATGCTTGATGTTAGTCGCCATTTTTTTAATATTGATGAAGTAAAATCATATATAGACTTAATGTCTCGTTATAAATTTAATGTCTTTCATTGGCATCTTACAGATGATGAAGGTTGGCGAGTTGAAATAAAATCACTTCCAAAACTAACCGAAATTGGTGCTTGGCGGGCACAACGAACTGGAAAATTTCGAACAAGAGAAGCACCAACAGCAGTCGAACCTAAAACATATGGTGGCTTTTACACGCAAGATCAAATAAAAGAAGTTATTGCATATGGAAATGAAAGACATATTACAATTGTTCCAGAAATTGATGTTCCAGGACACAGCATGGCATTATTAGCAGCATATCCTGAACTATCAACTAAAAAAGAACCTAAAATGGTTAGTTGCGGTTTCAAATTTTCTGAGTGGTATGGCGAAGGGAAATTTAAAATGCTGGTTGAAAACACGTTAAATCCATCTGATGAAAATGTATATACAACGTTAGATAAGATTTATACAGAAATAGCCGAGTTGTTTCCGAGCGACTACATCCACATTGGTGGCGACGAAGCCTATCACGGCTATTGGGAAGAAGATGCCAACTGCAAGAAATTTATGATTGATAACAACCTGAAAAATAGTCTAGAACTCCAGTCTTATTTTATGAAAAGAATCGAAAAAATCATATCATCAAAAGGTAAAAAAATGATTGGTTGGGACGAAATTTTATATGGAGGATTAGCCGATGGTGCAGCCGTGATGAGTTGGCAAGGCATGAAAGGTGGAATTGAAGCTGCTAAGTCCGGGCATAAAGTGGTAATGACTCCAACACAATTCTGTTATTTAGATTATGTTCAAGGAGACAAAAGTATAGAAGAAACTGTATATGCAGATTTATCTTTAAAAAAATCCTATGAGTTTGACCCACTGCCAGTAGATGTAGATCCAAAACTCATTCTAGGCGGACAAGGTAATTTATGGACAGAGCAAGTTCCTAATTTGTCTCACGCTTTTTATATGACCTATCCCAGAGCATTAGCACTTTCGGAATCTTTATGGTCAACTTTTCAATCGAAAAATTGGAATAACTTTTCTAGCAAAATTGACTATCACTTTTCGATATTTGATAAAGAAGAAATTGAAATTTGCAAGGCAGTCTACGATCCAATTATCAAATTATATAAAGATGGAGACAAAATGATGTGTGAATTATCTTGTGAGACGCCAAATACAGAAATTTTTTATACATTGAATAGCTCCTTTCCAAACAAAAAATCTTCTAAATATTCCGTTCCATTTGAGATTCCAAATACAAAAGTTGTATTTAGAGCCACAACTTTTCGAAACGGAAAACCATTAGGTCGGTTATTGAATATACCAAAAGTAGAACTCGACAAGCGAATAAAATAAAAAATGAAAGACATTCAAGATCAAGCCGATTTATATTTTCTGGTCGATGCATTTTACGAAAAATTATTAGCCGACAATAGCATCAATTATATTTTTATCGATGTTGTCAAAATCAAAATCGAAGAACATCTACCAATTCTAGTTACTTTTTGGTCACAAGCGATTTTAGGAACTGGCGGTTATACCAATAATCTAACAGATATTCATCTCAAAATTGACAAACTTCAGCATTTATCACCACAATTATTCGATATTTGGTTATCACATTTTTATTTATCTGTTGATGAAAATTTTACTGGCGAAAATTCGGAGAAAATAAAAACACAAGCGTTGAGTATTGCCACTATATTACAAATCAAAATCGCAAATCAAAACCAATAATTTACATTATCTGTATTATAATTAAAAGTTAATTAAATATTTCGTAATTATATGCGTGCATACTACTTTTTGCATTGTTATTCAATTTATTAACTGTAATTTAGCCTTTACTATTTCATAATTACTACAATGAATATCAAAATTACAGGTTCAGGAAGTTATATTCCTACAGAAGTTATTACTAATTCCGATTTTGCAAAAAATCAATTTCTTAACGAAGACGGAACACCATTTCCATATTCAAATGATGTCGTTGCACAAAAATTCAAGCAAATAACAGGAATTGAAGAACGACGTTATGCCTCCGAAAATCTGGTAACATCAGACCTTGCTTTTTTCGCCGCTCAAAAAGCAATCGCGGATGCAAATATTGATCCCGAAACCATAGATTATATCATATTTGCACATAATTTTGGCGACATGAAATTTGGAGCCATTCAATCAGACGCCGTACCAAGTTTAGCCGCTCGTGTCAAACAAAAACTGAAGATTAAAAACCCAAAATGCGTCGGTTATGATGTTCTTTTTGGTTGTCCAGGTTGGGTCGAAGGCGTTATTCAAGCCACGGCATTCATCAAAGCAGGAATGGCGCAAAAATGTATGGTTATTGGTGCCGAAACCTTGTCAAGAGTCGTTGATGCTCACGATCGCGATTCGATGATCTATTCCGACGGTGCAGGCGTAACCATTATAGAAGCCACAAATGAAGATGGCGGAATTTTGGCACATGCTTCGGTAACTTTCGCTGCCGACGAAGCGGAGTATTTGTTTTTCGGAAATTCGTATAATAAAGATCTTCACGCAGATATTCGCTACATCAAAATGTATGGCCGAAAAATCTACGAATTTGCACTTCTAGAAGTTCCAAAAGCGATGGCAACTTGTCTCAAAGAAAGTGGAATTGCAATTACTGATATTAAAAAAGTACTGATTCATCAAGCCAACGAAAAAATGGACGAAGCGATAATCAATCGATTTTTTAAGCTTCATAATATGGTGACGCCAGCAGGAATAATGCCTATGAGCATTCATAAATTAGGTAATTCGAGTGTAGCAACTGTTCCAACTTTATATGATTTGCTTGTAAAAGGTCAAATCGAAAACCAAGAAATCCACAAAGGCGATCACATTATTTTCGCATCGGTTGGCGCTGGAATGAATATTAATTGCATCGTTTATAAAATGTAGTTGAAGCTAATCCAGCATTCCATTTCAAGATTTTTCAAACAATTCTTTTTTTCTAAACCAAAAAAGGAGCTTCCGTTGGTCGCTCTTTTTTGCCAAGAAAAAATAGAATTCTTTTTCAAAATGCTTTTCACTACAATCTGGGCTAAAAAAGTTGGAAGTTGGAAGTTGGAAGTTGGAAGAAAAAAGTAAATTTGTCATTCAATAATCATTTCCGGATGTACGAAAAAACTTTTCCAAACAAACGCTTCAAACTTACTTTAGAATTTTTACAAAAACACATTTCGACTTCAGAAACCATTCTTGATTTGGGCGTTCCCAATCCGTTTTCAAAAATTATGGAAGCCAATGATTATTTGGTTAAAAATACTAACGGCGAAGATCTCGACAATGATCAAACCGCTTTACAAACCCAAAAATATACGGTTTTTACAGCCTTCGAAATATTCGAACATTTGTTAAATCCGTACACCGTTCTAGAAAATGTATCCTGCGATAAAATTTTGATTTCTATACCGATGCGTTTATGGTTTTCGTCAGCTTACAAAAGCAAAACCGACAAATGGGATCGTCATTACCACGAATTTGAACCTTGGCAACTCGATTGGCTACTCGAAAAAACTGGTTTCAAGATTGTTGATTCAGTACAGTTTACGCATCCAGTTAAAAAGTTTGGTTTCCGACCGTTATTACGTTTTTTTACACCTAGATATTATTTGGTTTATGCTATCAGAGAAAAAAGAGAATAGATAAAAGTTGTAGAGTATTAGAAACCGAATAATCTCAATCAGAACCATATCGGTTTTAGTTCTTAAAAATGGTATTACATCGGATATAAAAATTAAATCAAACTTGAAATAATGAGAACAGCCTATATTATCGCAATACTTATGCTATTATTTGCTTGCCAAAATAAATCCGTAAAAAAGACAGAATCAGTAAATGGAAACTGGGAATCTATTGGTTCGGGTTTGATTTTAGAAATTAAAGATAGTACATCGTATCAATTCTATGACATTACATCCATTTCTTGTTTGCCAAACAGAAAAGGAAGCTTTAAAGAATTACAAAAATCATTGACTATAGAAAACGACACACTAAATCTTCTGATAGGTGTTATAACGTATAAGTTTATACGGAGCAAAGCTTTGCCTCAATTTTGTGTAGAAACTAAAACAGAAAAAAACAAAAATCCTATTTATAATTTTGAAGTATTTGCAGAAACCGTAAAAGAACATTATGCCTTCTTCGAACTAAATAAAATAAATTGGAATCAACTTTATAAACAGCAAAAAGGAAAATTATCAAAAAAATCAACTGATGTTGAACTTTACCACGTAATCGAAGAAACACTTGAATTATTAAATGATAACCACGCATTTCTTGAAGCAACTGACGAAGTCAACAACAAATTAGAAAAGCAATCCAATAAAGAGCAAAAACAAGAAACTGATGCTGAAAATCTTCCAGAATATGGAGATTTCGAAGTCGCAGGAATTGTAGCAAAACATCATCTACAAGAAGATTTAACAAGAGATTACAAACTGTGGTTTCCGTTAATTAAATGGGGAAAGTTTAACGATTCTACAGGTTACATTCAAGTTAAAGCAATGTGGCTTTTTGCTGATTTAGATGTGCCTAAAAAGAGAATAGATGAAGTGGGTTATGTAGATGCCTTTGTTGAAACTTTTAATAAAATGTATGACGGTGAATATGTCGCAGAGGAAGTAAAAGTAGTCTCAAAGATTATGGATATGGTTATGAAAGACCTTTCAGAAATGAAATCCATTATCATAGATGTTAGATTCAATGGTGGTGGTCAAGATGCTGTAAGTTTTGAAATATTAAGTAGATTTATTCCTAAAGGTAAGTTACAAATAGCAACACAGAAATTGAGGTATGGAAATCGATTTACACCATTATTGCCATTGTATATTGATGGCAAAACAAATGCTTTTACCAAACCAGTTTATGTAATAACATCTAAACAAACAGGTAGTGCAGCCGAAGCATTATCAATTGCTACAATGTCTATGCAGAATGTGAAAAGAATTGGTTCAGCTACTTCTGGAGCTATGTCAACAGCTTTAGAAAAAACATTGCCAAATGGTTGGTCATTTGCTATATCCAATGAAATATATATGGATAATAATGGTAAGTCTTATGAAAATATTGGTGTCCCAGTAGATTATGAATTAAACTATTCAAAAGATCGTCAAACTTTTTTCAGAAGTATTGTAAACGATTTAGAAGCTGATAAACAAAACATATTAAAAGCAATAAGCGCATTAGAAGAAAAGTAACGCCCTTCAACAACAGTTTGCAAAAGTTGGAATTTAGGTCTTAAATTTATATATTGCTTTACTCAGAGTTAAAAAATTTTATAGGAATTCGTGATATCGCTTCGCTAAGTTGTACTTTTGTAATAAGTGATTTACTAAAAGTTTAGGCTAATCATCCCGAAGTCCTGGGAGCCAACTTCTGCGAGCCACGAGACGATAAAAGACTATTCGAGATGAAATATTACATCGTCATTCCAACCTATAACGAAGAAAAATTTATTGCCTTGACCCTACAATCATTGGTCGATCAATCCATTTTGCCTTCAAAAATTGTGGTGGTCAATGACAATTCTACCGATGCAACACCAAAAATTGTTAGCGATTTTGTTTCAAAATATCCTTTTATTACTTTGGTTAACAAAACTTCCGAAGCGATTCATTTGCCAGGAAGCAAAGTTATACAGGCATTCCAGAAAGGTTTTGAAACTTTGGATGATGGATATGACATTATTGTAAAACTCGATGCTGATTTGATTTTTCCAAAAAATTATTTCGAAACCATAATCAAACATTTCAAATCGGATGTACAAGTTGGAATGGCTGGCGGTTTTTGCTATATCAAAAAAAATGGCAATTGGATTCTAGAAAATCTTACAGATAAAGACCATATTCGTGGCGCTTTAAAAGCATATAGAAAAGAAACCTTCAAACAAATTGGCGGCTTAAAACCCGCAATGGGTTGGGATACAGTTGACGAATTATTGTGCAAATTCTATAAATGGAAAGTAGTTACTGATGCTTCATTACATGTAAAACACCTCAAACCAACGGGTGCCAACTACAACAAACAAGCGCGATATAAGCAAGGCGAAGCTTTTTATAGTTTGGGTTATGGTTTTTGGATTACAGCTATTGCTTCCTTAAAGTTAGCACTAATGAAGAAAAAACCATTACTTTTAATAGATTATATAAAAGGATTTTGGAAAGCAAAAGCAGCTAAAAAGCAACTTTTGGTTACTGCCGAACAAGCTAAATTTATTCGAGAGTATCGCTGGAACAAAATGAAGGAGAAATTGTTTTAGAGTTTTAGTGTACACTATTAAAACAAAATTATATATTCCAACAAAATATACTATTTTTGCTACTTGCAGTTCTGAATACTGCAAACTGTAAACCGAATACTAAAAAATGATGCTCGTTCGTTACTTATCTCAAATTGGCAAATACTGCCTGATGTGGACCGAAATTTTCAAAAAACCCACCAAATGGTCCGTGATGCGCGGTCTTATTTTTAAGGAAGTTGACGATCTTATTATTGGGTCGCTCGGGATTGTGGCGTTTATCTCGTTTTTTGTTGGTGGTGTTGTAGCTATACAAACGGCTTTGAACTTGACCAACTCGTTTATCCCAAAATACTTAATTGGTTTTGCCACACGACAATCGGTAATTTTGGAGTTTGCTCCTACTTTTATATCGATTATCATGGCCGGAAAAATGGGTTCGTTTATCACATCAAGCATTGGTACGATGCGTGTTACGGAGCAAATTGATGCTTTGGAAGTTATGGGCGTAAACTCTATAAATTATCTTGTTTTTCCTAAATTGATGGCTTTATTGTTGTATCCATTTGTGGTTGGAATCTCCATGTTTTTGGGTATTGCCGGCGGATTTGTGTCTAGCGTTTATGGTGGTTTTGGTACTAGTGCTGACTTTATTGATGGTTTGCAACGGGATGTGGTGCCTTTCCAGATTATATATTCTTTTTTGAAAACCTTTATTTTCGCGATTTTATTAGCCACTATTCCTTCATTTCATGGGTATTTCATGAAAGGTGGTGCACTTGAAGTTGGCAAAGCCAGTACAGTATCGTTTGTATGGACTTCGGTAATGATTATTTTGGTAAATTATATTTTAACGCAATTACTTTTGACCTAATGATAGAAGTTAAAAATATAGAAAAATCGTTTGGCGAGAGCAAAATTTTGAAAGGTGTTTCGACGATTTTTGAAACTGGCAAGACGAACCTTATCATTGGTCAATCAGGTTCAGGAAAAACAGTTTTATTAAAATCATTATTAGGTATACATTCCCCAGACGTTGGGACAATATCTTTTGATGGTAGAATCTATGCTGAATTTTCAGCAGAAGAAAAACGGGAACTGCGCACTGAAATAGGAATGGTTTTTCAAGGAAGTGCCTTATTTGACAGTATGACCGTTGAAGAAAATGTGGGATTCCCGTTAAAAATGTTTACCAATAACTCGAAATCTGAAACTCAAGACCGTGTTGATTTTGTTCTCAAAAGAGTAAATCTCATTGATGCTCATCATAAATTGCCTTCAGAAATTTCGGGCGGTATGCAAAAACGTGTTGCCATTGCAAGAGCAATTGTAAACAATCCAAAATATTTATTTTGCGACGAACCCAACTCGGGATTAGATCCAAATACGTCTACAATTATTGATAACTTGATTCAGGAAATTACCGAAGAATACAATATCACGACAGTTATTAATACTCATGATATGAACTCGGTTATGGAGATTGGACAAAATATCTTGTTTCTGAAAAATGGCCTTAAGGCATGGCAAGGAACCAAAGAAGAGATTTTTAAAACTGATAACGAAGCTGTTACCGATTTTGTGTATTCTTCAAATTTATTCAAAAAAGTTCGTGAAGCCGTTTTGAAAGAAGGTTAAGATTTTAGATTACATAAATAATCTCTCAAAACTACAACTCATTGGCAAGTTTCGTAATCCGCTTAATATCTTGTTCTTTACTTTTTGGGTAAATCATCAAGATTCCTTCTTTGTCGACAATAATATAATCGTGCAGTCCGTCAACAACAATAAGCTTATCGGCGTCAGATCGGATGATATTATTTGTAGCATTTTCTAGTACAACTTTGGCATTGATTACACCATTATTGTTTTCGTCTTTATCTAATTTTTCGTGCAATTGTCCCCAAGTTCCAAGATCATTCCAATCGAAAGTTGCTGGCAATACATAAACATTTTTGGCGTTTTCAAGAATGGCATAATCTATTGAAATATCTTCGGCTAAAGCATAATTGTTCGCTATAAATATTTTTTCAGAAGCGGTATTATAACTTTCATAACCGCTTTTAAACAAGGCGTTCATTTGTGGTTGAAACGCTTCAAATGAAGTTGTTATTGCTCTAACTGACCAAATAAAAATTCCGCCATTCCAGAGGAAATTTCCTGCTTCGAGAAATGATTTTGCGGTTTCATAATTTGGCTTTTCGCGAAACTGATTGACTTTTTTTATTGCATTTGCATCTGATTTGTCATACTCAATATATCCAAAACCTGTGTTCGGATAGGTTGGTTGGATTCCCAACGTCATCAAAGCATTTTCGGTTTGACAAAAATCAAAACAACTTTGAAGGTTTCTTGCAAAGGCATCTTCATCTTCAATCCAGTGATCACTTGGTGCCACAACCATCACGGCATCGGGATTTTGTTTTTGGATTTTTAAGGAGGCATACAAAATACATGGCGCCGTATTGCGCATTGCAGGCTCTAGCAAAACTTGGTCTTGCGAGACCATTGGCAATTGCCCGAGAACCAAATCATTATAGCGTTCGTTAGTTAAAATCAAGATATTTTCAGCAGGAATCAATTTTGATAAACGACTAAAGGTTTTCTGGATTAAGGTGCTGCCGGCTCCTAACATATCATGAAATTGCTTTGGAAGTTCGGTTGTTGAAACTGGCCAAAAGCGCGATCCTACTCCGCCAGCCATTAATATTGCGTAATAATTATTGTTCATTTTTCGAAAATATATTTATACTAACTAATAGTACAAAAGTAAGAAACGAAATTTTAATACTTCAAAAAATAGTGGAATAAAAAAGCGAGTTGCTTTTTGAGCAACTCGCTTTTAAAACTAAACTTAAACTAATTTATATTAATTTATAGGATCTGCTGGTGTATTGGTATTGTTTTGTCTTTCT
Organism: Flavobacterium sp.; assembly: GCA_031422015.1. Taxonomy (GTDB): domain Bacteria; phylum Bacteroidota; class Bacteroidia; order Flavobacteriales; family Flavobacteriaceae; genus Flavobacterium. The sequence goes on along the minus strand of JANOPO010000075.1, from coordinate 43,533 downwards.
GAATCAGGGTACGGATAATAATTTCTGTTTCTCTCTGCGCCAACAACTCCAGCACCAGTGCGGTTAAAACGTTTCGTGTCTTCTAATTTTAAACCTGACATGAATAATTCAATACATCTATTTCTATAAATTTCTAACAATAAACTAGGTTGATCTACAGTACCTGAATAAGCTGGTAAATTTGCAGCTAGCAACCATGGATCTTGTGCGGTAGTTTTCTGTAGAATTAAGTTTAACTGTGTTAAAGAATCTGGAAATAAACTCTTTCTAGCATAAACTTCTGCCTTTATTAATGTCATCTCGCTTGGAAGATAAATAGGCACTGTTGTAGACACGGTCGTGTTAAAACCAGTACCTTTAATTGTAGGAGTTAATATCATATAAAAAGGAATTCTTCCGTCACTAGCAACTGGAGCTAAAGTTGCAGGTAAGCCAAATGTCGCGCCAATTGGCTGGTAATTATTTGTAGTTAAATATGCTGTAAAAGCAATTGGATTTGGATTAACAGCATCATAAACAAACCCTGATTTTACAGATAAGTCAACAAGATTTGCATATAACAAAGCATTATCATTATCTCCCGCAATAAGATAGTATCGTGCCAATAAAGCATATACAGTATTTTTATACTTAATTGAATTTACAAATCCTGTAAAGCCATTTGCCTCATTTAAAAAAGGTAATGTTGATCTTAATGTTGTAATAACCTCAGCCAAAACTTCTGCACGAGAATTAAAAGGAGCGTTGTTGATAGTTTGGATTGGTACTTTCTCGAAAAATTGAATTAATGTTCCAAGCGCCATCGCCCGAAAAATTGATGTGTGAGAAAAAACAGTGGCCTTTTCTACTGGGTTTGTTAATAAATCAATTTTTTCTAGTATTTTTTTACATTCTGAATTAATGATTAGATTTTGAGACCACAAACCATTTATTAATCCATTTTGGGTCGTGATACTCGTGCCACCAGTAAACAACTCGGATTCGCTCGTATTTCCTGCGCTTGGAACACCTAATTCAAACGTAGAAAATCCATTTGCAGTATTAATTGTATACGCTGGACTTTGCCGACCAACAGACCATTTTGATTGCAGTCCGTTGGCGGCACCTATAATTCCTAACCTAGAAGAAAAAATATCTTCCTCTGAAGGCTTAGTGGGATCAAGAAATTCCTCATTACATGAAGCAAGAGAAAATATAAAGAGTATTAAAATTAGTTTTTTCATGTTATATTTTATTAAAATTGAAATTTAAATCCAAGCGCTACAGATAAAGGAATTGGAATTGCACCAAAATTATATTTTGCCACGGATGATTGTCCGCCACTGTTAACCTCGGGATCGTAACTAGTAAACTTATCCCAAGAATATAAATTTCTTCCACTAAAATTTACGGTCAAATCATCAAAAAAGTTATTTAATTTTCCAAAAGAATAATTTACTGCTACTTCTCGCAATTTGATATAACTTCCATCTACAACTCTAAACTGCTGTATATCATAAATTGACCAAATATAACCACGAGGCAACTCACCAGTTAATTCTTTTTTTACAAGTGTGCCAGAGCCAACACCTTGTCTAGTTCTATAATCTGCGTCCCAAACATCAACTCCTTGAACACCATCAAACAATACAGACATTCCCCACTTCTTATATCTTAGATTAGTTCCAAATGAAATTATATAATCTGGATTTGGATCTCCAATTTGTTTTGTCAATACACCACCTGTAGGTTGTCCAGTTATTGGATCTCTTTTTGAAGTGCCACTAGCAATATCTCCTAATTCAGTTTGGGGATATCCTGCTGTAGTTAGTAACAAACTCCCGTCAGGGTTTGTTGCATAATAAGTTCCATAATAAATTCCAATTGGACTATCCAACTCTATAAATACAGGAGCACCAGCCGGATTAGAATCTAGCGCATATCGCTTCTGATTAAGACCAGTAACCTTATTTTTATTAGTACTATAATTAACAAAAAAATCAAGATTAATGTCATCTTTTCGTATCGCATCAAACTTTAAGCCTAACTCAAATCCTTTATTATTCATTTCGCCAAGATTTCGAATTGAATTTGTTGCACCCGAAGATGCTGCAGATTGTACACGTAATAATAGATTTTCAATATCTGCATTATAATATGTAGCGGCTATTGTAAAACGATCATCGAAAAATCCAAAATCAGCACCCACTTCATAAGTAGCACTTTTTTCTGGAACTAAATCAAGATTTCCCTTTCCGTCGCCTTCAATACTAAATGTAGTACTGCCAGCAATGTTTCCTGTTGTATAATTCGTGAATCTTGAATAAGGTCCAATTGCAGTTAGACTTCCAGATTCTCCCCAAGATGCTCTAAATCTTATCGTGCTAGCAAAAGAATCTTTAAATATATCTTCATTTGACAATACATAACTAGCACTTACTTTTGGATATATTTGAGTACGTTTTTCTTTGCTAAAGGTAGTAGAAGCGTCTTGTCTGATTGCACCTGTTAAAAATAATTTGTTTTTAAACCCAAATGTTTCTTGAATAAAAAATCCCCAAAGATTGAATTTAGATTCAGTAGTAGATGCACCGCCACCAATTATAGTGTTTGGCGCATTGATTGTTTCTACAAATGGTTTTAAATCACGACCCGCTATTGAATAAAATTTATCTCTATAAAGTTGAACATTATATCCAGCAGTAGTAGTGGCTGAAAAATCTTTTGAAATTTGCCAAAGATAACGTAAGTTTAAATCGTTATTTACTTGTAAAATTCTATTAGTTGCTTCTGATGCATAACCATTATCAAAAAAGGCTGGATTAACTCCACTGTACGGATATCTTGGTATAAATGTAAATCCTTTTTGATTTATATTATCTAAACCCACAATTAAATCTGCACTAAAATTTTTAAAAGGCTTGAAGTTTAATTGTACATCAGATATAATTCGATCAGTATCTTGAACATTTTTAATTTTATATATTGCTGATGCTGGACTAACCCTACCTGGATCTACTGCAAGAAACTCACCATTTGCATCAGTTTTGGCAAGATCATAAATATTGTTGTTAATAGTTACTGAATTTAAAGGACTCCAAAAACGATTTCCATCTGATTTTTCGTTAGATGTAGAAGTAATATAATTCAAACCAAACGACGCTGATAATTTTGACGATATTTTCTGCTGCACTTTTAGGTTTAAACCTATTCTAGTAAAATCAGTGTTTCTAATGATTCCTTCATTTTGAAGATAGCCAACCGATGTAAAATATTTGGTTTTTTCATTTCCGCCATTTAAAGAAAAATAAGTGTCGGTTCCAACACCTACATTAAAAATGTCATCTTGATAATCATATCGTTGTACGTCAAAAGTTGTTTTGTCAAAATTTCTACCACGAACAGTTACAAAATTATCGCCTGTTCCCGGCGTTGTAGATATAGGAAAAAGCGAAGGTGCAGCACTTTTAAATTGCTTTCCAAGTAGATTCGTCTCTAATTTTTTTCGCAATTTGTTAACTACAGTATTAGTTGAAAATGTGTATTTAGTAGCTCCTTCTTTACCTTTTTTAGTAGTTATCAGAACTACTCCATTTGACGCTCTAGATCCGTAAATTGCCGCTGCCGCACCACCATTTAGAACTTCAACACTTTCAATGTCATTTGGATTAATATCAGCAGTTCTATTTTGTCCAAGTCTGACATTAGTATTACCGCCAACATCTAAATTTGTCAAATTTGCTGATACATTACTCATAATGACACCATCAATTACATATAAAGGATCTGAAGAACCTAATATAGACGAAGTACCTCTTAATTTAATAGAGAATCCTCCTGCAGGATCACCAGAGTTTTGAGATATCTGCGCCCCTGCAACCTTTCCCTGCAATGCAGCAGATAATGAGTTGGGTTGTGCTCGCAATAAATCTTTTGATTTTACACTTGTAATGGCATTTCCTAATTCTTTTCGAGAAGTTTTAACCGTAGAACCAATTACTACAACTTGATCCAAGGTATTAGCGTTTTCGAGCAAAGCAACATTAAGTTGATTACTATTTGCCTTAACGTTCTTTGATAAAAATCCGACATAACTAAAAGTTATAGTGTTTCCTTGTGCAGCATCAATAGTAAATCTGCCGTCAACTCCAGTTGATGTTGATGAATTTCCACCCTGAACAAGAACATTAACTCCCGGAATTGGGCTCCCATCGGAAGCATTTGTAACGGTACCCGAAATTTTATTTTGAGCAAATCCAAACTGAATTGCAAAAAACAAAAACGCTGACACCAAAAGTAATTTTTTCGTTTTCATAAGTTTGTGTTAAAATTATTTTTCGCATGTAAACAAAATAATAATACAATATAAAAAAACTCAAACTATTTTGCACGTTTCTAAAAAAAATGCAAAAAAATGCAAAAATATCGACTTTTTTACTTAATTAGAAAATAAAACAATACATTTGACTCAAATTGATAAACAAATGTTAAAGACCGAAAGACAAAATTCTATCCTTGCCCAACTGAAGAAAAAAAATAAAGTTACTACTTTAGAATTAGCAAAATATCTTCAAACATCTGTCGATTCGATTCGGCGTGACTTGATAGAACTCAACAATAAAGGATTGATAAAAAAAGTATATGGCGGTGCTTTTCCAATAATCGAAAAAAGAGCTAATGTATTTGATATCGTGATTGCTAACGAAGACAAAAAAATAAAAATCGGAACTAAAGCGCTATCGCTTCTTAATGATGGGCAAGTTATAATTATTAGTGGAGGCACGACAAATTTGGCTTTTTCAAAATTAATTCCTGCCGATTTAAAAGCAACCATCTATACCTACAGTTTACCAATCGCCATGCAACTGTCACAACATCCAAATATTGATTTAATTTTCATTGGCGGAAAACTACAGAAAAATGCAATGGTTACTATTGGGCTTGATGTGGTTCAGATTTTATCAACGATTCACGCTGATATTTGTTTTATGGGGTCAAGTAGTCTAAATGTTGTTAACGGATTAACAGAAACCGGTTATGAAGTGTCAATTGTTAAAAAAGCAATGCTTAAATCTGCAACGAAAGTAGTATGCATGGTGACTTCCGAAAAAATAAATACCAAAAGTTCGCATCTTGTTTGTGATTTATCCCTCCTGCATAATGTAATAACCGATCTAAATCCAACGGACTATATCTTGAAAGAATACGTGAAATATGGCATTATAGTACTGTAATGTCTACATTTTTTTGCGTTTTTATACATTTTTAAAATAAAAAATGCACTTCTAAGTGATTTTTACTGTTGGATTGACTAACTTTGAACAACTAAAACCATTAACACAACTTCTAATGGAAACTTCTAAATCAATTAGTTATCGAAAGCCGGGGCAAAATGAAACCACGCGATTTGAAAAAATTCATAATGTAATTTTCCCAGACTCTATTACAGGATCAATAGCAGTTGCGCTAGAAATAGCAGTTTTAATTACAGAAAAGCAAAAAGCAAATTCAATGTGCGTGCTAGGTTTAGCAACTGGATCCTCGCCTATCAAAGTTTATGATGAACTCATAAAAATGCACAAATACGATAGTTTGAGTTTCAAAAATGTAATAACTTTTAATCTTGACGAATATTTTCCGATGGAAAAAGAAAACGTGCAAAGCTATCATTACTTCATGCACGAACAACTATTTAATCACATAGATATTCTGCCCGAAAATATAAATATCCCAAAAGGAGATTTGAATGTGGAGCAAAGTATTGCTTTTTGCGAAGCTTATGAAGGGAAAATCAAAAGTCTTGGCGGCATAGATTTTCAACTTTTAGGTATCGGTCGCACAGGTCACATCGGTTTTAATGAACCTGGATCGCACTTTAACTCTACAACACGAATTGTAACCTTAGATCATGTTACACGTGTGGATGCTGCACCTTCTTTTTTAGGGTTAGAAAACGTTCCGAAAAAAGCTATAACTATGGGAATCGCCTCTGTATTTGAAGCGAAACGAATAGTACTACTTGCATGGGGACAAAATAAAGCCGACGTAATTCGTGAAACTATCGAGGGCAAAATAGCATCGAAAAAGCCTGCAACCTATCTGCAAAACCATCCGCAAACGACTTTTGTTTTAGATACTGAGGCCGCTTCGTCGCTAACTCGGATAAATTGTCCTTGGGTTGTTGATGCCTGCAATTGGGATGAAAATCTTATTCTTAAAGCAATTGTATGGCTGTGCAATCAAACCAATAAATCAATTTTACACCTGACTGATAAAGACTATTTAGAATATGGAATGGAAAGTATTCTTACTCTTGAGGGTACAGCTTACGACTTGAATATCAAAATGTTTAATAAGCTACAACATACTATAACGGGTTGGCCCGGAGGAAAACCATATACTGAAAATGAAATTCGACCAGAGCGCGCTTCTCCGATAAAAAAACGAGTAATTATTTTTAGTCCGCATCCAGATGATGATGTGATTTCAATGGGTGGAACCTTTGATCGATTGGTATCACAAGGTCATGACGTGCATGTTGTGTACCAAACTTCGGGAAATATTGCGGTTTCAAATCACGAAGCATTGAAGTTTGCCGAAATGGGATTGGAAATTACTCCAACTAATGATTTTTATATTCGAGCCATCCAATTTATAAATCAAAATACTACAAACAGTCCAGATAATCAAGAAGTTCGCAAAATAAAAGGTCTAATTCGCCAAAAGGAATCGCTCGGAGCTATCCGCTATTTGGAATTACCTGATGAAAATGCACATTTCTTAAATTTACCATTTTATGAAACTGGAACCATTCGCAAAAAACCGGTTTCAAAAATAGATATTGATTTGATGGTTTCTAAAATTGAAGAAATAAAACCACATCAAATATTTGCTGCTGGCGATCTTGCCGATCCGCATGGCACACATAAAGTTTGTTTAGATGCACTTTTTGAGGCACTAAAAATTTTAAAATCGAAACTATTCATGACCGATTGCTGGGTTTGGCTGTATCGTGGCGCATGGCATGAATGGGATATGCACGAAATTGAAATGGCGGTTCCGATGAGTCCAAATCAGGTATTGAAGAAACGAACTGCCATTTTCTATCACCAATCGCAAAAAGATGGTGTCCTATTTCAGGGCAACGACTCGAGAGAATTTTGGGTTCGGGTTGAAGAAAGAAACAAAGCAACGGCTGAAAAATTTAGGAAGTTGGGTTTTGCAGATTATGCAGCAATGGAAGCCTTCAAAAGATATTTTTTCTAATTTTTTTGTATATTTATTTTCTATTTTAAAAAATCAAATTAATGCAAAAAGAAAGGCTCATTTCGCTCGATGTTTTCAGAGGATTCACTATTATGCTGATGACATTGGTCAATAATCCCGGAAGCTGGGCTAACGTCTATCCTTCATTATTGCACGCCGAATGGCATGGATGTACTTTTGCCGATCTTGTTTTTCCCTTTTTTATCTTCATACTTGGAGTTGCTATTCCATTTGCAATGCCAATTAAAAAATTTGACAGTGCTACTTTTTCTAAAATACTAACACGCTCATTACGAATATTTTGTTTGGGTTGGTTTTTAGCATTTTTCAATAAAATAGAGCTATTCGGTTTAGAAGGATTAGAATTATTGGCTATCCGATTCCTAATTACAATTCTTATAACAATCACTTTATTGGGTGATTTTACTTCTAAAACAAAAAAGTTCCTTGTACTTGGATTGTTTTGCTTAATGCTTTTCCTAGCATTTGCAACCGAAACCTATGCAACTATAAGGATTCCAGGCGTTTTACAACGTATCGGAATTGTATATTTTTGTATCGCAATCTTGTATCTCAAAACAACAACCAAAACACAAATAATAGTTGCAATAACTTTATTATTGGGCTATTGGGCAATGATGAGTTTAATTCCTATACCCGGAATTGGAGCACCAAATTTTGACAAAGGAACCAATTTTGCAGCATGGATAGATAGCATTTCGTTACCAAATCACATGTATATAGAAACCAAAACTTGGGATCCAGAAGGCGTTTTGAGTACGTTGCCAGCAATTGCCTCCGGAGTTATTGGAATGTTGATTGGTTCACTTTTAAATTTTGAACTGTCAAAAATAGAAATCACAAAAAAATTGGTGCTTTATGGCTCAATATTAATACTTCTCGGCTTTGGATGGAGTTACTTATTTCCTGTAAATAAAGCTTTATGGTCAAGTTCTTATGTGCTTTTTACCGCAGGATTAGCAACTTTATGTTTAGCAGTATTGTATTATATCATTGAAATTGCAAAAGCGCAAAAATGGACAAAAGTACTCTTGTTTTGGGGTGTAAATCCGATGCTGGTTTTTTTCTTTTCAGGAATAATTCCTAGAGTAATGGCGATGATAAAAGTGGATAATCCAGAAATAATAGGCGAGAAAATTAATATTCAATATTATATGTATAAGTTTTGGATAGCTCCAAATTTTGAAAGTCCTTATAACGCTTCTGTCGCAGGAGCTCTTATTTATATCGTAATTTGGAGTTTTATACTTTGGCTTTTTTATAGAAAAAATTTAATTTTTAAAGTTTAGAATTATCCCGGAATCATTTCTACTTCTGCATTGGCATTAAATAAATAAAGTTTTCCTGAATTGACCTCCAAACAAGCATATCGCTTCACGCGAAGTCCTTGCTTTTGAAAAATTCGTCCGTTTTTAATTCGGAATAAACTTCCGTTTGGAACTTCAGAAACGAAATTCACATCCGATATTCGTTCGTCAAAAAGTTTTAAAGCCCTAGCCAAATGCGCATCGGTATCGGAGCTTGCTGTTGGGTTTTTGAAATGCCTCGCCAATAATGGTAAAATCTGATTCGGAAAAATCTCGGGACGAATAAACGGAACCATCAAACGTTGGAAAGTATATTTCCATTCTTGTCCATGCGGTTTGATGTTTCTGCCAAACTTTTCAAACGCAACCAAATGCGAAATTTCGTGAATTAAAGTAATAATAAATCGGTATTTATTTAAGTTCGAATTCACTGTAATCTCATGTTTTCCCGACAAACCTTTTCGATAATCCCCATGACGCGTCTGGCGTTCATTCACGATTTTGAGATGCACATTATTGGCTTTGATTAATTCAAAGCATGGCATCACAGCATGTTCAGGCAGATATTTAGAAAGCGTTTCGCTCATTACTATTGCTATTTTTTCAGATTTAATAAAGACTTAGCATTCTGACTAGAAACTACTTTTTTACCTGTTTTTTCTTCAAGAGATTTTAATGCATCTTTTGCAACATTTCCGCCTTGTTTTGCAACATTTTAACTTTGTATAAAAGTTTTGGGACGAATTGCTTCTGATATTTCTTTAGTAGAAGCTTCGGCTAACATATTCAAAATCAATTCCGTATTTGTCATGTTATCTCGAAGATTCTCTTTCTTCAAACCTTTCAAAACTTTATATTCCTTGGTCGTTTTGCCCGACCAAGCTTTAGAAATTATATCGGTTAAAGTTGCAAATTGTTGTCCTTCTTTCAATCCTCGATTTTTCCATTCATCAGTAAGTTCTTTCCGAATTTCGATGCTTTTCAAACGTTGATTGATCCAGTTTTCAGAATATCCCAATTGCAAATACTGCTCCAAAGCTCTATCAATTGTAAGTTCAGGATCTTGAATTTCGTCTAATCTTTCAGATGCTATTTGCGCTAACCAAAGTTTAAAAGGTTCTGCTTTTGGTGACGCCATGGATTGTATTAATCTGAAAAGTTGTTCTGTATCAGCAACATCGGTTTTGTAAAATTTACCATCCGAGGATTGCATTTTCAGTTGTCCGATATTTTCGGACAACTGACTTCCTTCATTTTGAAGTTTAGTTTTTAAATCACTCCAATATTTTCTAGAACGATCTGTTTCAGTCAAAACTTCGATAACGTCAATAATCGAAATAAACCATTTTTCATGTTCGGCATCCCAAACGGTTCTTACTTTTTTGTCTTCAAATAATTGGATGGCGTTTACTTTTAGCATGTTTCTGAATTTTAAATTATAACACAATTTACAAAAATATTCTAAAAAATTAAGGCGTCGAACTCGAAACTTGCAGTACTTTTCCGTTATAAAATTTATTTCCAGTCAAGGCAAAATCAAAAATATAATTCGCCATTTCTGAAGCCGAAAGTGGTGCTTCATAACCCGGAAATGCTTCTTGCAACATTTCGGTATTTACAGCGCCAAGTGCCAAAACATTAAACGCAATGCCTTGTTCCTTAAATTCTTCTGCAAGTAATTCTGACAACGTGATTACCGCGCCCTTGCTAGAACTATAAGCTGCCAATCCAGGAAATTTTGAACTTCCTTGAATGCCACCCATCGAACTTATAGTAACAACATGGCTTCCTTTATCGAAAAAAGGCAAACAAATTCGTGTGATATTAGCAACGCCAAAAACATTGACTTTATAAATACTTTCGAAGTCTTCGTTGGTAGTTTCTGCAAATGATTTGTGTAGTAAACTTCCCGCATTATTAATCAAAATATCCACCTTTTTCGAAGTTGATTTTATGTAATTTGAAACCTGATTCAAATCGTTTTCTATTGACAAATCGACCGACAGACAAGTAATATTTGAATTTCCTAATAAAGACTTCGGGATTTTTCGAGATACCGCCAAAACACGATGACCAGCTGTTGCAAATTGTAATGCCAATTCGTGTCCAATGCCGCGCGAAGTTCCTGTAATTATGATGTTTTTCATTGTTTTTTTTATTTATGTAAATATAAAAACTATTTAGAATACTTTTTATAAAATTTAAAACTTTGAAGTATGCCTAATGCTATAAAAATAAAAGGAATTATTATTTTCAATAAATACTTTGCAAGAAAATCAGAGTGATTAGTAAAGTGTTTTAAAGATAAAATCAGCACCAACATTCCTGAAAAAGTTCCAATTACAGTTCCAAATACATAAAAATATTTTCTGTTTTTTGAAACTTCAATATACTTTCCGTTTAACAAATATAGATTCCAAGAAGTCCAAAACGGCAATTGAATGAAGTTGAAAGAACTAAAAATAAGTCCGATAACAAATGGCGCAAAAGAAAAATATTTCGTCAAAAAAGTTTGACTTGTATCGTCTTTGGTCGAACTTGTATAAAAAACATAAGCAAGCAGGAACATGAAAATTATTGAAAATCCTTCTATAAACTTTAGTAATTTTTCATTAGAAATTAGTCGCTTTGCAAAAAGTAACGTGAAGTAAATGACAAACATTTCTATAAAAACAACGCCCAACAAATAATAAAAAACATCGTTTAACCCAGATTTTTTAAGAATTTGAAATCCTACAATATTTAAATATCCTAACGGAATCGATCCTACGAAACTTACTAAAAAACCAACGAAAATGTTTTTTAACGTTTGCATCTTTCTAGAAATTTACAATCTTAGCACTTTGTTCATAATGCAATTTAAATTGTACTTTCCCTTCTTTTCTTGAAAGATAGGCAATGCCCTTTTTATGATTTTGAACACTTATTTTATACATATAATAAATGTGTCGCCACAATTCTTTCCAAGCAAAAAATAGAGAATGTTTTGGGTCATAAATATGTGTTGGTTCGCTTCCAGAACCGTTCAACTCAACAATTTGAAAATTTTTTCCGTTTTCTAAATCTTCATAATTAGAAAACATAATATCCAATCGACCGAAGTAAAACCCATCAATCTGGGAACACATTTCGTTAAAAACTGAATTTAATTTATCTGAAATTTTATGACTATCGTCAAGAAATTTTGCGCCTCGAATATGATTCCCGTAAGGAACCAAATTTCGCTTTTCGCCATTTTTCAAGATTTGGTTCAAACCCGAACCGTACTCTCTAGTTAATGCGTCTAACTGCATCTCGTATCTTGGATTTTGCTGTATCAAATCCAAAATAGTCGCTGTACCATCGCCTGTAATAATCAAAAATTCTTTGCGAACAATTCCGGTTATTTTTCCAAGTTTTTCATTTGGGAAACAAACATAAAATACACCAATTTCGTTTTCAAATGGAATTAATTCTTGTATCAAAAAATCAAAATTAGCTTTACTTGCATATTTTTTTAATTCATTAATCGAATTGATTTTTTTTACTGCCGATCCGCGCAGTCCAACGTCGGGTTTGGCGATAAACGGGAAGTTTATTTCTGATTTTTTTAGAATTTTATACACGTTATCGAGCGAAGTTTTTTCTTGAATTAGTTCCGTTTTTGGATAATACTTTTGTGGAATCAAATCGTAGATTTCTTTTTTGCTTTCGGCCATAAATCCGCCATTTCGGATAGTTGGATTAGCGGCATTAAAAAAATAAAACGATCTTGTACGAAATGCACAATAAAATCCTAAAAGATAAACCGGGATGTACACAATTTGATATGGCCAATATTCCCAATGAAAAAGTCTGTGGAAAAAGAGTTTCATTTTTTAGAAATTTGAAAAATAGATAAAAATTCTTTTTCTTGTATTAAATCAGAATATGAAAGTGAAACTTTTTGATTTTGAACAATAACTTGTGTGATGCTTAACGTTTTTAGTTTGTCGTTTCGATTAATGACCAATCCGTTTTGGGTGTTTTTATTTTCAGTATTTCGATGAAAATTGTACAAATCTGATTCTAATATTGAAGTTTTCGTTGCCAAATATTCATAAAACCATTCGCTTCTTTCTTTCCTAATTTCTTTAGGATATAAAGTTGATGACGACCAAATATGATATTTTGCAGTATCTAATTCAATTTTTGATTTCTCGATTTCGTTCCATCGCAATTGATATAATTTTTCGTTTTGAAATAAAACTAACGTAAAAGGTTCCACATTTTCGAGATTAATTTCTGACCAAAAATCTATTGGAGAAGAGTTAGAAATTATGTCCAAAACGATTATTCCACGACTTTTTTGATAGGATGGTTTTTGAATATGTTTTTCGTTAGCACCATTTAATAAGACCAAAATGGTTCCTATTTTGTCTACAGCAAACCATGTTCCGCCCGCTTTTGGATCTTTCGGGAAAAATAATTGCTTGTTATTTACAAAATATTCGTGGGGCTCGATTGCCGACCGAACTACTTGCTCGTCACGATTGGAAGTTATAATAGTTTTTCCGTTAATACGAACAAAACTTACTGTGCACATTTATTTCGGTATTCGATTGTAGAACGTGCTACGCCAAAATTGGCATCAACATTTAGATTTTCCGACATCAATATTGCAACTTTAATCAAAGCTTGATGATGAATGCAATGTTCTAAATTATACAACAATTCGCGATTGTAATTACTTTCGATGAAAATTTCTTCACCATCAATAATCTGTTGCAATTCGATTTTTTTGTTTTCTTTTTCTAGATTAATTTTTATTAAATTTATCTGAGAAATAGCAAAATCGGTATCGTTTTGAATTTGCTTATTTCGTTCTCGAATATCGTAATTTACTAATCCACTTTGATATTGATTTTCAAGGCATTGAAACATTTCGATGATATGCCTTGTATGTTCACCAATACTAGCACTGCTAAGCTCAGAACAAGGATTGGTATAGGCTTCGTTAGATAATTGATCTAATAAATCAATCATTTCGTTCAGGCTAGCATGTATGGAGTTTATAAGCATATTTAAAATTAGCAATTACAATTTAAATTCTTGCAATTTACGAAAAATAGTTGATTTTGGTTTTCTACTATTCAAAAATAGAAAACTTAGTCCAAATCAAAGTTATTTTAACATTTTTTATGAAATAAAAAAACCTTCTAATTAGTAAAACTAGAAGGTTCAAAATAATTTAAGATTGCTTTTAAGAAACTAATGATCTCGAAATTACGATCCGTTGTATCTCAGAAGTACCTTCATAAATTTGTGTTATTTTGGCATCACGCATCATACGTTCTACATGATATTCAGAGACATACCCGTTTCCTCCATGAATTTGCACCGCTTCAATAGTGGTATCCATAGCTACTTGCGATGCATATAATTTGGCCATTGCGCCACTCTGAGCAATATCTTTACCTTCGTCTCGTTCGCAAGCGGCTTTAAGTACCAACATTTTAGCGGCCATAATATTAGTCGCAATATCCGCCAGTTTGAAGGCAATTGCTTGATGCTGAAAAATTGGTTTCTTAAAAGCTACTCGTTCTTGAGCATATTTAAGAGCCAAATCGTACGCGCCAGTTGCTATGCCTAATGCTTGAGAAGCAATACCGATACGACCCGCATTAAGAACATTCATAGCAAAATTAAAACCGAAACCTTCTGCTCCAATTCTATTTTCTTTAGGAACTTTTACATCGTTAAACATAAGTGTATGTGTGTCGCTACCGCGAATTCCCATTTTCTTTTCTTTTGGACCAATGTCAAACCCCGCCCAATGTTTTTCTACAAGAAATGCGTTTATGCCTTTATGACCTTTTTCCACATCTGTTTGTGCAATTACTATGTAGGTAGAAGCAGAATTTCCGTTGGTAATCCAGTTTTTAGTGCCATTAAGCAAATAATGATCGCCTTTGTCAATTGCTGTTGTTTTTTGAGAAGTGGCATCGCTGCCTGCTTCTGGTTCTGACAAGCAAAAAGCACCGATTTTTTCGCCTTTAGCAAGAGGAACCAAATATTTCAATTTTTGCTCTTCATTACCATATTTTTCTATTCCTGCACAAACCAACGAATTATTAACCGACATTATAACACAGGCAGAAGCGTCTATTTTAGCAATTTCGGTCAAAGCCAAAACATAGGAAACACTATCTAAACCCGAACCACCATATTTAGGATCGACCATCATACCCATAAAACCGAGGTCAGCCATCATCTTGACTTGCTCAGTTGGAAATTTTGAATATTCGTCACGCTCAATTACACCTGGTAAAAGTTCTGCAATTGCAAAATCTTTCGCAGCTTGTTGAATCATTAATTGTTCTTCGTTTAGATTAAAATCCATATATAATCAATATTATTTTTAATTTTCACAAAAGTAATTATTAATTCTTAAAATTTCAAACGATTTCGTAAATTTAGAAGTTGTTTAAGTAGTATTTTTTTGTCACCATAGTGAAGAATCACTTATGAAGTTATAAATATTTTTGAAATCAGTATGAATTTGAATACATTTGCTTAAAGTTTGACAGTATTTAACGTTACATAATTGATAGATAACAATTTATTTTATGTAATTTCGTTATTATAAAAAATCCCCGGTAAATATGGAATTGATTGAAACCGAAAATAAAAAAAATCTTTAGGATTAACAGCACTTTTATTTTTGTTTTTCTTTTTGATTTTATTTTATGCACAATTTTCTAACGTGATACAACTTCCTTTGCTTGAAGAAGGTGGAGGCGGAGGTGGCGAAGTTGCTGTTAATTTTGGAGATAGTGATGTCGGAATGGGCGATAATTTTCAATCTGTAGAAAAAGTTACTGCAGTATCAAAACCAGTTGTTGCAGATCAAGCAGATGAAAAGGAAATTGTAGTTTCTGAAAATGATGACGCACCAGCAATAATTAAAATAAAAAAAACAACTGAAAAACCTAAGAAAGTTGTGATTGAAAAAGTGGTTGTTAAAACACCACCAAAACCATCAAAATCTACTTCAGATGCGCTTTCTAATTTATTGAACGGATCTTCAAAATCTGGCGATGGCGATGATAAAATAGCTGGAAATAAAGGAAAAGGAAACGGCGACAAAAATGCGTCGGGATATAATGGTGGCGGTGGTTCAGGAACTGGAACCGGTGGAGGAAACGGATCCGGTACTGGCATAGGAACGGGTAGTGGTTACGGATCTGGATCTGGAAGTGGAACCGGAAATGGTAAAGGAAACTACCAACTTGGCAACCGAAAAGCACTAAATAAGCCCCAGCCAAGTTATACATGCGATGAGCAAGGTACGGTTGTTGTACAAATTTCTGTAAATAAATCTGGGCAAGTTACAGCTGCAAATGCAGGTGTTCGTGGCACAACAAATTCGGCAAAATGTTTGCTAGATCAAGCAAAAATAGCTGCAATGAGTACCAAATGGCAATCTTCAGACGATGCACCAGAGAAACAAGTTGGCAAAATTATATACAGCTTTAAACTTACTGAATAAATCAATACAATGAATTATCAAGCTACTTTGCACTGGATGTTTGCTCAGTTGCCAATGTATCAAAATATAGGAGCTTCTGCCTATAAAAAAGACTTAACAAACACCCTTCTACTGGCTAATTATTTAGGCAACCCCGAACGAAATTTAAAATGCATTCATGTTGCTGGCACCAACGGAAAAGGGTCGACTTCACATATGCTAGCTTCCATTATACAAGAAGCTGGATACAAAACTGGATTATATACTTCTCCACATTTAAAAGATTTTAAAGAGCGCATAAAAATTATTAAGTCTGGCGTTTCTGAAGAAATTTCAGAACAATTTGTTTGTGAGTTCATTACAAAACACAAATCTTTTTTTGAAGAAAATCAACTAAGCTTTTTTGAAATGACAGTTGGTTTGGCTTTCGATTTTTTCAAAAAAGAAAAAGTTGATATAGCCATTATCGAAGTTGGCATGGGCGGCCGCCTTGATTCAACCAACATAGTCACGCCATTAATTTCAGTAATTACCAATATTGGATTAGACCATATACAATTTTTAGGAACTACAATTAAAGCCATTGCAATCGAAAAAGCTGGAATTATTAAACCAAAAATTCCTATTGTTATCGGCGAATATTCTGAAGAAACAAAACCTATTTTTATTGAAAAAGCTACTATTGAAAAAGCATCCATATATTTTGCATCAGATCTCATAACAACAACTTATCCCAGCGATTTACTGGGTGATTACCAAATTTCAAATAAAAAAACAGTTTTACAAACTATTCGAGTTTTGCAATCACAAAATGATTTTACTATTTCTGAGGTTGCTATAGAAAATGGCTTTAGAAAAGTTGTGACAAATACAGGTTTGTTAGGCAGATGGCAACAATTGCGAACAAACCCTTTGGTGATTTGTGATACGGCACACAACAAACACGGACTTGAAATTGTACTAAAACAAATAGAAAAACAAAAGTTCGATCAGCTACATTTTGTTTTTGGAGTAGTAAACGATAAAGATTTAGACGAAATATTACCATTGTTCCCAAAAAAAGCCATTTATTATTTTTGCAAACCAAATATCCCACGCGGATTGGACGTGAAAATTTTAAAAGAGAAATGCCATAAATTTCAACTTGAAGGTGAAATATACTATTCAGTTTCAGAAGCTTATCATCAGGCGATTTCAAAAGCAAATAATGACGATTTGGTTTATATTGGTGGAAGCACTTTTGTAGTTGCAGAAATTTTATAATTTTTTTAAAATAAGTTTGCAAATCTAAAAAAGTAACTTATATTTGCAATCTCTTTAAGAGGGCGATTAGCTCAGCTGGTTCAGAGCACCTCGTTTACACCGAGGGGGTCGGGGGTTCGAACCCCTCATCGCCCACAAAAAACTCCAATAGCAATATTGGAGTTTTTTCGTATGATTTATTTATACCTTATTTTATAATTATCTAACTGCAGGCTGATAGTTTTGTTTGTCAATAATCATCTTTGATAAAATTTCTCTTAAAATTTCAGAAGTTCCGCCTCCAATGGGACCTAAGCGGCTATCTCGTGACAATCTTGCCAAAGGATATTCTTCCATATAACCATAACCTCCAAGCATTTGCAGGCAGCTATAAATAACTTCATCAGACACTTTTGTAGATTTCAGTTTGGCCATAGTGGCTTCTTTTACCACATATTCGCCATTGTTTAATCGAGCAACAGCGGCGTAATTAAATATTTTGCAATGCTCCACTTCTGTAGCATGATCGACAATTGTATGTCTTAATGCCTGAAATTTATCGATTGTTTTGCCAAAAGCTTCGCGTTGCGACATATAATTGATGGTATAATCGATAGCATATTCTGCTCTTGCGTGTGCATTGACAGCCATAATTAGTCGCTCTAATGCAAAATGTTGCATGATGTAGGGAAACCCTTTTCCTTCTTCGCCCATCAAATTTTCTGCGGGAATTTCCACATTATCAAAAGCAATTTCTGCAGTATCAGAAGCTCTCCAACCTAATTTATCAAGTTTTGTAGCCGAAATTCCTTTAGTCTTGGTATCCATCAAAAACATACTTATAGCTTTGTTTCCGATGCCAATGTCAGTTTTTGCGGCAACAACATAATAATCGGCATAAACGCCATTGGTGATGAATGTTTTGGAGCCATTAATAATGTATTTATCTCCTTTTTTTACAGCCATTGTTCGCATTCCTGCAACATCGCTACCGCCAACAGGCTCCGTTAAACATAAAGCTCCTATTTTATCGCCCATAATACTTGGTGACAAATAATCTCTTTTGATACGATCGTCGCCTTCAGCATTTAAATGCGTCATTGCCAAATAAGCATGTGCCCAAATCGCTGCAGCAAATCCTGAAGATTTGATTTTTTGAAGTTCTTCTAAAAGCACAACAGTGTAGAATAAATCTAAATTCATTCCACCATAATCCTCTGGATATGCGATTCCGAAAAAACCCATTTCGCCAAATTTTTTCCAAATAAAACGCTCAATTGTTCCTGTTCTTTCCCATTTTTCGATATGCGGAACGACTTCTTTTTGCAAAAAATCTTGTAAACTTTTTCTAAATAAATCGTGCTCTTCCGTAAAGTAAGTTGAATTCATAAAAGGGTATTTTGTATTTTCTTTTTAGAATTTCAAATATAATGCTATTATTTTTACTTTATCAACAGGAAAATCTTTTATTTTTGTTAAATCCTCAATTTTGATGTCGCCATTCATACTTCTGTAAGTAATAATGTTTTTTGCTAAATTGTATCGAAACAGCGGAAATTGCATTAACTCTTTAAGTGACGCATTATTAATATCTATTCTTTTGATGTTGGGTTGGGTAAAAACTTTAAAATTTTTATTAAGATTTTCGATTACTTCGGGCGATAATCCCCAAACATCAGCCATTAGTTCCATCGATACAAACCCGCCATATTTTTCTTTTTCTTTCAGAATTCGTTCTGCAATTGCTGGCCCAATTCCGTAAACTTTTTCAAGATTTTCTTGTGTTGCTTGGTTGATGTCTATAATTGGCAATTTTTCTTTTTCTTTTTCTTTAGGATTTGATTTTGAATAATCAACCCAAGTGCTTTTGTAGTTCTCATTTTTTTTATTGACCCAATCTGGAAATTTGAAATACCGTTCCATCGTAAACAAAAGAGAATCGCATATTTTGGTAACTTGTTGGAACTCTTTTGGAGAATTGGCGAATTTTCCGAGTTTCCGAAAAGCTACTAATCGATCGATTTCAGCAGTTGACATTCCGAGTTTGTAGCCTTTGAAATCAGTTATGAAATTGGGATTAAATGGATAAATGGTTGACACATAATCGCCCTTACTGTTTTTTACCGAATCAATTTGTGTTTGCAAGGCAAGCCACTGTTGCTTTTCGGATGATTCTTTTTGTGGGTTACTAAAATCGATAAAATAATAACTTACTTGAAACAAAATCATAATCGCCAAAAGTAAAACAATACCCGTTCGCTGTCCTTTGGTAAAAATAAAATAGCTTTTGAGTTGGTTGAAATCCATTTTTAAATACTAATTATTATTTTAAATTTAGGGTATTGAAATTCGTAAAAGAAATGCAATTGTTGAGAAACTATAAATCAAAAACTGAGGTTCGCTTGGCGCGAATCAAATCCTTTAGTCGCATCCAAAATGCTAAGGTTAAATAAACTCCAAACCATAAACCGGCGGTAACAAACGAAATATAAATAAAAAATAAGCGCACACTAGAAGCACGCATGCCTAGCGAATCAGCTAATCGAGACGAAACATGAAACCCGTGTTTTTCGAAAAAATATTTTAGTTGTAAATCGGTGCGCATTATTGTATTTCTTTACAAAAATAGTGAATTTTTCAATTGACTCTTTATCTAATTTTCTAATTGTTTTTCATCAAATCTATACCAATAGCGCAATCCAAACACCTCGATTTATTGCAATATTCATTTTTAAGTTGCAATAACGATTGACTGTCAAAAGCATTTTTTGATTTGATTCCGAAAGAGTTGAACTTATCAATAATCGAGTTTTTTTCGGGTGCAATTTGCGATAATGACAAAATCAAATCTTCTGATATTTCTTTACCCAAACTTTTGGCGTATGCAAACTGAAATGGAATTATTGTGTTAATTAGCAATAAATCGACGAATGATTTTGATAATGATTTTACTTTTTTGGGGCTTTCTTTATCAAATTGATAATGGGTTTTCCAATACTCCGACACCGAAATATCAAAAATATCATAAATCGCTTTTACATCAGAAATCGCTATAATTTCTGAAAACAAATTTTGTAGTTTGTGATATAAATTTGCCAATTGCGACAATCGAATCGTGGGAAAATTGTCAGGACGATGTTTGAAAAATTGTACAGGTTCGGAAATGTTTTTTTCAATTTGGTACTTATGAATCAGATAAAAAAATCTGAATTTTAAGTCTTTATAATAATTGTCTTCTTTGTCTACGTCCAGTAAACCAGAATTTCCAAAAAGCATCGCTTCAAGATTTTCGACTTCAAAACTTTCTTTTCTGATAACAGAAAACGGGATTGACTTTGCAATTGCTAAGAAAATTTCGCCGTTGGTATTCAGTCCGAAATTTTTGGCTAATAACAAAAATAAAACCGCTTCCCAATCGCTGTTGGTTGCAAAAGCCAATTCCTGAATGGGTTTTGACTTTCGTTCCAAGCGCTCGAAAAAAAGACGTTCTTGCCAGTTTTTTATCACAAAATCTGGGGTTTGAGCAATTTGCTTTTCGCAAAAAATCCAAGATTTCGGATTTGATAATGCTTGATAATTTTCTAAAACCGAAGCCGATATATAGTTTTTAATTTCAAGCACAGGAATTTCCGAATTGTCTTTTCTGAAAATTTCGGTATCGTGTTCCCAAACAACATGTAGAATCACGCTGTCATAATTAGCATCTTTTTCGTGATTATGAACGTACCAATCGGATGATTTGATGTGAATTTCGACATTACCAGCCCATTTTTGATTTTCAATTTCGATTTGTGCATTAAAAAAATCAGGACCTGCCAATTGGGTATATTGTCCAAAATTTATGATTGTCAACTTGTCTCCAATAGTAGTTTTTAAATCAGAAATATCAAATTTCTTGAATTTCCAGATATAATGGAGAAAATCTTCTTTCATTTTTTATAATAATAGATTAGAGATAAATAAAAAAAAAACGAAAATAGTAAATTATCTCAACAAATACAATTTTGCACAAGCACGAGCATCAGACAAGGCTTCGTGATGGTTGAGCTGAATGTTGTTTTGATCGCTGCAATATTTCAGATTTGCTGGCTTGTACCCTTTGGCTCGATAGATTTTACAGGTACATTCCCACATGTTAGCAATTTCTAATTCGTCATAATACAAACCATAATACTTCATGGTTTTTTGCAAAACATTACGATCGAAACGTTCGTTATGCGCTACAATTTTACGCCCAAACAATCGTTTTTGAATTTCGGGGAACAAATCGTCAAACATTGGCTTGTCAAGTGTTTCGATGGGTTTTATGCCATGACACATAATGTTTCGGTACCAATATTCGTTGTTTGGTGGTTGTATCAGCGTAACATATTCGTCGACAATGATTCCGTCATTAACAGTTATAATACCAACAGCGCAAGCACTTTCTGGATGACCGGTTGCGGTTTCAAAATCGATGGCTGTGAAGGTCATTAGGATTTAAGATTGCAGATTAACGATTTTTGATTTCTGATTATTGATTGTCAAATATAGAAATTGAAATTGCCAAAAACAAAAAAAACCTGCTTCGTTTTTATACGAGCAGGATTTATAAATTTTGACCTTAGTTTATAGATTTTTTAGTTCGGAAGCTTTTACGGTTATGACTTTGCCGTTGTGCATGATAACCATCGATTGGTTATTTTGGATTTTGGATTTTACCAAATTTTTATAACACAATTCAAGACCTTTGAGTACTTTTTTATTAAAATCTGAATTTGAACCTTTTGAATTACTCATTAAAATTATTTTTAATTAAATCCCATTTTTTAGTTTCAGAAATTTCTAAAGAATTTAAACTTTTTCCTTTAGCAATCATTTGAATTTCATTTTTTGAAGAATCAAAAACCATCTATTCACAGTTTAAAGATATATAAATTTTGAATAGATTTTCAATTCCTCGGAAATATCTTCTTTTTATTACATCTTGTGGAATGTTATGACCGCCATTTTTGACCCTTGAAGCAACTCGCTTAATCGCCATCTCTACAGTTGGCAACCAAAAAAACAATAATTTTACTTGATAACCATTTTTTATTGCTTGTTCTAATTTGGTTTTATAACTCTTGGACGATAATGTAGTTTCTATGGCGAAAGTTGCATTTGAAAGCAACAAAAATTCTATTCGTTCGAGCATGATTCTTCCTGCTTCGAAGGCTACTTTTTCGGGTTGAAAAGGCGACAATCCAAATGCAATATTATCGGCGTTTACAAATTCCTTTCAATTTAATATTTCTGGCAAAATCGTGTAAGAAGCACTTGTTTTGCCTGCGCCGTTGCAACCTGAAATGATATAAATTGTTTTGAATTTCAAAATTAACTATTATTTAATAGAACCTATGATGTCATATTTGGTAATGATATGATGTTTACCGTTTTCTAATTGAACTAAAACGGCCTGATTGTCTTTGGTGAAAAGTTTTGAAACTTCTTCAATTGGTGTTCCAGCTTTTACCAGTGGATAAGGTTT
Source organism: Flavobacterium sp. (assembly GCA_031422015.1). GTDB lineage: Bacteria > Bacteroidota > Bacteroidia > Flavobacteriales > Flavobacteriaceae > Flavobacterium. The sequence goes on along the minus strand of JANOPO010000075.1, from coordinate 20,720 downwards.
GCCCATTACTTCACGAATAGGTTTATCAGCAACATTTTTATCGGTTACATAACTTTGAAACAAATCGGACTCGTCAACAGATCCGACAAATCCTGTAATATCGATTACTGGAATTTGCGATATCTTGTATTTTCGCATACGATCGATGGCGTGCGAAACTAGCTCTTCAGTGCGCACAATTACTAATGGTTTGTCAAGATGATCTTTAATAACATCTTCGGCTTTGGTGATTTCTTCATCAAGAAAACCGCGTTCTCGCATCCAATCGTCGTTAAACATTTTTCCAACATAACGGCTTCCTGAATCGTGAAACAAAACTACAACCACATCTTCTTTTGTGAAATGTTCTTTGAGTTGCAACATTCCTTTAATGCATGATCCAGCAGAATTACCAACAAAAATTCCTTCTTCCATAGCAATTTTTCGGGTGTAAACAGCTGCATCTTTGTCGGTTACTTTTGTGAATCCGTCGATTAAACTAAAATCAACATTTAGTGGAAGAATATCTTCTCCGATTCCTTCGGTGATATAGGAATAAATTTCGTTTTCATCAAAAATGCCTGTTTCGTGGTATTTTTTGAAGACCGAACCATACGTGTCGATTCCCCATATTTTGATGTTTGGATTTTTTTCTTTTAAATATTTTCCAACTCCAGAAATGGTTCCTCCGGTTCCTACGCCAACAATGAAATGGGTTACTTTCCCGTCGGTTTGTTTCCAAATTTCTGGACCTGTTTGTTCGTAATGTGCAATGGCATTGCTAGGATTATCATATTGATTAACGTACCACGAGTTGGGAATTTCAGTTCCTAACCGTTTTGAAACAGAATAGTACGAACGCGGATCTGTTGGTTCAACATCTGTAGGGCAAACAATGACTTTGGCACCAACGGCACGCAGAATATCCATTTTTTCTTTAGATTGTTTGTCTGTAATAACAAAAATACATTTATAACCTTTTACGATTGCTGCAAGTGCTAATCCCATACCGGTATTGCCTGATGTTCCTTCAATAATAGTTCCGCCTGGTTGTAGGCGACCGTCGGCTTCGGCATCTTCGACCATTTTTAATGCCATTCGGTCTTTGGTCGAATTGCCAGGATTGAAGGTTTCTACTTTGGCAAGTACCAAAGCAGGAATATCTCCAACTACTTTATTGAGTTTTACTAGTGGTGTGTTTCCTATAGTACCGAGTATATTTTCGGAATAGTTCATGTTTACTTTTTTTCTTATTTTTTGTAAAGATAACAATTTTGGAGCGAACTTTGTGCTGTTGGCAAATTTGCGTTAGGGAAAGAAGTGGAAATCCTTTTAGTCGATTTTTATCGACTAAAAGATTGTAGCGTATTGCCCGACCCGAAGGGGAACGCCCAAAAAAAGGCACTATTATTGAAAAAAGTTCCACACTATACCGAAGCGAACGATGAAGTCTCGATAAGGATAATTTGGCGCAGTAAGAAATGTGTTGGTGTTAGAAAACGCGGAGTTAAAATGTTCTGCTTTTATAAAAATTCGTGTCTGACGAATTCTTGCATTAATAAAAAAATCGAACATCGGATAACTGCCAATTTTGGTTTTATTTTGGACATAAAATTCAGATAAAACCGGATTGTAATCATTGACGTTATATGCTGAAAAATAATTAAAAATTACTCCTGTTTGTATATATAAAGCGCGTTTGTAGAAATAGTTTGAATAGTAAAATGTGTTTCGGGTTACCAATTTAGGCAAATTAACAATATCGGCTTGTTGGTTTGTCTGTTGCAAAAGTACATAGTTGTCTAGTGCAAACTTACCATATTTCAATTCTTTGTTGAGTTGTAAAGAAAAATTGTTGATTTTTTCTAAGTACTGCTTAGGTTTAATAAGTTGGATCAGCGAGTTTGAGGAACTGTCTTCAAAATACAAATGATTTGTTAAACTCGTGTATTGCAAAGTGGCATCTAGCCATTGTGTTTTGGCATTTATATTGATTGTATTTGTTTTTTCGTTCTTGAATTGGTTAGCCCAGTTGTAGTTTTCGTAACTACTTTGATGCAACCGGAAATTGTTATCAGGGATTTTGCTAGAAGCTATAACTTGCAGATTAATTTGATTTAACGTATCGAATTGATAACTAACATTGGCATCTAAATTGGAAAAAACTTGACTTGAAAAAGATTTTGAAAACTGAATTTTACTATTCCAATTAGATTGGGTCAACTTATATTCAAATCCCAATGCATTAAGATTTTGCTTGATACGACCCGGGATTACTTGAGTAGAAGTTATAATAACTTTACCATAATACTGATTAAAACGCGAATCATCGATAAACAAATGTAAGCTGCCAAAAGAGTGACTTGTGTATTGAAAACCTAATTTGTTATAACTTCGTTTATAGTTAACTTGATCATTGATTTTCGAATTAAAAGAAGTTCCAAATCTGATAAAAGGAGTTTGAGAATCAATAGATGTAGCTACAGTTTGTTGGTTGTATTCGAAAAATTTATTTTCTAAGCTTGACTGATGTTTTATAGAAAAAAAATCATTTATTTTGAAAAAATGATCCAAAAACAATCTTTTCCCTTTTTGAAAAGAGAACGCGTCCGACAAGTATACTGAAAGTCTAATTCGTTCTCGATAGGCATCATCTTTGGATATAAAATTTTCTATATCAAAAACGCCACCGTTTTCTCCATTTAGAATATCTTGTCCCGTAAAATGCAAATTTGCAAAATACCGTCTATTCAACGTGTTGTAACTTGATGTAAATCGAAAATTTCCTGAACTGTTGCCTTGGTTACTGTATTTGCCCTTTGAACGTAACCCTTTGAACGAAAAAGAAATATTAAACCGCTCTGAAGTATTTGTCGTAACAAGCGCATCAAGGCTCTGTCCTTGCTCCATCACAGTTTTGAAGTACAACTCTGTAAGTGGTGTTGCAACAGAATAATACTTGATTTGATCGAATTCTTCAAAAAAAATAGTTTTTGATTTAAAACCAAAATTAGGTTGTGAACCTTTATTTGAATTTACTTTAAAATCAATATAAGGTTGACCTTCGTTGGCAAACGACATTTTAGCAAAATTATCCTTACGAAGAAAATTATACTCATATTCATCTTTAATTGTTAAAGACGTATCGACATAGGTAGTGTCGCGATCTATTGAAATTATTTTATATAAATTAATTGGTGCCTTTTGGGACAAGCGTTGCGCTTTTTGCTCTTCTGTTTGAAGTAGGCTTTTTTTTGGTGTATCTTTAATAGGTTTGTCTTGCGAGAAACCAACAAATGAATAGATTAGAAAAAAAATTGAAAATACCGACTTCATGCTTTGAGTATATCTTGCAAAAATAAGTAAATGTTTTATATAATTGTTGTTAAGAAAAACAAAATGCTTCTTGGTGCAACTGAAAGCTTATCTAAGCAAATAATATTGAAGAGTAAGCGATATTAATTAAAATTATTAGATCACTGACAGCTAGCATAGCCAAAAATTAAAACATAAAAAAACCCACTCGAAAGTGGGTTTCATATAAAAATAGTAATCTGATTATTGTTTTACAACTTTAATCGTTGACGAAACTCCATCAGCATTAGTAACTTTTACCATATACATTCCTGCATTATAAGAAGTTATATCAAGATTGATTGAATCTAGCGAAGTATATTTCGTATTAGAGATTTGTTTCCCTAAAAGGTCAGTAACAATTACATTAGTAATGTTTTTACCTGTTAAAGCTACTAAACCTGTTGTTGGGTTTGGAGAAGCTTTCAAAGTGTTATAAGAAAAAGTTTCATTAGCAAGGATTGGTAACAAACCATTCCATCTGAAAATACCACCTACAGCAGCAGAAGTTGAAAAGCCATTAACAAAACCAGTTGCAGGGCTAAGGAAAGAAATAATACCACCGTCTACTGCGTTAGCATCTTCAATATTAATCCATGTTACACCGCCATCTTGCGTATACGAAGAACCTCTCTCGCCAGAATCTACATCTTCACCAACACTCACGTACGTACCTGCAAGTGTAGGAATTTGCGCTGTTCCAAAATTTCTGAAAGGGCCTGTATAGGTTACAGGATTCCAAGTTGTACCTCCGTCGGTAGTACTGTAAATTAAATAGTCACTAGTTACCAAAAGACCTACAGATTCTGTTTCAAAAATAAGATCCCCATTTTCAGATCCATTTATTCCACCACCAAAATCTGGAATAGGAGACTGCGTGATAGTCCAAGTCAAACCTTTATCAGTAGATTTTAGTATTCTACCAAAAGTTGTACCTATCCAAATAGAGTTTCCTAAAGCAGTAAATTTATTGGTCAAACCATATTCTTGTGGGTCACTTGGTACTGGTATAGATCCACTAGGAGTTCTAGTCCAGTTTGTACCTCCGTTGGTTGTGGTATAAATCTCAAAATAGGGAGCAGCGCCACTTGTAGGATCACCCATAGTAACACCTTGGTTTTCATCCCAAAAATATACAATATTAGTAAAAGAAGCAGTATCATTAAAAGATGCGGTAGCCTGTCTGGTCCAGTTAGCACCGGCATTAACAGTTTTCCAAACACCACCTGTTGCGCCTGCCGCAGCAGGGAAAACTGAAGCCCAAGCAACATCTGCAGAAAATGCATGTATGTTGGCTACACGTAAACTAGCAGAGGCAGCACCTAAATCGATAACTCCTGTATTGTATGTAAGACCAGCATCTAAAGAGCGTGCGTATCTTCTAATTGGAGTACAGCCCGTTGTACCACAACTCATGTTAAGCCATGAAACATTAGCATTTACAATAGAAATACTAGCAACGCCCGTGCTAGCCGCGGGTTGAGATGTAGCATATTCAGTCCAAAAGTCTTGAGCATTTACAGATACAACTGTAAACATTGATAATAAAAGTAATAATTTTTTCATAGTTTAAAAGATTAATTAATTAATAGTACGTAAAAATAAAGTAAAAAAATTAAATATTAGTAAAAGATAGGTTAAAAGACCAAATTAAATTTTTTGAACCAGATAAAAAGGGTCATTATTAGAATCTAAAGACTTTGTTACTCTAAATAACGGTATGGCACCAGTCGCAGTAGTCACTGATAAATTATTTAAAGTACCTGCAAAAACTCTTACTTTATCATCTGGATAACGAACTACTAATTTATATTTTAAATTTGTTGGAGCAGTAATCAATTTTAGAGCAAAAACATTGATAATATATACTATATTATCAGCATCTCTATTAAAATTAATTACATCAGAAACCAAATTTGTAGTTGTACCATATATTGGTTGTGTTGTTTGAGCGTTACCCGCAATTGTGACTGGCGAACCATCAACCTTTTTGATATTCCAACTTAAGTTATTAAAATTAGGCAAAGTAGCACTGATACTCGGAAACTCATTATACAATCGTATCGATAAACGATTTGAATTAGAAACAGAAAAACCAGCATCACCATACTCTAGCATAACCTTATTGGAATTTACATTATAACTGATACCCTTAAAACCAGGCGGGGTTACTTCTGGACCTGAGGTAATACTTGAAATAGATAATTCCAAATTCATTATAAAAGGCAAATCTGGTATGTCTGCCGAAGGTGCGATCATAAGTGCTTCAGCCACAGTAACGCCCTTAAGAATGATAATATTTCTACGTGAACGCTTGTTTGTATTTGGTAAGACAGCAATTACTTCAACCAAAACATCTATATCAAATGCTTTGGGTAAAGTTATTGTTATCGGAAAATTTTGAGAAGAAACAACACTTGTTTCAGTGGTAGCAATAGCAATATTTAGGGTTTCTACTGGCACATTGATAGCATCCGGTTCTCCCGTATAACCATCATTATTATCACAAGAAAATAAAATAAGGCAACTAAAAATTATTAATACTATTTTTTTCATGATTTATAAAGTTATTGTGAAATATAATTATCAAATGCATCTAATTCCAACGGTAATACACCATCATTATTGGTAATGTCTGTGACAAAACGATAACCTTGTTTCATCGAAGGTGCAGACTGGATTACAGAGGACAGGGAAAAATAATCAGAACGCACATTATTAAAATCAAAAGACTCACCGTAAAATCTATAGTTATCACCAAAGACAATTGATGACAAAGGAACATTAAATACAGTAGCTAAATCGTTTGCAGTTACTTTTAAATCAGCAGGAAAACTAGTAAATGTTTTAAAAGGGATAAAATCTTCGGCAACACCAAAAATATTAGTTTTTCTGATATACAAATTATATTTTGCAACATTATTTCCTGGAGTAGTTATTTTACCACCAAAAAAAGAATTTGCAAAATCTTGCGAATTTATTCTTTTGGAAGTAATATCGAGCCTAACATAAGACCCTGCATCGAGGTCTGGATTTGGAGTTAATTCTTCATCTTTTTCACAAGAAAAAAAAGAAATCGACACTAATAAAAGTAAAATTATTTTTTTCATCTTAATTTAAATTTAGATTAAGTTTATCCCAAAACAATCTTCGATTTCTATTGTTTGTAGGCGTATTCGGATTATTATCAACAGCGTTAGCTGGATATAAACCTGTATAATAATAAGATCCCGAAATAGGTTCTAGTGTAGGTTGAAAATTACTTGGATAACCCGTTCTTCTGTAATTATTGTAAGGTTCTATACCATTGCCCCATGAAGCAATAAAATATTCTTTTATAATTAATTCTAATTTTTTGTCATTATTCGCTGCATTAGTATAGGCAGTATTTACAAAAGCAACATAAGAATCTCGTTTGGTTTCTAAAACAGGAATAGAATAAGCAGGATCAATAATACCTTCAGAAATTTCGGGTCGCTTATACGACGGAATAAAATTAATTGTTTTATTAATAGATTCAGCAATACCATCCAACATTTCCTGCTTTGCGTCGCCTGCAACTCCTAATTTTAAGATGGCCTCAGATTTCATAAACTTCACGTAAGACGATAAAAGAATAGGCATTATACCAGCACCTTTTGCACCACCAACACCCTGAGTTTGTACTGCTTCATCTGTCTTTTTTAATAATCCACCTATTGGATACAAGGCGGTAACGGTGCGCAAATCATTATCTGGTGGTATTCCAGAACCATTCCCATGATCTCTCCCCCAGTAACCGTTATCAGTTCGTGCACCGCCTATCCAATTAGATAATGAGAATGGAGTACGTAACTGCGAGAAAAAGAATGAATTATATTGCGAATCATTATAATGTTCAGGTCGAACTCTGTTAGGTAAATTAAACTGATTCACAACAGTAGTTGTAACATTTTTTTGTTTATGAAAATAATACGCAGTCCTTGGATCAAAAGCCGCAGTTAAACCTGTAATAGATATACCATGTAGATTTCCAGTACCCAGCGCAACTCCTTTTTCAGTAGTCATTGTCCAAAACATATAATTACAAATATAAGCACCTCCACCAGTTTCATACATATCGTTATACTGCGGATGTCTAGAATTCGGATTTAATCGGGTATCACCATATTGAAACTGAAAATCATCCTCTGTTGCACTAATATAGTTAACAGGATTAGCTAATATGGCCTCAATTTCACCTTTAGCATCTGTGATCCCAAAATCTGCAGTTGCTTGACGACCATTAACTAACATTTTCAATTTTAAAGTGTTAGCAAGCTTAATCCATTTAGATTTATTACCTTGATAAAACAAATCATTTATTGCGGTCTCATTAGCTGGTGAATTTAAAACCGAGATAGCATCGTTTAATTCCTGATAAATTTTTCCGTATACATATTCGTCATTATCATATTTAGGTGTGGGATTTAAATTTCCTAACAAAGCTTCGTCATAAGGCACATCACCAAAAACATCAACTAAAGTTATATAAACATAACAACGTAGCACTTTAGAAACTCCAAGCGCAAACTTATCATTAGTAGAGTTTGCCTTTTCTTGAAAAAACTTTATGTTATTTAAGATATCAAAACCAAAAAACCAGATTCCATTAAAACTTGCAGGTTCAAATGCATTGTCGTAGGTATTCCCACCAGTCATAGCCATTTGCCTAGTAACACGTTGTGTAAAACCATTTAGCTGGTTAACATAATCTGGCATTCTTAATTGGATGGAGTTATAGGATAGCTCAACATCTCGTTTAGAAACGTTAATATTGTTAGGATTTTCAACTTGATCTAAATCAAGGGTTTCACAACCCGTGAAAGTAAAAAAAAGTAAAAAAAGTGAAAAATAATATACCTTTTTCATATTCATTAAAATGTTAAATTAAAACTAAACCCATATTTCTTTGCGGTTGGTCCAGTAAGAAAGTCAAAACCTCTGCTGTTTCCGACACCTAAACTTGTAACCTCAGGATCAAAATTAAGATATTTCGGAAAATTTATTGCCTTAAACCATAAATTTTGTCCTACAAATGAAACTGACATCTTACCAAAAGGTGTTTTCGCTAAAAACTTTTTTGGAATTTCATATGATAAAGACACTTCCCGTAATTTGATACTTGTTGCATCATAAACTCCTTGTTCACGAATAAAAAACCCACCATTATTGAAACCCCACTGTGTTATACCAATTTGAGTAGTATTTGGCTGCCCATTAATATTTACACCAGGTAAAACAAAAGTCCCTGAACGGTCAAAATCTGTATCTTTCGTTAAACCTCTAGAAATAAGTGCTGCCGCAGTAGTTGAATACATTTCACCTCCTTTTTGATATTCTAATTGAAATTGAAAAGTTAAATTTCTAAAAGAAAACTCATTAATCAAGGTACTGTTCCAATCTGGATTAGGATTAGCTATTGGTTGTATTGTTGAATTTACCAAATAGTTACCATCACTTGCAACTATATTGTTACCATTAGCATCTTTCTGTATTGAACTACCCCAAATTACGCCATAAGGCTGGCCTGGTGCGGCGAAATTTCCGAAATTTGAAAAACCTTCGAATGGTAATTTTTCAGTTGCCCCTAAACCTAAGTCAACAATTATATTTCTATTGAGAGTAAAATTGACTGTAGCAGACCAATTTAATGATTTTTCGGACTTAATTGGTTTAACATTTAAGCTTAACTCAATACCTTTATTGTATAACTCTGCTAGATTATCAGCAACTACAGCGCTACCACTTGCTGGATCAAGAGGTCTATCAATAATCAAATCATTAGATCTTTTATCATATAAAGATAAATCTATACCTAATCGATTCGAGAAAAATTTACCTTCAAAACCAAATTCAATTTCTGTTACTAGTTCTGGCTTTAAATTAGTATTTCCTAATTGAGCACTTATATTTTGACTATTAAGAATTTCTCCTGAATTGGTTACAAAAACATTAGAGCCATTTGATAAACCAATAACAGATTGATATGTTCTTGGAAATCTAGCCGACGAACCATAACTTATCCTTGTTTTCAGATAATTGATTGTTTTATTATTTTTTAAAAATTTGAAAGCATCTGTTGGAATAAATGACAGCGAAACAGATGGGTAAAACAATGAACGATTTGCTTTAGGTAATGACGAATAAGAATCTACTCTACCCTGAAGATTTAAGAACATAAATTTTTTAAATCCTATCGTTGTGCTTGCATATAAACCATATATATTAGAATTTTCTGAACTAGAACCAGTTGGAATAAAATCACTATTTTGATTTTCAAAATTCTGATGAGTAAGTAAACCATAAATTACTTGTTTGGTACTTGACAATCTTACATCCTCGCCTGAAATTTGTCTTGGGTTAAAACCTAATGTACCATCAAGATTCCAACTAGAACTTTTTCCGATTGCAGTATCAAAATTATAACTAAATGTATGATCAAAAATATTTTTTTGTCTGTATGTAGATACTAAGAATCCATCATCATCAAAGGGTTGTCCATTTCCTTTATTTATAAAATATTGAGATTTTAAAGTGCTATTATCTAGTGATAGCCTATACGAAAGATTTGACCAAGAATTGATTTCGTAAGAGAGCGCAACACTTCCGTAAAAGCGTCTAACTTTTTCATTATCACCGGAGTTATTCAGAGTCCAAAGGGGATTGGGAATGTCATTTCTATAATAAATAGATGAATTATCCACAGGATTTGTGTATGGCAAACCAAATAGATCAATATTTCTAGGCGTAAATAATACATTAGCAAACACCGATGGAAAGGCTGAGTTAGATCCAAAACCCGAAGCGGTTGGCGGTGCAGTTTTTTCAACTTTTACCACATTAAGGGAAGATATCAATGTTAATTTGTTTGACATTTTAATAGTTCCACCCATATTAAGATTTAATCTATCATATCCATTATTTGGCACAAAACCATTGTCGTTCGTATGACCGACTCCAAAATTAAAAGTAGTGTTTTCGCTTCTTCCAGAAAAATTGAGAGATGTTGTATTAACCAAACCAGTTCCAGAGAAAAACTTTTCAGCACTGTTAAATGCTTTGTAAGGAACTACTGCTTCGTAGTATTCTGGCAAAAAGGTAGGAGATGCAAGATATGCATAGGGATGCGGAACGGTACCTGCAGCGGAAATCCCTTGAGTACCTACTGTATTAAAGTTTGGTCCCCAGTTTGAAAAAGCAGTTTGAAAATTATTATCAAAACCATTACCATAATTATTTTGATAATCAGGCAGATTAGATATTTTAGAAAAGTACAATGATTGACTAACTGTAACTTCCATTTTTTTGTTAATATCCTTGGTATTTCCAGATTTAGTAGTTACCAAAATTACACCATTTGCTCCCGCAGAACCATACAATGTGGTCGCACTCAAACCTTTCAGGATACTTATGCTTTCAATGCTATTGGGATCTAAATCTAAAAACCTACTTGATGCGTTTGCCGAACCAACAATAAAACCTTCATTAACTGTATCTGTATTAAATGGAATACCATCAACAACAAATAAGGGCTGATTATTCCCAGTAATTGACGAATACCCTCGAATAATAATGTTTGTTCCCGAACCTGACAAACCACTGGTTTGCAGAATATTTACACCAGGTGCTTTACCAGTCAAAGCTCTTGCAATATCTGTATTAGGTTTAGAGGCAAATTCTTCCGCTTTAATTGTAGTTACAGCATAACCCAATGCTTTTTTCTCTTTTTTGATACCTTGACCAGTTACAACCACTTCAGTTAATTTTTCACCTTCTGTAGAAAGTTTTAAAACAGCGTTGATAACATTTGACGGTCCGACCTTGATAGCAGCATCTGTTAAACCTACATACGAGAAAACTAATTCTTCTCCAACTTTAGTTTTGATAGAATATTTACCATCCATATCAGTCTGAACGCCACGTTTGGTGCCTTTAACAACAATATTAGCTAGAGGTAAAGGTCCTGAATCGTCAGAAACTGTACCAGTCACAGTTTTATCCTGAGCAAACGTAAATTGTATTGATAACATTACTAATAATGCAAAAATCCATTTGTATTTTAATCTCATATTAAATTTGTTTGAATTAGTTTAGTTTGCAAACTTCCAAATTATTTATTTATAAAACAAATCAATATTCAAAATTACTGAGATTTTTTTTAGTAATTCAAAAATTTAACTTTTTATTACTGCTATTAATTTGTTTAAAACTATTTTTGCTTAATGAAAAAATACTTTTGATATCATGCTACTTACTAATTTTTCAGATCAAATTTTAGAAGCTGGAACCGACGAAGCTGGTCGCGGCTGTCTTGCAGGTCCAGTGACGGCAGCAGCTGTTATAATCTCATCAAAGTTGCACAACGAGAATGCTTTTAGCTCATCCAACCGTCCCAAAGGGAAGGCTTTTGAAAATAATAATGTTGAGGAATATTTTTCCAAACTAAATGATTCAAAGTTGCTTTCTGAAAAAAATAGAAAACTACTCCAACCTATTATAGAGCAACATGCAGTTTCGTTTTCTGTTACACACATCGAACCATTAATTATAGATGAAATAAACATCCTAAACGCCTCGTTAAAAGCGATGCAAGAATGTATCTTGAAGCTAAATCCTACACCAATATATATAATAGTTGACGGAAACCGGCCGTTAATTTCAAAAAATAAAATGATTTATACTTCAGGAAAAATCTTTTCTGATGCCGAAATCGAAAAATTACTTTCAATACTTAGCACAAGCATCATCAAAGGCGATTCGAAATATTTGAGTATTGCAGCAGCATCAATTTTGGCAAAAACATACCGTGATGATTACATGAATTTAATACATGAGGAATTTCCAATGTATAATTGGAAACAAAATAAAGGTTATCCTACAAAAGAACACAGGGAAGCTTTAAAAAAATTTGGTGTCACAAAATACCACCGCATGAGTTTCCAACTTCTGCCAAAAATTACATAAAGTTATTTTTTAAAAAAAATTTAAAATTCGTTCTAATGCCATTCCACGTGAACCTTTAATAAGAATAGTATTATTTTGTAATTTCAGACTTGCAAAATACTTTGTGAAAGCATCAAAGTTAACAAAAAATTCAAAATTGGGCTTCTCGATTTTACATTCATTAAAATAAGTACCAATAAATATGCATTTAATATTTAGATGATCAATCAATGATTTAACTACTAATTTATGCTCAAAAATACTTTCATTGCCTAGTTCAAACATATCGCCTAGTATTGCAATTTTATTAGTAGTAGTCAGATGCATAAAATTCTCTAATGCCACTTTCATGCTACTCGGATTAGCATTGTAAGCATCTAATATGACTTCATTGGTTCCTTTTTTTAATAACTGAGATCGATTATTAGCTGGAACATAACTTTCTATTGCACCTTTTATAGCTTGATCTGATATTTCAAAATATTTTCCTATCGTGATTGCAGCAATTATATTGGTGACATTATAAAGTCCGATAAGATTAGAATTAATTTCAAGATCATTAAAAAAAACTGACACTAGCGGATTTGAAATTGATTTATCGATAAAAACATCGGCATCTTTATTTATTTGGCTAAAACAAATGCGGGTAATCGCTTTTGTTTTTTCGTCTTGAATTGGATCATCAAGATTCACAAATACACTTTTTTCATGCAGTATCAAATACGTGTACAGCTCGCTTTTTCCAACAATAACGCCTTCATAACCGCCAAAACCCTCAAGATGTGCTTTACCAAAATTTGTAATATATCCAAAATCTGGCTGAGCCAAATTACATAAAAATTCAATTTCCTTTTGATGATTAGCTCCCATTTCAACAATTCCGATTTCTGTTTTGGACGTAAAGGATAGCAGCGTTAAAGGAACTCCAATATGGTTATTAAGATTGCCAATGGTTGCAGTGGTAGTATATTTTTTGGATAAAACTGCATTTATGAGTTCTTTAGTTGTGGTTTTTCCGTTACTTCCAGTTAATGCTATAATCGGAAGTTTGAGAAACCGTCGATGAATTTTAGATAATTCTTGAAGGGTTTCCAAACTGTTTTTTACCATTATAGTTCTATTGTCTATATAAGATGATGGATTATCAAGAACAACATAAATTGCTCCTTTATCCAAAGCTTCTTGTGCAAACATATTTGCATCATAATTATCTCCTTTGATGGCTATAAAAATGGAATTAGCGATAATTTTTCGAGTATCTATAACGATTCCTGAAGAATTTAAAAACAATTTATGTAAATCTAAAATATTCATTATTTAGTAATTTTATGAAAAGATAAAAGCCCTGAAAAGGGCTTTTAAATTATTTGAATTAGCTATTAATTTCTAGCTCTTTTCTTTTTATCTGACTTAGGTCCAACTCTCGACATCGCACAACGAAAACCGATGTAATCCGTTGCCATATCTTGTGGAAAATATCTTCTTTGGGCTGGATCTAACCAATATGCTCTATCTCGCCATGATCCGCCCTTATAAACTCGAACATCATCATTAACAAGTGTAGTTCTTTTGCTAGATCGATCAAACTTTCTAACCATATTACCTAAGCTATCAACAGTAACGTTGTGTTTAGGCGAATCGTACATAATATGTTTTGCTTTCGTTTTTTCATCTTCTTCTTCAGCAGATCCAAAATCAAAATAACGTGTAGATTGCTTATCACCATCTCGGTAGTTTCGGTTGTCAGATTTATCAAAGTTTTGTCTTAAATACGTTTCTTTTTCGTCAACTGCAACTTTTGCAATATCTCCCGGATACGTTCTAGCAACTATTTTTCCATTAGACAAGGTATCGTAGGTTTGCGTCTCGGCAGTTACAATTTCTACTTTGCCATCATCACCTATTTTATTCTTCAAATAAACGTTACCTCTATAATAATTGAAATCATTTGCTTCATCATCAACCATTGGTCGGTACACATCGGCAACCCATTCGGCTACATTACCCGCCATGTCATAAAGACCGAAATCATTTGGCGCATACGATTTTACAATGTTAGTGATATCAGCACCATCATCAGACCAACCTGCAATTCCTCCATAATCCCCTTTGGCTTGCTTAAAGTTAGCCAATTGATCGCCCTTTTTCTGTCTTTTACCAGATCTTGTATAACTTCCAGACCAAGGATATTTTTTCTGACCTTTATAGATATTATACTCTCTTTGTCCAACATCGGCAGCAGCAGCATATTCCCATTCCGACTCAGTTGGCAATCTATATTCTGGCAGGATAAGCCCTGATGATCTTTTAGCATAAACATTTGTACTGTCTTTAGCAGATTTTATCATACCACGTTTCAAAACAATTTTATCATCACCACCAAATGTTTTAGTAGGTGACGCCAAATAGGTTTCTGTACTAAAAGTTGATTCTGCCTTAGAATCTAACACTTTAGCATCTTTTTTAAGATACTTAGCTTGTTCAAGGGCATTTTCATTAACTCTATTGGTTCTCCATTTGCTAAACTCAACAGCTTGAATCCAATTTACACCAACAACTGGGTAATTAGCGTAGGCTGGATGACGCAAGTAGTTATCTGTCATGGTCTCGTTGTATCCTAAACGGTTTCTCCATACTAAAGTGTCAGGAGATGCACCATCATAAATATTTTTATAATTTTCTTGGTCTGGAGGAAATACTCTTTTCAGCCATTCCAAATATTCTTGATACATCAAGTTGGTAACTTCAGTTTCATCCATGTAAAAAGACTGAACGTGTTGTTGATTTGGAGAGTTATTCCAATCATGCATCACGTCGTCTTGCACTTTACCCATCGTAAAAGTTCCGCCTTCCACCATGACTAATCCTGGTGCAGTTGCTTGCTTTTTGAAATTTGATCCGTATTGAAAACCACCTTTTTTGTCGTTGATTTTCCAACCCGTTGCACTTGACGTGTTTTTTGTGTTTTTACTTTTTCCACAGCTTACAAGCATTCCAGATGCTAGTACCAGTGCTAGTAATACTTTTACAATCATAATTTTGTTTACTTTCATACTATTAGTAGGTAATAAATTTTGGGTGCAAGTTAACAAATATCATTTAACATGCAACATTATTTTAAAAAAAATGCATTTAATCGGTAAAAAGCTATTTACGTCGAATATTTAACAACGAAAATCTATTTAATTTATTATAAATTTTAACAAAAAAATAATTTTTGATTTGCATACTATTTCAAAAAAAACAACGTTATTTGAATTGATGAAAAAAATATTTTACCTAATTATACTTTACATTACTCCATTCTGTTTTTCGCAACAAAATGGAAATGTTATTATTAATTGGTCGGCCAGTTTAAAATATATTATTGGTGAGTCGTCTATTAATGTACCACAGTTTCAAGCTGAAAATTACATTATAGATAGTTATACGAAAGAATTATTTTTTAAAACTAAAATTACTAGTAGCACTTTTGCTGACGAAAAATCTTTAGAAATAACAAATATAGATTTTGAAATTATTCCAGAAAATTTATTGGGAGAAATAGATAAATCTAAAATTCCTAGCAACATAAATGCTACCATATCTAGTAATTATTCTAGAAATGACATTGTTGTATCGCTTCAAATTTCACCAATTATTACTACAGATGGTAACTATAAAAGAGTGAAATCATTTTCATATAATTTTAAAAGTAAACAAGTATCAGCTAATCGCTCAGTAAATGCAATTTATAATTCAGTTTTAGCAAATGGCGATTGGTATCGATTTTATATTGAAAAATCGGGTGTTTATAAAATATCAAGAAGTTTTTTGTCACAACTTGGTTTGAATATGAATACTATTGATCCGCGAAAAATAAAAGTTTTTGGAAATGGCGGACGCATGCTGCCGCTGAGAAACGATGTGTTTTACCCTGAAGACCTTGCCGAAAATTCAATTCAAGTAATTGGTGAAGATGATGGCGTATTTAATGACTCTGATTATATTCTCTTTTATGGCGAAGGAGTAGATAATTGGAGTTTGGAAAGTAAAACTAACGGCAATTTATATGAAGATAAGGCTTATTATTATATAACTTATGCTGGTGATGACGGCAAAAGAATTCCTGAGAATAGCCAGCCAACTGCAAATCCATCTCAAATAATTACAGATTTTGATGCGACTCAATTTCATGAAATTGATAAAGTAAATCTAATCAAATTAGGTCGAACTTGGTTTGGCGAAGAGTTTAGCGCCAACAACATGCAAGAATTTCCGTTTTCAACAACCAATATCGTACCATCAACGACTATAGCAATTGATACACATTGTGCTGGAATGTCTGTTGCTGTATCTTCTTTTAAAGTAGAAGCAAACGGACAGTTACTCGGAAATGTAAATTTTACTCCCGGGAATCTCCCTGATGATGCTGATATTTCAAATACTATTCCTGCAACCCAAAATATTACAGTAAAATGCACCTATACCAATGGTGGCGTCCCCACTGCAAAAGGATTTTTGGATTATATAAATATAAAATACAAACAATCTTTACGAGGTTTTGGTAAGCAATTTCGTTTTCAGAATTCGACAACTTTAAATAATATTGTGAAGGAGTATCAAATTTCAGACGCTACAAATGTTAGCCAAGTTTGGGATATAACTGATATAAATAATGTAACTAAATATACAAACACGCAAAGTAATTTTAGTTTTAAATCGAATGCGCCAGTACTTAAAAAATACATCGCGATTGACAATTCAGATTTTTTTAGTCCATTAAAAGACGCTAAAACCAAAATCCAAAATCAAAATATTAAAGGAACTATTTTCAAAAACGAATCAGGTCAATTTCAGGACATTGATTATATAATTTTTACACCGGAAGAATTCTATAATGAAGCAGAAAAATTAGCTAATTTTCACAGAAGTTATTCGCAACTAAATACAAAAGTTATCACGGTTGAAAGTGTTTATCCCGAATTTTCTTCCGGAAAACAGGACATTGGAGCTCTCAGAAATCTTGTAAAATATATCTACAATAATGCCTCTAACCCGAACAACAAAATAAAATATATTAACTTATTTGGGGATGCGTCATACGATTTCAAGAAAAGAATTTCAAAAAACACAAATTTTGTACCTATCTATCACGCCTTAAATAGCTATGTAATTAATGAAAGTTCGTTTGCCTGCGATGACTTTTATGGCTATATGGACGATGATGAGGGATACCTAGATGTGCCTGTTGGCGAAATGGATATTGCAGTTGGCAGAATAATCGCAAATAGTACAACGCAAGCAGATGAATTAGTTAATAAAATTATTGAGTATCATGACAGAAAGTCTTATGGAAATTGGCGAAATAACTTTGTAGTTATAGCCGATGATGCCGATGCAGAAAGCGATAAAAGCTTGCAAGAAATTATAGATGAGATGGCTGAATTAGTAGTTGCTGAAAAACCATTTATAAATGCAAAAAAAATAATTATGGACTCCTACGTACAACAAAGTGCCGCAGGTGGACAAAGATATCCGCAAGTTAGAAAAGATATGTTTAATGCCTTTGAGAGCGGATCGTTGGTTTTTAATTATCTTGGACATGGTGGCGAAGACGGATTAGCCCAAGAACGAATCTGGGAAAAAATTGATGGACAAACCCTTAACAATCGATATAAATATCCTTTATTTATTACAATTACATGTGATTTTTCAAGATTTGATAACCCTTTGCGAGAAACTGCTGGCGAATTTACCTATTGGAATCCAAAAGGAGGAGCAATTGCAATGATTACTACTGTTAGAGAAATTGGACAAACAACGGGTGAGCGATTTAATTTTAATATAGCCAAGTATATTTTTGAATATGATACCAATGAAAGTGTATCAATGGCAGAAGCATTGCGATTAGCAAAAAAAGATTACGGAGCTTATGTAAAAATAGTTGCTTTTCTTGGTGATCCTGCCGTTAAATTGGCGTTACCTAAACCAAAAGTACGTCTGACTAAAGTGAACGATGTTCCAATAACGCAACCAACCGATGATTTTAAGGCGCTAGGATTTATGAAGCTCAATGGCGAGGTTAGCGATGAAAACGATAATTTTTTATCCAACTATAATGGAACAGTCGCTATCCAAATTTTTGATAAAAATATTATTCGTACCACATTAAATAATGACAGTAACGCGCCTCCGATAAATTTTACGACACTTGGCGAAACTATTTTTCGAGGAAACGCTACTGTCGTAAATGGTAAATTCGAACTAAGTTTTGTAGTGCCCAGAGATATTGCAATTCCTGTCGGAAACGGGAAAGTAAGTTTTTATGCTAAAAGACAAACCATATTATTAGACAAATCTGGTGTAGATACAAGTATCAAAATTGGTGGTGTAAACCTTAATGCACCTGCCGACACAACATCACCAACTGTTAGATTGTACATGAACGATCAAACTTTTGTAAATGGTGGAAACACGAATGAGTCACCGATATTTTTGGCATTTTTAGATGATGAAAACGGAATAAATACAGCTTCCGGAATTGGTCATGATATTGTAGCTATACTAGATGGCGACGAAACAAAACCAATCAAACTTAACGATTATTACGAAACCGAATTAGACAATTATAAAAAAGGTAAAGTCAAATTTCCTTTTCGAAATTTATCGCTTGGGCTTCACACTATAACCTTCAAAGCTTTTGATGTTTATAATAATCCAGTTGTAGCAGATATACAATTTGTAGTTGTTGGTAACGAATCTATAACACTCACTAATGTATTAAATTATCCCAATCCGTGCGTAAATTATACCCAATTTTGGTTTACCCATAATAGACCTTTTGAACCGCTAGATGTGCAAGTTCAAATTATGACTATTGCGGGCAAAATAATATGGACCAAAAACCAAATTATTTCTACCGAAGGGTTTTTGTCAAGAGAAATAACTTGGGATGGTAAAGACGATTTTGGCGATAAAATTGGTAAAGGCGTATACATTTATAAGCTTACCGTCAAGTCTAATTTATCAAATACAAAAACAGAAAAATACGAGAAACTTGTAATCCTTTAATAAAGTATTATATTTGCTATCCTTAATTAAATAAATAATGAAGAAATTTTCAATACTAGTAGCGTTCATATCCACATTTCAAATTGCTACAGCCCAAACAGAACGCGTAATTACAACAGGAGTTCCGTTTTTATTAATCACTGCCGATGCACGTGCTGCAGGTCTTGGAGATCAAGGAGTTGCCACTTCAACAGACGCTTACTCAATGCAACACAACCCAGCTAAATATGCATTTTCGTTAGACAAACAAGGATTTTCGGTAGGCTATACGCCTTATCTCACAGCGCTAGTCAATGACATTTCGTTAGGACAAGTAAACTACTTTAATAGACTAAATGAACAAAGTGCAGTATCAGGAAGTTTACGATATTTCAGTCTAGGAGAAATAGAATTGCGTAAAGATGCTGATGATTTACCACGAATAGTAAAACCAAATGAATTGGCTGTAGATCTAGCTTACTCATTAAAATTAAGCGAACGATTTGCCATGTCGGTTGGTGGACGATATATACTTTCAAATTTAAGAATTCCTGATACAGATGTCGATGCAGTATCCGGAAAATCTTTTGCTGTTGATGTCTCAGGATTCTATCAATCTGAAGAAATTGCGTTTAACGAATTTAACGGCAGATGGCGTTGGGGCTTTAATTTTCAGAATATGGGACCAAAAATAAGTTATGACAAATCTGAAAATACGTTAAGCTCAAATTTTTTGCCTGCAAACATGAAGTTAGGAGCGGGATTCGATTTCATACTGGATGAATATAACAAAGTTTCTGTTGGGGTCGAAGTTAATAAATTATTAGTGCCTACACCTCAAACTGCCGATTTGAATGGAGATGGTGAAATTTCTGCTGGCGAAGAATCAGATTTACGCGATAAAAACCGAAATGATTATAATAAAATAAATTGGTCTTCAGGAATTTTCAAATCTTTTAATGATGCTCCCGATGGCTTTAGCGAAGAATTAAAAGAATTTACATACTCTATTGGATCAGAATATTTATATCAAGATTCATTCGCCTTTCGCCTCGGATATTTTCATGAAAGTCCAGTAAAAGGTGCTCGACAATATTTTACACTCGGAGCAGGATTCAAGTATAGTGCTGTAAAAATTGATGTTTCCTACTTATTTTCTGCATCAAAAGTTAAAAATCCATTAGAAAATACCCTTCGATTCTCACTAAGTTTTGCTTTTGGTGATAAATATGAAGAAGATTAATAGTAATTTGATTGTCCGTAAACACTCATAATTCCAAAAAAAGTTTTATATTTGTAGAAAAAGATATGAATTTATTCAGTTTTACAGCAAATTTTGGAAGCGAAGAATCGTGCAGAATTCATTTTAAAGAAGAAAGAGATAAAATCGG
>JANOPO010000074.1:0-8035 GCA_031422015.1 Flavobacterium sp. | reverse complement strand
CAGAGGACTAATACGCAAGATAAGTATGTCTTAGTGAGTGATATAGTTCACCTCTGCTTTCCTTTAATAAATTTAATCAATTCTATCTAAAAATATCATCTTATTTTTATAATATTATACTCAATACAAAGTAAAGGTGAGGGATAGTAGTAGAAATCCTTTTTTGCGGTCTCGTTTTCAGAACGAGACCGCAAAAAAGATTGGAACGGATAGCACGACCCAAAGCTTTTTCTGCGAAGGGTAACGCCCAGAAAATAATGTATCTTTGTGGCGTAAAAAATTATACTTATGTTTAAATTCGATTTTAGAGAAACGCTAACGGTGACTATGGTTTTGTTTGCTGTGATTGATATTATTGGTAGTATTCCGGTAATTATAAGTCTGAAAAATCGCGTGGGTTATATTCAGTCGGGCAAGGCGGCGTTAGTGTCGTTGGCCATTATGGTTACGTTTTTGTTTATTGGTAAAGAATTGCTGAATTTGATAGGAATTTCGGTCAATTCGTTTGCTGTAGCTGGTGCTTTTGTGCTGTTTTTTTTGGCGTTGGAAATGATTTTAGGAATTCGATTGTATAGAGAAGAGGAAGCCAAAACGGCGTCGATTGTACCGATTGCTTTTCCTTTGATTGCTGGTACTGGCACGATGACGACCTTGTTATCGCTAAAGGCCGAGTTTCATGATATTAATATAATTGCGGGTATTTTGTTGAACATTATATTGGTGTATTTTGTTTTGAAATCGTCCTCCAAAATCGAAAAAGTATTAGGAAATACAGGATTGAGCATTATCAGAAAAGTTTTTGGCGTGGTTTTGCTTGCAATTGCTGTTAAATTATTTGCAACGAATGTTAAAGCACTTTTTGTGTAACTTTAGTTTTATTATTTTTACATCAAAATTACTGATTATGAAAATTTTCACATACATTATGGTATTTATTGCGTTCGGCTTAATCGTATTTAATATCACGCAACTTAATTTTAACGATTTGTTTTCTAAAGAAAGTGTGACGGCGTTGATTGGTATTGTTGCATCCTTTTGTGCTGTTTGTATTTTATTGATTTTCAAGATGTCAAAATCGATTGAATCAAAAACTAAAGAATAATTTTTAGAAATTCCAATTTCGTAAGTTCCAAATTCCAATTTTCAATATTGGAATTTGGAATTTATTTTTTAATAATTTTTTACACTAATTTATGTTTGATGTATTGATAATTGGCGGCGGCGTTTCGGGTGTTTCTTGTGCTTTGGTTTTGGGTTCGGCTTACAAAAAAGAATTTGCAAAGGATAAAAAAACAGGAATTATTGCCCATCAAAAAGCTACATCGTTGCAAAATGCCGTTTTTAATAATGCTTATGGTATTCCGAAAGGGAAATTGGGCTCTGAATTGATGAGTGAATCCTTGTCTCAATTATCAGATTTATATCCTAATGTTGTTCAAATAGAAAATGAAAAAGTGCTTGCTGTGAAAGGCAATTATCCAAATTTTGAAGTTGTAACCAACAAATCGAGCTACAAAACCAAAAATATTGTTGTTGCCATTGGCGCGTCAAACACTTTTGCAATTGACGGTTTGATGAATTATGTTGAAAATCATCCAAAAGCGGTTCCAGAAAAGCAAAAAATCTGGTTAAAAAATACCGATCATAAAGTTGCTGATGGCATTTATGTTGCTGGCACTTTGGCAGGATTAAGAAGCCAATTAGCTATTGCTGCAGGAAGTGGTGCGGCGGTGGCAACAGATATTTTGACTTTTTGGAATAATGGTGCCGATGTGCAAATTCATGATAGTGTTTCAAAATAAAAAGGCTGTTTGAGCAGCCTTTTTAGAAAGTTTTTCTTCTTTATGAATTTTACAAATCAAATTTTATGCCTTGTGCTAAAGGCAAACTTGTAGTATAATTTATTGTATTGGTTTGACGGCGCATGTATATTTTCCATGCATCTGAACCGGATTCTCGCCCGCCACCAGTTTCTTTTTCGCCACCAAAAGCACCGCCAATTTCAGCACCCGAAGTTCCAATGTTTACATTAGCAATGCCACAATCAGATCCTGAAACTGACAAAAATCTTTCGGCTTCGCGCAAATTATTTGTCATAATTGCAGACGACAAGCCTTGAGCAACACCATTTTGAACATCAATTGCATTTTCTACATCACCATTATATTTTAGTAAATAAAGTACTGGTGCAAAAGTCTCGTGTTGAACGATTTCAAAAGTATTTTGTGCTTCCGCAATTGCAGGTTTTACATAACAACCACTTTCGTAACCTTCGCCCGCAAGAACACCACCTTCTACAAGAATTTTTCCGCCTTCAGCTACAACTTTTGTTAACGCATTTTTGTACATTTCGACTGCATGCATGTCAATAAGTGGTCCAACATGATTGTTTTGATCCAACGGATTTCCGATTCGCAATTGCTTATAAGCAGCTACAACAGCATCTTTTACTATATTATAAATGCTTTCGTGAATTATTAATCTTCTAGTTGACGTACAACGTTGTCCAGCAGTACCAACAGCGCCAAAAACAGCGCCAATTACGGTCATTTTAATATCGGCATCTGGTGTTACAATAATTGCGTTGTTTCCGCCTAGTTCTAATAGTGATTTCCCTAAACGTCCCGCAACAGTTTGTGCTACAATTTTTCCCATTCGGGTCGATCCTGTTGCAGATATGAGTGGGATTCGCTTGTCAGAAGTCATTAATTCTCCAATTTTATAATCACCGTTTATAAGGCAAGAAATCCCTTCTGGAAGACTGTTTTCTCTGATAACTTCCGCAATAATGTTTTGACAGGCTACGCCACAAAGAGGTGTTTTCTCGGAAGGTTTCCAAACGCAAACATCACCGCAAATCCAAGCCAATGCCGTGTTCCACGCCCAAACAGCTACAGGGAAATTAAATGCCGAAATAATTCCCACAATCCCCATCGGATGGTATTGCTCATACATTCTGTGTCCGGGACGTTCAGAATGCATCGTTAACCCATGCAATTGGCGCGAAAGTCCAACTGCAAAATCGCAGATATCTATCATTTCTTGCACTTCTCCGTAACCTTCTTGCAATGATTTACCCATTTCGTACGACACAAGTTTCCCTAAAGCTTCTTTATTTTTTCGTAATTTTTCTCCAAATTGACGTACAATTTCCCCTCGTTGTGGCGCTGGCATCAAGCGGAAAGTTTTGAATGCTTCAGTTGCTGATTGCATTACTTTTTCGTAGTCATCTGCAGTTGTAGTTCTTACTTTTGCAATTAATTTTCCATCAACTGGTGAAAAACTTTCTAATAATTCGCCGTTTGCAAATTGATTTATTCCGGTTGACGTTCCTTTATTTATATCTAAAATTCCGAGTTGCTGTAATGCTTCGAGCATTCCAAACTGTGCTGCAATTGTTGCCATTTTAATTTTTTTTACAAAGGTATTATTTATCGTCTAATTTGCTAATCTAATTTATCGGTCAATTTCTTGAAAACTGCTTTCGCGCTTTTTCCTTCATATAAAATTTCGTGTACGGCGTCTATAATTGGTGTTTTTGCACCGTAATTCTGATTCAATTCCCAAGCGCTTTTTGCGGCATAATATCCTTCCGCAACCATGCTCATTTCCATTTGTGCTGATTTTACGGTATAGCCTTTTCCAATCATGTTTCCGAACATTCTATTTCGAGAAAAAACGGAATATCCGGTTACTAATAAATCGCCCAAATATGCCGAGTCATTGATGTTTCGCTTCATTTTATGTACTTTTCGTATAAATTTCTTCATTTCTCGAATTCCGTTACTCATCAATACAGACTGAAAATTATCGCCATAACCCAATCCATGAGCAATTCCGGCAGCAATAGCATAAATATTTTTCAACATTGCGGCATATTCTGTACCGATGATATCGTCAGATATTTTTGCTTTTATATAATTTCCTGATAAATATTTTGCCACTATTTGTGCTTTTTTTGAATCGCCACAAGCTATTGTTAAGTACGATAATCGCTCCAAAGCAACCTCTTCGGCATGACAAGGTCCGGTAATTACACCAATATTTTCAAAAGGGATATCATACGTTTTATTGAAATGCTCGCCAACGATCAAACTAGTTTCTGGAACGATTCCTTTGATGGCCGAAAAAATAATTTTATTCTGTAACGAAACGGTCATTTTTTCTAATTCTTTACTTAAAAAAGCCGAAGGAATAGCAAAAATTAGATAGTCCGCATACGAAATAGCTTCGTTGATATTGGACGTCAATTTTAATTTATTGATATCAAATTCAACTCCAGTTAAATAATTTGGGTTGTGCTTGAAGGTTTTTATGTGATTAACGGCTTCCTCATTACGCATGTACCAAGCGATTTCGGGTACATTTACACATAGCATTTTTGCAATTGCCGTAGCCCAACTGCCACCACCAATTACGGCAAATTTCGGATTTTGTATCATAAAGAAAATTATTTTATTTAACTCAGCACTTCGCAAATTAACTTTAAATTGTGATTTATAGCACAATAGAACAAATAATAAGTCGTTTTTAATAAAGTTAGTTTTTGGTTTAGGTTTGGAAAAAAAGACGTTTGAGATTTTCTCAAGCGTCTTTTTATTTAATTATTAAAATGCAATCCTCACAAAAGGCATAAAAGCATCACCATAAACGCCTTTATTTTTATCGAAAAGTACATTATATCTTGCGCCAATCACCGAATTTCCCATGCGATATCCCGCACCTAGAAAAAATGCTGTGTTCCAAAAATTATCAGAAATGTTTGTAGCTTCATTTTTTACATTAGCTCGAAGCTGCTCTAATTCAGCAGAAAGTTGAATTTCGTCAATCGGATTTGCCATCGCAATCAAACTTGCACCATAAGTACTTGACGAAAAAACATTTCTTTGTTTCAAATAACTGTATTGTAATCCTAATCCCGCCGAAAAATATTGATTTACATTATAAACAGCCGCTGGTGCTACTGATATGTTGCTGTAACCACTTCCGAAACCGAGACCTATACTAGGTATAAAAGAGACTTTTTTCCAAAAGGAGCTTTTGGATTTAACAGCAGTTGAATCAACTTGTGCCATCGACATTTGTGTGGAAATAATCAAAAAAGCTGTAATTAACGCGGTATGTAGTGGCAAACTTGCAGGATTTTTCATAGTTAAGAATTGTTTAAGAAAGTTGCAATAAAAGTATCCAAAAATAAGTATTTTTTTTATTCAAAAAGTGTACTTTTGCTAAACTATTTTAATAAATAAGGAATTTACATTATCAAATGGATAGATTTTCTTTCTTAAACGCAGCCCATACCGAGTTTTTCGCTCAATTATACGATCAATATTTAGTTAATCCAGATAGCGTTGAGCCATCGTGGAGAAGTTTTTTTCAAGGTTTCGATTTTGGAATGACAACCTACAACGAAGAAAATTCTCGTGAAACTTCAGTTGCTCAGATGTCAAATATCGCAGTGGCAAATGTTGATAATGGTCAAATTTCTGATAAAATAACCAAAGAATTTAGTGTTCTTAAAATGATTGATGGTTATAGAACACGTGGTCATTTATTTACACAAACCAATCCGGTTCGTGAAAGAAGGTTATATACTCCAACTTTAGAATTATCCGATTTCGGATTATCAAATGCAGATTTAAATACTGTTTTCGATGCTGCCAAAATCCTTGGACACCAACCAAAAACTTTAGAACAAATTGTTGCGCATCTAAAAAATGTATATTGCCAACACATTGGTATTGAGTACATGTATATTAGAAATCCAGAAGTAATTCAATGGGTTCAAGACAAACTTAATATCAACGATAATCTTCCAAATTTTGATAACAATCAGAAGAAAATTATTCTAGAAAAATTAAACGAAGCTGTTTCTTTCGAGAATTTCTTGCATACTAAATATGTTGGTCAAAAGCGTTTCTCGCTTGAAGGTGGCGAATCTATAATTCCAGCACTTGATGCATTGATTGAAGCTGCAGCCGACAAAGGCGTAGAACAATTTGTAATGGGAATGGCACATCGTGGGCGACTAAATGTTTTGGCAAATATTTTTAGAAAATCGACTCAAGATATATTCTCCGAGTTTGACGGAAAAGATTACGACCAAGAATATTTTGATGGCGATGTAAAATACCATTTAGGTTTAACATCAGACAGAAAAACACGTTCTGGCAAAAACATCAATTTAAATCTTGCACCAAATCCCTCGCATTTAGAAACAGTTGGAGCCGTTATTGAAGGAATTACAAGAGCCAAACAAGACAAATATTTTCCGAACGATTTCTCGAAAGTATTGCCAATTGCCGTTCATGGTGATGCTGCAATTGCAGGTCAAGGAATTTTATACGAAATTATTCAAATGGCACAACTCGACGGTTACAAAACTGGCGGAACAATCCATATTGTTATTAACAATCAAGTTGGTTTTACTACCAATTATCACGATGCTCGATCGTCAACTTATTGCACAGATGTAGCAAAAGTAACACTTTCGCCAGTATTACACGTTAATGCTGATGATGCCGAAGCAGTAGTTCACGCCATGTTGTTTGCTTTAGATTTCAGAATGCAATTTGGTCGCGACGTTTTTATTGATTTATTAGGATACAGAAAATACGGTCACAACGAAGGCGACGAACCACGTTTCACTCAACCATTATTATACAAAATCATTGCAAAACATAAAAACCCACGTGACATTTATGCCGAAAAATTATTGGCACAAAATATTATCGATGGCAATTTTGTAAAAGAATTAGAAACGTTATACAAAGACGATTTAGATGACAATCTTGAAGCATCACGAAAAAAATCATTAACAATCATTACACCATTTATGCAAAATGAATGGACTGGTTTTGAGCAAGTTTCTGATGATGTAATGCTTCAGAAACACGATACCAAATTCGATAAAAAAATATTAGATTCAATAATTGAAACCGTTTCGACATTACCATCGGACAAAAAATTCATTAACAAAATTTCGAAAATTGTTAATGACAGAAAAACGATGTACGACAACAACACCATCGATTGGGGAACAGCCGAAGCATTGGCGTATGGTTCACTTTTAACTGAAGGATATGATGTTCGAATTTCTGGTCAAGATGTTGAACGAGGAACATTCTCGCACCGTCATGCCGTTGTTAAAGTCGAAGATTCTGAAGAAGAGGTTATTTTATTAAACGAAGTAAAAGGCAAGAAAGGAAACTTTAATGTATTCAATTCGCACCTTTCAGAATATGGCGTTTTAGGATTTGATTATGGTTATGCATTAGCAAATCCGAACGCATTAACCATTTGGGAAGCACAATTTGGTGATTTCTCCAACGGTGCACAAATCATGATTGACCAATACATTTCGTGTGGTGAAGACAAATGGAACAACCAAAACGGAATTGTTCTATTATTACCTCACGGCTACGAAGGTCAAGGTGCAGAACACTCGTCAGGAAGAATGGAACGTTATTTACAACTTTGCGCACGACACAATATGGTCGTTGCCGATTGTACAACACCTGCAAATTTTTTCCACTTATTGCGCCGTCAAATGTTGACCAAATATCGCAAACCATTGGTAGTTTTCACACCAAAAAGTTTGCTTCGAGATCCAAGATGCGTTTCGACACAAGACGAAATAGCAAACGGACAATTTCAAGAAACGATTGATGACAATTCAGTAAATAAATCCGATATAAAAACATTAGTTTTTTGTACAGGAAAATTCTATTATGACATAACTGCCGAAAGAGAAAATCTTAAAAGAAGCGATGTTGCAGTAGTAAGAATCGAACAAATGTTTCCGTTACCAATAGAGCAATTAAAAGCAATTGTTGCCAGTTATCCAAATGCCGACGATTATGTTTGGGCACAAGAAGAACCAAAAAATATGGGTGCTTACAGTTTTATGTTGATGAATTTCGATTTCATCAAATGGAGATTAGCATCGCTAAAAGCATACGCAGCACCAGCAGCAGGAAGTTACACAAGAGCCAAACGCCGTCACGCAGATGCGATTAGAATGGTTTTTGATAAA
>JANOPO010000073.1:0-8187 GCA_031422015.1 Flavobacterium sp. | reverse complement strand
AAACTGAAATAGAACAATTATCATTTTTTTAATGCCTAGTTTTCTCAAATAGTGAAAATTAAAAATTAAACAACTGAATAACAAACAAATAATAAATAAAAAAGTCCAGTATTAATTTTTATCGGACATTAATGATTTTTATTTCTACTTTTTTTAAATTCAATTGCTTTTTCACAATCATTAAGTTCCCCAGAAAGTGTCGAATGGGATGAAGTTAACAATCGCTGGTTGGTTGGAAATAGTGGAAACGGAACTATTTTAGCACGAAGCATTACTGGAACATTAACAACTTTTGCTTCAGGAATGCCCTCTGGACCGCACGGAATCGAGATTTTAGGAGATAAAGTTTATGCTTGTGCTGGTGGTTTTATTCGTGGCTACAATTTATCTAATGGAGCAAACGTTTTCAATTTGAATTTGGGAGGAACCTTTTTAAACGGATTAACATCTGATGGTGTAAATTTTTTATACGCTACCGATTTTTCTGCAAAGAAAATATTTAAGATAGATAGTAATGCTACTTCTTTTACAACCATTGCAACAGGATTAGTCAAAACACCAAACGGAATTTTGTGCGAACCCGAACTTAATCGTTGTTTAATTGTCAACTGGGGAGCAAACGCACCTATTCTCGCTATCGATTTAATAACAAACTCCATAACTACAGTACTTGCAACAACGCTAGGAAATTGCGACGGTATTACAAAAGATAGTTGTGGAAATTATTATGTTACCGCTTGGAGCAATAATAAACTCAATAAATTTAATCCAGCCTTAACAGGAACTTTCACAGTCGTTCCCGGAACATTAACCAGTCCAGCCGATATAGATTGTAGATTTGGTACTACATTTGATACAGTAGGAATTCCGGGAGGTGGCGTTTTGTCATTTCCAGAAATTTTGAGACCTAATCCAATAATTACAAATATTTCAAATACGTTATCTACAACTACAACTTTTGAAGGATATCAATGGCTCTACAATGGAGTTGCGATTTTAGATGCTAATTTTCAAACACTTCCAGCATTTGGTTTAGGAGTTTATTGTTGTCAAATTACCTACGGAACTTGTACCATTGTTTCAAATTGTATCGAAATTACCTCGTTAGCAAATGATACTTTTTTAAATCAAAATGAAGGTATAAAATTGCATCCAAATCCTAGCAATAAAAAAATACTACTGGAATTTCCCTTAGCTCAAAAAATGAACTATACAGTTTTTGATAGTTCTGGAAAAAAAGTAATAGAAGGAGAAAATTCAAATTCTAACACAACAAGTATTGATATTGAAAACTTAAAAATAGGAATCTATTTTGTAAAAACAATTATTGATGGACTCGAAAAAACCAACTCGTTTTTAAAGAAATAAGGCTTTCAGTTCTGTTGCTTCTGCTGGTTTTAACTTTCCAGCGAGAACCAAGCTCAATTGTTTTCGGCGTAATGCTGCTTCAAATCTTGATTTTTCTTCATCAGTTTCAGGAATAATTTCTGGAACTTGAACAGGAACACCGCTTTCGTCGACAGCTACAAACGTATAAATTGCTTCGTTCGCTTTAGTCCGAAAACCCGACTCACGATCTTCTACCCAAACGTCAATAAAAATTTCCATTG
The DNA here is from genome assembly GCA_031422015.1 of Flavobacterium sp. Classification (GTDB taxonomy): domain Bacteria; phylum Bacteroidota; class Bacteroidia; order Flavobacteriales; family Flavobacteriaceae; genus Flavobacterium. The sequence continues at coordinate 6,577 of JANOPO010000073.1, read as the reverse complement.
ATGTTTTGAAAGCTCTCGAAACCTTCGCCTCAACAGTTACAACACTTCCCAGCGGAATTGAGCGATTAAAAGCCACATGATTTACCGATGCCGTCACCGTAATTCTGCGCGAATGTCGTCGGGCCGATATACTTGCTGCACGATCCATACGCGCCAAAAGTTCGCCGCCAAAAAGATTATTCAACGGGTTGGTTTCGCTTGGCAAAACCAAATCAGTCAATATAGTAAGCGATTCAGAAGGATGTTTTGGAGACATATTTTTTATTTGAAGCTATTCCTGCTATTCGCTTCAATCTTTTATAAAATATCTCACTTCGACAAGCTCAGTGTTACATTTTATAAAAGGATTTCCGCTACTATCAGGGCTAGGCTATTTGCCAACGTTCGTGAGTATTATAATTTTTCGACCAGCAACCAAGCATCAGGATTACCGTTTTGTTGCAAAATCGCTTTAGCAGCATTTGCTTCTTCCCGAGTAGCATAACTTCCTGACAAAACAGGATGCAAGCCATATTTATTAGCTTCAATACGACGCGCATCAAAACCTTTTGCAATTAAATTTTTATAGGTATTTTTAGCATTTTGTTCGTTTCTAAAAGCGCCAACAACAACATGATACGAAAGTTTTTCTTCACTAATTGAAAGGGTAACACTCGGCAACGGACTAGAAACAAAAAAAGTAGCTTCTTCAATTTTGTTTTGAACCTGTTTTTGGACTGCATTTTCTACAAGAATCGTTTGTGTTGCAACACGATTTTCGTTCCAATTGTAAGTCGCAAAACCAGCGCCAGCCAATCCAATTACAAAAATAGCAGCATATTTTAGATATCCTAAACGATTTCGTTTTTCTGGATTCAAAGCAATAACTTCAGTTTCCTTTTCGGCAAGAAATTCAATATTATTTTCTTCAAGATGTTGGATAACTTCACGCTTCACAACTGGCGAAACATAGGAGTTTAATCCAAAAGAACTCGCCAAGTAATTGGTCGTTTCTGTTGGAACAAAAACGGTATTTTTATCTACATTCAACGAAATTTCTCCAATGTTTTTCAGGACAACTTTGGAGTTATTTGCTAAAGCTATTTTCCAGTTTTCGACCGCTTTTTCAATCTCAGAAACCGCATTTTCATAGGATATTTTTCCAGACAATGAGATATGGTTTGCTATCAATCCGTCATTATTTTTTAGATGCGAATTAAAAGAAAGCGATTTTTTTGGTGGATAAAAACTGTGTGTAGTTTCGTCCAAAACGGCGGTGTTAATTTCAGTTAAAAATGCACCAAAATTAGGTACTATGACACATTGATGACGGTATAAAAGCTCGGCGATATAAAGATCTAAATTCATAAAAACAAAGTTATACAAAGCACCTGCGAATCAAAATTTTATTTAAAAATTTTATTAACAATTTCAGTAAAATTTTATACTTTTCACGCTCAAATAGTTACTATGAGCCACGACGAATTATATTATACATTAGCCTTGCAAAAAATTGACGGCGTTGGTGCCGTTGTTGCCAAAAAACTACTCAATCATTGCGGTTCTGCCCAAGCAATTTTCGAATCAAAGCCATCGCAACTTATTGGAATTGATGGCGTTGGAAATGTACTTCTCAAAAACCTTAAAGACAAATCAGTATTTGACAAAGCCGAACGTGAACTCAAGTTTATTGAAAAAAACAATATCAACGTCGCCTATTTTCAAGATGAGAAATATCCCGACCGACTTAAACATTGCATCGACGGACCACTTTTATTGTTCTCTTCAGGAAATATTGACTTGACCAATCGTCGTATAATAAGTATAGTTGGCACACGACAAATCACTTCCTACGGTACCGAATTTTGCAAAAAACTTATCGAAGATTTGGCACCACTCAACCCCATAGTTGTATCGGGTTTTGCTTATGGTGTTGATATTGTGGCGCACCAAGCGGCGATGGATCATAATCTTCAAACTATTGGTGTTGTAGCGCATGGCTTGAACCAAATATATCCGAAAGTACATAAAAAATATGTTTCTAAAGTTGAAGAAAATGGAGGTTTTATGACCGAGTTTTGGAGCGTTGTAGATCCTATGCGAGAAAATTTTGTGTCTAGAAACCGAATTGTTGCAGGCATGGCTGAAGCTACAATTGTTATAGAAAGCGCCGAAAAAGGTGGATCGCTCATCACTGCAAACCTAGCCAATGATTATAATCGAGATGTGTTTGCCGTGCCTGGTCGAGTGAGTGATAAATACAGCCAAGGTTGTAATAACTTGATTAAAACCCAACGAGCACATTTGTTATCTTCGGCAGCCGATGTTTTATACATCTTGAATTGGGAGCTTGAATCTTCCAAAACCAAACCTGTACAAAAACAATTATTTATTTCACTCGAATCCGACGAACAGAAAATTTATGATTATTTGCTCAAAAATGGTAAAGAATTACTAGACATTATTGCAATAGAATGTGATATGCCAATTTTTAAAATATCGGGAACGTTGCTAACTATGGAACTCAAAGGTGTGATTCGTCCTTTGCCTGGGAAGTTGTTCGAGGCGATATAAATTTAAAATCATACAAATTGAAAATAAAGTTTTCAATTTGCATGATTATTGTTTTGTTTGCATTTATTCTATTGAATTATTAGGCGTTATAATTTTATAAATTGTGTATTTAAAAAAATAAACTTCTTCTGAAGGAATTGTGATTGAGAACATCATTGTAAATATGCCATCTTGGGATTTTTTTTTAACAGAACCGCTACTGGCGACGAGATCGATTTGGTATTAAAAAAAGGAAACCAAACCATCGCCATAGAATGCAAAGCATCAGATGCGCCAAAAGTAACCAAAGGATTTTACAGAAGTTTAGAGGTTATACAACCAACAAAAACGTTCATAATTGCACCTACAATTGACACCTATAAAATTGCAGAAAACATTACGATTATTGGCTTGGATAATTTTTTGAAGTTGGATATTTGAAATTTTTCTTTTGGATATGGAATTGAAAGATTTGATTAGACCTTTGTCAGGGAAATTGTTTGAAATTATTTGAGTTATAATTTTAATATTTTCTCTGAATAAAAACTAGTATTAGTTTTTATAAACACCATATAAAACCCAATTTTTACTTCTGAAATATCTAACTTATTTGAATTTGAATTTTGTTCTAAAATTTTTTTACCCAATAAATCATAGATTGTAATTTGTTGTATTTTTTCGTTTAGATTACTTATAAATAAAAAATCTTTAACTGGATTTGGAAAAACTATAGTTTGGTTAACCATAAAAGTTTCTTTATTAAGAACCAAGTTACATTCAGTTTGAGTTGATACAAAACTTGAACTTGGGTCAACGCCAAGCCAATTAGCATTACAATTAGCGACATCATCTACAAAAATGCAATGTAAGTTTGGGTTATTGGTAGCATCAAAACGATTGTAATTAAATGGAACTATTTGAGGTATTGTCCCGTTAAGTAAAGCATTATTGCCGTTTTGAATAAATAATTCTGTTAAATTATTATTACTACAATTCAAATATGGATAAGTGTAATTAGGGGCATTGGCATCAATAAAAGCACAGTTATTTAAGTTCAAGGAACTTATTTCATTATTTTTACAAAAAAGGTAGCTCAAATTACTATTTGTATCAAGTGTAAGACTTGTTAATTGATTATATCCACAACTCAAATACTTTAATAACGTGTTTTGAGACACATCAATCGAAGAAATATTATTAAAAGAAATTTCTAAAAGTGTAAGTTGAGAATTATTGGTTACATCAAGTTGACTAATGTTATTATACCAAGTTCCTAATATATTCAGAGCAGTATTATTTGAAACATCTAATTGAGTTAAAATATTATTATAACAAACTAATTCAAAAAGGACTACGTTGTCTGAAACATCGAGTTCGCTCAAAAAGTTATCGCTACAATCTAGTAATTCTAAAAATGTACAATTAGAGACATTTAAGGTTTCTAAATGGTTTTGATTGCAAATTATTTTTTTTAGAAGTGTATTATTGCTAAAATCTAAAGTAGTTAAAAAGACATTACCTTGCAATCTTATTTCTTCTAGTGCATCAAATGCTTCAATACCTTGTATATTGTTTAAGGAGACAGTAGAAAATTGTGCCAAATCTAAATTTGTTACCTGATTAACATCACTAGTTAGTACTTGACCATTAACAATATTATCCGAATCTATTTCAAGTAGTACAAGTTGTTGTTCAAAAACGGGGTCGGGTATTGCGGTATATTGTGCAAAACTATTACTGAAATGAAATAAAACAATTAATAGAAATAAATTTTTCATTTTTTAAAATTTTTAATCAAAACCATTGTCAAATATAAAAACTTATGCCAATGGTTTTTCTCTTTTATTCTTTATAAATTATTTTTTGGTTACTAAAACCAGAATCTGTATTCTTGGTAACGATATGATATTTACCTGACTGTAATAACTCGTAAAGATTTGGGTCTGATGCTTTAATCGTATCTAATTCTTCTTGAGTATAATATGTAGCTCCCAGATTTTGTGTTGATTTAACATGTCCTGAAGTATACGGTTCAAAAGAGAAAAAACAAACAGGAGCCGCATTATTATAAATTTGTTGACCAAGTATTGGAATTTTAACACCAATTTGTGTTGAAGTTGTTGCATCGAACTGTTGGTACGGAGTTTGAGTAATCGTACTATTACCGGAATAAAACTCACAATCAAAACCTGTTTGAAAACGCATTGTAAAAGGGCCACAATTCCAAATGTTTGCTCCTGTAAACGTATCGTTTGGCGATGCTGTTCTAGAGTAGGCTATTGTTGATATTCCAGTACTGTTTCATCCTCCACCCATTGCAAAAGGTTCATATAGCACTTCAATATCTGGACTACCATCATCGGTTAAATTAAGTCTGCTTTGAAGAGACCCGAATATTGCAGGCAAATTACCCAATAATGTTTCTCTTATTCTTTTTCCTTGTCCTGCAGTAAACATTTGCGGAAATTGTGATCGCCCCATATAATTATTAATTAAATTATTACCAATTTTATAGGATTCACCATTACCAATAGCGGTACAATTAGTCAATATCGTGTTAATAATATTTTGCCATGTAAGATTATTTAAAGGTATATTGGTATACACAAGATTGTTAGATGTAACATCTAATCTATTTGTTGCAGTTGTGTAATAATTATTTCCTGTAGTGTAACTATATTTTGTCAATCTACTAAAACAATAATATGAACTACTATTGTTATTTCCGCTATTGTCTACTATTCTAGGATCTTCTTTAAAATTTGTAAAATTGTGAGGAGCTGTAGTTTGCCTACAAAAACTATATAGATAATCAAAAGACAATCCTCTAAAGCATGCATCAGTATCATGAACTCTATCACCCTGAATATCTGCATTATAATTTGAACTGTTTATATCTCTAGTTACATTCTCTGTATACCCAATTGTACTAAAAACAGGTTTTCTCATTTGTTGCCAATCACTAAACGCATTATTTGTAATAAATGACGGTAAATTGCTATTAAGTTGTTCAATACCAATTGTTCCACTTTCTAAATGCATCAAGCCCAACACATGACCCATTTCATGTGGTATATAAGAAGTATCCATTGTTGCTAGTGTACTGTTTGCATCTAAAAACATTATTGCATTGCTACCTTGATTTCCATTTCCACGAATAACGAAAACATTAATTACATCATTAGTATAATAATTTAATTCTGTAAATTTTGTAACAAGTGATGCTTCTGTTAAGCCATTTTGTCCAACTTGAATATAATTATTATCTTCAATAAAATCTGTTCCACGGTATTTAAAAAAGACACCAAATGAGTTGAAATTTATATTCATTGTTGCTAAAATATGAAGCATTTTTTCTTCGTTTAAAGCGTTTGGATTTTCATCGTTTGATCCAAGTACATAATGAAATTTTACATTTAATATAAATTTTCTACCATCATCAGGAATTGTTTGATAACTATTGCTTTACTTTGTATAATCTAAGTATTCTGCACTGGGTGTAAAATTACATTGTGTTATTTGTTGTGCATAAACACTACAAATAAACATTCCAAAAAACACTAATTTTAATAATTGATTTTTCATATTTAGCTGGTTAAAGTTAATAATATAATTTAATATATAAATAAAAAATTAACAAGTAGGCACTTATGCCTAAAATATTTTTTCTAAAGCCCACAAATTTGTATGTGGCTATACAAGTAGATAAAATATTTCTAAAAAGTTTTGGAAAAAGACTTAAAAAATTGAGAAATCAAAAAGGGATTTCGCAAGCACAGCTAGCTTTTGAAGCAAATATTGAGATATCTCAAATAAGCCGAATTGAACGAGGATTGATAAATACAACTATTGCTAACGTAAAATTAATTGTTAAAATTCTTGAAATTCCTATTCATGAATTTTTTATTTGATTGTCCGTTTGTTGTCATAACCCTGTAATCCCCGCTATTACTAGCCTATCGAATAATTTTTCTTCAAAATATCTTCTATTTAACTTGTAAACGAACTCATTCAGGTATAATTGAAGATATTTTCCTTTTATTTT
>JANOPO010000072.1:0-12429 GCA_031422015.1 Flavobacterium sp. | reverse complement strand
GCCTCTAAAGCCGCAATTTTCTTTTTAGTTCCACACGAAGTTAAGGTCAGTGTAACAAGCGAAATTATAAAAATTAATTTTTTCATAGGTATAAATTTAGTAAACAAAAATACAAAAATACAATTGTAATAACGAACAATTAGTATAAACTATTGTTTGATTAATTTTCGAAAACAACTTTTTTTTTGATAAAATAGGTATAAACGATACTTTTTTGATTAAAATAATTTCTTTTTTGAATACATTTTCTTTTTCTAAAGTTCTTAAAAAATAAAATATAAAACCAGAGATGTGCTTTTAAGATCGCAAAAAAGTGTAAAAATTTCCCTTTTGTAATAAATTGAATTGCGGCCAAGCCATCCAATAACAATCGAATTAGAAGTATCGGAATCAGACTGTTTAGGGGCAAATTTTTAATCAGCATCAGTAACGAGTTTCTAAAATTGAGGTACGTCTTTCTCGGATTTGATTTGTCTAAAGTTGCCCCGCCAACATGATAAATAACTGATTTTGAGTTATATTTAGTTACAAATCCAAGGTTGAAAGAACGCCAACACAAATCAATTTCTTCTTGGTGCGCAAAGAAATCTTCATCAAAACCATCCAAGAGTTCAAAAACCGACTTTCTGATAAAAAAACAAGCGCCTGATGCCCAAAATATTTCAGAAGTGTCGTCATATTGATTGCTATCTTTTTCGACAGTATCAAAAATACGTCCTCTGCAATAAGGGTATCCAAATTTATCTATAAAACCGCCAGCAGCTCCTGCATATTCAAAATGAGATTTATTTTTGAAATCTAATATTTTGGGTTGTATAATAGCAGTTTTAGGTTCATTTTTAAACGTTTCTAGTATTGGAATCAACCAGTCTTGCGTTACTTCAACATCTGAATTTACCAAAGCAAATATATCGGCATCGAGATTGTGTAATGCTTTGTTATATCCTTCGGCAAAACCATAATTTTTTTTATTTATTAATATATTTATTTCCGGATAACTGGTTTTCAATAACAAAATTGATTCGTCGCTCGAAGCGTTATCTGCTACATATAACTCTGCCTGCCCAGAATATTTTATAAGCCTTGGTATAAACTGTTCTAGCAGTTTTTTTCCATTCCAGTTAAGAACAACAACGGCAATCTTCATCTAATATTCAATTAATTTTAAACTCTTTTTGTTCGCTAAATCTTTATTCAAGTAGTTTTTTACTTCAACATAAACTCGAGTTTGAGGATATATCATTATTCCTTTTTTGGCATGCGCCCAAGTATTAAGCGAAAGTATTTTATTTTTATTAAAAACTGTAATATATTCTCTTGCATCAGCAGAAATTGATGTTTCAATTTTTTCATTTTCGATGATAAGAAAAGCATATTTGGGTTTGCCTGATAAAATACTAAACGATAAAAAATGATCCCAATAACCATAAAAATTTAGTATTGGTAGGAGCCAAACAAATGCAATTAGTATTATTTTTACTATCGATAAATCAAATTTAAAAAATAAGTTGTAATCACTTTTATAAATTATAAGATATAGTATAAATATCATCAAAAAATTTAGCGGCAGAACATTTAAACCAATATTTGATATTAGTAAAAAAGTAATGATAATGATGTGCATCAAAATCAAGCAAATAGCCCCTATTTTTCTGGATTGTTTAAACAACAGCAACAGGCCAAAACTTGCCTCCAAAAACGGAACGGAATACGTAAATAAAGAACGAAGTATTTCGGGCACAAAACCAATTCTACGACTTAAACCACCCATCCAAATCTCTAAAAATTTAGAATTATATTTATGTAATCCGCTCCAAAAATAAATTGCTGCAAATAATATAATAATGCACGTTGAAAGTTGCTTATCATTGCCGCTAAATAAAAATAAAAGCACCAATATGGAAAAAATATAAAATGAAGGTTGCAACCGATTTATATCAGTTGCGAACAGATGTAAAAGGACTGCTAAAATTAAAAAACCAACTAATTTAGTTGGTTTAAAAATCATAAAAACCAATAAAAATATAAAAAGTATCAATATAATTTGACTGTAAAAATAAGCAGGGATTATAATAATTTTTGAAATTGGAATTAACGGAAAACTAAAATCAGAAACCCATAAAGAAACGTTCATGAAAATTGATATCAAGAAAATTAAAATCAATAAGCATCTAGCAAATACAATATTATTTAATTCAAATTCCTTCATGATGCCTTCATTTCAGGTAACGACCTCAGAAAAGTATATTTGCTAAGTTCAAAATCCATTTCGCAAAAGTAATGATTCAAACCATTGGTTACCATTAAATAATTCGATTTCAAAACCATATTGTATCGTGCAATCTGGTCAAAAGTTGTTTGAGATAATTTAATTTCGGGTGCTTTACATTCGACCAATAAAAAAACAGAACCATCAGGATTAAAAACAACAATGTCATATCGCTTTTTTAAATTGTTGATTTTCAATAACTTCTCAACATTAATATACGATTTGGGATACTTCTTTTCTTGAATTAAAAATTCTATAACATGTTGTCTAACCCATTCTTCGGGCGTTACAATTATAAATTTTTTCCTTATCGGGTCAAAAATAGACACTTTATTTTCACTATTTTTGAAGCGAAAAGAATAGGAAGGAAAATCTAAAGGAATCATTTCACAAAAATAGTGTAAAGTTTTCATTTTTCAAATCTGAAATCTAAATACTGTAATCTGAAACATGGACGAAATTGTAAAAATTGTTAACGATATAAAAACGGGAAACATCAGGCCAATCTATTTTTTGATGGGCGAAGAACCTTATTATATTGATAAATTGTCTGATTTTATTGAAGAAAATATACTTTCTGAAGACGAAAAAAGTTTTAATCAAACGGTACTTTATGGACGTGATGTAACAATTGAAGATATTGTAGGCACGGCAAAACGATACCCAATGATGGCAGAGCGCCAAGTTGTTATTGTCAAGGAAGCGCAAGATTTAACCAAAACGATTGATAAATTCGAAAGTTATGCCGAAAACCCAATGCCGTCCACAGTTTTGGTTTTTTGCTACAAATATAAAACGCTTGACAAACGAAAAAAAGTTACTAAATTATTGTCCAAAAACGGACTAGTTTACGAAAGCAAAAAACTATACGAAAACCAAGTAGGACAATGGATAACACGAGTTTTGCAAGGCAAAGGCTATACAATCGAGCCCAAAGCAAACGCTATGCTCGTGGAGTTTTTGGGTACCGACTTGAGCAAAATTAATAATGAGCTCGAAAAGTTACAAATTATTCTGCCAAAAGGAAGTCAAATAACTGCAAAAGCTATCGAGGAAAACATAGGTTTTAGTAAAGATTTCAATGTTTTTGAATTGCGAAAAGCGCTTGGCGAGCGCAACCAATTGAAAAGCTATCAAATTGTAAATTATTTTGCCGAAAACCCAAAGGATAATAATATAGTGATGGTTGTAGGATTGGTATTTAGTTTCTTCATTCAAGTACTCAAATATCATGGCTTGAAGGATAAAAGCCCTTATAATGTAGCTAAAGTACTGGGTGTAAATCCTTTTTTCTTGAAAGATTATGACATTGCACTTAAAAATTATCCTATGAAAAAAGTAAGTCAAATAATTTCGACTATGCGTAGTACTGATATTAAAAGTAAAGGCGTTGGAGCCAATGCCCTGCCGTTGCACGATTTATATAAAGAAATGTTGTTGGGGATTTTTAGTTGATTTTTGACTAATAAAAACGATATTTGCGTTCCGAATTTCTGAATAAAAAAAAACAAAAACCATGGCAACAAATAAAAACACAATTTTAGGCTGGGCAACTCTAATAATGATAATCATGGGTTTGCTTCTTATTGGTATGGGAGCATTTAAATATGATGATGTTGCTGGTTGGGGCTTTGTATCAGTTGGAATTGGTTTTCTTGCTAATGCTTGGGTTTTCAATTCACTCAAAGGGCGATTATAATTTAAGTAGTACCTTGTAAACCATATTAAACTTTTAAACCATTTTAAACTTTCAAAAAAATGTCAGACGATAAAAAAGTAATTTTCTCAATGCAAAAATTGAGTAAAACCTATCAAGGAGCAGACAAACCAGTACTCAAAAACATATATTTAAGCTTTTTTTATGGAGCTAAAATCGGAATTTTAGGACTTAACGGTTCTGGAAAATCGTCGTTGCTAAAGATTATTGCTGGCGTTGATAAAAATTATCAAGGCGATGTGGTGTTTCAGCCAGGATATTCGGTGGGCTATTTGGAGCAAGAACCAATTTTGGACGATTCTAAAACCGTTATCGAAATCGTTCGTGAAGGCGTTGCTGAAACGATGCAGGTTTTGGACGAATTTAATAAAATAAACGATGCCTTTGGTCTTGAAGAAAACTATTCTGATGCCGATAAAATGGATAAACTGATGGATCGTCAAGCCATTTTACAAGACAAGATTGACGCCCTTGGTGCTTGGGAAATTGATACTAAACTAGAAATCGCTATGGATGCCTTACGCACGCCAGAAGCTGATACGCCAATTAAAAATCTGTCTGGTGGGGAACGCCGCCGTGTAGCTTTATGCAGGCTTTTGTTGCAACAACCTGACGTATTGCTGTTAGATGAACCCACCAATCATTTAGATGCTGAAAGTGTACTTTGGTTAGAACAACATTTGGCGCAATATGCAGGAACTGTTATAGCGGTAACGCACGACAGGTATTTCTTAGATAATGTTGCAGGTTGGATTTTGGAGCTAGATAGAGGGGAAGGAATTCCGTGGAAAGGAAATTATTCGTCGTGGTTGGATCAAAAATCGAGCAGAATGGCACTTGAAGAAAAAGTAGCTTCCAAACGTCGTAAGAATTTAGAGCGCGAGCTAGATTGGGTACGCCAAGGTGCAAAAGGAAGACAAACCAAGCAAAAAGCGCGTTTGCAGAATTATGATAAATTATTAAACGAAGATCAAAAAGCATTAGATGAAAATCTAGAAATTTATATCCCGAACGGTCCACGATTGGGAACCAATGTTATTGAAGCTAAGGGTGTTGCCAAAGCTTTTGGAGACAAATTATTATACGACAATCTTAACTTTACGTTGCCACAAGCAGGAATTGTTGGAGTTATCGGACCAAACGGAGCAGGAAAATCTACCATTTTCCGAATGATTATGGGCGAGCAAGCAACTGATTCGGGCGAATTTACAGTCGGCGAAACTGTAAAAATTGCGTATGTCGATCAAGCACATTCAAATATAGATCCCAATAAAACCATTTGGGAAAACTTTGCCGATGGTCAAGAATTAATTATGATGGGCGGACGACAAGTTAATTCGCGAGCTTATTTATCTCGTTTCAATTTTGGTGGTGGCGAACAAAATAAGAAGGTAAACACACTTTCTGGTGGCGAGCGCAACCGTTTGCACTTAGCCATGACTTTGAAGGAAGAAGGAAACGTACTTTTACTCGATGAGCCAACTAATGATTTGGATGTTAACACTTTGAGAGCATTAGAAGAAGGTTTAGAAAATTTTGCAGGTTGTGCTGTAGTCATTAGTCACGATCGATGGTTTTTGGACAGGATCTGCACCCATATTTTAGCTTTTGAAGGCGATTCTGAAGTATATTATTTTGAAGGTGGTTTTTCTGAATATGAAGAAAATAAAAAGAAACGACTTGGTGGCGATTTAACACCTAAGCGATTGAAATATAGAAAATTAGTTAGATAACTTATATTTTTTTACTTGAATGCAAATAAAAAATTATTGATTTTTTCTTTACTTATTTTTGGGTTTGATTTTTCGAAGGTTGCAAATCAATTTGATCTACAAGAAAAAGCCGAACTTATACATAATAAAAAAGCGGATACGCTACTAGCGAGTTACGAAAATTTATCTTGATAATATAAAAGTCGGCAAAAGCAAAAAGACGATTTGTTGCAAGTTGTTAGAAAAAGGTTCATTACAATCAAGATTAAATTTTAATGCGAGTAGTTGTAGAGTCAGAAATTAATTACAATTAGTAAGCACACAGCTTGCAAAAATAGCCAAGTTGCCAAAAATTTAATATACAAGTAACGAAAACTTACGTTTCAAAACTGAAGAAAAAATATTATATACCCAAATTGTTGAAACAAATAGTAAAGTTGAAGGTAAAACAAAAGCAATAGCTGCCGTTTAAAATGAATTGCTCGATGCGTATGCAAATACAGCAGAATATGATAAAAAACGAGTAGAAGTAGATCAAAGTTTGCCATTTAGTACTTTTATAAAAAGTAACTATTGGATTACCGTTTTTAACACAAACGGCGTTGTAGGAAAAAAATCTTTTTTTATGAAGTAAAAAAGATTTTACGTACAAATTATTGTATATTTGATTATAATAATTTGTAATGGGGTTAAGACATTTTATTTTACTTTTTTTTTTCTGGACAATAAATACTTCAATTTATTGTCAATATAAAATTTTGGATGCTAGGCAAGTTAACGAGCTGCTACAAAAAGGCAATAAACATTTTAGAAATGCCGATTTCGAAAACTCACTTAAAACACTTCGAGTTGCTCTTTATCATTCCATAAAATTAGACAACGATACATTAACAGCAGAAATTTATAATAGAATTGCTAGGAATTTTGGTGAGTTATCGGAAGACGAGAAGTCTCTCTTGTATTTAAATAAAGCACTTTTCTATGCGCAAAAATCAGATGCCAAATCTACTGAACTGATGGTTTTAATAAATATATGCAATTTGATAGAAAATGATAGCAAAGCAAATATTAATATTGGAATTAAAAAATGCAAAGAAGCATTGCTACTTAGTGAAAAATTAAAAGACACGGCCACCAATATTACAATTAACATGAATATGGCGATGATATTATTTGATGACAAACAGTTCGATCAAGGCTATCCTTATTTGCAGTATATAAACACTAATTTTGATAAGCACGGTGAAGCAATCTTCATTCCATCAATTGCAATGTTAAACGGGATGTATAGTTCGTTTAAAAACGAAAATGAAAAAGCAAATAATTTTTTTATAAAAGGCATTCGATCTGGAGATAAAATTGTATTAAAAGAAGACAAACAAGATCTATTTCGTGAATATTCAAGTTTCTTATATAAAATTGGAAATTATAAGGAAGCACATGATAATTTAAAAATATTTATTAAAATTGAAAAAGAATTATTTAATAAAAACAAACTTAAAAAAGCAAATATTGCTGGAATAAATTTTGAAATAGACGAATTTAAGCGTGAAATTGATAAAATAGAAAACGAAAAAAAAATCCAATCAAAACAACTAAATAGTTCCAAAATTATTAACTATTTGCTAATTACAATTGCAATTATATTAGGACTACTATTATTTTTATTTTATAAAAATATTAAAAATAAAACTAGAAGTAATAAAAGTTTAGCATTAACCAATTTGCAACTCAAAGAGGCAAAAGAATTTGCTGAAGAAGCAACAAAAGTTAAATCTCAATTTGTTTCTACAATTACGCATGAGCTTCGTACCCCGCTTTACGGAGTAATTGGCATGACCGATATACTTAAGGACGAGCACAAGGAACTAAAAGACAATCCGTATATAAAATCACTCAATTTTTCAGCACAATATTTACTATCATTGGTCAACGACATACTAAAAATCAATAAATTAGAAGAGAATACTACACAATTATTCATAACAAGTTTTGATTTAAAGTCAGAAATTGATGCTATAGTAAGTTCCTTATCGTTTTTGGCGAAAAACAATAATAATACTGTCACAAGTACCATCGACAAATCTATTCCCAACTTATTACTTGGCGATAAGTTGCTACTAGCGCAAATTTTGATAAATCTTATCGGAAATTCGATCAAGTTTACACAAAACGGGAGTATTTTTATTGAAATAAACTCAAAAAAAATTATAGATAACACGCATTTCATCGAATTTAAAATAATTGATAACGGTATCGGAATTGCAACTGAAGACCTTGATAAAATATTCGAAAAGTTTGTTCAAGTTAGTCGCAAAGAAACAGATTATCAAGGCACTGGGTTGGGTCTAGCAATAGTAAAAAGGCTTTTAGATTTGTACAAATCTGAAGTAAAAGTAGAAAGTACAATTGGAGTTGGTACTACTTTTTCATTTATTTTAGAATTACGGACAAGTCACGAAAAAATTGATCGATCAGAAAAAATTTTAAACTTTCCTTCTACCGAAAATTACAAGATATTAGTGGTTGAAGACAATAAAATAAATCAAATTGTATCTAAAAAAATTATTCAGAAGTATCTAGGATCATGTGTTATTGCAAACGATGGATTTGAAGCGATTTCTATTTTAAAACTACAAAAATTTGATGTTATTTTAATGGATATTAATATGCCTGGAATAGATGGATTTCAAACTTCGATCAAAATTAGAGAAACAGATGCAAAAACTCCGATTATTGCATTAACGGCGGCTTCTATTGATCAAATCAAAGATAAAGTAGCTGCTTCTGGAATTAATGATATTATTGTCAAGCCTTTTGAGCCAAATATTTTGATCCAAATAATCAAGAAAAATATTCATTAATTATTCTACTAGTTCTCTTTATTATAACTGCAAAAATTTAAAAAAAAAATGTACATTTGGTTTTTACTTTAAAACTTGATGTTCAGAACAAAATTATTATTTACGATTTTTTATATTATTTCTTTACAACTATTATTTTCGCAAGAAAAAGTTTCAAAAAAAGAAATCAGCTTAATGCTAGGCCAAGCGGGCGAAGCACTTTATAATTTAGAGTGTCAAAAATCTTTGAATATTTCAAAAGACGCTTTGAACTATGCTACAACTGCCAAAGATGAAGATCTGATGGCAAAATCGTATAATATAATAGGACTTAATTTCGAAGAATTTTCTACGCCAGAATCAGCGATTGTTTTTTTTGAAAAAGCATTATATCATGCAGAAATTTCAAAAAATGATTCCATCCGACTGTGGGTCAATAACAATTTAGGAACTGTATATTCGTATAGAAAAAGCAATTTTAAAAAAGCGATAACTTATTATTTAAGTGCTTTAAATTACGCAAATAAAATAAAAGATTCTACAGAGATAGTTTTTACAAAACTCAATATATGCAGTGCTTATTTTGCTGAAAAAGATTTTAAAAACGGAATTAAATACCTTGAACAATCTAATAATTTTGTTAAACGGAAAGGTAATCTAGAAGCCAAAATACATGTTTTTTCTTTATACGGATCTTATTTCAGTTATTTAAAACAAAATTCAAAGGCCGAATTTTTTTATAATGAAGCAATTTTGTTAGGCAAAAGTTCAAAGTCAGAACTTATTACATCAAATTTGAGCGAAGTATACAGCGATTTAGCAGAACATTATAAAAATAATAATGATGCCGAAAAACAACTATATTATTTAAAATTACATCAAGATCTAGAAAATCAAATTTACAATCAAGAGAAGACAAGTGAAGTAAAAGATATAGCAAGCGAAATTGAGCTTGAAGAATATAAACGTCAAATTAATAAAATTGCAGGAGTTAACCAAACACAGTCCAATTGGCTCAATGCATCTAAACTAGCCGTATTATTTTTTGTGATTATGGTAGGCACACTTTTGTTATTGATTCGTTCCATGCGACGCAATGACAAACTACGAGAAAAATCTAATAAAGAATTGCAAGCAGCAAATGTAGCATTGCAAATAGCCAAAGAAGAAGCCGATAATTCAAATATGTTGAAGACACAGTTTGTCTCAACAATTACACATGAGTTGCGAACGCCACTCTATGGCGTTGTCGGAATTACAAATATTATTATTGAGGAACACAAAGAATTGGCAAATAGTCCGCATCTCAATTCGCTAAAGTTTTCTGCGGGATATTTACTATCATTAGTTAACGACTTACTGCAAATTAACAAAATTGAAGAAAATAGAATTACGCTAGAATCAATGATTTTTAATCTTCCTGACGAAATTAGAACAATTGTTGATTCATTGCAATTCATAGCCAGAAGAAACAACAACAAACTTATTATAGAAATTGATACCGACATACCCGAGGCACTAATAGGAGACAAACTCCGTCTTTCACAAGTTTTTATGAACTTGATTAGTAATGCCCTGAAATTCACAAAAGATGGTCAAGTTAGGATTGTTGCAGATATGGTTAAAACCGTTGGAACTAAAAAGTTCATTAAGTTTCAAGTTGTAGATACTGGAGTCGGCATTGCCAAAGAAGACCAAGCTAAGGTTTTCGAAAAATTTGTACAAATTGAACGAAAAGAAGGAGATTATCAAGGAACTGGATTGGGATTATCAATTGTAAAAAAATTAGTAGAAATATTTGGAGGTCAAATAGAACTAGAAAGCCAAGAAAACTTAGGCACAAACTTCTTTTTTACAATTGCTTTTGAAGCCGACGAAAAACAAAAAAGCGAAATCATAAATAATATAGTTGTTGATCTTTCAGGAAGTTATAATTATAATATTTTGGTGGTGGAGGATAATAAGATCAATCAAATTGTAACCAAAAAAATACTTGAAACTAGTAATTTTAAATGCACAGTTGTTGAAGATGGCTATGCCGCATTAGATCTGCTTGCTACCGAGAGTTATGATGTTATATTAATGGATATAAATATGCCGATTATTAACGGATTTGAAACCTCAAAACTTATTCGTAAAAAAGGAATTAAAACTCCTATAATAGCACTTACTGCTTTTGACAAACAAGAAGTTGTTGAACAAGTTCTGGCATCTGGAATGAATGACATTATAATTAAACCATTCGAAAAATCCAAACTTTTTCAAGTAATTGCTGGATTGGTCGAAAAAGGGGATAGCCTAGCGTAATTTTTTTATAATCTAAATACGACCTGAATAAAAAGTCTGAAGCCACTATCAAAAAGTTCAATTTTCTTTTGATGGTCGAAAACTAGTATATCTAAGTAGTGACTTTTTTTTTGATTATCACATAATTTAATTTTCGAATAATTTTCTTTTTAAACTAGTTATCTTTTTGTCGCAAAAACCAGAACAATATATTTTAATTATGTGGTTAGGTTTTTCTTAATAAAAAACTCCTACTTTTATAGCAGGAGATTTTCTTAATTACATAATTGTAGTTTATTTCTTTAATTTACAATAACTTTTTTAATAATAGATTTATTATTTGAAGTCAATTTCAAAAAATAAAAACCTTTAGTTAAATCATCAATAATATATGATTTATTTATAGCGATAGGATTCTTTATTTGTTGTATTATTTGCCCGTTTATACTAGTTAATTCAATTTCAGACAATAATGCTTCTGTTTCTAAATTAATTTTTGAATCATTAGTCGGATTAGGAAAAACTAATGTTGTAGCCAGCAAGTCAAATTGATCTGTAGCAAGATTAAACACAAGTGGCCATCTATTTTCGGCTGCAGGTCCTCCCCAAATAACAGTAGCCAAATAAGGATTATCAATAAACGGATTTCGATTACCTTGTCCATATGTATTTGATGCATTATTTAAATAAGTATTGCGTTTATCTTCATATAAAGAAACTGGATCTTCGGCGTTCCATTGCAAAAACAAAGTAAGCATATCACTAGTAAAAGGTCCAGTACCCACATTTTCTGGAAGACATTGGGTTGGATAATGTAAGTAGAGATACATACAAATTCGTGCAACATCACCTTTCCATTCATCACCAGGATACCAAAAACTTCCGTTGTACCCCGAAATACCTGATCCAGTTCCAAATTTGGAGCTAGATCTATTTGAATTTCTATCTACGTCGCAGGTCCGAACATGATGCGCATCCGAACCAGCACCACTTTGTCCTAAATCTGGCGTGCCTAATGATTGTGCATAAACATGTTCGCGATTCCAGGCACATTGGCTGCTTCCTGATACATCTGCATTTTTATTACGTCGTCGGTGCTGATTCCAATTTACTGATGTACCGAAATTAGATTCAGATACATAATTGCAAATTGTGGCATCATCGTAGCCGTAAATGAGCAGGACGTTTGTGTTTGTAGCATCATTTGGATCTAAATCAACAATTCGTAAGCCATTTTCTAACTGAGCATATGTTAAAAATTTAGTATGAGTAGCAGTAATTTTAGTTGCTAAAGCATTTTTTAAAGGTTGAGCAATTAAATTCCAATTAAAACCATTATAATAGATTGCAGGAGAGCCATTTTGCGCATAATTAATGGTGTAAACTAGAAGTGCTAAAAAGTATATTTTTTTCATATTTTATTTAACTAATTTATTTATTTTTTATGAAGGTTTTAATTTTTTTTGATTGTCCGTTTGTTGTCATAACCCTGTAATCCCCGCTATTACTAGCCTATCGAATAATTTTTCTTCAAAATATCTTCTATTTAACTTGTAAACAAACTCATTTAGGTATAATTGAAGATATTTTCCTTTTATTTTA
>JANOPO010000071.1:0-1928 GCA_031422015.1 Flavobacterium sp. | reverse complement strand
CTATTCAAGCCCTAAACAAAGGAATGGAAGATTTTGCAAGCAATATTCTCTTCACTTGCCATGACCACCAACTCACACAAACAGTTGCGACTCGTGTAATAGAACTAACGCCAAAAGGTTGTTTAGATAAATTGATTGATTTTGACGGTTATTTAACTGACGAAAAAATCAAAGCACAGCGTGATGCACTTTATAAATGAGGTAGTGGGAATTAGGTTTTAGGAATTAGATTTTAATTAAAAATGATAGCGTTTAAACGTACTATGCTTTAAGTCAATAGTTTGCAAAGGTTTACTAAATGAAAAAAAGCGTTATATTGGGTTTACTAAGACACCAAACAACGCTTTTAATGGAGAGTAGTAGAACCCTCGTAAGTGCGATATTAGCTAAAATGTCTAACATAGGCAAATGGCAAGAACAATTTATTGTTCACTTGATACCTTTGATTATGAGTATCAGAGGCAGGATTAATTTTATGCAAATGTCAAGATATGGTACATATAGCATGACAAGCTATCGAAATAATTTCGATAAATCCTTTGATTTTGGAGCGTTCAATTCAGAACACATCAAAATTAAAGGGACGGGACACCATGTAATTATCTTCGACCCAAGTCATATTCGTAAAAGTGGAAAAAACACATTTGGTAAAGGACGCTTTTGGTCTGGCTGTGATGGCCAATGCAAATTAGGTTTAGAAATTGGAGGAATTGCTATTGGTGATGTTGAGCATCACACCGCTTTTCATTATGAAGCTATTCAGACACCAAACGCTGAAAACCTTAACAAACTGAATAAGAATTTAATTGACCATTATGCTGAAATAATTATCAAACGAAAAGACGAATTAATCGTTTTTTCTAAGTATTTAGCCGTAGATGCCTATTTTTCGAAGAAAAACTACGTTGATAAAATTTTTAACAATACAGGTTTGGACTTAATTTCTCGTTTAAGAGATGATGCTGTTATGTATTATATTTTTGATGGTCAGCCAACTGGAAAACGAGGAAGACCGCAGGTTTATGCTGGAAAAGTTGACAGTAAAAACCCTGCAATGAACTATTTTAAAATTGTTCATCAAGATTCAGAAATACGAATATTCTCAGCAGTTATCTATGTTAAATCTCTTCAACGGAAAGTAAAAATTGCGTTAGTTCAGTACTTAGATGAGCATAGTCCGAAGATAAAATCCACAAAAATATATTTTTCAACAGATGTCGAACTATCTGCATGGTACATCGTAAAATACTATAAATTACGTTTTCAGATAGAATTTATTTATCGAGATGCTAATCAGTTTACAGGCTTAGAACATTGTCAAGCTCGGAGTGAAGAAAAGTTGAACTTCCATTTTAACACTTCTCTAACAACCGTCTCTATTGCGAAATCAGCCCATTGGTTATCCATTCCAAAAGAACAACGGGACTCTTTTTCAATGGCTGACGTAAAAACTATTTATCACAACCAATTATTGCTCGAAAGATTTTTTGACGTGTTTGCTATTGACCCTGACAGCCATAAAAATAATCCAAAAGTTAAAGAACTATATTATTTCGGCTCTTTTGCCGCTTAAACCTTTACAAAGTATTGCTGTAAAAGAGTAAAAAGAATAAGTATTGTCTTTCTCGAAAATAAGAGATTCTCTTGTAGAAACGCCTCCATCTGCCGATTTCGATAATTTTACGTTACTACTTTCAACTATCTTTCCATCCTTTGTGCGTGTAAAAGTGCTTTTTGATGAATTAAATTCTAAAATTTCTTCATAAGTAGGCTTATATTCGGTGGGACCATTTGGAGGTGGAAATCCATAGCCAACTTTGGCTAACTTCCATTTGCCGTCCAATTTTGCCATTTCTGGACTTATTTCTTGTGATGATTGGCAATTTGCCATCAAGACAATAATAAATGATGTTAAAAATAACATTTTC
>JANOPO010000070.1:0-174051 GCA_031422015.1 Flavobacterium sp. | reverse complement strand
AGATTCAAAACAAATAGAAACAAGTAGTTTTAATGATATTGAAAACAGCATAGTGACTAATTATGCCTACGAATATGATAGCTTTAAACGACCAACAAAAGTAACCGAAATGGGTATGTCGTCGTTTGAAATAAGAATGTTTTATGACTCTTTTGGCAGACCGCTAAACCAATTTCAAAAAGCGGCAACTTTAATAAATGGAACAACAACAATTAATAAATTTAGCGAACGATGGACCACAAATGTTTATAAAAATGGCGGATTATTTAAAATTACAAACGGTAATACCCCAACGGGAACAGGTGCCGTATTATGGCAAACCGATGAAGTCAATGCTCGAGGACAATTAACAAAAGCTTTGTACGGTAATGGTTTAGCTCTTGAAAACTCTTATGACACATTAGGCAAACCAACCAACAATAATTATAAAGACGGTACTACAGCGTTGTTTTCTTTAGGTTACAATTACACAACCTATCCGCAAAGATGCTTACTATCCAGCAGAAGCAATAGTGTGATGGGTGGCGTATCAAATTCTGAAAATTTTACTTATGATGATCTTGATCGTCTAGCTAGTTACCCTAATGTTGCGGGTGTTGTAGAAAATCAAACTTATACCGAATCTGGCAGAATTCTAACTAATAGTAATGGTACTTACAATTATTCGAGTTCATCAAGACCCTACCGAAACACCAGTATTGATGTAACACCTACAAGCAAAAATTATTATCTTAATAGTGCTTTACAGCAAATAAACTACAGCGCACTCAAAAAACCAACTTCAATTTATCAAGAAAGTACTATTGGGGTGGCACAAGAGCGTATAGATTTTTTATACAATTTAGGCGACAATCGAAGCACAATGTTTTATGGTGATACAAACGTAAACAAAATGCTACGAAAAAATAGACGATATTACTCATCTGGTGGAACTATGGAAATAACCGAAGAACGGGATACTTCTGGCAACATTACCAACACCAACTTTACAACCTATATAGGTGGCGATGGCTACTCGGCACCAATTATCTTAAAAAGTGATGGCACGACACAAAATTTCTTATATTTGCATAGAGATGTACAAGGCAGTATTTTAGGCATTAGCAACCAAACCAAGCAACTTCTAGAACGACGCATTTATGATGCTTGGGGTATGTTGGCTAAATTGCAAAACAGCAATGGGCAATACGTAATAAACAATGGACAAACGCTCCTACCCAATTACACGATGTTGCTAGACAGAGGGTATACAGGTCATGAGCATTTATTAGGGATTGGGTTAATAAACATGAACGGTCGTTTGTACGACCCCAAGTTGCACCGCTTCTTGATGCCTGATAATAATTTACAAGACCCTACTAATTCTCAAAATTTTAACAGGTATGGGTATGTGCTAAACAACCCAGTTAACATGATCGACCCAAGTGGGGAAGAAGGCATAGGCGACGGTATTTCAGATGGCTTAGATTGGGTTTATAATGGACTTATAGCTGTAGGTGCTTGGGCTTTATTTCATATAGGGAAAGAATGGGATAGATATGGCATTAAAGATTGGTCAAAAGGTGTATTTAATCTAAATAGTTGGGAAAGATCTTTAAATAATGCAGGTAAAAATATTGAGTCGTTTGGTAATGACGTTGGTAACTCTTTAATAAGTATAAAAAATACTTTTCTCAGTACATTTGGCTTTGGCGGAGGTGGCTCCTCTGGTGGTGTTAAGGTCAATCATACAAGAAATGGTGGCGGTGGTGGTCCAAGAGGCGGTGTTGGTACATACAAAAATTTACCAATTAATAATTCTTATTCTTTTGCAGAAAACACTAGTAGTATGGGCGGTTTGTCGTCACAGAGTATGAGTCAATATACTTATCAAGAAGTTGGTGCTATAAATGGTCAAGTATTGAATTTTAATGTAAAATTACTAGATAGATTTAAAGGATCAGGTTTAAATCCTTACGATAGAGTATATAAAAGGTCGGATGCTGATTTACAAAATTTTATAAAAAAAATAAAAGGGTTAAGCGAATATTATAAATTAGCAGGATCCCCGACAGTTCATGATTACGGATTTGGTCAGGGTGAGCGCGGCAGAACAATGACTAATGTATTGCTATTTAATGGGGCTTTTGAATCTAATTATTGGTTGGCTTCTACAATGTTTCACGAGTTTACACATGCTTATACAGATAGAAATTTTCCAATTGATGCAAGAGAAGCTGAAAGACAAGCATACTCTACTGAATGGCGATTAGGGAATAGAAATGAATCCATATGGGAGCAAATACTTAGAAATCAAAAACTCAAAAAATGAAATTTATTACATTATTTTTATTAGTCTTTACGATAGGGTGTTCAAATAAAAGTGAATTGGAATTGGTAATAATAAATAACAACTTAAAATCGCTTAATGTTGAAAAAAACAGTTATGAAAAATACCTTATTTCAAAACCATTAAATACTGGTGGTAAGACAATTTTAAAATACAAATTGAAAAATAATTCCAGTAATGTTTATTATTTTAATATTGACGCATTAAATCCAAAACTAGAGGGTAATTTTATCAAAATGGATAAAGTCTTTTTTGGAATTAAAAATGAGTATGATTTACTTACAAAAGTTAAGGCAAGCTATGCTACTGTTGGTATGTATCCCTCTCTAAAGGAGCTTCAATTAGAATATTTAGGTTACAATAAGCAATTTCCAAACTCAAATAAAAATTTTGTTATATATCCTAATCAAACAATCTATTTTGAGTGGTTTATTTTTCTGCCTTTTGGTAATCTTGTAGAATCAGAAAATTATGCTTTAGAATTAGATAGAAACAAAAAATATTTTGCAGAAATTTATATGAGTAGTGATAGCACAAATTATAAAAAGACAATTTCGCGAGTAGACCTACAGAGCATCAAAGAAAACGGGTATAAAGTTTTTCATGGTACCATAAAATCCAAAAATAAAATCCCAATTAAATTTGTTGAACCTACAGAATAATTTTTTTAAATACTTAAAATTGCAACAGAAAAAGGAAGTAAAATAGAGAAAGTGGTTAAAGAATAGTTTGTAAATTCGTTAGTTATTAGCAACCCTTTCAGAGTTTCAAACTCTGAAAGGGTTTTTTATTCAAAAAAAAATCCTAAAAAAATCCAACTTTGCAATAGAGTTACTACTTTAGCGTTTAAAATAAAAATTACTACCGACATTCGTATTTATGGCATAGTTTTTATACTAAATAATTATTCAAATTTAATGAATGTAATATTTCAATTTATGAAAAAACATTTTAAAATACTACTTCTTGTAGCTACCCTATCTATCGGATTATGGAGTTTTATGCCTAAAACTGTCGTTAATGATCCCGAAAAAGACAAAACATTATTGGAGTTGTTGGCTTTTGTTATTGAAAGATATCACTATAAGCCTGCGGCGATGGACGATGCCTTTTCCAAAGGAATTTATAAAGATTATATCGAAGCATTAGATCCGTCAAAACGTTTTTTCTTGCAAGCTGATATTGACGAGTTTTCTAAATTTGAAAATTCTATAGATGATCAAATCAAGAATAAAGAGTTGACCTTCTTCAATTTAACTTATGACCGATTAATAAAACGCGTGGGCGAAAGCAAAGCGTTTTATAAAGAAATTTTGTCAAAACCATTTGACTATACAGTAGACGAAAGTTTTAATACCAATTACGAAAAATTACCATATACAACTTCAACGTCTGAACTGAAAGACAAATGGCGCAAGCAATTAAAACTAGCGGCATTATCGTCGTTAACTGATCGTTTGAAAATGCAAGAAGATCTCAAAAATGGTGTCGTTAGCGATAAAGCCAAAAAAGAATTAGCAAAAAATAACGGAAAACCCAAAGATGACTTATACAATCCAGACTCAGACAAATCTAAAGAATTAAAATCAAAATCTTATGAAGATCTTGAGAAGGAAACCCGTGAAAGCAGCCTAAAATCGCTAAACGAATACTACACTTTTATAGATGAATTGGACAAAAACGACTGGTTTTCGGTTTTTATAAATGCGATAACGGCACGTTTTGACCCACATACCAACTATTTTGCTCCCGAAGAAAAAGAGCGTTTTGATGTGAGTATGAGCGGAAAACTAGAAGGTATTGGTGCACGTTTGCAAAAGAAAAATGATTATACCGAAATTTCAGAACTCATATCGGGCGGACCAGCTTGGCGCGGAAAAGAACTAGAAGCAGGCGATATCATCATCAAAGTAGCACAAGCCGACAAAGAAGCGGTTGATGTTGTTGGAATGAATCTTGATGAAGTTGTCAAAAAAATTAAAGGACCAAAAGGTACAGAAGTTCGTTTGACCGTAAAAAAAGTAGACGGAACAGTCAAAATAATCACCATTATTCGAGACATTGTTGAAATTGAAGAAACGTATGCCAAATCTAGTATTATCGAAAAAAATGGATTAAAATACGGGGTTATTTATTTACCTAAGTTTTATATTGATTTTGATGATAAAAATGGTCGAGATGCTGGAAAAGATATTGCTTTAGAAGTAGAACGCCTCAAAAAAGAAAACGTAAAAGGAATTATCATGGATGTTCGTGATAATGGTGGCGGATCATTGCAAACTGTTGTGGATATCGGCGGACTTTTTATAGAAGATGGACCAATTGTTCAGATCAAATCGGCTGCTGGCAAAAAAGAAGTTTTGTACGACCGAGATCAGAAAGTGCAGTGGGATGGTCCATTAGTTATTATGCAAAACAGCTTTTCAGCATCGGCATCAGAGATTTTAGCTGCTGCGATGCAAGATTATAAACGTGCCATTGTTATTGGTAGCAAACAATCTTACGGAAAAGGAACCGTTCAAAACGTAATGGATCTCAATCAATTGATGCGTGGAAGTAAACTAGGGGATATGGGCGCACTAAAAACGACCACTCAAAAGTTTTATAGAATTAATGGTGGATCGACCCAACTAGATGGCGTGACTAGTGATGTGGCCATGCCAGATCGTTATTCGTATCTTAAAATGGGTGAGCGCGATATTGAAAACGCCATGCCGTGGGATAAAATTGAACCAGCAAATTATCAAGTTTGGGATAAGCAGCAAAATTTTGATCGGGCTGTTCAAAACAGTAAAGCACGATTGGCTGCTAACGAAAAGTTTAGACTAATTGAAGAGAATGCCAAATGGATTGACTCTAGAGATAAAGAAACAACCTATTCACTACAGATAGATAAATTTAAAAAAGAACAATCAAATATTGAAGAAAGTGCAAAAAAATATAAAGCTATTTCTGATTATCAAAATGTTTTAAAATTTATGTCATTGCCGTATGAAGAAGATGCTATGAAAAAAGATTTATCATTGAAAGAAAAGCGTGATCGTTGGCACGAAACTTTGTCTAAGGATATTTATGTTGAAGAAGCAATTAATATTTTGGATGATTTGCAAAACAAACTGCCTTCAGCAATAAAGGTTACAGATAATACCTTAAAATCTAAGAAAACTATAAAATCTTAATTGTAGATTTGTATCAAAATTTGTGTAAATTTTAATAAAAAAAAGTAGAAATGTTTCAAAACATTTCTACTTTTTTAATTTCTAATAGAATAAACACCACCAAGTACAGTTTTGAGCGATTACTAATTAGTCAGCTGCTTCGTCAGCTGCT
Organism: Flavobacterium sp.; assembly: GCA_031422015.1. Lineage (GTDB taxonomy): Bacteria > Bacteroidota > Bacteroidia > Flavobacteriales > Flavobacteriaceae > Flavobacterium. The sequence goes on along the minus strand of JANOPO010000070.1, from coordinate 168,392 downwards.
TTTTCTACAACTGGAGCTGCTTCTTCGGTAAATGAGTTTACTTTTTCTTTAACTGATTCAACAGCACTTCCAGCCATTTCTTCTGCTTTTTCAGCAAATTCTCCAACCTTTTCTTTTACGGTTTCCATTGCACTATCAATTGCAGCTGTTGCCCCAGGCACATATTCTGCAACTTTTTCTTTTGCTTGTTCCGCATAATCTTCAACTTTTTCCATCAGTGGCGCAGCTGCTTCTTTTGCTTGAGCAATTGCATCTCCAGCCATAGCTTCTGCTTTGTCTGCCAATGCATCTACATCAATATTTGCTTTCCCGAACAATCCTTTGATAAAACTTCCAAATCCCATGATTTTATTATTTAATAGTTAAGTTTGCAATACTACAAATTTTTGAAAAAACTATATCATAATTTTCTTTATTATTTCGTCAAAATTGTTAACAGGCAATTCGCATGTTTTATTTTTGCACAAATAATAAAGTTCTTGATCTTCTACGAACCGAGTAGCAAGAAATGGCAAATCAGATAATTTATCTGTTCCGGCTAGTATAATGTTAGGAAAAAAACAGCTATTTATTTTTTTTGAAAGTTTAAGTGCATTGGTTGCGCATACGGCCAATTCTTGACTTTGGTCAGAAAAACTCATGTAAACGCTCAACCAATTGCTGTATGCCGACGGATAATCGATGTTTGGCAGCACATGATGTAGCATTTTGTCTGCAATTTCTTTATAATTTATATGATTGTAATAAATCGATAAAACCTTCAAATTAGAAGCCATAACCGAGTTGGATGCTGCAATAACATTATCTTCAATTTCGTAATGTGTTGCAATTAATGCGTCATCTTTAATCGAAGTAAATCTAAAAAATTGAGTTTTAGAATTATAAAAGTTTTCTAAACAATAATCAACAAGTTGTTTGGAAATAGCGATCCATTTTTCGTCAAAAGTAATTTGATACAAGCCAATAAATGCCTCTATAGCAAGGGCATAATCTTCTAGATAGCCATTTATGGTTGCTTTATTATTTTTGAATGTGTGAAATAAATTTCCGTTTTCGGAAAGAAAATTTTTTAAGATAAAATGAGCGTTTTTTATTGCAATTTCTAGATATTGTTCGTTTTGTAATGCTTTGTAACCTTCTACAAATCCTTTGAGCATTATAGCATTCCAAGAGCAAAGACATTTGTCGTCTAGTCTTGGTTTGTATCGTTTTTCCCTTTCTTTATAAAGTAAATTTTCCCAATGCGCTTTCTTTTTTTCGAGCTCGGAAACGTCAATTTTATTGCTGCGAGCTATTGTTTCTAAATCTTGATTTTGAATCAATACATAGTTGTCGTGTTCCCAAAGTCCAAATTTATTTATATTAAATAGTTTACTAAATAAATCGAAATCGGTTTGCAAAATATTTTTCAATTCAGGTTTTGTCCAAACATAAAAAGCACCTTCTTCGAGCTTGCCATCTTTATTCAAACTATCGGCATCTAAAGCTGAATAAAATCCTCCAAAACTAGTAAGCCATTCTTTTTTAACAAATGCTAAGGTTTTTTCGATTACCGATTTATAAAGTTTATTTTTCGTCAATTTGTAAGCATTTGAATACAACGAAACGAGTTGACCGTTGTCGTACAACATTTTTTCGAAATGCGGTACATGCCATTTCATATCGACAGAATACCGCGAAAATCCGCCATCTATTGTATCAAACAATCCGCCATGAGCCATTTTTGTTAGTGTTAAATTTACAAATTCTAATAATTTATCGTTTTTGGTTTGATATGAATAACGCAATAAAAACTCATAATTTGTTGGCATCATAAACTTGGGCGCACGAGCCATACCTCCAAATTCCCAATCAAAACTTCGTTCCCATTTGGCAACAAGGATTTCAAGATTTGTGTAATCATAATTTAATTTATGATTTGAATTTTGTAAAACCGAAATTTTAGATAATCCTTGCTGAAGTTTATTGGCGTATTCGTTTAACTTTTCTGGTTGTTGTATAAATAGCTCTTGGAGTTGTTCTAAATAATTGATCCAATCATTTTTACGAAAATAAGTGCCGCCCCAGACGGGTTGTCCGTTAGGAAGGCAAACAACATTCATTGGCCAGCCACCTTGTTGGGTCATGATTTGAACAGCTTTCATATAGACAGCATCTATGTCTGGGCGTTCTTCTCGATCGACTTTAATATTGATAAAATTTCGATTCATCACACTGGCAACCGCAATATCTTCGAAACTTTCGTGTTCCATAACGTGGCACCAATGGCAAGCCGAGTACCCAACACTAACAATTATGAGCTTGTTTTGATTTTTCGCTTGGTCAAGGGATCCTTTATTCCAAGCTTGCCAAAAAACAGGATTTGTGGCATGTTGGAGTAGGTACGGACTGGTTTCTGAGGATAAAAGATTCATGTTATTGATAGGTTTAGCCGCGATAGCAGTGGAAATCCTTTTTTATTTTGTCGCACTGAGTTTGCCGAAGTGCTGCAAAATAAAAAAGATCGGAACGAATAGCGGGATTGGCTCCAAATAAAAAAAGCGTTCCTGATAGAAACGCTTTGAGTTTTTTGGTTATAAATTACTCGATTTCGAAAGTAAGTTTAAGATTTACTCGATATTCGGTAACTTTTCCGTCTTTTACTTGAGCGCTTTGATCTTGCACATATACTGATCTGATATGTTTTACAGATTTTGATGCTTTTTCAACCGCTTTTTGGGTTGCATCTTCCCAGCTCACTGATGATCCAGAAAGGACTTCGATAACTTTTAATACTGCCATTTTGATGTTTTTTTAAAATTTGTTTTGTAAATATACTAACTATTTCTGTATAATTAACCATTTACAGCTTCTACGATTATGTCCTTATCGTTAAGCATGTCTTTGAGCATATTTTCGATACCACTTTTGAGCGTAAAAGTAGATGAAGGACAACCGTTGCAGGCGCCTTGCATAACAACTTTGACTCTTTTAGTTTTTTCGTCAAACGACTCGAACAAAATATTTCCGCCATCGGCTGCAACCGCTGGCTTGACATATTCTTCTAAAATATTGATAATTTGCTGCGAAGTGGTGTCGAGGTTATCAAAGTTTTTTATTTGTTGTTTTTCTGTTTTTGGGTCTTGTTTTATGAAACTTTCATCAAGTACGGTTCCGCCATTTTCAATGAATAATTTTATAAATGAACGAATTTCAAGCGTTATATCATTCCATTCATACAAATCATATTTAGTAATTGATATATAATTTTCGTCAATAAAAATTTCTTTTACATACGGAAAGCCAAATAGCTCTTTGGCTAATGGTGAGGCCGTTGTGTCGTCAATATTTTTAAATTCAATGGCAGTTTTAGTAATCATTTTGCTTGCTACAAACTTTAATGTAGCAGGATTTGGTGTTGTTTCACCATATATGGTTACGGGCTGTTTTTTGGCTGGATTTTCATCTTTAATGATTATACCACCGCCATCTGCAATAAAACTTTCAATCTGTTCAGCTACAGCATCTTTCACATCTGTCCACTCGACAATATTATATTTGTCAATAGCTATAAAATTGCCAGATATATAAACTGTTTTTACAAATGGTAAATAAAAAAGCTGTTGCGCTAACGGCGAATTTTTTGCTTCGTCGATATTTTTATATTCAAAACTTTGATTCTCGGTTAAAAAATCGGGAAACTCAAACTTAATTATGGTAGGATTACTAGTTTCCTTTATTACGATTTTTGACATAAACTTTGGTTTTATTGCAAATTTAACAAACATTTTTTAAACGAATGTTTATATTTGAGCAATTATGTATTAATTAACAACTCGTAAAATAAAGTAGTACTAAATAATTTTAATTTAATTTATATATGAATTATTACACTATTGAATACCACAAACTGACAAAAATTTATATATTTGAACTTTCAAATTTTAAATTGCCCTATTTATTATCTAACTGACTTTTTACAATGATTTTTAAAAATTATTTACTACTTACTTTTATATTTATTTTAAATATTTCTGCTGCTCAAGAAGGCATTTCTGTATATTCTGATTATTTGTCAGATAATTATTATTTATTGCATCCTTCGATGGCTGGAGCTGGATCGTGCGATAAGTTACGGCTTACAGCAAGAGCCCAGTGGTTTGGTCAAGATGAAGCACCAGCTTTACAAACATTAAGTTATAATGCTCGTGCAGGCGAACAATCGGGCTTAGGCGGTATTGTTTACAATGATAAAAATGGTTTCCATTCACAAAAAGGCGCCAAAATTACTTATGCGCATCATTTGATGTTTTCTAGAGATGCTATAGATTTAAACCAGCTTTCTTTTGGTTTGAGTGTAGGATTAGTTCAAAGTATATTAGATCAGACTAAGTTTTTAGGACCTAATAATTTTGATCCAATTGTTGATGGAACGGTGCAACAGGATTCTTATTTTAATATTGATTTCGGCATGTCATATAATTATTTAGATTTTTATGTGCATGGAACGGTAAAAAATGCAACAGAATCAAGACGAGAGTTGTACACCGAAGTAGAAAATGATAATATCAGAAAGTTTATTGTTAATGCTGGTTATGTTTTTGGTAATGAACAAGGATTAATGTGGGAGCCATCTTTTATGTATCAGGCTGTAAGCGCCACAAATGAAAAAACTATAGATGCAAATCTAAAAGTTTATAAAGCAATGGATTTTGGTAAACTTTGGGCAGTTGCATCATATCGGAGAAGTTTGGACGGTGCAGAATTTATTTTGAATAATAAAAAACAAAGTCAAAAACTTCAATATATTACTCCAATTGTAGGTATTAATTACAAACAATATATGTTGTCTTACACATATTCTTATTTAGCGGGTAAAGTTAATTTTGACAATGCAGGTTTTCATCAAATTACACTTGGTCTAAATTTAAATTGTAGAAAAGAACGATATAGTTGTAAATGTCCAGCGGTAAACTAACTTGCCATAAATATTGTCCCGTTTATCGCGGGATACTTTCTGCACTAATATGTTACTAAAAACAGTAAATGGCAAATCGCCGCTAATTCCTGAGGATTGTTTTGTTGCCGAAAACGCTACTATTATTGGCGATGTAACAATTGGTAGCTCTTGTAGTATCTGGTTTAATGCAATTATTAGAGGTGATGTAAATTCAATTTTAATTGGTAATAAAGTAAATATTCAAGACGGAGCAGTTATTCATTGCACGTATCAAAAACACGCTACGATTATTGGTAATAACGTTTCTATTGGTCATAACGCTATTGTTCATGGATGTACTATCCAAGATAATGTGTTGGTAGGTATGGGCGCAATTGTAATGGATAATTGTATCATACAAAGTAATTCGATTATCGCAGCAGGTGCCGTTGTAACACAAAATACAATTGTAGAATCGGGAAGTATTTATGCTGGCGTACCTGCAAAAAAAGTCAAAGATATTAACATGTCAGAATTCGCTGGTGAAATAGAACGAATATCAAATAATTATGTACTGTATTCTAGTTGGTACAAGTAAAATCAATTGTTTTTAAAATTATTTTAAACACCTAGTATTTAGTTATTTTTTTTATACATTTTGTAAATTATGAAACCAAGAATTCCAATAAGTAAATAGGGTATAATCATAAGATAAACTATTCCGTCATTTACGGCTTCTGCTTTTACAATATTTTGCTGACCTTGCAGTGAAGCTCTACACATGGCACACTGAGCTGATAGTGGACTAGGTGAAGTATATATCAGTAAAACTAGCAGTTTAATTACTATTTTTTTAGTTTGTGATTTTTTAAACATAATAAGGAGATATCATAAAATAGACAATTACACCAGAAATAGTAACGTACAACCAAATTGGAAATGTATATTTAGTAATTTGCTTATGCTTGTCAAAATTTTCAGAAATTGCACGAACAAAAGAAATTAACACTAAGGGTATCGTTATGATTGATAAACAAATATGCGATACTAACAACGCAAAATAAAGATATCTTACAATTCCTAAACCTCCAAATTTAGTAGCTTCTGTGGTAAGATGATATGCTATATACAAAATCAAAAATAATACTGACAAACCAATAGCCGTTTTCATTATTTTTTCGTGTAAAAGTTTATTGCCATTTTTGATAGCAACAACACCAATGATTAATAAAATTGCCGTTATAGCATTTATTGAGGCATATATTGGTGGCAAAAAAGGTAAAGGTGCCACATTTATTCCGAAATCTTTGAGTCTAACTGTAAGTAATACTGTGACTAAAATTGGAATTAAAAATGTTAAAAAAATAATAAGTAATTTATACTTTTTTTCAGAATGTTGTTTCATGTTTAAATCGTTTTATTCTTCAAGAAGAAGCGCAATATCCTGCTGAATTGCTGATATGCCTTCTGGTTCTAGACCATCATAATATAAAATCGGATTGTCAAAATTATCTTTTCTGCACCTGATATTTCCTTTTTTGTCAATTAATGCAAAAAAACCTGAATGCTCAAATCCGCCTGCTACTTTATCATTTTGTCCAACATAAAGATTGAAACCAGCATTTGCAACTTTATATATATACTCTTTATTGCCAGTTAGAAAATGCCAATTAGAGGATTTAACTCCAATCAATTTGGCGTATTTTTTTAAAACTTGTGGTGTGTCATTTTCAGGATCTATTGTTATTGATGCAATTCCAAAATTAGGATTTCCAAAAAACTTATTTTGCAACACTAACATATTTTTATTCATTCTTGGACATATAGTAGGGCAAGTACTAAAGAAAAATTTTAAGACATAGACTTTTCCATTATAATCTGAATTCGAAATTTTTTTATTTTCTTGATTTATAAGTTCAAATTTTGGTGCTGGGCCGATAATTAATAATTTGTTCGTACTGCCACCATTATTATTGACTCCATCAAGACGATCTCCTTTAATAATATCATTATTATTTACTCGTTTTACTATTTCGGGAATAACAAGAATCCCAAATATTAAAATTATAAACGATATCCAGATATATGATTTATTTTTGAACATAATTTTTAATTTTGTCTATCGGCATTATTTCGTTTAAGTGCTAATCTATATTCGGCCAGAATTACTTTAACATCATCAGCCATTTTATTATATAAATCTGATGGGGATGATGCATCATAACCTTCTTGGTATTCGGTTTTAGTTTTATCTTTCGGATCAACTCCTTTTCGACCTCGAAGGTTTCTTTTTTTATCAATAATATAAACTAATTTTGATCCAAAATCTTGATTTAATGAGCCTTTAAGTTTAAGATTTTTATAATAATCTTTGATATTTTCTGGACTTGTAAATACAAAGCACCATTTTGAAACATCTGATAATGCTGATAAATCTTTTAGAATTTTTTCTACTTTGCTTTCAGTTCCAATTGGTGCTATCATCACAAATTGAAAATCTTTAAAAGCGAAATTTTTGTCATATATTTTTTGATTCAAATTAAAATAGTTTCCTTTATTTACGTCTATATTGGTGCCTGAGAAACCTAAGATCGTAATTTTTTTTTCCAAAGTTATTGTTTTTCCTGAAATAGATTGCCAGTTTCCGATTTCAGGAATAGATGACGTGACTGTCGGCAAAGTCATAAAACTATTAACGCCGGTTGCAAAAAACATATATGCTGCCAGTGGCATAATAAAAAGTGTAATTAAAACTATATTCTTTTTCATTTGAATTTTATTGTGTACAAAAATAAAAAAAGGTACGCAAAACGTACCTTTATAATTAATTAATATCTTGTTAAAAGTTCCATTTTATGGTAGAATTTTTAAAAATACCATAGATATAGTCAGCTTCAACTAAAAGTATAAATAGTAAATAGAGTACTAAAAATATAATTGGCGCAACAACTGCCCATCGTAAGGAAGATTTTTCGCCTTCCATGTGCATAAAAGCCCAAACGATATAATAAGCTTTTACTAATGTTAAAATTATAAACAACCAGTTTAAAAGGTTCATTCCTAAAAAATCGGTCATTCGAAGGGCGTCTGGCTTAACTATACCAAAACCAACTTCAACAATTGTGATAAGCGATAAAATTCCGAAAACCTTCCAAATTCTACCAATATTTGATTCGTGTGCGTGATCTTGTGCCATAATCTTAAACTGATAATGATTAAACTAAATAGAAGAATGTAAATACAAATACCCAAACTAGATCTACAAAGTGCCAATATAGCCCAACTTTTTCGACCATTTCGTAGCTTTTTCTTTTCTCGTATGTACCTAATATGACATTAAAGAAAATAATAATATTGATAACTACTCCTGAAAAAACGTGAAATCCGTGAAATCCAGTAATAAAGAAAAAGAAATCTGCAAATAGTTTACTGCCATATTCATTTCTTTTAAGATTTGCACCTTCAACAACATATTTCGCATTTTCTAGTCTAGATAAAGATTCTGCTCTAGTTAAAACGGTCTTCTTTTTTTCTGAGGTTAAAGCTTGTTCTACTTTTGGATCTTTTTTAGCTGCCAAATCTCCATCAGATATAACTTCTGTTCTGATTAGCAAATTAGGATTTGCCTTAAACCCAGCTTGTATTTCGGCTACAGAAAATGTTGCAATAGATTCTTCTTCCATAAACCAACGACCTCTTCCTCTTGATAATTGTTCTCTTTTTTCAGGAAGTGTTGCAGCAAAATCTGCAATAGCAACCCGTTTCCCTGATTTATCAACAAATTGAAGTAAACTTCCTCCTTTTGTTTCAATTGCGCCATATTCACCTTTTATGAAATTTTTCCATTCCCAAGCTTGAGAACCAACAAAGACTAAACCGCCAATAATTGTTAAAAACATATAAAATGCTACTTTACTTTTATTGAGATGATGTCCAGCGTCAACGGCTAAAACCATTGTTACCGACGAAAATATCAAAATAAAAGTCATCAATGCTACATAATACATAGGTGCTTCCACGCCATGCATAAAAGGAAAGTGGGTAAATACTTCATCTGGCAGTGGCCATGTTTCTATAAATTTGAATCTAGAAAAACCATAAGCAGCCAGAAATCCTGAAAAGGTTAAAGCATCCGATACTATAAAAAACCACATCATAAGTTTTCCATAACTTGCTCCCATTGGTTCGTTTCCGCCGCCCCAAGTGTTTTCGTCGATATTTGCTGTTGTAACTGAAGCTCCCATAAAATTAATCGTTAAAAAGTTCCCAAATTTACGTTTTTTTCTTATTTAAAGAAATATAAAAATAAAAACAAATAAACCCATAATATATCCAGAAAGTGCCAATACATCGCACCAAGCTCAATACCAAGGGTTTGTGTTGAATTGTATTTTAGTTTAAAATGATTATAAATAACAATTAATAACGAAATTAATCCGCCAGCAAGGTGCAATAGATGCACAAAAGCAACCACATATAAAAATGTGGTCGTGATATTACTTTTGCTACCAGTAAAAAAATATCCCATTTTGACTAATTGCCCAAATCCTATGAATTGAAAAATTACAAAACTGATGCCTAATGCAAATGTTGCTATCAGCATCGATGATGTTAAATTTCTATTATCTTTTCGGATTGCTTTTTTTGCCAAATGAAATGTGATACTGCAACCAATTATTAATAAAGTACTAATAAAAAAGGAAGTTGGCATCTCAAAATTTTTCAGCCAATCAACTCTTGCTTTACTGACTACGAATGCACTGGTCAATCCACCAAACATCATTGTCATGCTTAACATGGCAAAAAGTAACAACAATTTGTAGCTTTTTTCGCTTCGTTGTTTTTCTTCAAGAAATGTATTTTTTTCGATCATTGTTTTTGTTTTAAATATATTTATCTACAATGTATACTACTTGTAATAGGCTAATATAGGTTACACTAATAAGCATTAATGATTTTGCTGCTTTTGAGGTTCTTAACTGATATAATTTTACAGCATAAAATAACATCCAAAGGCCAAGTAAAAAAATTATGACTGCAGAAGCCGCAGATATATGAAGTTTGCCAGTGTACCCCAAAACAGGAAGTAATGAGGCTATTATTAGCCATACAGTATATAAAATAATCTGCAAAGCAGTAGATTTATCTTTTTTTCCTGATGGAAGCATAAAAAAACCAGCTTTTTCATAATCATCATACAAGAACCAACCAATTGCCCAGAAGTGCGGAAATTGCCAAAAAAATTGAATCAAAAATAAGGTTCCCGCTTCAATACCAAAATTGCCAGTAGCAGCAACCCAACCCAACATGAAGGGAATTGCTCCGGGAAATGCGCCAACAAAAACAGACAGAGGCGTTACTCTTTTTAGTGGGGTATAAATACTTGTATATAAAAAAATCGAAACGGCCCCAAATAATGCAGACTTAGCATTTATCATATACAATAGACTAATCCCAATAATTGTTAAGATAACTGCAATTAATATCGCAGTGTTCGTTGTCATTCTTCCAGATGGGATAGGACGAGATTTTGTACGATCCATCAAGGCATCCAAATCTTTTTCTATTACTTGATTAAAAGCATTAGATGCGCCAACCATGCAGTATCCGCCAATAATTAATAGTGTCAAAACCGACCAGCTAAAAGGATTATCGCCATCAAATCCTAACAAATATCCTGCGACAGACGAAAACAAAACACTAATAGCCAAACCAGCTTTGGTAATGGCCTTAAAGTCAATAAAAATTGTTTTGAAAGTAAAATTATTTGTTGCTGTCAAATGCGATTTATTTATGATTTTAAAGAGTTGCAAAAGTACAAATAAGATTGGAGTTTTTTTTATTGTTAATTTACTTTTATTTGAAACAAAAGTTAAAGTTTTCATCATATTTTAGTTCTTAAATTCATTATTTGATTTACTCTTAAAAATGATTGCTAGATTATTTCATATTCCAATTTGAATTCAACCCTATTTTTAAATTTTCTGTCTACAAAAACACCCCCAAATAGTATCTGACTTTTTGGGGGTATCTTAAATTAGGTATTTTATTTTTAAATTGTTTTCAGTTTTCGATCTCTTAACCAATATTTCATTCGTTTTACCAAATAAAACATTACTGGAACCATAACCAAGGTCAAAACCGTGGCATAACTTAATCCGAAGATGATGGTCCAAGCCAGTGGTGCCCAGAAAATTACATTGTCGCCACCCATATACAAGTGCGGATTCAAATCGGTAATTAATCCAAAGAAATCGAAATTCAAACCAATTGCTAATGGAATCAATCCTAAAATGGCAGTCAAAGCAGTTAATAAAACTGGTCGCAAACGTGATTTTCCAGATTCAATGATGACTTGTTTTATTTCTAAAATTGATAAATCGTCATGCGAAGTCATTTTTTTATCGGCAACTTTTGCGTCTAATAAAAGAACAAAGAAATCCATTAATACGATTCCGTTTTTTACGACAATTCCAGACAAAGCGATGATTCCCATCATCGTCATTAAGATTACAAAATCCATTTGACAAATTACATATCCGTAGAAAACGCCTGAAAAACTCAACAAAACTGTGAACATTATGACCAGTGTTTTTGAAATGGAATTAAACTGCAACACAATAATAATCGTGATACTCGCCAATGCCAAAAGCAATGCTCCAAACAAGAAACTAGAATCCTTTTTCTGTTGTTCTTGCTCTCCCGAAAACGAATAGGTAATGTCGCCAGCCATTTTGTAATTGGCAGTTGCCAGCGCAGTTTCTATTTGTTTTGTAATTCCGTCGCCATTTGCACCTGTCAAAACATTACTGTAAATAGTCATGACACGTTTAGAATTTTTACGTTTTATTTGATTAAAAGTAAATTTCTTTTCGGTTGATGATATCGCCGAAATCGGAACTTGAATTATTTGTCCGTTATTCTGATTTCTAAACGTCACTGGTTGGTTGAATAGCACACTTTCGCTTTTGCGTTGGTCTTCTTGCAGTCGCATCGTGATGTCGTAATCGTCTTTGCCTTCTTTATATTTCGAAATTTCTTGACCGTATATGGCACGACGCATCGTGAAACCTACTTGACCCGTTGTTGCGCCCAAACTGCCCACACCAACACGGTCAATTTTCATCTCGAGTTCTGGCGATTCTTTATTGACATCGATGTTTAGTTTTTCTATTCCAGTGATGTTTTTCGAATTGATAAACTTAATTACTTTATCGGCTTCGACCAACATTTGGTCATAGTTCGTTCCAGACAATTGCAAACTTATTGGGTAACCTGATGGTGGTCCTGCAGCATCTTTTTCGACTGTGATTTTCGCACCAGCAATGTTTTTTACTTTGGAACGAATTTCCTCTAGAATTTCGTTGGTATCGATGCCTCGACGTAAATTAAATTCAACAAAATTTACGGTTACTTTTCCTTTATATGGCGATTCCGATTGGTTTCCGACATCGACATTTGGATTTCCGGCGCCCATACCAACCTGAGAAACAATGCTTTCTGCTAAGAAATTTTCGTTGGTATCTTTGTCGACATATTTTTTCAAAACTTCAATAACTTGTTTTTCAACAAATAAAGTAGCGGTGTTGGTTTTAGAAATATCGGTTCCTTGTGGATATTCGATATAAACGATGTTTTGTTTCGGTACGTTATTTGGGAAAAACAAAACTTCTCTTGGGAAAATTCCGAGCAATACGAATGAGAAAAATAACAATCCGATGATTAATGCTAACGAAATTACAGCACGTTTTCCAGTCAAGATTTTACCCAAGAAAACTTGGTATTTTTTTTCTAATCTTGGGAAAAAACTATGTTGGAAATTTTGTGTTGCTTTAAATAAAAATAAATGATAACACCACATTAATCCCAATGAAATTAATAATAAATGTCCGATTGCACGCATCCAAGTTGTATCAGATACATAGCCTGGAACTGCAAATAACAATCCTGATGCTAAAAATATAATTGAATATTTTTTGATAGCTTTTTTACTGATATTTCTATCTTCAATATCCATAAATCCGCCTGTCATAGCAGCGTTTATTATCATTGCAACGAATAAAGATGCACCCAAAACGCAAGACAAGGTTATTGGGAAATATATCATAAATTTACCAACTGTTCCTGGCCATAACGCCAACGGAATAAATGCTGCAAGCGTTGTCGCCGTTGATGAAATTACTGGCCAAGCAATTTCGCCAATACCAATTTTCGATGCTTCAATTCTGCCCATTCCTTTTCGCATATTGGCAAAAACGTTATCGACGACTACAATTCCGTCATCGACCAGAAGCCCTAATCCCATTACTAATCCGAACAAAACCATCGTGTTAAGCGTGAAGCCAAATGCCGATAATATTGCAAAAGCCATCAACATCGAAAGCGGAATCGCTGCTCCAACAAACAACGAATTTCGCAATCCCATGGTGAACATCAAAACGATCATAACCAATACAATTCCGAAAATAATATGATTCGATAATTCGTTAACCTGATGTTCAACTCTTGCAGATTGGTCTCCAGTTACTTTGAGATTCAAATCTTTTGGCAACACTTTTTCTTGCGCTGTTTTTATAATTTCTTTTACCTGATCGATGGCTGAAATCATATTTTGACCCGAACGCTTTTTGACATCAAGCATCACAACTTCTTGCCCCATTTCGCGAGCGTAGGTTGTTTTTTCTTTTTCTTTAAAACTTACAACGGCAATATCTTTAAGGTATACGGTTCCGTTATATGACTTAACTACTACATTATTCAATTGTTCTGGTGAAGAAATTTCGCCGACAATTCGAATGTTATTTCTTGAACCTTGCGAAACGAGATTTCCGCCCGAAAGTGTCATGTTTTCGTATTTTACAGCATTTTGAATGTCATCAAAACTAACTTGTGCCGCACTCATTTTGAAAACATCAATGGCAATTTCGACTTCTTTATCATCTACGCCCAAAATATCCACTTTTTTGACTTCAGGAACATTTTCTATTTCGTCTTGCAAATATTCTCCAAACTTCTTGAGTTGTTGAGCGGTATAATTTCCTTTTAGATTGATATTCAGAATTGGCACTTCTTCAGAAATGTTGATATTGAAAACATTTGGTTCGACTTTACTTCCGTTATCGAGATTTGGCCAATCGGTTTTGGCTTTCGATTGATCAACTTTATCTTTAATTTTTACTTTTGCTTCTTCGATGGTTACTTTCTGGTCGAATTCGACAACGATCATTCCGTAATCTTGATACGAGCTTGACGTTACTTTTTCCACACCAGAAATGCTTTTGAATTGATCTTCGAGAGGTTTTATAACCAGTTTTTCAACATCTTCTGCGGAATTTCCAGGAAAAATTGACGATACAAATATTTTGTTTTCTAATATTTCAGGAAAATCTTCTCGTGGCATATTGATGTAAGCCATCGTTCCCATTACTATAATAATTAGGGTCAAAATGTATACGGTAATACGATTATCGACCGCCCAAGATGATATTCCGAATTCGTGGTTTTTGTGTTCCATATAAGCCCCACCCTAACCCTCCCCAAAGGAGAGGGAACTAGTAAAGGAAAGTTTTTGCTTTAGTTAGTATAAGATATTTTATTTACAAATTTTAAAAAGTCCTCCCTTTGGGAGGGTTGGGTGGGCTAAAAATTTAATTTAGTTCCTTCTTGTAATGTATTTAATCCTTCGGTAACAATAATGTCTTGTGCATCTAAACCAGATAAAATTTCGGTTACATTTCCTGACGATTGCCCCGTTGTGATGATTGTTTTTTTGGCGGTTGCTGTTTTTCCGTTGCTGTTTTCGGCGGTATACACATATTTTGTTCCGTCGCCATTGGTCAAGATTATGTTAGTCGGAATCGCAATTGCACTTTTATTGGTGTAATCGATAATTTGCAATTGGGCTACTTGATTTGGACGCAATAAATTGTCTGGATTTGGCACCGCAACTTCGATACTAAAACTTCTGTTGGTTGGGTTGATATTGTTTCCAACTTGACGAACACGACCTGTATAAGTTTTTCCTAAACTCGATAATCCAACATTTACCACGGTTCCGACTTTTAATTTTCCGATATAGGTTTCTGGAACTTCGGTCGAAACATACATATTTGATAAATTCACAATTCGCATTAATCCTTGCATACTTGGCGCAACGACTTGACCCCTTTCTACAAAAACTTCGTCAATAACTCCAGTAAATGGTGCTTTTATTAATGTTTTAGACAATTGTGCTTTCATTTGCAAAACGGCTTTTTGCGCTCCAACCATTTGTGATTGTGCTTGCAAAAACTGAATTTCAGAACCAATTTTTTGATCCCAAAGATTTTTTTGACGTTCGAAAGTTGTTTTTGCTAGGTTGTACTGGTTTTCCATTGCCGCCAATTGTTGACTCATTCCAGCATCGTCGGTTCTGCCGAGCGTTTGTCCTTTGCTAACACGTTGTCCTGCTTTTACATTTAAAGAAACTAATGTTCCAGGCATTTCTGGCTGAATCAAAATGTTTTCTTTAGTGTTTACGCTTCCTTGAACTTCTAGATAATGATTAAAAATTGTATCATTAACGGTCAAGACTGATACTAAAGCTTCTTCGGCTTTTTTAATGTCTAAAGTTGCTATTGATGTTTCGAGTTTCGACAAGTCAGCTTGTAGCAAATCTCTTTTGGCTTTTATGGCTGCTAAATCTTTTGATTTTATTAAATCATCGATGTTAGTTTCTTCTTTTTTTCCGCAAGAGAAAAGTAATATTGAAATTGTAAAGATTAAAATTATTTGTTTCATTTTAAAAGGTTATAAGGTGATGAGAATATTAGTTTAGAGTTTTGAAATTATTTAGTTTCAATTAATAATTGTGATTTGTGAAGTGCATCTAGCATTAAAGTTATTTGTTCTAATTCGTTTCGAAAGTTTATATAATTTTCATTTGATATGTATTCTAATTGTTTAGAAATAAATAATTGGTTTATTAATTCTAATGCAGATCCATATGCAATTTCTGTAAATCTTGCTTTGTCTTTTGGTGATTTTCTTCCAGATCCTTCGGCAATATTCGAAGAAATAGAAACAGCACATCTTCGCATTTGACTTACCAATCCAAACAATTCGTCCTTTGGATATTCTCGAGTTTGCTTATAAATCATTACAGATAAACTAATAGATTTTTGCCAAACAATTAATTTTTCAAAAGTATAAATTTTCATTTTTAAGAATTATATATAATTTTAATCGAACTAATCTTCTAAACTTATTACCTAATTACCTAATTAATTGTCAACTTTTCTATAGCTGCTTTTTTATTGATAATATCGACCATCGATTGCAAATAGGTTTGTTGTGTGGCATATAATTGTCGTTGGGCTTCGCTGAATTCGAAACTTGTTGACAAACCTTCTTTGAATTTTATTTGTTGTTTCTTTTCGATGCGCTCTGCTAGATTTAGATTGCTTTTTGCTGTTGCATATTCTTCGATGCTAAAATCGAAATCGGATTTAGCTTTTTCGTAACCTAATTTCAACATTTGTTCTACTTCTTTTTGTTGTGTTTGTGCTTGTTCGAAAGCAATTTTTGCTTGTGCTGTTCTTGATTTTCTGCCAAAACTTGAGAAAATTGGCACTGATAAATTTACTCCAACATTAGAATAATTTAACCATTTTTGGTTGGTTGACAAAAAGTTGAAATCGTTTGCAAAAGCATTTGACCCAAAATTAAAAGCGGCACCCAAACTTGGCAAGGCTTTTGCTTTTTCTAATTTTAACAATAATTTTTTCTGGGTTACTAAGCTCGAAACTATTTGATAATCAATATTGTTATCTACTTTAAAATCATAAACATTAGCAACCAAATCAAGATTCGATTTTGATAGATTGTCTAAGTTATCAGTCAAAACCAATTCGTCGTTTATATCTAAACCCATGTTTATTTTTAGCATTTTTAGTGCTATTTCGCGTAAACGGGTTACATTTTTCAAACTGCTATTTACGGTAGCTTGTGTTATCGAAATTTGCTCTACCGATTCTTGTTCACCAAAACCATTTTTATAGATTTGATTCAAATCGTTATAGTTTTTATCTAATATTTTTTTGTTGCTTTCTAAGATTTTGATGCTCTCTTCGGCCAATAAAACATTGCCATACGAGTTGATAATCATTTCTCGAATCTCGCCATCATTTTTCTTCTTGGCGTTCACAAAATATTGTAAATATGCTTTAGATGCCTGAAGCGCAACAATATATGAACCGTCAAAAATTAATTGACTCAAAGTGATGCTTGCCGCAGCATTTTGTTTGGTTCCGAAAGCAACTTCGGCAAAAGTATCTGCTGGAGCATTTTTGTCAAAAATCTGAGCCGGAATTAATGATTTTTGTAATCGCAAATTATTTTGATATCCGATATTGCCGTTTACCTGCGGCAAACCACTTGCTGTTGTCTCCCATTTTTTTTCCTTAGATATTTCGATATCACGATTGGCATTTATGGATTTATAGTTATTTTTTATAGCATATTCAATGGCTTGCGCCAAAGTAAAATTGAAATTTTGTTTGATAGGTTGTTGTGCATTGGTTATTAGCGAAAAAACACAAACTAGTAGTATAAAGATTTGCTTCATTATGATGTATAGATTAATAATAATTTTTCGAGTTCGGCTATTCCTTTTGGGGTTGCCATCGCGCGAATGTGATATTCAAGTGCTTCAAGTTCTAAGGATTCGATTTCTCTTTCTAGCTCAGTATTTTCATTTATAATAAAAATCAGTTCGTAATAGAATTTAACATAATGTTGGATTTTTATTTCTTTACGATACAAATTTTGCGATATGCCTTGTTCAATATTATTTTGAAACATTTCTCTGCAAATATCAATTTGATTTTGACGAATTTGTTCAAAAGTTGCAGGGTAATGTTTTTTTAATTGATAAACTGGCGATGTTTCACTGGCTTTAAACATTTCGTTGAACATACTTCTTATAACGAAATTTTCTTCGATAGCATTGTGTTTTTTTTCAATAATTTCTTTTAATTTACTTTTAATCTCAAGCTGCATATTTTGCGTACCTTCTTCAATCAAAAGTTCTTTGTTTGAAAAATATTTGTAGATTGTTTTTTTAGAAATACACATTTCGCAAGCAATATCATCCATAGTAACGCTTTTGAAACCAAGTTTCAAGAACATTTGAGTTGCTTTTTGGATAATTTTGTCTTTCATTGTACTTTTATATCGAGTGCAAATATAAAAGGGAAACTTTGAATACCGAAATAGTTTCCAAAGTATTTACATTTATTTAACATTCAGATTGATGTTTATAACTTTAGAAAAGGGTTTAGAAGTTTAGGTTGGAATACTAAAAAAATATACTTTTGTCTTTATTATATGAGTTTTTTTTAAATTAATCATTCTAAACTTATAAACCCTATAAACTTCCCCAAAAGAATGCACTCCATATACCAGTACCAAGAATTCATTTCGGATTATTTAAATTCGCAATACGAAACTAAAGAACCAAGAAATCTTTATGAACCGATACATTATATATTGGGTGTTGGCGGAAAACGCATGCGACCAGTTTTGACCTTAATGAGTGCTGAAGTTTTTGATGCCGATTATCAAAAAGCACTTCCTGCAGCATTGGCAGTCGAAGTTTTTCATAATTTTTCGTTGGTTCACGATGATATTATGGATGATGCGCCTTTGCGACGAGGAAACGAAACCGTTCACGAAAAATGGAATACCAACACGGCAATTCTGTCGGGCGATGCCATGCTGATTTTGGCCTATCAATATTTTGAAAAATATACTACCAATGTTTTTAGAGATTTGGCCAAATTATTTAGCAAAACGGCGCTAGAAGTTTGCGAAGGACAACAATGGGATGTCGATTTTGAAACCCGCGATGATGTTTCGATTCCTGAATATTTAAAAATGATCGAATATAAAACTGCCGTTTTGGTGGCAGCTGCCATGAAGATGGGTGCTATTGTAGCCGAAACAGCAAAAGAAAATGCCGACTTGATATATGATTTTGGTCTCAATCTTGGTTTGGCTTTTCAATTGCAAGATGATTATTTAGATGCTTTTGGTGATCCGAAAACTTTCGGAAAACAAGTTGGTGGCGATATTATCGAAAACAAAAAAACCTACTTGTATCTCAAAGCCGTCGAATTTGCTTCGGCTTCAGAAAAGGAGCAATTGTTGCATTTATTCTCAATTCAACCCACAGAAAATGCGGATAAAATCGAATCGGTAAAAGCTATTTTTAATTCGACGGGCGCCTCGAAAGCCACACAACAAGCCATTCAGGATTATACGTTGAAAGCCTTTGATACTTTACAAAAAATCCATATCGATAATGAAAAGAAAGATATGCTGCATTCGTTTGGAGAAAATTTGATGGGAAGAAAAGTTTAAGCCCATCCAACCTTCCCAAAGGTAAGGCTTTGTATTATGAATTTTATAGCGCCACAAAACCTCGATTTACTACTTTCTCAAGCCGAAAGCGAAAACTTATATCTAAAATTGATTGAACAAATCAACAAAGATTTCAATTTGGCCAATGAAGGAATAAATTTGCCGATGAGTATTTCTCCAAGCGATTTAAAAATTCAATTGCACGAAAAAATTTATCGTTTAATTCAATATAAATTTGCCGAATACTTAAATTTACTGTATATCATTGATGTTCCCGAAGGTCAAATAAAAAAACTCGATGGTTCTGATATTTCCGAACTCGCCGCGAAAGTTGCTTTTTTAATCCTAAAAAGAGAATGGATGAAAGTTTGGTTTCGCAATAAGTATTGATTATTCCAACTCCTTTTTCAATATAATTTTGTTCCATAACTCTTTTCCACCTTTATCAAAAAGCGTCAGTTTAAGTTGGCGATTGGCTTTGTTGCCTGAAAAAGATATGGTACCAAAATTATGTTGTGCAAACATACTCCCAGCCACGCGATAGCTATTGTTTTCGTTGTACATTTTTTCGGAAGCCACACCAGAAGTTAATGGCGAAACTGTCCAATCGTACAGCGCATAAGTGTTTTCTCGAGGTAACATCGATAATTCTGGAAAATGTCGATCGCCAGAAATGAACATAACACCTTTAACTTTATTATCTGCAATTTCTTTGAGTAATGCAGCTTTTTCTTCAGGATAATTGGCATAATTTTCTTTATCGGCAACCGAATTCAGTACTTGACCACCAATAACAATAATTTTAAAACTTGCATTTGACGAACTTAAAGCATCAATCAACCAGTTCAATTGTTCTTTGCCTAAAATCGTTTTTTCGCCCGTCAATCGATCGTTTGGAGATTTAAAAAATCGATCGTCTAATAAAAAAAACTGCGCATCGCCCCAATTGAAAGTCGAATAAATTCCTTCTGTTTGTTCTTTATCCAGTCCATAACTTTTATTGGCCCAAAAATCTTTAAACGCTTGTTGTGTTATATATTTTCCATAAAAACTCCTATCACTATCGTTAGGTCCAAAATCATGATCGTCCCAAATGGCAAAATTCTGCGTTTTGGCTAATAAAGGTTGCATTTCTTTGGTAGATCTTGAATGTGTATAGCGATAATATATTCCGGTTTTACTATCAAAATCGGCTTCTCGCAAATAAATATTATCGCCACCCCAAAGCATAATATCTGGATTCTTGGCAGCTATACTTTCGTAAATGCCGTACTCGCTACCATACGGTTTTCCTGGTCTATCAAATGCAGCTTCGCTTATGTAATTGCAACTTCCTAGTGCAACTGTAAAATCGGGAGCATCTTCGCGCCATTGCCATAATTTTTTGGATGAAAAAGAGGTTTCATAAGGCAATGCAACTTTCTTCTTGTTGATATAAACATCATAATTGTATTTTTTTCCGGGTTGTAGTTTGTCTAAAATAATTCTGAACGTATACCCATTTTTTTTGCTCGTCGTAAAACTTGGTGTTTCAAAAACTTCTGATGGATTATCTACAGCGAAATATTTGATTTTGACAGAAGCTACATCTGTAGTTTGCAACCAAATTAGGGCTTCTTTCATCTCGCAATATCCTACCATTGGGCCGGATTGCAGAGTTGCTTTTTGGGATAAAGCCAAATTATATAGCAAAACAAAAACCAACAAAATTATCCTTTTCATAATAAAAAATTTAGACTACAAAGGAACTAAATTTACAATTGCAATGCGTTATTAAATTGTGAAACTATTTCGATTTTTAAAGAAAAAGCTATCTTTGCATTCAAATTCTTCCAATTAGAATTTATAAAAATATATCTGTAATTTAAAGTTTATAGCATGCAACTATACAACACCTTAAGCGCAGAAGAAAGAGCCCAACTTATTGATGAAGCTGGTCAACTACGACTTACATTGTCTTTCTATGCGTATGCCAAAATTGAAAATCCCAAGAAATTTCGAGACGAACTATTTATTCAATGGAACCAACTCGATGCATTGGGTCGTATTTATGTGGCCTCAGAAGGTATCAATGCGCAATTGTCCTTGCCTGCCGAAAACATAGAAGCCTTTCAAGAAACTTTAGAAGCCTATAATTTCATGAAAAACATTCGATTGAATGTTGCTGTAGAACATGATGATCACTCTTTTTTGAAATTGACAGTCAAAGTTCGAGATAAAATTGTAGCCGATGGTTTGAACGACGAAACGTTTGATGTTACCAACATCGGTGTGCATCTTAAAGCCAACGAATTCAACACTATCTTAGACGATCCGAATACAATTGTAGTCGATTTTAGAAATCATTATGAAAGTGAAATAGGTCATTTTAAAGGGGCAATTACGCCAGATGTAGAAACTTTTAGAGAAAGTTTACCTATTATTAATGAGCAACTAAAAGATTTTAAAGAAGACAAAAACTTGGTTATGTATTGCACTGGCGGCATTCGATGTGAAAAAGCATCGGCATATTTCAAGCATCAAGGTTTTAAAAATGTATTCCAATTGGAAGGCGGCATTGTCAACTATGCCAAGCAAATAAAAGAAGAAAATCTAGAAAGTAAATTCATCGGAAAAAATTTTGTCTTTGACCATCGCTTGGGCGAACGCATTACCGACGATATCGTTTCGCAATGTCATCAATGCGGAAAACCGTGCGATATGCATACCAATTGCGAAAATGATGGATGCCATTTGCTTTTTATACAATGTGATGCCTGCAAGGATGTTATGGAAAATTGTTGCTCAGTAGAATGTTTAGAAATTACCCATTTACCACAAGAAGTACAAGTAAAACTAAGAAGCGGAAAACAAGTAGGAAATAAAGTATTCAGAAAAGGAAAATCAGATAAATTGATCTTTAAAAATTCAGGCGATCTCTCTGACAACTCTTTGGCTACAGCGAAAAAATCAACCGAAATTCGCCAAAAAATAAAAATAAAAAAAATGCTGCTTGGCAAAGTGCAACATTATTATGTAAAAGCACAAGTTGTACTTTTTATTATCGAAAGTAACGAATTGCGAATAGGAGAAACATTAGTAATATCAGGTGCAACAACAGGAAATCAAGAATTGGTCTTAGAAAAGATTTTGGTTAACGGACAAGAAAGTTCGACAGCAATAGTCGGAGACAAAGTTACTTTTGAAGTACCCTTTCGAGTTAGATTGTCGGATAAAATTTATAAAATAATAGCATAAATTTGCTTAAAAATCGTTCTATAAAATAAACTACGATGAAGAACACCGGCAGATTTATAATTATAGTTTCTTTTTTCAAAAAATCTGAAATCTGAAATCTGAAATCTAAAATCTTTATTATCTTTACCAATTAATCGTTTTATGAATTTAAGTTGCTTTTTAGCAACACTCTATATAGATCATGGCATGTACAAGTTGTTCAACTACCGATGGTGGCGCACCAAAGGGTTGCAAAAATAATGGCACTTGCGGCACCGATAGCTGCAATAAATTGACGGTTTTTGATTGGCTTGCCAATATGAGTTTGCCTAACGGTGAAGCCGCTTTTGATTGCGTCGAAATTCGTTTCAAAAACGGTCGCAAAGAGTTTTACCGAAATACTGAAAAACTAACTTTGAGTATTGGCGATGTGGTTGCAACCGAAGCCGCATCAGGTCATGATGTTGGTATTGTGACACTTACAGGCGAGCTGGTTCGTATCCAAATGAAGAAAAAAGGAGTTAAAATTACTAGTGCAGACATCCTCAAAATATATCGAAAAGCATCTCAAAAAGACATTGATATTTGGAGTGATGCCCGTAATAAAGAAGAACCAATGAAGGTGAAAGCCCGTGAATTGGCAATTTTGTTAAAGCTTGAAATGAAAATTTCAGACATTGAGTTTCAAGGCGACGGATCGAAAGTTACGTTTTATTACACTGCTAATGATCGTGTGGATTTTCGTCAATTAATCAAAGAATTTGCTACAACCTTCAAAACGCGCATCGAAATGAAGCAAATTGGTTTGCGACAAGAAGCAGCAAGATTGGGCGGAATAGGCTCTTGCGGACGCGAATTGTGTTGCTCAACTTGGTTAACGGATTTTAGAAGTGTAAATACTTCTGCTGCACGCTATCAACAACTTTCACTGAATCCTCAAAAACTGGCTGGGCAGTGCGGAAAGTTAAAATGTTGTTTGAATTATGAATTAGACACCTACTTGGACGCTTTGAAAGATTTTCCTGCTTTTGAAACAAAATTGCAAACCGAAAAAGGCGATGCAATTTGTCAGAAACAAGATATTTTCAGAGGCATGATGTGGTTTGCCTATACCAACGATTTTGCGAATTGGCAAGTTTTAAAAATTGATCAAGTACGCGAAATCATTGAAGAAAATAAACAAAAAAAGAAAGTTACTTCTCTAGAAGATTATGCCCTCGAAATTGTAGTTGATGAAGAGGTTAAAAACTTCAACAATGCTATGGGTCAAGAAAGTTTAACCCGTTTTGACCAACCAAAAAAGAGTAAAAATAAAAATCGCAACAACCGCAATAAATCCAATCAAAATAGACCAACTGATGGTAAGCAAACAATAAATTCAAATGCTAATCCGAATCAAATTCAAAATCCGAATCAA
Organism: Flavobacterium sp.; assembly: GCA_031422015.1. GTDB lineage: Bacteria > Bacteroidota > Bacteroidia > Flavobacteriales > Flavobacteriaceae > Flavobacterium. Next base: position 144,441 of record JANOPO010000070.1, on the reverse strand, counting down.
AATAAAAACCAAGAACCTAAACCAAGAAATCCAAATAATAAAATAATTCCTGTGAATAAAAATGAAGATAAAAAGTAAATTTTTAATCTTAGTTATGGTTTTCGTTCTTTTCTCTTGTGATGAAAAAAGAGTTTTTGATGATTATAAATCAATTGAAAATTCATGGCACAAAGATTCTATTATGTCTTTTGATTTACCAAATCTAGACCTTAAAAAACAGTATAATCTTTACTTGACTTTGCGAGGCAACAACGACTATCCCTATAATAATTTGTTTCTAATAGTTAATTTAGACCAGCCAGACGGAAATGTAAAAGTTGATACACTAGAATATGAAATGGCCGATCCAGAAGGAAACCTTCTTGGTACCGGTTTTACAGATATTAAAGAAAGCAAACTTATCTATAAAGAAAAAGTTGGTTTTAAAAAAGGAAAATACAAGATTCATATCAAACACGCCGTTCGTAAAACTGGCAAAATTGTTGGAGATGAAAAACTAGAAGGAATAACAGAAGTAGGTTTTAGAATCGAAAATTTACAATAAATAGTATGGCTGATATAAAAAATAAGTTGACAACACTTGCCACTAAAGATGTCAAATATTATCAAAAGAAATTTTGGAAATTCTTTTTTTATGGATTTGGTGGAATTCTTCTTTTTTTCCTGTTAGCGTCTTGGGGAATTTTTGGTTCTATGCCTTCATTTGAAGATTTAGAAAATCCAAATTCCAATCTTGCTACAGAAGTTATCTCAACAGACGGCATAACAATCGGTAAATTTTATAACGAAAACCGAACTTCAATAAAATATTCCGACCTTCCAAAACATCTTGTCGATGCTTTGGTTGCAACCGAAGACGAACGTTTTTACGAACATTCTGGCATAGACGGACGACGCACGTTAAGTGCTGCACTTAAACTAGGCACCGATGGTGGAGCAAGTACTTTAACCCAACAATTAGCTAAACTACTATTTCATGGCGAAAGATCAAAATGGAAAGTAATTGGTATTGTTCAAAAAGTAAAAGAGTGGATTATTGCTATTCGATTGGAACGACAATATACCAAAAACGAAATCATCGCCATGTATCTCAACAAAGCCGATTTTGTTAATACTGCTGTCGGAATTCGCTCTGCAGCCAACGTCTACTTCAGCAAAGAACCAAGAGATTTGAAGATTGAAGAAAGTGCCATGCTAGTCGGAATGTTAAAAAACCCCTCGCTTTTTAATCCAATCAGACGTCTTGAAAAAGTTCAAAACAGACGTAATGTGGTTCTTGGTCAAATGGTCAAAAATAAATTTCTTGAAGAATCTGCCAAAGTTGACCTTGAGAAAAAAGCTATCGTACTGCATTTTAAACCTGAAAGCCATCAAGAAGGAATTGGGACCTATTTTCGTGAATATCTTCGAGATTTTATGAAAAAATGGTGCGAAGAAAATAAAAAACCAGACGGATCAGAATTTGATATTTACAAAGACGGAATTAAAATATATACAACCATAGATTCGCGTATGCAAACTTATGCAGAAGAGGCCGTTACGCAGCATTTAACCAACTTGCAAAAAGAATTTTTCGCACAACAAAAAGGAAATAAAAATGCTCCTTTTGTAAATATTTCTGATGATGAGACTAAAAGACTCATGATGCAAGCCATGAAATCTTCGGCTCGTTGGGGATTATTAGAAGCGCAAGATAAATCTGATGAAGATATTATAAAAAGTTTTGATGTCAAAACCAAAATGAAAATATTCACTTGGAAAGGAGAGCGTGATACTATAATGACGCCTCGAGATTCTATTCGATATTACAAACACTTTTTGCAATCGGGCGTAATGGCAATGGAACCGCAAACAGGGCACATTAAAGCTTGGGTTGGTGGCATCAATTATAAGTATTTTCAGTATGATCATGTTGGTCAAGGTGCACGCCAAGTAGGTTCAACTTTCAAGCCATTCGTTTATGCAACAGCGATCGAACAACTCAATATGTCTCCATGCGATACAATGATCGACGGACCTTTTATGATACACAAAGGTCGTCATAACGTAACCGAAGACTGGGAACCACGCAACTCCGATCAACGATATCGTGGCATGGTAACACTCAAAAAAGCTTTGGCCAACTCAATCAATACTATTTCTGCCAAATTAATGGACAAAGTTGGTCCAAAAGCTGTGGTCGACATGACACATAAATTGGGTGTCCAATCCGAAATTCCATTGCAACCCGCTATTGCACTTGGAGCAGTCGAAATAACAGTTCATGATATGGTGGCCGCCTACAGCACATTTGCCAATCAGGGCGTGTATTTAAAACCTCAATTTATTACACGTATTGAAGACAAAAACGGAGTAGTAATCTACGAACCAATTCCGGAGTCGCATGATGTTTTGAATAAAGACATTGCGTTTGCTGTTATCAAATTATTAGAAGGAGTTACCGAAGACGGTTCTGGAGCAAGACTTCGTACCGATGGTGGTGGCAACGGTTACAATCGAGTTACAGGATATCCGTATGTTCTCACAAACCCTATTGCAGGCAAAACTGGAACGACACAAAACCAATCAGACGGCTGGTTTATGGGCATGGTTCCTAATCTTGTTACTGGTGTTTGGGTTGGTTGCGAAGATCGGTCATCTCGTTTTAAAAGTATAGTTTATGGACAAGGCGCCACATCTGCATTGCCTATTTGGGGATTATTTATGAAAAAATGTTACGGCGATTCGACACTAAATGTTTCTAAGGAAGAATTTGAAAAACCCGAAAATCTTACTATAAAAGTTGATTGTTATGTTCCGCGAACCTACATAAACTCTGCTATTAAAGACACTTTAGATTTTGAACAGAGCACAGAAGAATTTGAATTATAATTTGTAAATATTTAAACTTAATATTTTATTTGAAGCGCTAAAAGCTAAGTTTATAAAAATTTATGTTTAAATTAATAAGACCTGATAATTCAGGTCTTTTTAATTATTTATGTTACCAGATTCGCACTCTTTTTTCAGGTGCTACAAACATACCATCTCCTTGTTTTATACTAAAGGCTTCAACAAAAGTATCTAAATTGATTAGTGGTACATATGCCCGATACATCGCTGGAGAATGCGGATCAGTTTTTACCTGATTTTTAAGGGCTTCATCTCTAATTTTTCCTCTCCAGATTGTTGCCCATGATATAAATAATCGTTGTTCAGCAGTGAAGCCGTCGATCAATCCTGGATTACCTGTTTCTTTAAGATATAACTGCAAACCATCATAAGCGGCATTTATGCCACCTAAGTCACCAATATTTTCTCCTAATGTAAATTTACCGTCTACCTTAGTGCCTGGTAAGGGCTCTAGAGCAGAATATTGGTCTGCCAAAGCGCCACCTAACGCTGTAAATTTAACTAAATCTTCAGCAGTCCACCAATCTACTAAATTACCATCTGCATTATAAGTTGCGCCTTGATCATCAAAGCCATGAGATATTTCGTGGCCTATTACTGCACCGATACCGCCATAATTAACTGCTTCATCTGCTTTGTAGTCATAAAAAGGAGGTTGTAGTATCGCTGCTGGAAAAACAATTTCATTATACGAAGGATTATAATATGCATTTACTGTTTGAGGCGACATGCCCCATTCAGTTTTATCAACAGGTTTTGATAATTTAGCAATATCTTTTTTATAACTCCATTTTGATACGTTTGCGATATTATCAAAATAATTTCCTCCTTCTGATGGACTTTTAATTTCTAGGTTAGAATAGTCTTCCCATTTGTCTGGATACCCAATTTTAATTGTCATTTTTTTGAGTTTTTCAACAGCCTTAATCTTCGTTTCTGATGACATCCAAGTTAAATTATTGATTCGATTTTCATAGGCTCTAACAACATTTTGAATCATATTTTGCGCTTTTGTTTTTGCCTCAGACGGAAACATTTTTTCAACATATAATTTTCCTAGTGCTTCTCCAACGGTTCCGTTTACTATTTGTAATGCTTTTTCTTCTCTTGGTCTTTGCTTGATTGCACCTGTTAATGTTTTACCATAAAAATCAAAATTGGTGGATTCTATTTTGGTCGTCAATTGGGCAGATGCTGCTCTAAGTAGCGTCCATCGCATATAAGATTTCCAGTCAGAAATTTTATTCTCGGCTAGTAAAGTTTGTAATGCGCCCATATATCTGGGCTGAGTAACTACTATTGTATCAAGCTTTGTAAAACCTAAGGCGGTTAGGTAATTATCCCAATTGATGATTGGAACCATCTTTTGCAAATCTGAAATAGCTAACGGATTATACTGTTTTTTACTATCACGGCGCTCCACTCGATCTAATCGTGGTTTTGACATCGCAATTTCAAAAGCTAAAATCTTTTCTGCATTGACTTTGGCTGCTTCAGGTTGTTCGCCAAGAAATTGAAGCATTTTTGCAACATGAAGTACATATTTTTCTCTCTTTTCTTTAGAATCTTTCTCGTCTGATATATAGTAATCTCTATCAGGCAACCCTAATCTTCCTGGGCCAATACTAACGGAATTTTTATTACTGTTTTTTTCGTCAGCACCAACATAGATTCCGAAAAAACCAAGTCCTCCAATTGGTTCCATCTCAATTAGCAATTTTTGCAAATCGCTACTATTTTTTATTGTATTTATTTTGGATAAATAGGGCTTTAGTGGCATAATCCCTTTTTTGTTTCTGGCTACAGTATCCATAACCGAACGGTACATATTGATTGCCTTGCCTTGATCTGTTGTGCATGTATATTTGGGATCTTTAGATGCTTCAGATAAAATTAATAAGGCGTCTTTATCGGTACGTTGTCTCAATTCATCAAAACTTCCCCAACGTGTTTTGTCTGCAGGAATTTCTGTATTCTTGAGCCAAGTGCCATTTACAAATTTGAAAAAGTCATCTGAAGGTTTTATGTTTTTATCCATCAAGGTAAGATCTATTCCTTGACTTTTTTGTTGCGCGCTTGTTTGGATTATCGTAAAAATTCCGATTATTGTTAGAAAAAATTTAATGCCTTTATAATATTTCATATTATTTTTTTATAATTTTTTTGGTCGTTGTTTGATTATTAGAAGTTATTCTGACAAAATATATTCCTGCGTTTAATGCCGTTAAGTCCAATTGCGTTTCATTGTCAGTTGTTTTAATATTTTTTAAAATATCAATTTTCTTGCCAGTTATGTCTGATATTTCAATTGTATCAATTGGCAGTTTATTTACTGATACGTTATAAATTCCTGTAGATGGATTTGGATAAATAGCAATAGTGTTAAGATCAAAATTTATAGTACTTAATGATGTTCCCGAAACAATAAAATCATCGACTACGACACCTAATTGTGTTAGTGACGAATCGGAGTGAAAAACAAATCTGAAGATTACATTTTGGATTGCACTGAATGAGTTTAGTGGATATGTGTATTGAGTAAGTACAGAGTTTGTACCAGTCCATTGGCCTCCAACACAATTATCGCAATCGGTTCCTGATGTTTGAGGTGTTCTATCACTAGTATACCAATTAGGACCAAGTTCTCCTAATCTAAACCATGTTTGACCATTATTTATCGAGTATTGTACATATAAAACATCAAAATTTACTTCCAGATCATGTGCCATTTTAAAACTTAAACTCGGATTTGAAACTTGCGTCAAATCATAACATCCAGAAACAAGATATGCTTTGCGATTATCATCATAGTTTCCAGTAAGATTCGATGCGTACAAATTATTAGTGCCAGAATTTATGACACCTCCTTCGCAAATTCCTCTTTGCCATGTAGAAAACAAACCAGAATCATCATAAGATACTAGTTTGGATTCGGGAGTTTCAAATGTATTCAATTCATTGACTACACCTGGCCCATTTAAAACAAACGATTTTGATAAGGTATTGTTTTCGATAACTTCATCATTTGGGATAGTTGCAGAAATTGTAAGTAGATATAAATTTTTTGGTAGTGATATTTCAGGTAAAGTTATAGTAACGTTTTGATTTGGATTTAAACTACCGTTCCAGATAAATGTGTCAGTAATTTCGTTATAACTGTATGCAATATTGATAGTTGAAATTGCTGTTGCACCACTATTTTTAACGATCAATTGCGGAGAAACTAATGTTGAAAGACAGTTAATAGTATTTGAATTAGGCGAAGAAATTTCTATAATTTTAACATCAGTAGTTGGAACTTCGACCTCAAGAGCAGCTTGCCAAACGCCACGGCCATATGTTGCGGCAACTATTTTCTGATCTTCAAGATTTATATCTAGGTCCGTAACAGATACATTAGGCAAATTGGTGTCAAATGGTTGCCATTGCGTCATGGAATCATCTCTGTAATAAACCCCCAAACTTGTACCGATAAATAAAGGATTTAAAGCATTTCGTCCTTGATGTATAATTACATTTTTACCTATGTTTGGTAATCCTTGACTTATAGAAACAAAATTATTTGCACCATCAGTAGATTTTAAAGCCTGACCAGATGTGCCTTGCGTTGTTAGATAAACGATAGCACTATTTGATGAGTGCACTTCGATAGAAGTAATGGTTGAATTTGCAGTATATACGGAATCGAAAGAAACTCCTTTGTCAATCGATTTATACAATTCAGATGAGCTCGACACATAAATTATATTATCATTATTGGGATCTATACTTATAATTCTAAAATCTCCAATACCAAACTCTTCAATGTTTTGTCGAACCCAGTTTCCGCTAACTAATTTGTATAAATTAGAATATCCCGCGTACACTTCACCTAATGAATTAGTAACTAATGGTGTAATCCAGTTTCCTCCATCGTCACCTTCTGAAACTTCTTCACTAGGTGCGCCTACACCACCAGCACTGGAGTTTCCTGCGTTATTACTGATGTATAAGTTTCCTCCAAATTGTATAAAACCATAATATAAATTACTGTTATTGGGATCTATAGCTGTATCCATGCCGTCTGCGCCATAATAATTTTTCCAGAGATTATTACTATAAGCATGTCCGCCATTGTCTTGCAGACCTCCAACTATTTTTGAGGCTGATTGTTTAGATACTGCCAGCCTATAAAATTGACTAATTTGTGCTGAAAATGTTTTGTTAGTAAATGATGTAGAGTTGTTGTCTGAAACATAAACTCCTCCATCGCTTCCACAATATAATTTTGAACCAAAATATCTAAGATAATGAATGTCAGCATGCGTATATCTTTGGCTTGATGGCGAATTCCAATTATTTCTTTTAGAAAAAGAGCTTCCACCATTTGTTGATCGCCATATATTTAGACAACCTGTATAAAGTTCGTTTGCATTTGTTGACGAAACAGCAAAGGCCAAATCATAGCCTGATTGTGTACTTTCAAAAACATTTGTAGTTGTATTTGTGGCAGTAAAATTATCTCCACCGTTGATTGATTTATAAACACCTTGAAAACCTCTTGAAGAATTTGCACTTAAGATGTATACTATATTTTCATTAGCAGGTGTAACATCTAATAATAAACGAGAAGAAACACTAGGTAAACCTGTTGTTATAGTACTAAATGTATCTCCAGAATTTATAGATCTAGCAAATCTGTTATTTGAAACCACATAAACAACATTTGGATTGTTTGGTTTGTAACGAATTCTTCCTTGCGAATAATCACCTGCCTTGACATTAACCCAGTTTGCACCCGCGTTTATAGATTTATAAATTCCGTTAGAAGTTGCTACCAAAAGATTATTTGAGTCTGACGGATTTATCAAAATATCTCCAGAATATGTACTTGTATTAGAAAAAGTAAGCCCTGTAGTATTCCAGGTTAATCCACCATCTGTAGATTTCATAACCCCAATAGAGTACGAATCTCCACCATCACAATCTCCTGTAGCTATATAAATTATGTTGGAGTTGTTTGGGTCTACTGCTATACCAGATACTCCAATTTGAGGAAGATTATCAGATAAAGGTATCCAATTTGTACCAGCATCTAAAGATTTCCAGATACCACCAGCAGGTGTGCCAATATATATTGTATTTTCGTTTGACGGATCTACATATACGACATTTACTCGACCTTGTCCACTCGACCATGATCCTGTATTGGTGTGAGAAAAAGGACCAATAGGCTCCCATACACTTGTTGGCACTGCTGCGGATGTACTAGATCTGGCTACTAATTTATCATTAAACGCATTCCACATTTCTTGAGGAGTTATTTGATAACCTTCTGGATTTGTTTTATTTCGCCAGTGATTTTCCCATCGCATAAATGGTTTGTAACCGCTACCACGCTCATTTTTATTACGAGTTTTCCAATAATTATTAAATTCTAAAACTTGTTGATCAATCGTTGGATTTGTTATTCTTGATTGCTCTAGCTTCTCCATCCAAGGAGCAGATTTGATATATTGAGAAATAACTGCATTGAAAGAAAGTACTAAAAAGAAGAATATTATTTTTTTCATTTTGATATTTTTTTCAAATTTATTAAAATAAAGAAGATCAAAAATGTATTTAACATTAGTTTACCTCTTTTTTTTTGAAGATTCTTTACATTTGCAGCTAATTTATTTGTTATATGGTATTTATTAGTAAAAAAAATAAAGTTTTAGTAGCTTTTTTTTTAATTTTTTCGGCACTTTTTATATCGTTGGCTTTTTATTTTTTAAATCCAAAAAAGTTTTTGCCAGTTTACAATCCTGCTGATGTAAATCCCGAATTAGTTGATAGTACAGTGCAGTACATTGCAAAATATCATACGATTAAAGATTTTTCGTTTACTAACCAAAACGGAAAAACAATTACTCAAAAAGACTATGAAAATAAGATTTATATTGCCGATTTTTTCTTTACAACTTGTGGCTCTATTTGTCCAAAAATGACAAACAATATGGCAACTATACAACATGCGTTCCTAAACAACTCAAATGTAATGTTGCTTTCTCATTCGGTAATGCCTATGATTGATGATGTAACAGTCTTAAAAAAGTATGCAATAAAAAACAAAGTAAATGACTCAAAATGGAACTTAGTTACTGGCGATAAGAGAGAAATTTATAGATTGGCTCGAAAATCTTATTTAGCAGTAAAACAAGGCAAACCGGACGAAATGTTTGATATGGTTCATACCGAAAATTTTGTTTTGGTAGACAAAAAGAAACGTGTACGAGGGTTTTACGATGGGACTAATAAAAAAGAAGTTCAGCGATTAATAGAAGATGTAAATTTTTTGTTAGAAGACAATTTATTTTCTAAATAGAATTCGCCACGATAAAACCACTCGTCCAAGCATTCTGAAAATTATATCCACCCGTTACGGCATCTACATTTACGATTTCGCCAGCAAAGTATAAATTATCGTACAATTTGCTTTGCATGGTTTTGAAGTTAATTTCTTTTAAGTCAATTCCTCCGGCCGTTACAAATTCTTCTTTAAAAGTACTTTTTCCATTGACTTGAAAACTGCAATTTGTAATTTGAGTAGCAAGATTTTGTAATTGAAGTTTAGACAAATCTGCCCATTTTGTTTCATTGTCAATTCCCGAAGCCAAAACCAAACTTTCCCATAAACGATTGGTGATTTCGAAAGGTGATTTTTTTGAAACTACTTTTTTGGCGTGCTCTAGTTTTAAACCTTTCAATTGTTTTTCGCAATTTTCAGTATCTAAGTCATTTAGCCAATTAATATAAATCGTAAATTGATAATTTTTATCAAACAATAGTCGCGCTCCCCAAGCCGAAAGCTTTAATATTGCTGGGCCGCTCATGCCCCAATGTGTTATTAATAATGGTCCAGTTGATGCGAGTTTAGTATCTTTTACTTTTACCGAAACTTGTGCAGAAACGCCAGGTAATTCTTTGATTCTAACATCTTTTATGTTGAAAGTAAAAAGCGACGGAACTGGCGAAACAATGACGTGTCCAAAATTTTGTAATAATTCCCATATTTTTGGGTTGCTTCCAGTGGCAAGAATTAGTTTTTCGGTAATGTACTTTTCTGATTGGGTTTCGACTTTCCAGAGATTGTCTTTCTTGAAAATTGATTGCACACTTTGTCCAGTCAAAACTGAAATACCCAATTTTTTGGTGGCTTCTTGAAAACAATCGATTATGGTTTGTGAAGAATTCGATAAAGGAAACATTCTGCCGTCGTCTTCAATTTTTAACTCAACGCCATGATTTGAAAACCATTCGACGGTATCGCCCGAACAAAATTGATGAAAAGGACCACGCAATTCTTTTTCGCCACGCGGATAAAATTTGACTAGTTCATTGGGTTCAAAACAGGCATGCGTAACATTGCAACGACCGCCTCCAGAAATCCTAACCTTTTGTAAAACTTCTGATCCGCGTTCTAGTATAGCCACTTTTAGATTCAAATTTTTTTCAACAATATTTATTGCTGTAAAAAAACCTGCTGCGCCACCGCCAACAATAATTATGTCGAAATTTTGATTCATTTTTAAATTAATCATTATCAAAGTTCCATTCTTTGACAAAGATAGTTATTACAATTAAACTAAATTCGATCTGGAAAATCAGAAATAATTCCGTCGATATTTAAACGTTTCATGTTTTCGATATCTTCAATTTCATTGACCGTCCAAACGAAAATTTCAATTCCTTTTTTATGAATTCTAGCAACATTTTCTTTATTCAATAATTTAAAATAAGGATTCAAAGTAGTTGCTTTTATAAATTTTGCGAAAGCAAAAGCGGTTTCTAGATTATTTTCAGTCAAAACGCCAATTCGAATTTTTTCATTCAAAAAACGAAGCTGTTGCAATGCTTGCCAATCGAAACTAGAAACCAAGAAGTTTTTAAACTCCCAGTTTTTTTCTTGAATGTTTTTTTTGATTAATTCATTAACTTTTTCGACCGTTTCATAACTTTTTAATTCAATATTAATCAAAAGGTTATGATTCGCAATTTCTAGAACTTCGGCTAAAGTCGGAATGTTATATTGTTGTAATTCGGCTAATTTCAATTTATTAACAATTCCTTTGCCACTTGTAGTTCTGTTAATTGTGTTGTCATGAATCACGATTATTTCGCCATCCAAACTCAAATGAACATCAAGTTCAATACCATCACAACCTAAATCTATTGCTTTCTGGAAGGAAGCCAAAGTGTTTTCGGAGACATATCCTTTTGCGCCTCGATGTCCAATTTTAAGAATTTTATTCATTGATTGTAACACTAAGTTCACAAAGGTAAACGCACAAAGGTCACTATGATTTTTCTAAAAGTAAAATTCCAAACTCAGTATCGATAGAAATTTTTCCATCAACTACAACTGTGGTTTTACCCGAGTAAGCATCTTTTAATTTAGTTCCGTTTGAAAAAAGAGAATCTACATAAATCTCTTTTTTACCTTTTGGGAAATCTAATCCAATAATTACAGCATCGGTATAGTTATCTTTAGTATATAAACGAGCAAAAACATAACTTTCGGCAGTAGAAATTTGCTTGTGAATTCCTGCTCCAACCGCGGGATGATTGCGGCGAAATTGTCCTAGTTTTTGCCAATGCAATAACGTTTTTTGAGTTTCGGTATTGGTTTTTATATCGTTCCAATTCATAAATGAGCGTAATGTTGCGTCTCCTTTTGCACCTTCAATTACCAGCGATCTTGCTGTTTCATCGCCATAATAAACTTGAGAAATCCCCGGAGCAAGCAAAAGTTTTGTTCCAGCTTCGATAGTTTTTTCTCGTTTTGGGTCAAATGGAGAACCATCATCGTGCGACGATACATAATTTAAAACACTATATCCTTTTAAGTCACCAATTAGCTTGTCTGAATATTTACTAAAAATAGATTCATAAGTATCTTTACAATTCCATTTAAAATCGAAATTAATCATAGCATCAAATCCATTTTCAAAATAATTGACTTTTTTATCGCCATGGTCAAATAGTAAACCGTTATTTAACCCATAATTATAAACTTCTGCAATGGTATAAAAGCGATTATCGTCTAACACTTTAGCAGGATTATTTTTTTTCCAAAGTTCAAAAGCAAAGTTGCATTGATTTTTAAAATCTAGCCAAACATCCTCTTCAGTATGTTTCACTGTATCACAACGATAACCATCAATGCCATATTCAATTATATAATCTGTCAGCCATTTCATGATATAGTATTTTGGCGCTCTTGGATATCCCGTTCTTTTAAAAAAATCATCTAAAGACGCCATTTCTTTTTCATAACGACCCTCTTTTTTCCATTTTTGAATAAGCATGTCGGGCAAGGCAACATTCTGATTGCTTTCTGTTAAAATATCTGGTAAGTTTTTTGCTAAAGTACATGCAACATTTCCATTATAATTTTTAAAATCACATGCGGGTGTTGTCCTAACCCAATCTGAGGGCCAAACAGGATCACTAACCAAAGCGGGTCCAGTGTGATTTATAACCGCATCTAGCATAATTCTAATTCCTTTTGCATGAGCTTTTGCAATAAGTTCTTTAAAATCGTCTTTAGTTCCGTTATTTGGGTCAATGGCAGTCCAATCTTTTGTCCAATATCCATGAAATGCATAAGAAAATCCCCAACCTTCGTCCAATCCCCCATGAATTTGCTCTACAATAGGAGTGAGCCAAATAACATTTGTGCCTAGTTTTGTAAAATATCCTTCATCAATTTTCTGAATGATTCCTCTAAAATCTCCTCCTTGGTAACCGCGCTCTTTACCGCATATTTCTGTACGATTAAAATTTACATCGTTTGTCAAATCACCATTATTGAAGCGATCTGTTAGCAGAAAATATAAATTGGCACCTTCCCAAACGAAGGGTTTTTCTTGATTTTGTGGTTTTGATGCATTGCTCATTTTGGTAGTGGAACAACTGATTAATAAAAAATAAAAAATTAATGACGATATAATAAGATTTGTTTTCATTTTAGTAGTCGATTTTTAAGTTAACAGATTCTTGTTTGTTGGTGGCAATCGAAATTTCTGTTTGATTGCCAATTATTGTGAACAAAATTGTTTTGCCATTGCTAGAAACTTTTTTGACTTTTAGATTATGGATTTTAATAGTAATATTTTTGTCTGATGATTGAAAACTTTTACCGACTTCAGTATTTATATCAATTAATACTGATTTAGAAGTGTGAAAACTTATAAAAGTGAGTAATTCGTAGTTTTGATTTTCAAAAGAATTGGGCGTTTTGCCATCATCATTGTAAAGTTTTCCGGTAGATGATTTGGTTTTTTCGTCAAAAAAGTAATGTAAATCGAAGTTGTTTAAGGAGTAACTTGCCGTGTTTTGAATTGTGCTTATCATCGGAATAAAACTTCCACCTCGAGCAAATGTTGGTATATAATCTGGATTTACTTTTATAGTTCGCGTGGTGGCGCCTTCCATTTTTGTGTCTGTATAAAAATCGAACCAATTCGTGTTTCCAGGAAAGTAAATCGACGTTTCTTTGACTCCAGTTTTTGTTATTGGATGAACCAAAAGATCATTTCCCCATAAATAGGTATCGCTGATGCAGAAAAGTTTTTCGTTTGTTGGTTCTTCAAAAAATAATGGACGCATTAATGATTTTCCCGTCGTGGCGTTTTCGAAAGCTAACGTATAATTATAAGGTAGCATTTGGTAACGTAATTCTACAATTTTTTTGGCTTTTTCTTTGGTTAGTATATCCTTATAAACGGGTTCTGATGCTACATCTTCGTGTGCATGTGGACGAAAAATAGGATTGAAAACGCCGTATTGTAACCAACGCAAATACAATTCGTTATCAAAATAATCGCCAGCAAATCCGCCTAAGTCTGAATGCATATAACCCATTCCTTGCATGCCCATTTGCAATGCAATTTCCATTTGACTTTGCAATCCGCCCCAACTTCTAGATACATCGCCACTCCAAGGAATCATTCCAAATCGTTGACTTCCAGAATAACCAGCGCGCATCAAAATAAATGGACGAACGGTTGGAAATTCTTTTTGATATCCTTCGGAGATTAATTTTGCCCAATTGTGACCATATACATTATGAATTTCATCTGCCTTTCCGCCAGCAGTAAAAACTGTTGACGGAAAAACTTCTGGTTCGCCCAAATCACCCCATAATCCGCCAACGCCTTTATTTATCAAATTCCTATAGATATTCCAAAACCATTGTTTGCCTTCGGGCTTAAAAATATCAACAATTCCTGTATTTCCAAAATAAAAATCCCATTGGGCCGCTGTGCCATTTTTGTCTACAGCAAGAATTTTTTTATCTACTGCTTCGTTCCATTTGGAAGAAGTTGATAATATAAAAGGCTCGGTTATTAAAACCGTTTTGATGTTTTTGGCATTCAAATCGCCAATCATTTTGTCCGGATTTGGAAAATTACCTTTATCCCATTCGAGGTTGCCCATCGTGCCCTGAATAGATTTTCCAAACCAATATAAATCTATAATTATGGCATCAACAGGAATTTTATTTTCGTCATATTTACGTATGGTTTTTTCAACTTCTTCTTGAGAATGATACCCAAATCGAGATGCAAGGTTTCCGAAAGCCCATCGCGGTGGCAATGGTTGTTTTCCTGTTAGTAATGTGTAATTTGATAAAAGGTCACTCCAACTATGACCCACTATTACTTGGTAGGTTTTTCTTCCAGAAATGGTTTCATAGGAAAGGGTATTGTTTTTTTGCGAATCTAAGTCCAAATATCCAATAGCAGAATTATCAAAATGAATGGCATAGATTTTACTAGAAAGTACTAACGGAATACAAAAATTCATTAATTCGGCTTTTGTTTCATAACCATAATGTGCACGATTGTAGAGTTTTAATCTATTGCCTCTTCGATTCATGCCCAGTGCTCGTGCGCCACCGCCATAAAAAACTTCATCGGTTGCAATATTAAAATCTAATACTTCTGTAGAATCTTTTTTGATATACCCGTTTTTTTCTGAAAGTAACACTTTACCATTATTCAAGTACGAAATTTGAAACGGATTAAAATTAATTGTAACTGAAATCGTTTTGGAATTTATCTGAAAATAGTCTTTAGTTTTATTGCTCGATGTTGCAATTTTTGTGTTGAGCACAACCGCATGTGAAGTTTTGTTTTGCAATTGATTTTGAGGCACAAATGTAGTTTCGCATATTTTATCGTTTTTAAAATGAATAAAATAAGTACCATCAGAAACATTTATTTCTGTTCCGGCTTTGGTGTTTGTGTGCGAAAGGTATTTCCTATTTGCATTTTGCGCAAAAGAAATCATCGGAATTACTACGAGTAATATGATTTTTTTCATAATCTAAAATTAAAAAAACCTTTCCGAGTTTAATCTCCGAAAGGTTCAATTTTTTCAGGTTTTAAACTGTAATCAAACTGTTCGGCTCAACCAAAACTTGTTTATTATTTACAAAAACTGATATATCTGAATTGCCTTCCAACGAAAATTGTGTTTCTTGGTGAGAAACTGAAACTTTCAAAATTTGGTTCCTGAAATTGATTTTAAAACTGTAACCTTTCCATTCTTTTGGTATTTTTGGCGAAAAATGTAAAGCATCGTTTTTAACACGCATACCACCAAAACCTTCCACTATGCTCATCCAAGTTCCTGCCATTGACGTGATATGGCAACCTTCTTCAACTTCTTTGTTATAATCATCTAGATCCAAACGAGAAGTTCGCAAATAGAATGTATATGCCATATCCATTTTGTCTAACAATGCTGCTTGGATCGAATGCACGCAAGGTGACAAAGAACTTTCGTGAACCGTAAATGGCTCATAAAAATCGAAATGTTTCTCTAATTCGTCTTTCGTGAAATGGTCTTCGAAAAAATAAAATCCTTGTAAAGTATCTGCTTGCTTGATGTATGGCGAACGCAAAACTCTGTCCCAAGACCATTTTTGGTTGATTGGTCTTTGACTATTATCTAAATCGGCAACTTTAACCAAATCTTTATCCAAGAAACCATCTTGCTGCAAATAAATTCCTAGTTCATCTGATTTTGGAAAATACATGTTATCGGCAACTTTTTTCCATTCTTTCAATTCAGCTTCCGAAAGTTTTACATTTTCAATAATTCGTTTGTGATCTGATGGATATTCTAGCGAAACCTTTTTAATTTGTTCTTGTGCATAATCAATGCACCATTTTGCTATATAATTCGTGTAAAAATTATTATTGACGTTGTTTTCATATTCGTTCGGACCCGTTACGCCAAGAATCATATATTGATTTTTGTTTGTTGAAAAACTCGCTCTTTGTTGCCAAAAACGAGCAATTCCGATTAAAACTTCCAAACCTTTTTCTGGAATGTAACTGTAATCGCCAGTGTATCTATAATAATTGAAAATCGCAAAAGCAATCGCACCATTTCTATGGATTTCCTCGTGTGTGATTTCCCATTCATTATGACATTCTTCGCCATTCATCGTAACCATCGGATACAAAGCTGCACCATTTGTAAAACCTAAATTATTTTTAGCATTTTCGATGGCTTTATCTAATTGATTGTATCTGTAGGTCAACAAATTACGAGCCACTTGCTGGTCTTTGGTCGCCATATAAAACGGAATGCAATAAGCTTCAGTATCCCAATAAGTAGAACCGCCGTATTTTTCGCCTGTGAAACCTTTTGGACCAATATTCAATCGAGAGTCTTTACCCGAATAAGTTTGATTCAACTGAAAAATATTAAAACGAATGCCTTGCTGTGCTTTTACATCGCCATCGATTGTAATATCTGACATTTCCCAAATTTTTGCCCAAGCATCGATTTGTTCTTGCAACAAGTTTCTATAACCTTTAAATAATGCTGATTTTATATTATTTTCTGCTGCAGCTATCGTGTTTTCGTGATTGAAAGAAACGGTATAACCACCAATTTTTTGAATAGCAACTTTTTCTGATTTTGCAACTGCGATTTCATATTGAAATTGAATTTTATCTTTTTCAGTTTTAACATTTGCAGGATTCAAATTCAAATTTTTGTCGTCTAACAAAACGCTATTTTGCATAAAAGTTGTAGCAACAAAATGTGTTTTGAAAGTTCTTGCTGTTACAAAGGCTTCGTTATTAGTATGTTTCAAATCTTGAATTTCCCAAAATTTTTCTTCCCAATTGGCATCTTCATTAGAAACTCCAGCATCGACATAAGGTTTGAAAACGATTTTCGCATCTTTGTTAATTGGTGTAATTTCATAATTAATAACTCCAACTTCGTCCAAATCCATACACAAAAAACGACGCACATTAACCGAAATTTCTGTACCGTTTCGCAAAGTCGCTTCTAACGATCGATTGTACCAACCTTGTTGCATATTTAATTCGCGACGGTAATTTTTTACATTCACGCAAGTGTTTAAATCGAAATTTTCGTTGTTGATTTCGATATCAATTCCGATCCAATTTGGAGCATTTAGCACTTTTGCAAAATATTCTGGGTAACCGTTTTTCCACCAACCCACTTTGGTTTTATCCGGATAATAAACGCCTCCGATATAACTTCCTTGAAAAGTTTCGCCAGTGTAGGTTTCTTCATAGTTTGCTCGTTGTCCCATGGCGCCATTTCCGATAGAGAACAAACTTTCGGATGATTTTACGCTTTGTCGGTCAAATCCTTCTTCGATGATAGACCAATTGTCTGGTTTAATATAATCTTGGTTCATTTTTTTATTTTTTAAAAAGATGAAAGATGAAAGATGAAAGAAACAAGATTTTTGAGTGTTGCAAATCTTGTTTCTTGTCTCTAGTTTCTTTATTTAATCTTTAAACATTGCATCAATAAAACTCGTATCCATGTAAGTAAAGTCTTTAAATATGTATTTTGCTTCATACAAAATGGTTTCTTCGCCAATGCCTATACTTGTCATATTAGCACTGTTTGCTGCTTGAACGCCAGCAACTGAATCTTCAAAAACAATTGAATTTTCGGGAGTTGCTCCAAGTAATTTTGCGGCTTGCAAGAATACTTCAGGATCGGGTTTGGCATTTGTAACATCGTTACCGTCAACAATTGCATCAAAATAATGAATAATTCCTGTTTTTTCGAGAATTGGTCTTGCATTTTTACTTGCAGAACCGAGAGCAATTGGTTGATTTTTTTCTTTCAAGAATTGTAATATTGGCATTACACCTGGCAAAACTTCCGATTGATCGATGTTGACTAAATACGCCAAATAATCTTCGTTTTTTTGAACGAGCCAGCGGTTTTTATCTTCTTGCGATGCAGTTACTTTTCCTAATTCTAATATTATATCAAGAGATCGAACGCGAGAAACGCCTTTCAATTCTTCGTTGTGTTCTGGCGTAAATTCTATACCTAATTCTTGCGACAATTTTTGCCAAGCTAAGAAATGATATCTTGCCGTATCAACAATTACGCCATCTAGGTCGAATAAGAATGCTTTTTTCATTTTTGTTTAAACTTTATTATCTGCTGTATCTTTTACTTTAAATACTAGTGCGGCAGCTATTAGAAAACTTACTCCGCTCATTACTATTGCGAAAATTGCGTGATCGCCGTAAACATATTTAACTAATGGGCCACCAATTAAAGCATTGATTATTTGTGGTATTACAATAAAAAAGTTGAAGATGCCCATATAAACACCCATTTTTTTTGGCTGAATAGAACCTGCTAAAATTGCATAGGGCATTGATAAAATACTCGCCCAAGCAAATCCAACTAATACCATTGAAAAAATTAGAGCTTCTTTATTTGGCATAAAGTACATAGATATTAATCCGATTCCACCCAGTACTAAACATAACGCGTGTGTTTGTCTGCGACCGATTTGTTTTGCTATATATGGAAGTCCAAAAGCAACAATTGCTGAAACAAAATTATAGACGCCAAAAATTATCCCGACCCAATCTCCGGCAGATTGAAATTCAACACTTTTACTATCGGAAACTTGCAAACCATAAATGTGTTGTGCGATGGCTGGGGTAGAGAAAACCCACATGCCAAACAACCCAAACCACGAAAAAAATTGGACCCAGCTCAATTGCCTCATTGTTTCAGGCATTTTGGCAAAATCAGAAAATATATCGCTTAATTTGGATTCTTTTTCTTCTTCTGATAATGTTGCTTGATGTGCCTTTTCATCATTAAATTGTGCTAATTCTTGTGGAGAATATTCTTTAGTAGTTATAATAGTTACAAGAATAGAAACAAGTAGCACCGCCGAACCTATAATGAAGGAATAAATTAAATTATCAGGAATTGCTGATGAAGCGGTTGATCGATTACTTACTTGAAACCATTCTTTTAGTACGTATGGCAACCAAGATCCTACTACTGCTCCAATTCCTATTAATGCAGTTTGTATACTAAAGCCAAGTGTATGTTGATCAGTACGAAGGTTGTCGCCAACTAATGCTCTAAAAGGTTCCATTGCTACATTGAATGATGCATCCATAATCATCAGCATTCCTGCACCAACCCATAAAGCTGGCATAAAAGCTATGAAAATTTCGGCTTGCGGCATTAGTATTAACCCAATTGAGGCGAGTAAAGCTCCAGCAAGAAAATAAGGTTTTCTTCTTCCAAAACGCGACCAAGTATTGTCGCTGTAATGACCAATTATTGGCTGAACAATTAAACCCATCAAGGGTGCAATAATCCAAAACCATGAGAGCTCATGAACATCTGCCCCAAAAATTTGCAGTATTCTGCTGGCATTTGCATTTTGCAGTGCAAAACCCATTTGTATTCCTAGAAATCCAAAACTCAAGTTCCAGATTTGCCAAAAATTTAATTTACGCTTTTCCATTATCGTAGTTGGTTTGGTTGGTACGATAAGCGCGATGCTTATCAAAACTTATTATGTTTTCGAAATAAAATATAAGTCTTGATATCGATGTAAATATATAAAAAGAAATATAATTTAAAAATTACGAGGCAAGATTTTTTTAGAATAATAACAACGAAATCGTTTTAGTTGGTCTATTTTTTATAAGAAAATATAGAAAATATTAAAAAGTAGAAGCAGTTGGAACTAAAATTGTTATCCAAGCACTAAAAGCATCATTTCATTTTTACTAATTTTATCTTTAATTAATTGGTAGATTCTCTAATTACAAGATGCGTGTCAATTATTTCGGTACGATAGTGCTCTTCGTCTTCTTCGTCTGTTTCTAGTCTTTTAATTAACATTCTTGCTGCTTTTTGTCCCATTTTAAACCCATCTTGGCTTACTGTTGTTATTGTTGGTGTCGAATATTTAGAAATGATACCGTCAGAGAATGCTATTACAGATAAATCTGTTGGGACTATTAAGCTAAGTTTATTAGCGGTTTTAATTATAATTACAGCAAAGAGTTCGTTAACTGCAAAAACAGCGTCTATTGCCTTATTCTCCAAAATGGTACTTATAGTTTCTTCGCAAGTATCAATATCTTCAATTTTTATAATCAAATTTTCATCAAACGGTAAGTTGTTGTCTAGTAAAGCTTTAATATATCCATCAGTACGGAGTTTTCCAACACTGACATAATCCACAGTGGTTACAAGCGCTATTTTTTTTCGTCCTGCATCAATTAGACTTTGTACCGCATTGTAAGCAGCTGTTTTATCATCAATAATCACTTTGTCGCAAAGGATATCATTGGTTACACGATCAAACATAACTACTGGCATACCTTGATTTATTACTTCTGTAATATGATGAAAATCAGATTTATACTGTGTTTCTTTAGATAATGATAAAATAAAACCATCAATGCTACCGTTTGCCAGCATTTCCATATTTATAACTTCTTTGTCAAAAGATTCGTCAGAAAGGCAAATTATTATACTATATCCAGATTCATTGGCTTCTTGTTCAATTCCACTAATTACTGTAGCAAAAAAATGATGAACAATTTCTGGAATAATAATTCCGATTGTTTTAGTTTTTCTGTTTTTAAGACTTAAAGCGATAAGATTAGGCTTGTAATTGTATAATTTGGCAAAGGCTTGTACTTTTTGGCGAGTATCTTCACTAATTTCTTTACTGTCTCGCAAAGCTTTAGAAACTGTTGATATGGAGACATCTAGCTCGCGAGCTATTTGTTTGAGTGTAACTTTTCTTTTCATGATACGAAATCAATAATTATGTAATTGCAAATAAAGGCAATTTATATTTTTAGTAATCTTAATTAAACTGCTAAAATGTTGAATTTTAGAGAAACTTTTCAACACGAAAACGTTTTCGAAGTGTAATTAACAGCTGTTTGATTTTCTTTTAAATAAAAAAAAGTATTTTTATCATTCGAAGTAAAATATAAGTTCAAAAACTCTTTTAAACTCAAACAAAAATTTATGAAAACAATTTACAATAAATTGTTCTTTTTGATGTTCATTTTGCCTTTTGCATTATTGGCTCAGAGCACTTTAGACGGAACGGTTGTGGATACAAAAACAAAGCAGCCTATTCCGGGTGTTAATGTACTTTTGCAAGGTGCATCAAATGGTACTCAAACTGATTTTGACGGAAAATTTAAATTATCAAATATCAAGAAAGGTGACAACATTATTTTTTCTTATATAGGTTATAAAAACGCTACTGTAGCTTTTAATAACCAACAATCTTTATTAATTGCTCTTGAAGAAGATTCTAATGAGCTAAAGGAAGTTGTAGTGCAAGTGGGTTATGGTAGTGTTAAGAAAAAAGATGCTACAGGATCTGTTGCGGTGATCACAACAAAAGATTTTAATAAAGGAACTGTAGTTGGAGTAGACCAGATGGTTCAGGGTAAAATAGCAGGATTGCAAGTGACCACGCAAGGAGGATCTCCCGGAGAAGGAGGAATAGTTAGAATTCGAGGGGGATCTTCGCTTAACGCTAATAATGATCCCTTGTATGTAATAGATGGCGTTCCTGTCGATAAAGAAGGAATTAAAGGCGGTAAAAACCCACTTGCGACTATAAATCAAAATAATATAGAATCTGTAACCGTACTAAAAGATGCGTCTGCAGCTGCTATTTATGGTTCTAGAGCATCAAACGGGGTTATTATAATTACTACCAAAAAAGGGAAAGCTGGAGAAATGCAGGTAAATTATAATGGTAGTTTATCGGTTAGTTCAATTGCAAAAAAAGCAGAAGTTTTAAGCGCAGACCAATTTAAAGATTTCATCAACACCTATGGTAGTAGCGCACAAAAAGCTATTGTGGGCACTCAAAATACAGATTGGCAAAATGAAATATTTAGAACAGCCATTGGAACAGAACATAGCATTGCAGTTTCTGGTGGAAAAGAATATCTTACTTATAGAGCCTCTTTAGGTTTGTCAGATTTAAATGGATTACTAAAGAAAGATAATTTTTTTAGAAATACAATTGGTGCAAATTTAATTGGAAAGTTTTTTGACAATCATTTAAAAATTGAAGTCAATAATAACACTTCAAGTATGAAAAATAATTACAGTGAAAAAGGAGCTATAGGTGCAGCGATTGCATATGATCCTTCGCAAGCAATTTTTAATGCTGATGGAACTTATTTTCAATGGTCATCAACACTTGCGGGCAAAAACCCATTGTCGCTTCTTAACCAGAAAAGAAATTTTGGATTAGCATACAATAGCGTTGGAAATATTCAAACTGAATATAAATTACATTTTTTTCCTAAGTTAAAATTAGTTGCTAATCTAGGTTATGAATATAGACAAGGAAGAGGTTTTGGGGGCACCGATTCAGATTTTGGTTTTACATCCGAGAAGGGAGATTCATATAATAGCACTGAATCTAAGAAAAATAGATTAATGGATTTGTTTTTTAACTATAAACAAGACGTATCCTTTATTAAAGGATCAATAGAACTCACAAGCGGTTATTCGTATCAAAATTTTAAGCGAGTTTATCAAGATGAAAATACAGATGGAAACAGTGGTATTACTACAGTTGGCGTTTCAACACCAGAAATTGTTAATCTTCAGTCCTATTTTGGAAGATTAGTTTTTAATATTTATGATAAGTATTTGATTACAGCAACTTTAAGAAGAGATGGTACTTCGCGATTTGCTCCGGAATTCAGATGGGGTAATTTCCCATCGGTTGCAGCAGCTTGGAAATTATCTGATGAAAATTTTGTAAAAAACAGTAAAAGCATTTCTAATTTAAAATTACGATTGGGTTGGGGTATCACTGGCCAACAAGATGTTACAGTTTATCCTTCAATTCCTTTGTATTTAACTTCCAATACAACGGCACAGTACCAAATAGGCAATACTTTTTACAGCACAATACGCCCACAACCATATAATCCTAGTTTAAAATGGGAAGAAACAGAAACGCTAAACGCAGGGATTGATTTTGGATTTTTTGATAATAGATTGACTGGATCTGTCGATATTTATGAAAAACGAACAAAGGATTTACTTGCATTTGTACCCAATCCTGCATTTTTTGGCTTTTCTAATTTTGATAATTATAACGTTGGAAATCTTAAAAACCAAGGTGTTGAATTCTCTTCTGATTATAAAGTAGTTAGAAGCGATGAATTTAATTGGAATATTGGAGGAAATATTACTTTTCAAAAATCAAACGTTACAAATTTAATTCCTGGTGCACCTAGTGTTGGATTAGCTGCTGGGGATGCCATAAATGGCGGTATTGATAATAAAATTCAAATCAATCAAGTTGGATATACACCTAATTCGTTTTATGTGTATGAACAAATTTATGACGAAAACGGAAAGCCCATTGATGGAGCTTTTGTTGACCGAAACGGGGACGGTTCGATATCAAATGCTGATTTATATATTTATAAAAAATCTACCCCTGATATTTTTTATGGTTTTTATACAAATCTTTCCTATAATAAATTTGATTTTTCTATGTCATGGAGAGGAAGTTTAGGAAATTATGTATACAACAATGTAGATTCAAATTTAGGTTGGCAAAATCAACTTCTAATTAGAGAAACAGATTTATCAAACGGAGTAACAGAAGTATTAAATACGAATTTAACTTTTAATGGATCAGAAAGGTATTTGTCTGATTATTACGTTCAAGATGCATCATTTATTAAATTAGATAATGTCTCAATAGGTTATAATTTTGATAAATTTCTAGGATCAAATGCAACTTCTAGAGTATCTTTAGGCGGTCAAAATTTGCTAATATTTACCAAATATAAAGGAATCGATCCAGAAGTTGAAAAAGGTTTAGATAAATCTATTTACCCTAGACCAATAATTGTTACTTTAGGTTTAAATGTTAATTTTTAAAATATATAATCATGAATAAATTTAAAAACATTGTTTTGAAAAGTTTGATGGGCTTTGTGGCACTAGTTTTATTATCGTGTAATAGCGAGCTAGATACTGCACCTGATACAGGAAACTCTCAAGAAGCCGAAAAGATATTTAGAGATCCAGCTTCCTACAAACAATTTTTGGCCAAATTGTATGCTGGTCTGGCTACTACTGGACAAAGCGGACCCTCAGGGACGGGAGATGTTGCTGGAATTGATGAAGGTTTTAGTCAATATATAAGAAATTACTGGAACCTGCAAGAATTAACTACCGATGAAGCGCTAATTGCATGGAATGATGCTACCATTAAAGATTTTCATTATCATACTTGGACTGCTTCGGATGGATTTATTGAAGCAACATTTGCTCGGCTAGCATTTCAAGTAACAAATTGTAATGAATTTTTGCGTCAAACAACCGATACGAAATTAGATTCGAGAGGAATAACAGGATCAGTAAGAGAAGACATTAAGACGTATCGAGCAGAAGCAAGATTTTTAAGAGCCTTGAGTTATTGGCATATTATTGATCTTTTTGGCGGAGCTTCAATTGAAACAGAAGATTCTCCCACAAGTTACCACAAACCAGATTACGCTTCAAGATCGCAGATTTTTTCTTTTGTAGAGTCTGAGTTAACGGCAATAGAAGCTATTTTGACCGCTCCAAATGCAAATGAGCAGTATCGTGCTGACAAAGCAGCCGCTTGGATGCTAAAAGCTAAATTATTACAAAATGCTAAAGTATATATTGGAACAGACCGTTTTGCCGACGCACTTACAGAGATAAATAAGGTTATTACTCAAAGTAGTTACCAATTAAGTCCAAATTATAGTAATCTTTTTAAGGCCGACAACAATTCTAGTGCAGCCAAAAATGAAATTATCTTTTCAATAGCTTTTGATGGTTTGAGAACTAAAACGTATGGTGGCACAACATTTTTAACACATGCCCCAGTAGGAGGAAGTATGGTAGCTGCTACTTTTGGTATCAATGGCGGTTGGGGGGGTATTCGTACCACATCATCTTTTGTTAGTAAATTTAATGGATTTACTAATGACATTCGTAAGCAATTTTACACCGCTGGTCAAAACCTAGAAATCACAAACGTTGGTTCATTTACAGATGGTTATGCGATCGAAAAATGGAAAAATCTTACATCATCTGGAGTACCTGGGTCAGATCCAGATGGAGATTTTGTTGATACAGATTTTCCTATGTTTCGACTCGGAGATGCGTATTTGATGTATGTCGAATGTTTTTTAAGAGGAGCAGGTGGTTCTGAAGCAGTCGCTTTAGGATATTTTAATTCGATCCGACAAAGAGCATATGGAAACGCTACCGGTAATATAACTTCTTTCCCAAGCTCAAATCAAGACAAGTTACAACTGATTTTAGATGAAAGAGCCAGAGAGCTTCACTGGGAAGGACATAGAAGAACAGATCTGATTCGTTTTGATCAGTTTACTGGAAGCAATTATATATGGCCTTGGAAAGGAAATGTTGCAGCTGGTGTAGCTACACCAAGTTTTAGAGATATTTTCCCGATTCCTCAAAAAGCTATTGTAACCAATTCTAATCTTATCCAAAATACTGGATATTAATATTCTAATTAAATTTTAAATGAAAAATATTTTAAAAAATGTATTTTTACTAATTGCAATGTTAGTTATAAGTTCTTGCGAAAAGCAGGAAAAAGATCCAGTTGTATCTCCAAACGGTTTTACTTTATTGAAGGATATAACAATTTCATCCCCAACTGTTCTTACAAACATAATAAGTAGTAGTGTGTTTACAAAATTAAACTGGAATAAAAGTGACAACGGCGTATCATCGGTAGCTACGTATACGTTGGTCGTTTTTGATAAAGATAATGATCCAAATTTGCTCAATCCAGCTGAATATGTTGGTTCAGGAGTGCTTGTTACGCCAGATTCTCGAACAGCAACATTGACCGTAGCCGAGTTTAATACAACAATCAATAAACTCCAAACTTACAAATGTTCGGAGATGAATATTGATATTCGAATTAAATCAAAATTAGGAGTTGGTCCTAATCCTTTTGTTCAATATTCTAATCCAGTAAATGTTAAGGTAACAGGATATTCTACTTCAAAAAAAATCTTGTCGTTTGTTAAAGATGGAAATACTCCAGTTGGCGAACCTCAAATTTTATCATCATCATTTAGTACAAATTCTGATTTTGAAGGATACATGTATCTTCAACCAGGAAACTACAAATTTTATCAACCTGATGATTGTGGCAATTTTGCAACGCCAAATATTTTTGGTGGTACCGGAACATTGGCAAATGGAACTATAGATGGCAGTGCTACATCGCAAAGTATAACTATCGTTAACGCAAACCATTATCTTGTGAAAGTAAATTTAAATTCCAATACTTTTTCAGCAAAAGAAATTAGAGCTTTTGGTGTTTTTGGCAATGCAACAAGATCAGGTGGTAGTTTTTTAAATACCGTACCAATGACTTATGATGCTTCATCAAAAAAATGGAAAATAACTATGGAATTGATTATTGGAAAAAACTTTAAATTCAAATCAAATTTTTGGGTTGGTGGGCTAACGCCATCAGTACTTCCAAACCTTGATTTTGTTCCCGGATCAGCCTCAACATTTATATCTATTTTAGGAAAAAAAGGAGATGCAGGTGCTTTAGAAGAAGATCTAACTGCTGCTTCAGAAATCACAGTTCCCGGTACTTTTGATAATAATGCAAGAAAAAAGTATGATATTGAGTTAGACGTAAGTAACCCAAGAAAATACACCTATACGCTTACTTTAAATCCAAATTAATAAAAATATTAAAAGGCTGTTAATCAACAGCCTTTTTTACCAAAATTAAATAGCTATGAAAAAATTTACTGCATTTTTATTTTTACTCATGAGTTTTATCTCTTACGCACAACCCCAAACGGTAACGTACTCGATTAGCCCCACTTCTTTTGAAGAAACAACTTCTGTAACTATAACCATCAATGGTTCAAGTGTTAACGAAGCTACTTGGGGTGTTGTTGGCAATGCATTATATATGTGGGCGTGGTCTTTTGATATTAATGATGCCAATATTCTTGATTGTCCCACCAATGGGATGTGGACTTCGTCAAATGAATTAAATCGGTTTACTTATGATTTGGCCACGGATACCTATACCAAAACTTTTATCCCTACCACTTTTTACAGCAGATCAAATATTGGTAGATTGGGTTTTCTAGTTAAAGCAAAAAACGGAACTGGTGATAAAAAATCGCAAGATATTTTGGCTGAGGTTGGCCTGTTTCAAGCATCATTGCTTGTGCCAATTGTAAACAGTACTACAATCATTGCTTCAGGAGCAAGTAGATCTGTTTCTGCCTCAAACTCAAATGGTATTGCCAATTATAACCTTAAAGCTAATGGTACAAGTCTAAATTCAGTTACAGGAGTTGCATCATTTTCATACGATCATGAGAACATCACTGAAAATCAAAGTTATGAGCTGGAGATTACACAAGGTTTGATTACTCAAACAAAAACATTTTCAGTAATTGTAAACCCACTTATTATAACGCAAGCGCTACCATCTGGAAAACTTGACGGAATTAATTATGATTCTACCGATCCTACAAAAGCAATTTTAGTTGTAGATGCGTTAGGCAAAGACTTTATTTATGTTGCTGGTAGTTTTAATAATTGGCAACCAAGTTCACTTTATTCCATGAAAAAAGATGTAAGTTCGTCGAAGTTTTGGTTAGAATTGACTGGATTAACACCAAATGTTGATTATACCTATCAATACTGGTTAGTAGATCAATCTCCTATTGCAAATTCTCCGGTTTTGGTAAAAACGGCAGATCCGTTCTCTACCCTTGTTTTATCACCATTTGACGACCCAACTATTTCTAGTATTGTATATCCAAATTTGCCTGTTTATCCTGCTGGTCAAACTCGCGAAGTATCTGTTTTGAGAACAGGGCAAACACCATATCCTTGGAGCGCTGCGACTACAAATTTTGTTAAACCTAGCAAAGATAACCTTGTAGTTTATGAAGTATTAGTTCGAGATTTTGATGCTAATAGAAGCTATCAAAATTTAATTAATAAAATCGATTACTTCAAAAATTTAAAAATAAATGCAATCGAGTTAATGCCAGTTATGGAGTTTGAAGGAAATGAAAGTTGGGGGTATAACACTTCTTTTCATTTAGCTAATGATAAAGCATATGGTCCAGCAAATAAATTAAAAGAATTTATAGATTTATGCCATCAAAACGGAATCGCTGTAATTTTGGACGTAGCATTAAATCATGCTTTTGGACGAAACCCAATGAACAGAATGTGGATGAATGATGCCGATGGAGATGGGTGGGGCGGCCCATCAACAGAAAATCCTTATTTTAATGTAAATGCAACACATAGTTATAGTGTTGGAAGTGATTTTAACCATACACAAGAACGTACCAAAAATTATGTAAAACGAACCGTTAAAGAATGGATTCAAGAATACAAAATCGATGGTTTTCGTTGGGATTTGACAAAAGGTTTTACGCAGGAATGTCCGCCGTCTGTTCCTGGCGGTCAAGAAGCGTGCACAAACGGTTACAGAAATGATCGCGTTCAAGTTCTTAAGGAATATGCAGATTACTCATGGACTTTAGATCCAACACATTATGTAATTTTTGAGCATTTAGGAATAGACTCTGAAGAACAACAATGGGCAAATCATAGAATCTCTGAAACGCCCAGTAAAGGAATAATGATGTGGGGAAAAATGACAGATCAATACAATCAACTTTCTATGGGTTTCAATTCTGGTAATGATGTATCTAGAATTGGTCATGTTGCACATGGTTTTTCTGGAAAAAGAGTTATTGGATATCCAGAGAGTCATGATGAAGAAAGATTGATGTATAAAAATATAATTTTCGGTAATAATACAGTGCCAGCGCATAATGTAAGAACGCTAAATACCGCTCTTTCAAGAATGTCTGCTATTGGTGCAATCTCACTACTTGTTCCAGGGCCAAAAATGATATGGCATTTTGGCGAATTGGGATATGAGCCATCTATTTTTACTTGTTCAAACGGAACAGTAAATACGCAAACCGATGCCACTCCAGGAGATTGTAAACTTGATAACAAACCACAAGTACAATGGCAAAATGGTGGATGGCTTTTAGACGCTAATAGAAGCAAAATTTATAATGATTGGGCTAAAATGATAGAATTGAAGAAAACGGAACAAGTTTTTGGTAGTGATTATTCCTTAAATTCAGGCAATACGTTAACTCCCAAGTTGTATGTTTTTGATAATACAATTCCAAGTACACAACTTAAAAACGTAGTAGTATTAACTAATTTTAATGTAACGAGTCAAGATGTTGTTCCAAATTTTCCATATAGTGGTATATGGTATAATTTGATGGACAATACATCTATAAACGTCGCGAATGTAACTGATGTTATTAATATTGCTGCGGGTCAGTTTAAAGTTTATGGAAATAAACCTGCAAGTACATTAGCAAATCAAGATTTTAATCTGAGAAACGAAACTCGGTTATCGCCTAATCCAACTACAAATTATTTTACACTAAGTGAAGCTTCTCAGAAAGTTTTAGTTTATTCAATTACAGGTCAATTGGTTAAAACTTTTGATAAACAGAATAAAGAATATCAATTTTCAATAAGTGATTTAGACGCGGGTATTTATTTTGTTAAAACTACTAATTTAAATAACCTTGAAAAAACCATTAGATTAATCAAACAATAACTATACTAATAGTATGTAATAGTTTTTAAGAAACGCCAAATTTATAAAGCCGTCTCAAATTTAAAAAATTTGTGACGGCTTTTTTATTACATATTATTTAGAAGAATTTATTTTCCTCCGTCCAAACTATCTTGCCAAGCTTTCAATTCACTCCATTGTCCTAAATAACACATTTCGGCTTGTTTTGCCCAAGTCGAAGGATTATGAATTTTATATCTTTCGCCTGCGGCATCAAGTATTGACTGAGATTTTTCAACAGAAGTTTCAGATAATTCTTTCCAAGTTTTTATGCCTGCTGCATGATATAATTCTTCAATTTTTGGGCCAATGCCTTCTACAATTTTAAGATCATCTTGTTTCCATTTTTTTCCTAAAACTGAAAAAGAATTGTCAGCATCAAATGCAATTGCTGCGACGCCAGCAGTAGCGGTTGCTACAGAAGCTGCAAAGGATTGCACATTTGCCGAAGCACTTGCTTTTGCTGCTGCTAATTCTGCTTCTAAAGCTGATAATTTCGAACTTAATGCTTTTGAGTTAGCTCGACATGCATCTAAATCTGATTGTAAAGAAAGTGATGCCGTAGAGTCGCCACTATTAGAAAACATTTTTCCTAATAAATAACCTAGTACTCCAGAAATTAGACCTACTAGTGCTGGAATTAATATACAAGGGATTCCCATAATTTTATTTTTTAATTGATTTATTTAATTGTAACTACTGTTCTTCTATTTTTTGCTTTACCATCTGCTGTATTATTATCTGCAATTGGCTCGTCTGGACCTTTAGATAAAGCTTCTATTCGAGCAACTGCTACACCATTTTTGGCAAGATATGTTTTTGCAAATTCGGCTCTTCCTTGACCAAGTTTGAGGTTGTTTTCTCTTTTTCCGGCACTATCGGTGTGACCAACAGTACTTAGTTTAGATCCTTCAACATTATCCAAATAATTTACTAAATCAGCAACTTTTTGTCTTTCTTCTGGTGTCAAATTAATTTCAGCTTGGCCGGTATTGAAATATAAAGTAAGTGGTGCAGCATTATAACTTGTTTTCATTGCAGCCCAATCCACTTTTGTTTCAGTAGCTTCTGGAGTGTAAACATTAAAATCCGCGGGGCCATAAACGATGTCTTTATCAACTTTCCAAGCATCGCGAAGTTCTCCTTTCAAGTCAAATCGATTTGAAGTAATTCCCTTCGAGATAAAATAGTCTTTAAGATCATTAGCTCTTGCAAGTCCTAGATTTGGAAATGCTGATGTGTTTTTCTCGCTGTTTAAGGCATAACCGGTAATCAAAATCTTGCTATTTGGATTTTTATCGAAATAACCTTTAAGATTATTGATGCCTATTTTGACACAGTCGTTAACGGGTTGGATGTTTTTAAAATCATTTGAAGCAAATTTAAAATTGTTTTCACAATTGTAGCTAAAATCATTTCCTGTGATTCTAAATTGATTTGCACCTGTAGTACTTTCATTTGCGTCGACAAGAATTTTGTTGACTTTTGGGTCTTTATTACCTTCTTGACAACACATGTTATTATACAAAAAAGTACCTAACAATATTGTTGCAAGAATGCCTAAAAGATAGACTGTTTTTTTTGACATAGTTTTTGGTTTATTTGTTTACATCAAAATTATAAAAAAATTAACAAAAAAAGCAAATTTAATGTTAATTTTTTTGTAAGATAATTTTTTAAGAGTTTGATTTGCTAGTCAATAAAAAATCCATTAGTCTGAACTAATGGATTTTATAATTTATCTTTTTAATTTATCTAACTTTTTCTTAGATTTCGTAATGTCCTCTTCGATTTCTTTAATCTTAAGTTGTTGTTTTGTTAACTTAACACGTTCTTTTTGTTCGTCAACCTCTGAAAATTTACCTTTAGATACGTTTTTGTCAAATTTAGCTTGCATTTTATCTAAATCTTTTTCAGCTTTTTCTTGTTTTTTGAATAGCTTTTCGACATCCTTTTCTCCATCTTCAATTTTAGCTTCTGCTTTTTCAATTTTTTTTGCAGCTTTTTCCTTTTCTTTTTCTGCTTTGTCTCTTTCCTTTTGTGCTTTTTCTCTGTTTTTTTCTGCTTTCTCTCTTTCTTTTTCAGCACGTTCAGCGTCTTTTTCGGCACGTTTTTTATCTTTTTCAGCGCTTTCTCGGTTTTTTTCAGCTCTTTCTTTTTCTCTCAAAGCATCCTTTTGATTTTTCAAATCTGCTTCCATTCGCATTTTTTCTGCGACTTTTTGTGCTTCAATATCGACTATTTTGGTTGTTATAGTATCTTTTATTGTTTCTACAACTTTGGTTTCTTGAGCATTAATCTCCTGAAGACCAAGAAGTGCTAGTGTCGAAATAATTATTTTTATTGTTTTCATTTTTATTATAAATTTAAATTTATTTTTGAAGTTTAAATATGTTTTATCTTTACAAACGTATAAAATTTTATACAAAAATTCTTAACTATTATGATATATTTTAAATTTTATTCCTTTTTGAATTGTATTATTTTTTTGCTACTACTACAATCTTGCAAAGAAATTGAAACCAAACCAAACAAAAATAAAGCTACAATTGTTGTTGAAGAAAAATCAAATTCGTTCGATACAAAAAGCGAATCAACTGCTATTTTTGATTTTTTGCCAACCTCGACTTCAAAACAAATTATTGTACATAATAACTATACCTTATCCTATCTCGAAGATTATGAACAAGCAGAATGGGTTGCTTATGAATTAAAAAAAGGGCGATATGCGTCGCAAGATTTTGACAGACCGTATTTTATTGAAGATCCAAAAGTAAAATCGGGATCTGCAGATTGGAAAAATTATCGAAAATCTGGATATGATAAAGGGCATCTTTGTCCTGCTGGCGACATGAAATTTTCTAGAGCTGCCTTCGATGAAACTTTTTTTACGTCAAATATTTCGCCACAAGATCATGATTTTAATTCGGGTGTCTGGAACCGTTTGGAGCAAAAAGTTCGCTATTGGTCCAATAAATACGATGGTTTGTATGTTGTTACTGGAGGCGTGCTCGAAGATGGTTTGGAGACTATTGGCAATGAGGACGTTGCAGTTCCTGAATATTTCTATAAAGTATTAGTCTCTAAAGTTAAAGGGCAATACAAAATGATTGGCTTTTTGATGCCAAACCAAGATAGTCAAAAACCTTTGTATGATTTTGTGGTTTCTGTAGATGAAATCGAAAAGAAAACTGGTATTAATTTCTTTCCGAAGCTTGATGATGTTTTAGAAAATCAATTGGAAAAAAGTAGTAGTTATAAAGACTGGGCTTTTTAGCCGTGATGGAACGGAATAACCTTTTACCCGCTGTGCGAAGTCTCCCGACTTCGTACCCTCTACTATATGGTGTAACTTATTCTATAAAATTATATTTTTGGCGTTATTATTGATGCGAGGTCGGGAGACCATCGCAGAGCAACTCGAAATTTATTCATACTTCGAATAGCTGGGCATTCCCTGCTACTTGATAGCGCGGAATTGCAAATCATAAGTGTTCGAAACCTTGTTTTTGAATTTAAAAATATAATTAAATCGGTTAAAATATTTAGTTTTTCTGAGGAAAAATCTTGATTTCAGTAAAAATTAATATCATATGCTATTGTAAGTCTCATGTTTCGAACACTTATGATTTGCAAATGCTCGCGATCGATAGCGAGAAAGTTTTGGTACATCTTAGCGATAGGGTTGCAATTTCTTGCTATCGTTGTGGTTGTCGTTGTATCAAACTATCCGCGCTGGTTGGTATTAATTTCTTTCCGAAGCTTGATGATGTTTTAGAAAATCAATTGGAAAAAAGTAGTAGTTATAAGGATTGGGCTTTTTAGCCGTGATGGAACGGAAAAACCTTTTATTTTTTTCTTTAAAAAATAAAAGTTTTGGGATGACAGCGCGAATAGCTTCAAAAAAAACCTACCACTCATTTACCTTATTGGCATCCATTTTCAAGAATATAAAAAGTAAGATTGAAAATGCCCATAGGCTTGACCCACCATAAGAAAAAAATGGTAAGGGCACTCCAATTGTAGGGAATATGCCCAAAACCATGGCGGTATTGACAAAAAAATGTATAAAAAATATAGCAGCGACGCAATAACCAAATACACGACTGAACTTGGTTTTTTGTCTTTCTGCGAGATAAATTATTCGAAAAATTAATCCTAAAAATAAGCCTATAACTACCAACGATCCTACAAAACCCCATTCTTCGCCAACTGTCGTAAAGATGTAATCGCTGTGTTGCTCGGGTACAAATCCGCCTTTAGTTTGAGTGCCTTCCAGATAACCTTTGCCGAATAATCCTCCAGATCCTATTGCAATTTTGGATTGGTTGATGTTGTATCCAACTCCTTTCATGTCTACTTGTTTGCCCAATAATATATTGAATCTGTCACGATGGTGTTGTTTTAAAACAGAATCAAAAACATAACTTGTTGAAAATGTAAACCCTGATATTAATACCAAAACTATAGCGCTTACTATGAGGTTGCGATCAATTATTCGACTTTTATAATGAACAAAGGCGATAACCAAAAAGGCTAGAATAATTATGTAAATGGGTTGCATTAGCAAACTTAATATAAAAAGAATTATAGCTATAAAACCCAACCATAAATACCACGATGGAAGACCTTCGCGAAATAAAACAAAGAAAAAAACAAAATAAATTAATGCACTTCCTGGATCATGTGGCACAATTAATAAAACGGGTAAAAATATTATTATCAGAGCAATAATTTGATGATTGATTTTTTTGAGATTGATTTGCACATCACTCAAATATTTTGCCAATGCTAGGGCTGTTGCAAATTTGGCAAATTCGGACGGCTGTAGTCCAAATGATCCGAACGAGTACCAGTTTCTTTGCCCGTTTACCTCTTTTCCGAAAACAAAAAGTCCAGCAATAGCAATAAGTGCGATGGTGTATATAACAACTGAAAAACGTTCATAAAATTTACTATCTACTGATAATACCATGATTACTAGCGGAATAGTTAAAACTATAGTAAACAGTTGTTTGCCATAAAACTGAGACATATCATAAAAGCTATTTTCGTTATCAGCCAACGACGAAGAATAAATGTTAAGCCAACCCATGACAACCATCACCATATAAATGGTTACGATTATCCAGTCGATATTACTACTTACGCTTTGGTTTTTCATTTTATATGCTAATGTTCTTGTTGAGAAGTATCTGCTTTTTTCTCTATGGCTTTTTCGATCTCGAGATTTTTTAATGCTTTTTCTATCACCAATGAATCGATATCTTTTTTAACAAAGCGATTGTACTCGGGTAGTAAGCTTTTATTCAAAATTCGAGTTTCTAGATCCTTACGAGTGATTTTTCCTTTCAGATATTTTTCTATCATTAAGGATACAATTGGTCCAGCAATTGTTGCTCCGAAACCGCCATTTTCAACAAACACTGCAATAGCAATTTTTGGATTTTCGCGTGGTGCAAAAGCAACAAATATGGAATGATCTTTTAGTTTCACACGTTTTCCGTAAACTTTTGCATAGTTTTCGGCGGTTCCTGTTTTGCCACAAATTTCTAGTCCTTCAACACGAAGTCCGCTTGCAGTACCTTTATTGTAAACATCAAACAAACCATTTATCATGGGTTTAAAATATTTTTTGTCAATAGTTGTTTTGTGTTTTGCCGTAAATTTTGGATCAATTTTTTGACCTTTTATTTTTTTAATAATATGAGGTGTATAATAATATCCTTCGTTAGCAACTGCTGCAATCATATTGGCAAGTTGTATGGGCGTTGCCAAAACTTCTCCTTGCCCAATAGCATTAGAAACTATTGCGGTACTGCGCCATCCGCCATTCGGGTACATTTTTTTATATGTTTTGGACGAAGGAATTTTTCCCCGGCGACCTGTTGGCAAATCATATCCCATGAAATCTCCTAGTCCAAAACTTTTGATGTGATTGCCCCAAATATCAACCCCGGCTGCGGGATCTTTATATTTATTAATTGTGCGCATAAACGATTGTGCAAAATAGGTATTGCATGAATTGTGAATGCCATTATGTAAAACATGTGGTCCTCTTCCGTGACATTTCATAAACCTACCTCGACCGTAACTAAAACCGTTATAGCACATAAACGCACTCTGTTCATCTATGACGCCTTCTTGCAGTGCTGTTAGTCCAGTCATAATTTTAAACGGTGAACCAGGCGGATATTCTGCCAACAAACCTCTGTCATATAGCGGTTTTGCGACAGAATCATTATATAAATTAGTATAATTTTTGGATCTTTGACGACCAACCAAAATTCCTGGATCGTAAGATGGTGCTGTAACTAAAGCCAAAATTTCTCCGGTTCGCGGTTCGATAGCCACTATACCGCCACGTTTATTTTTCATTAATTCTTCACCATATTGCTGTAGTAAGCCATCTATGGACAACGTGATATCTTCACCACGAACCGCGATGGTGTCAAATTCCCCATTTTTATAGGCACCAATATCTTTATTATATTTATTTTTTTGACGGTATTTAACTCCTTTTACGCCTCTCAAAATAGCTTCGTAACTTTCTTCAACACCTTGTTTTCCTATCAAATCGCCGCTATTATAATACGGATTTGTTTCAATAAATTTAGGACTAACTTGGGCTATAGATCCAAATACATTTGCGCCTACGGCAACTTGATAATCTCGTAAGGAACGTTTTACAATCTCAAAGCCTGGTGAAAATTTTCGCATTTTTTCTTGTAATGCCGCGTATTCTAATTTATTTAACTGAGATAAAAAAACAGAAGGTAATCTCGGACTGTAAACAATAGCTTTTTTAAGTTGCTTGTCAAAAATTTCTTTTGGGATTTTAAGAAGTCTACAAAACTCCAAAGTGTCTATATTTTTGAGCTCTCTCGGTGTAACCATAATATCATATGACGGCTGATTGGCTACCAATAGCTTGCCATTTCTGTCATAGATATAGCCGCGTTCTGGATAATCATAAATTATTTTAATTGCATTGTTATCTGATTTTAATCGCAAGGTATCATCTATAATTTGCAGATAAAAAAGTCGCAAAACAATCAATGAAGTAGCTATAATAATAACGGTCGGAAGCAAAGATTTTCTCATCTTCTAACGGGCTTAATTAAATAAATAATGAGTACGCAAATAATAATTGTAAAAATAGAGCTAAATAGTGTTTTTATTAAAACTTCTAGTATAAAACTAAGCTGAAAAATTTCTAACAAGAAAAGTATAAAATGATGAATCAGCACTGATACTAATATAAAAGAAAAACGTTGCGGAGTTAAAACATCATTGAGTTTTACTGTTTGGTATTCATAGCTTAATCCAAAGGCGAATTTAAAAATATACGGACGTACAAATGCCAAAACCAAACAAGCTGTTGCATGAACTCCGCCTGAATTACAAAACATATCTACAGTTAATCCTAATAAAAAACTTGCGACTAACAAACCTGTTTTATTACTGTTTACAGGATACAAAATAATAAATAGTAGGTACGGAAAAGGATTAATGTATTCTAAAAAGTTGATTTTATTGAATAGTACAACTTGTGCTGCAACCAACAAGATAAATCTGATAATATTA
Organism: Flavobacterium sp.; assembly: GCA_031422015.1. GTDB lineage: Bacteria > Bacteroidota > Bacteroidia > Flavobacteriales > Flavobacteriaceae > Flavobacterium. The sequence continues at coordinate 106,886 of JANOPO010000070.1, read as the reverse complement.
AATAATAGAGCACTATTCATTTACCTTATTTTCTAATTTTAGAATCTCAGCGCTGTCTTTACTTTTGATAACATAAACATAACCTAAGTTGGTCATATCATTAAATAATTTGACATTAATAGTATAATAATTGGTCTGGTTGTCTATTTCTATTTTGTCAATTGTACCGATACCAATATTTTCAGGAAAAATAACCGACTGACCGCCAGTAACAATTGTATCACCTTTACGAATAGAGGCCAATCTTGGAACGTCTATTAATTGCACAAATCCAGTACTTTTTCCATTCCAAATTAAAGAACCAAAATGATTTGATTTTTTTATTTTGGCGTTAATTTGAGATTTTACATTAAGTATACTTGCTACCGTTGCATAATTTTTTGAAGTTCGATCGATAATACCAATAATTCCAGCACTATTAATAACCCCCATATCTTGTTTTACACCTTTAGAGTCGCCAGTATTTATGGTTAAATAATTTTCGCGATTATTAAACGAATTATTTATAACTTTAGAAATAATAACACTAGTTGGGTTGATTCCCTCAATATTTGATGGTTTTAAATTGGTTTCGGTGGAATCTTTTTTGTTGAATAATAATCCTTTAAGCCTTGCATTTTCAAATGCTAGTTCGTCATTTTGACTTCTTAAATTAAAATATTCTTCTACAGAATTTATTTTTGCATAAACGCTTCCAACTGCAAAATTTGAAGAACTAATAACTTTGCTTCTATGATACGAATGCGATTGAATTGTCAGCGATAAGGAAGTTACCAAAAGCAGCAAAAACAGCAATCGGTAGCTGTTTTTAAATATAAAATAAAATATTTGCTGCATTTGTTACTTGTATAATAGTTTGTAAAACTGTGGACTGAATACTGTAAACTGATTACTTAATCAAGATGCTTCTAAATTTCGGAATATTTTTCAAGGCCATACCTGTACCACGAACAACAGCACGAAGCGGATCTTCGGCGATATAAACAGGTAAGTCGGTTTTCTGAGAAATACGCTTGTCTAAACCACGCAACATTGATCCTCCACCAGCAAGGTAAATTCCTGTATTGTAGATATCTGCAGCTAATTCTGGAGGCGTTTGAGATAAGGTTTCCATGACAGCATCTTCAATTCGTTGGATAGATTTATCTAAAGCTTTAGCAATTTCTCTATACGAAACTTCAACTTGTTTTGGTTTTCCGGTAAGTAGATCTCGTCCTTGAACAGACATGTCTTCCGGCGGAGTTTCTAATTCTTCGAGCGCCGCGCCAACTGTAATTTTTATTTTCTCAGCAGTACTCTCACCAACAAACAAATTGTGTTGGGTTCGCATATAATAAATAATATCATTTGTAAAAACGTCGCCCGCAATTTTCACCGACTTGTCGCAAACAATTCCGCCAAGAGCGATTACAGCAATTTCGGTTGTACCACCACCAATATCAACAATCATGTTTCCTTTAGGTTGCATAATATCAATACCAATACCAATAGCGGCTGCCATCGGCTCATGAATTAAATACACTTCTTTTCCATTAACACGTTCGCAACTTTCTTTTACAGCTCGCATTTCAACTTCTGTAATTCCTGAGGGGATACAAACGACCATGCGAAGTGCTGGAGTAAACATTTTCTTTTTTAAGGCTGGAATACTTTTGATAAACATGTTTATCATCTTTTCAGAAGCATCAAAATCTGCAATAACGCCATCTTTTAATGGACGTATTGTCTTTATATTTTCGTGGGTTTTTCCTTGCATCATGTTGGCTTCTTTACCAACTGCTATAATTTTTCCAGTAATTCTATCTCTAGCAACAATAGACGGGCTATCAATCACAACTTTATCGTTGTGAATAATTAATGTATTTGCGGTGCCAAGATCTATCGCAATATCCTCGGTCATGAAATCAAAAAATCCCATAGGTATTTATATGTATTTAGTAGTAATCAATTTAGGGCACGAAGTTAAACAAATTAATGTTTAAAATGACGTGTTCCTGTAAATACCATTGCAACTTTATTTTCGTTGCAATAATTAATGCTTAATTCATCTTTTATTGATCCGCCAGGTTGAATTATGGCTCTGATTCCTGCTACTTTTGCTAATTCAACACAATCTGGAAACGGAAAAAACGCATCACTTGCCATAACAGCTCCATTTAAATCAAATCCGAAAGTTTTGGCTTTATCAATCGCCTGGTTAAGAGCATCTACACGAGATGTTTGTCCGGTTCCTGACGAAATTAATGTTCCGTTTTTGGCAAAAACAATCGTGTTTGATTTGGTGTTTTTACAAATTTTGGAAGCAAAAATCAAATCGTCAATTTCAATTTCTGTTGGCGTTGTTATAGTAACGGTTTTTAAGTTGGTTTTAGTATCTGTTTTGGCATTTTTATCTTGAACCAAAACACCATTCAAACAAGTACGGACAGAAGTTGCAGTCATTTCAACTTTTTTTTGAACTAAAATAATGCGGTTTTTCTTTTCAGATAAAATCGCAATAGCTTTTTCGTCATAGCTCGGAGCAATAACGACTTCGCAGAAAAGTTGGTTTATTTCGTTTGCAGTTGCTTCATCTATTTTTGAATTCGAAATCAAAACACCACCAAAGGCTGAAGTTGGGTCGCAAGCCAAAGCAGTTTTGTAGGCATCTAAAATAGTTGGTCTCGTTGCCAATCCGCAAGCGTTATTGTGTTTCAGAATGGCAAATGTTGGATTTTCTTTTTCAAATTCTGCTATCAAATTTACAGCGGCATCAACATCAAGCAAATTATTGTAAGACAGTTCTTTACCATGTAATTTATCAAACATCGCATCAAAATCGCCAAAGAAAAATCCTCGTTGGTGCGGATTTTCTCCATAGCGCAACACTTGTCCTTTTTGTTCGCTAATTTTAAGAACGGCTTCGTCATGATTTGAATTGAAATAATTAAAAATCGCCGAGTCGTAATGAGAAGTAACGTTGAAAGCTTTCAAGGCCAGCAATTTTCTATTTTCGATTGTGGTGCTTCCGTTTTGAGACGAAATCATCTCCAAAAATAAACTGTATTGTTCCATTGAAGAAACGATTACGGTATCTTGAAAATTTTTGGCAGCGGCCCGAATCAAAGAAATGCCACCAATATCAATTTTTTCAATAATATCGGCTTCTGAAGCGCCCGATTTTACGGTTGCTTCAAACGGATACAAATCGACAATTACCAAATCTATTTGCGGAATATTATATTCGGTCATTTGCGCAACATCTGATGTATTTTCTTGACGATTCAAAATGCCTCCGAAAATTTTCGGATGCAGAGTTTTTACACGACCGCCCAAAATTGAAGGATAATCGGTAACTTCTTCAACTTGAATTACAGGAAAACCGAGATTTTTTATAAATTCTTCTGTTCCGCCAGTAGAGTAAAGTGTAACATTTTGATCGTTTAGTAGTCTAATGATTGGTTCTAATCCGTCTTTAGAAAAAACGGAAATTAATGCCGATTTAATTTTTTTTGTAGTGCTCATTTTATAAATTAGTTGTGTAGCGCAAAAGTACATTTTTAATTAGATAATTTCTAAATTTGATAATCAGATAATTTGTAAATTTGTAAAACATTTTAGCTTCTTTTAAGAAGAATTAAAGTAGTCATTTTTAACTCCAATCGCACAACTCGCAACCCATAACAAAAATTATGCTCGTATATTTTCGCCTTTTATCTGAAAGTTTCAGTTTTGCAAAAAATGCCTTGGTAAGCAACAAGCTAAGAACTTTATTGTCGTTGCTAGGAATTACGATTGGTATTTTCTCGATTATTGCTGTTCTTGCCGCTGTAGATTCGTTAGATCGAAAAATAAAAGGCGAATTGAGTAGTTTGGATAAAAATACTGTTTATTTATTGCGTTTTTCTTTTGGACCAACCGAAATTCCGAAGTGGAAACGTGCGCAGTTTCCAGATGTCTCGTACGAAGAATATTTATACTTGAAATCGAATTTGAAAAATGTCGAGAATGTTTGTTTTCAATATTTCACGCAACCCGAAAACATAAAATACGAATCGAATACAGTAAGCAATCTTAATGTTGTGCCGGTTTCGGATGAGTTTGATGATATCCAGAAACTCGATTTTCAGCAAGGACGATTTTATAACGAAGCAGAATCAAATTCTGGACTTCCGCTCGTAGTTTTGGGTTTTGAAGTTGCACAAAAACTTTTTGAAAGCTCCGATCCAATTGGCAAAGATGTGCGTCTTTATGGACGAAAGTTTAATGTTATTGGTGTTCTCAAAAAACAAGGACAAGGACTTTTGGGCGATAATAATGACTTATCGATTTTTGTACCTTCTAATTTTTTACGAAAATTGTATGGTGAAAATACCGATTTTCTGACACCTGTAATTCTTTTAAAGCCTGTAAAAGATGTCGATATGGAAGCCTTCAAGGCTGATTTATCTCAAAAAATACGAGCAATGCGCGGCGTGAAAACTGGCGAAATAGATAACTTTTTCATCAATGTTCTTTCGGGATTTACCGATTTTCTGGACGGAATCGTAGACCAAATGAAAGTTGTAGGTTGGATTATTGCTAGCTTTTCGTTGCTAGTTGGTGGTTTCGGAATTGCAAATATTATGTTTGTATCTGTAAAAGAGCGCACCAACCTTATCGGAATTCAGAAATCGTTAGGAGCCAAAAATAAATTTATACTTTTTCAATTTTTGTTTGAAGCCGTAATACTTTGTGTTATTGGCGGCATGATTGGCTTGTTTTTGGTTTGGATTATTTCGATAGTGTTGACCAAAGTCGTCGAGTTTGAGTTTGTTTTGAGTGTTGGAAACATTATTTTAGGTACAACACTTGCAGCAGTCATCGGCTTGATTTCTGGAATATTACCTGCAATTTCTGCTTCTAATCTAGATCCAGTTGAAGCTATTCGTAGCGGAATATAGTTTTCTAAGAACAATACCACGTTTGCATTATTTATCAAAACTAACAGCATCTTTTTTAAGTAAATCTGTCCAAGATTGTACAAATCTGTCCGAAATTATGCAACTTGTATAATTTCGGACTTTTATTTGATTACAAATTCTTACGTTTGTAGTAAACTTAAAAAACCCATCAAATGAAAAAATATTTTTTTATCCTGTTATTAGTATTTTCCAATACGGTTATTTCTCAAATTAAATTTGGTGTAAAAGGCGGATTAAACATGACCGATGCTTCGTTAGGTGCCAATATTAAAGTAAATATTCAAACCGAAAACGTAACAGTTGTAATTGGCGAAAATGGCTCGACAGGAACAAGCGAAATAACAAATCAAGAAATAAATCAATCTTTATTTGTAGCAACAAGCCCAAAAGTGAGCTTTTATATTGGTGGTTTTCTGGAATATCCCATCAACAAGAAAGGAAATTTGGCTTTGAAAGCAGAATTATTGTACTGTCAGAACGGAACAACAATCGACAAAAAAACTGCAAACGAACAAGAGCAAGAAGAAAATATCTTTTATACCAGTCAAGGAGCAAGCTATACTATTGGGCAACTCAATGTGCCAATTTTATTGAAATTTACGACAAACAAAAAAATAGCCTTTCATGCAGGTGGCTATTTTGGCGCTATTTTGCTTGCTAAAGCAAGTAGTGGCGGTTTGACAGTCGATTTTAAATCTAGATATAAAACCATCGATTTGGGTTTAAACATTGGAGCAAGTTACCCAATTAACAAAAATTTTGCTGTAGAAGTACGCTACAATCGTGGATTGCTCAATGTTGATAAATTTAGTGAAACCGACGGACCGTTTACAGCGCAAGGATTGTATTATAATAGGACTTTTCATGTTGGGTTGGAATATTTTTTCTAGAAATTATTTTTCGAAATCAAAGAGTTCTTTAATGTCAATATCTGAAGCTTTTGCCAAGTTAAAAGTGGTGTCTATGGAAGTATTTATTTGATCCAATTCAATACGGCTAATTTGAGAATATTCAAAATATGAAAGTTCAGTAAGTTTCTCCATAGATAAATTGTTAGGTTGTCTAATCAATCTTAATTTATTACAAAATAATAGTATAGGCTCTTTTTCTGCATTTTTACATACAAATTAAATAAAGGCACGTAAAAGAAAAATTGTTATAGAATATTGAGAAACATTAAATTTTTTATTAACTTTAACAAACTTTAACTTATAATATCAAGTTGTGAAAACACTAATTTTATTTCTAATATTTGCACTATCTAGCTGCAATAAAGACAGTGTTAAAAGCGATCCTATTGCACAATTACCATCAGAAACCCGAACAGGTGCCAATACTTTTGGTTGCATCATCAACAACCAAGTTTTTTATCCCCGTGATGGTATTGGCAATTTAGGTGGCGGTACTGCCGATAAAGGTTTGATATTTTGGGTTGCAACTGACGACATTGAATGGAATGAAATAGATTGTGGTAATTTTAAAGATGGCAAACCTGCTTCTAGAATGATAATTCATTTACAAGGTTTAGCCACAAACGGAGTAGGAGAATACGTATGGAAACCTACAAATTTTTTAAGAAGTATTGATGGTTTACCACAAAATAACATTTATGCGAAAGTATTTGACACAACTTCAAATTCATACAAGTATTACGGCTCTTACGAAAATTCTGGAAAGGTAAATATTACAAAATATGATATAGTAAATTATATTGTTAGTGGTAATTTTAATGGGAAATTACGTTTGAAGAATGGTACAGAAGAAATAGATATAATTAATGGTAGATTTGACATTAAAAGAACTACACTTTTTCAAACATTATTCCCATAAAAAAGGGTTGCTATTGGCGTAGCAACCCATAATTAAATAACAAAAATTCGCAAAAATTATTATTAACTTAATCTGTTCAAAATTATGAAAAAATTAAAATTCAAAAAGTTCTTTAAGTTCAATTTGTAAAGCAAAAGAAATTAACTTTAAGTTTGAAAGAGAAGTGTTAACAACACCTCTTTCAATTCTTGAAATTACAGATACATCAAAATCACAGTCTATTGCAAGTTGCGCTTGAGTAATACTTTTACTTTCTCTCTTTCTTTTAAGGTTTTGACCAAATAAAATTAAAAATGATGTATCTACTTTTTTTCGCACCTACAAAAATGATTTCAAAAACAAAAAAAATTATAGGAGTTAAAAGCCTATATTGATAAATTTATTATCTTTAACAAACTTTAACTTAAAATATCAAGTTATGAAAACAATAATCTTATTTCTAATTTTTGCATTATCAAGTTGCAACAAAGACAGCGTTAAAAGCGATCCTATTGCTCAATTGCCGCCAGAAACCCAAACAGGTGCTAATACTTTTGGTTGCATCATCAACAACCAAGTTTTTTATCCTCGTGATGGTAGCGGTAATTTAGGCGGTGGTACAGCTGCTAGAGGACTAATTTTTTGGGGAGCACCTGATGACATTTCTTGGAACGAAATAGATTGTGGAAATTTTAAAGACGGAAAACCAGCATCTAGAATGATTATTCATTTGCAAGGATTGGCAACAATTGGTGTGGGGGAATATATCTTGCAACCTACAAACTTTCTTAAAAGTATTGATGGTTTGCAACAGAATTACATTTATGTAAATGTTTTTGATGTAGCTACAAATACATATAAATATTATGGCTCTTACGAAAATTCTGGAAAAATCAATATAACTAGGTATGATTTTGCAGGTAGAATTATTTCAGGAAATTTTTCAGGAAAATTACGGGTAAAAAACGGCACAGACGAAATAGACCTTATCAATGGACGCTTTGACTTAAAATGGTCAACTCTTTCAGACACCCTTTTCCCATAAAAAAGGGTTGCTACGCCAATAGCAACCCCAAAAATAAATTCAGAACAATAGCAAATTATTAATCCAAATTCAAAAACAAAATTATGAAAAAATTATTCATTTTTCTTGGCTTGGTCGTATTTTTAAAAACCCAAGCACAATCAACACTAGACCAACAATTGGTAAACGTCAATCAATCTACCGTAACTTCAGGTATTATTTACGAGCGTGTCAAAACATTTTCCAACTTGTACACCTACAACCAACCCAACGGTACAAACAATACTGCCGATTATCAATATTTTGAGCAAGCCTTGAGCGAGTTGCACAGAGCAAGTAATAAGTTAAAACTAATCTCACATTACGAATTACGCAACAGAAATGTTGCAGATGTAAACAGCAAAAATGTGGTTAACATTGGTATTATCAATACGCAATATTCCGTAATGAATTACAATTTCGAAAATCCTGCACTTGGTGGGCTTACATTTGCAAACGATTTATACAGCCAAGTGGCAGGAAAAGTGCCGTTTTACGACATGCACGCCCTCGTTATTGCTCCGCTCAAAAATGTAGCTCAAGGAAATACTATCACATATAAATTCAAAACCAATTTATTATTAACAAATGGAACACGCACGATAAAAAAACTTGTTGCCAATTTAGGTGATGGTGTTTTAAGAACAGTTATTAATAATGGCGTTATCGTTATACCCAGCGTTAATATTACAAACTCTGGAGCAAATGGATTCAAAAATTTGATTTTTAATGTTACTTTTAATAATAATTTAACCATGACTACAAATGGTAAAATATATTTATTTAAACCTATTTCATCTGTTGTAGTTGCTCCTTTAGCAGCTTCCACAAGTGGCAATATTGTTGCAAATCCTCAAGGTACGCCTTGTGGTTTTGATGATATCACTGAAGATATGCTTGAAACCGACCCAGCAAAATTAGCAATTTCGGGAAATTCCAAAAGGTTGGTTTCTGATTATCCATACCAAGGATTAAACGAAACAGTGGCTATACAAGGCGAGATTGAAGCCAGAATTTATTATCGAAAAAAGAACGGAACTGAACCTAATCTTCAACGTACACTACTAAAACCTATAATCATAATTGATGGTTTTGATCCAACAGATACACGTAAATTTGAAGATTGCGATTGCCAAAATGATGCCACTTGTGCAGAAAAATATACTGTCGGCGCTACTTTTAGTAATGAAAATCATAGATCTTTAGTTGATTTGATGGTTTATAAAAACTCTTCAGGAATTGATAAAAATTTTATAATAACTTTACGGGATTTAGGTTTTGATGTAATAATAGTTAACCAACCCAATTATGTGCGCAATGGCGTAAAAATTGATGGAGGTGCAGATTTTATAGAGAGAAATGCCATGAATTTGGCAAGTTTGCTTAAAAAACTCAACCAAACCTTACTAGCCAACAATAGTAATAACAAAATTGTAATTGTTGGCCCTAGCATGGGTGGGCAAATAAGCCGTTATGCACTAGCATGGATGGAGAAAAAATTTGCAGAAACAGGCTTGGCACAGTATAATCATAACACAAGACTTTGGGTTGCTTTTGATAGTCCAAATTTAGGCTCTAACGTTCCCCTTGGTGATCAAGCGCTTATTAATTTGTTAAGCGAAGACAGCGCAGATGCAGAAAGAAAGTATAAAGAATATTTAGGGTCTACAGCTTCAAAAGAACTTTTAATAGAGTATCATCAACAAGCAACAATTACACTTCCAATATTTGGCACAATACCAAATGTCTCAGCTGTTATAAATGCAAATTTGAGTGGTGAAACAACCACAATGGGGATGTCTACCAATAGAGGAAATCCCTATTTTCAATATCATTACAACAATCAGTTTAACAACGGTTTACCAAATTCAAAGGGCTATCCTATGAATTTACGAAAAATTGCCATTGTTAATGGTTCTTTGTCGGGGGTTACAACAGGTACAGCTTCAGAAAAAATTTTAGATATTAAAGCAATTCAACGAGCATGTTTTCAACCTTTTAGTATCGCTGGTTGGTCGCCTTCAATTTGCAATACAATTAAATTGTCAGATATAGAAGCTTACAATATGCCTAACCCAAGTGGATACGCAAAAATTGCTTATTTTGACAAAATTATTGGTTCAGGAAAACACACAAACGCCTCAAACCTAAACATAAGAGGAAATATGGATACTGTACCAGGAGGTACTTATGGTGCAACAGGCGATATTTCAACAGGCATAACAGGTATCCCTGTTATTGGAACAAGGGGAAGTTTTTGGCAGTACCCTGGAGATAATCTTAGGTATTTCTTTTCAAGTTTGTTAGGTGGTGCAGAATGGGATGTAAGAACGTTAAAACCAATTCATTCCTTTATTCCAACATTTTCAGCTTTAGGTATAAAAAACCCAAATCAAAATTGGTCAAGCCCTTTGAATAGAAATTTAGTTTGTTCTAATGAAACCCCTTTTGACAGTTATTTCGGAGAGGCTGAAAATACAGAACATACTCTTTTGAATTATAAAAGTGTAGATTGGTTTTTAAAAGAATTAGAAACTAGTCCTGTTAACCCCCAAGCACCCGTTTTTCCTCTACAAAAAAACCTAATCGCAGGTCCAAACACTATTTGTGATAATGCCAATTATACATATATATTTGATGATATTTGCAAAATACCGAGTTCAAATGCAAGCTGGGCGGTATACCCCAATTCGCAACTAGTTTCGTCAACGCCTACATCAGTAATCATAAATGGCAATTATAATGGCGAAGTTCTGATAAGAGCAACATTCCCGAATGGACAAAGTACCGTCGCAAAGGTTTGGGTTGGAGCACCAAGTACAGTTTATTATGTGGCAAAACCAAGCAAATGCAAATTTGAATATACTCCACAATACGACGACCCCACAGCAAACTATACTTGGGAGTACATTAGTGGTACTGGTACAGCAGCTTATCCTGTAGAAATGTCTTTGATGCAAAGCGGTAATAAACTTATTTTTAATGCTTACAGCGATTTTACTATTCAACTGAAATTGACGGTTGTTAATAATTGTGGTACAGAAATTTCATATATTAACAATGGTCATATTATAGACCCATATCCACCATTTTGTGCTATTGAACGTCCGTCAAACACTTCTTACAACACTTTCTACAAAATTTACCCAAACCCAACCAACCACATAATAAATGTGGAGTTAAAAAACCAAGACCAAAGACCTGCTCAAAATTCTATAATAAATGCTGAACTCTACAACATGATGGGCGAAGTAAAACGAAATGTAACCATAACAAACAACATTGCAAGTATTGATGTTTCTGGCTTGCCTCATGGTATTTATCTTCTCAAAATTAATATTGATGGCGTTGCTGAAAGTCATCAAGTAGCTGTACAGTAAATTCGTAAATTTTTAAGCATAAAAAAACCGTCTGTTTTTACTTGACGGTTTTCGATTTTTTATAATTACCTAATATTCTGATTCAAAATCAAATCAATATACAAGTTAATTTTGTCTTTCAAATCTTTTCGTTGAGAAATAAAATCTAAGAATCCATGTTCCAATAAAAACTCCGAAGTTTGAAAACCTTCTGGCAAATCTTTTCCGGTCGTGTCACGCACCACTCTTGGTCCTGCAAAGGCAATTAAGGCACCAGGCTCTCCAATATTGATATCGCCAAGCATGGCATAAGACGCTGTTGTTCCGCCAGTTGTTGGATCGGTACAAAGCGAAATATACGGTATTTGAGCATCTGCCAATTGTGCTAATTTTGCAGAAGTTTTTGCCAATTGCATTAAGGAATACGCAGCTTCCATCATTCGAGCACCACCCGATTTTGAAATCATCACAAATGGTGTTTTGGTTTTGATGGCGTGATCGATTCCGCGAGCAATTTTCTCGCCAACAACAGCGCCCATCGAGCCACCAATAAAAGCAAAATCCATACAACAAACCACCAAATCTTTCCCTTTCGATTTTCCGACACCAGTACGAACTGCATCTTTCAATCCTGTTTTAGCAACTACATCTTTAAGACGGTCTGCATATTTTTTGGTATCTACAAATCCTAGCGGATCTTTAGAAGTCATATTTTTGTCCAATTCTTTGAACTCGTTATCGTCAAATAATATTTCAAAGTATTCTTTACTTCCAACGCGCACATGAAAACCATCTTCCGGGCTAACCCAAAGGTTTCTTGCAAGCTCGTCAGCATCGATAACTTTTCCGGTAGGCGATTTGTACCAAAGCCCTTTCGGAACATCCATTTTGTCTTCGGTAGCGGTAGTAATTCCCTTTTCTTTTCTTTTAAACCAACTCATATTTTTAGTATTCAGTATTCAGTTTTCAGTCTCAGTTTGGACAACTTTAGGTTGCAAAAAAGAAATTTAAAAATGAAATAATTATTAAAAAAAGTTGCAGTATACAATTACATTTTCCAGTCGAATTTAAACTGAAAACTGTGACTGAAAACTTTTACAACGTGTTCACATTATTCAAATCGGCAAAAGCTTGCTCCAATCTCGTATTGAAAGTAACTTCACCTTCACGAACCCATTTTCTTGGATCGTAATGTTTTTTGTTTGGCGAGTCGGCACCTTCTGGCGATCCGATTTGTGTTTTCAAGTACTCAATATTGTTTACCATATAATCACGAATTCCTTCGGTGAAAGCAAATTGCAAATCGGTATCTATATTCATTTTTATAACGCCATACGAAATGCCTTCTCTAATTTCTTCTAGCGTAGAACCAGATCCGCCATGAAAAACAAAATCTACAGGATTATGACCCGTTTTGAATTTATTCTGAACATAGTCTTGCGAGTTTTTGAGGATTTTTGGAGTTAGTTTTACGTTTCCTGGTTTGTACACGCCATGAACGTTACCGAAAGCTGCGGCAATCGTAAAACGTGGAGAAATTTTCATTAATTCTTCATAAGCATATGCAACTTCTTCTGGTTGCGTGTAAAGTTTTGAGCTGTCAACATCACTATTGTCAACACCATCTTCTTCGCCACCAGTTATTCCGAGTTCAATTTCTAAAGTCATTCCCATTTTGCTCATACGTGCCAAATAGGTTTTGCAGATTTCGATATTCTCTTCGATTGGCTCTTCCGAAAGGTCGATCATGTGCGACGAATATAAAGGTTTTCCTGTTGCAGCAAAGTGTTTTTCGGAAGCATCAAGCAAACCGTCTATCCAAGGTAATAATTTCTTGGCGCAATGATCGGTATGCAAAATTACGGTTGCTCCGTAGGCTTCCGCAAGGGCATGAATACTTAATGCGCCAGCAATTCCGCCAGCAATGGCACTTTTTTCGTCGTTATTTTTAAGACCTTTTCCAGCATTAAATTGTGCGCCACCGTTTGAAAATTGAATAATTACTGGTGCGTTAAGTTTTGCTGCGGTTTCTAAAACACCATTTATAGTGCTTGATCCAGTAACATTAACAGCAGGAAGTGCAAATCCTTTTTGTTTTGCATAAGCAAAAATTGCTTGAACTTCGTCTCCTGTTGCAACTCCTGATTTTAAAGTATGAGCCATCGTATTATTGTTTTAAATTTAATTTACAAATTTAATAATTTCTTAATTTAGAACGGATAATTTATTCCAATATTTACCACCGATTTTAAAAAATTAAGCTCTTTGAACCATTTTTGATTTTCGCTAAGTCCAGGATTGTAGGTTTTGAAACCCAAATCGCCTCTTAAAACAAAAAAATTAAAATCGTATCTTAATCCTACACCAGTTCCTAAGGCTATATCTTTCAAAGAATCAAGGTTATTAAATTTATAATCTTCATCATCAATATCATCAAAAACATTCCAAATATTTCCGGCATCTGCAAAAATTCCGCCATAAAGTTTATTAAAAATATTAAATCGAAACTCTGCGCTTAATGTAAGTTTAAGATTAGCTTCGTTAAAGTCAAAAATTCCACCACTTTTTCCTGGACCTAAACTATAAGGTTGCCACGCTCTAATATCGTTAGAACCACCAGCAAAATAACTTCGAGAAAAAGGAATGTTTTTGGAGTTGCCATAAGGAACGGCTATTCCTAGAAAACTTCTGAACGCAAAAACTTTACGATTTCTTAAATCCCAATGTTTGATATATTCTAATTCTGTTTTGAAATATTGAGAATATTCGACTTCGAGGAAAGTATTGCTGCCATTTTGATTCTTTAATTGTTTGGACGCATTAGCAAGAACTGACAGAAAGTTTCCAGCTGATTCTAATTTGGTTCTAAACACGTAAAAAGTTTCGTCTTTTACATCATTTTTTGTGGTTTGCGAATATTGAAAGTTAGTAGCGAAAATCAGGTTGTTTTCAGTCAATCGGTCACGTCTTTCTAAAATGCTAGAAATTGTTTTCTTCTCTTTTTCAGTTGCTTGTACTGGTGTCAAGTTATTAATTATATCTGATACAAAAGCATTAATTCCGGCTTCTACAATAAGATTTCCGTCTTCAAAATAATTTGCATTGGCTTCTAATTTTGATGCTAAATCATTTAATTTGTCATAAGAGGCACTATAAACTTGAAAATAATTGCCAACATTAATATTTTTTATAAATTGAATATTAAACAAGTCTAATCGTGTTGTTGCGTTTATTTTTGGTGTCCAATTATATGAAAAAGCGCCTGTTAAATTTTCTTTATCTAAGCCTATATTTTCTTGCTTTGAAAAACCTACAGTAAAATTAGTTGAAGGAATCATTCGTTTGGGAATTATTTTTTCGGTATTAAAAAACATCAGTATCCTAGGAAAATTCAATTTTGTATCCAAACCATATTCTAAAACGTTAAAAAATTGGTTTTTTGGATTAGCGAGACTTTTTGAGGCACCTATATTGTATCGTGCTGCAAACTCAAATGTTTCTGCGCCGTTAAATACATTTCGTATTGAAAAAGATGGTGAAAATTGCAGACCCAATGTTTGTATATTAGATCGGGTAACATCTAAGTTTGTTGCAAAACCATATTTTTTTTTAGGAGTAAGATATATATTGGCTATTAACGAGTTAGATAATGTATCATTTGTATCAATTTTATAGGTAATTGACGGATAATTAAAAATTTTAAGGTTGCTCAGATAGCGAGATGTTAATATCGTTTTAGAGTCGGTAAAAACACTTCCTTTGGTTATAAATATTGCGTCAGATATTGCTTTTGGTCTATATTTTAATTTATCAAAACTATAAAAATTAAAGTTTTTATATTGCATACTATCTGTTATGGATTTATTTGTTGTATTGGCTTTATAATCTGTAATAATGTTGATTTTACTTATTTTATAAATTTTAAACGGTTCTGTTTTTGTCGAATCGCTTTCTCGATAGGAGTAATCACCAATTTTAAGATTTACATTCACTTTTTTGTTTGTTCCTATAGTATCAATATCAAAACTTACATAATTGGGTTGAAAAAAATAGGCGCCATTATTACGAAATTGAGTCGTTATTCGGCTTCGCTCTTTTTCAAAATCATCTGTTAAATATTGTTTTTTAGATTTTACAAAAGACAAATCTTTTTTTTCTGCATACATGGAGTCTAACTTTGGCGACGAGATCGATGCTTGTATGGTATCAAGAAAATAGGGTTTGGAGGTTGTTACAGCATAAGTAAGTTTTCCTTTTCTGACTTCGATTGTGTCTTGTTTAAAGGTTGATTTTACATCAAAAAAACCTTTATTGATGTAGTAATTATTAAGTTTTTTTAATGATTTTTCAGCGCTTTTAATATCTAAAATAACTGGTTGTTCTCCAGTTGACAGCAAAAATTCATGTATGCCAGAATACCAAAATGATTTGCCTAAACGATCGACTTGTTTGGCAGAAAAAAATTTGGACATCCGTTTTAATTTAGATGGATCTTTTGTAAATTTTGCTCTATAACTAGAATCATGGTTTTTATTCGCCCAATTTGCAAGCGTTAGTCTAATTTTTAATCCTAATATATTTGAATTTGGTTTTTGGTTTAATAAATTGATTACGTCCTCAGTTTTTTCACGCTTTTCGTTTACAAAAACACTATTATTGATGAGCAACTGCTTTCCGACAGGAACTCTTTTCAGAGAATCACAATCAGAAAAAAATAGTCCAATTAAAATAAATACAGCTATTTTTGTAAAATGGTTGGTTAACAAAATTTATAAATTTATTTCAAAAGTACATTATTTCTATGGTTACAAAAAACCAAATAAAATTAATCGTTAGTTTACAGCAAAAAAAAAATCGTTTGGCAACAAATTTGTTTTTTGTAGAAGGCAGAAAAGGCATTCAGGAACTTCTGGATTCTAATTATGATCTAGAACATTTATACCAAACCGAAGCTATTTTTGATGCTATAGCTAGTGCAAAAAAAACAATAGTATCGCATTCTGAACTTATAAAAATGAGTGCGCTAACATCACCTAATAATTGTTTGGCAATTTTTACGATTCCGAAGCCAAAGCCAATTCTTGAAGTTGGTCTAATTGTGGTATTAGATGATATTAGAGATCCTGGCAATTTAGGAACAATAATAAGGCTCTGCGATTGGTTTGGCGTTAGTCATCTACTATGTTCTCAAGAAACGGTCGATATTTATAATCCAAAAGTGATACAAGCTACTATGGGGTCTATCTCTAGAGTTGCAGTTTCTTATATAGATATTGAGAAATTTATTGTGCAAACGAAGCTTCCTGTTTTTGGAACTTTTATGGATGGCAATACTATTTACGAAGAAAATCTGCCTGCAACTGCTGCTATTGTCATGGGAAATGAAGCCAACGGAATATCAAAAAATATTGAAAAAATTATAAAAAACCGCCTGGCAATTCCAAGATTTGGAAATTTGAAACTAACTGAAAGCTTAAATGTTGCTACTGCAACTGCAATAGTTTTGAGTGAGTTTAGAAGATAATAGTTACTGAAACGTAAAATTAATAAAAACAGCCCGAGATTTCATCGAACTTATATTTCCAGTCCATGGACTATTTGGATCTTTATCCCGAATTAGCTCGTCATTAAATCCGAAAACACCACGAATTGACGGCGAAAACTTAAAATATTGGGTATAAAAATCTATGCCAAATCCTAACTCATAATTATTTGTCCATTTTTTAACCCGAAACCGCTGTTCGAGATTGTCTTCTTTGGATTGTGAGTTACTAGCCAAATTTAGTGTTGTGGATACACCTCCTAGTAAATAAGGACGTAAGTTTCCTGTTCTTAATGATGAAAATTTTAATAATAAAGGAAAGTGTAAATACGTAGAATTTACCTCACGACGTTTATCAATGTCTCTCGTAAATTCTGGATTGGAGTAATTTAATATTCGTTGTGTATAATTTAGACCTGGTTCAAACCGAAGATTGATGTGTTTTTGTAATCTGACATCGCCCACCAACCCTACATTAAAACCAGTGGTTTGATCGACTAGAATTTCGTTTTTGTCCTCTTTATAATCGATTTTAAAATCATAGGCATTTATACCGAGATAATATCCCCATGTAAGTCGTGATTCGTCCCAATTTTCTAAATTTATAATAGGATCTTTACTAAACATATTTTTTTTATATTGAGCATTGGATACTAAAATAAACGGTAGTAAAATAATCGTCAAAAATGTTTTCATATTAATTTTTGGTGGCTGTATATATTGTGGCAACGCCAAAAGTTTGTGGTGTAGCTGTTACATCTATAAACCCAATTTTTCTGAAAATATTGTTCAAAGCTTCGCCAAATGGAAAAACTGCTGCAGATTCGGACAGATAATTGTAAGCCACATCATCTTTAGAAAAAAGTTTGCCTATAATGGGCAAAATATATTTGGTATGGAAAAAATATCCTTGCTTGTACGGAAATTTGGTTGGGTTTGAGGTTTCAAGCACAACTAAAATGCCTTGAGGTTTTAAAACTCTTTTAATTTCGGCTAATCCTTTTTCAAGAGTTTCGAAATTTCTAATACCAAAAGCCACCGTTATTGCATCAAAGGAGTTATCCTCAAAGGGTAGATTTTCAGAATCGCCAACAATCATTTCGATTTTTGAAGATAAATTTTTAGTTGATATTTTGGTTTTGCCAATTTCTAACATTCCTTCTGAAAGGTCTAAGCCAACAATTTTTTCTGCGGAAGTTTTAGCCATCAGAATAGCTAAATCGCCCGTTCCGGTGGCAATATCTAAGATGGTTTTAGGATTTTTATTTGAAACTAATTGAACAACTTTTTTACGCCATTTAATATCAATACCAAAAGAAATTACACGATTTAAATCATCATAATTTCCAGAAATGGCATCAAACATTTGCGTAACTTGCTCTTTTTTACCTAATTCAGAATCTTTGTAAGGAATAACTTTTGCTGACATTTAATTTTTTTAGGAGTACAAAAATACAATAAAAAAACCATATAATTTGTGCTAAGTGCTAGCAACTTATTTTCTTTTTAGAAAAGTCTGAAAAGTAAAATCATAC
Organism: Flavobacterium sp.; assembly: GCA_031422015.1. Lineage (GTDB taxonomy): Bacteria > Bacteroidota > Bacteroidia > Flavobacteriales > Flavobacteriaceae > Flavobacterium. Next base: position 88,635 of record JANOPO010000070.1, on the reverse strand, counting down.
GTATGTTTTTCGTCTTTCGGATGAAATTCTTCTGAAAATAGGGTCCATTTTTTTAGGTTGATATCCGGAAAAAAAGCGTCAGCTTCTACTGTTGTGTGTACACGAGTTAGCTCAATCTTATCAGCTAGATCGATTGTTTGTTTATAAATTTCAGCACCGCCAATTATGAAAATTATTTCCGTATTTGCTACAATTTTCATCGCTTCCTTAACAGAATATACTATAATACATCCTTCCGCGTTATAGTTTTTTTGTCTAGTGATAATTATATGCGTTCTATTGGGTAGCGGTTTTGGAAAACTTTCGAATGTTTTTCTGCCCATAATTATATAATGCGAAGTTGTGAGTTGTTTGAATCTCTTGAAATCGTCTGGCAAGTGCCATATCAACTGATTGTCTTTTCCGATTGCATTGTTTTCTGCCGCAGCAGCGATAAGGATGGTCATTTATATTTCTTTTTGATTAGTGGTTTCGAGTGTAAATTTTGTTTGTAGTTGTTGTATTTTTTTTTGTTGTAAGTCGATAAGTTTGTCTATTTGGTTTCGTTCCCAATTTTTATTCATGAAACTATCGGTTATAAAAACTTTTATGAAGTGAAGCGAAAAAATAAAAATCCAAATTGTAATTACCCATATATGCCATTGTGAATTTGAGGCGTCATTAGTAATTTTGTGTAGTACAAATAAAAATATACATCCTAAAAAAAGAAATATAAAATGTAAATAAAGATTTTTTTTTTGCTTTAGGCGTCGTCTTGCATATTCATACTGTTCATGTTCTGAAGTTTCCATAGAAGTTTAATTTGTATGGAAAGGTACGTTTTTTTCAAAATCTAAATCAATCTAAATTTAGAATTTTTTGAAAAGAAAACGTTTTCTTATTTTTATTTCTTTACTTATTATCTAATATTTTAAGTGATTTGATTATTTTTTTACTTTTAAAATGCGAAAATCATAAATCGTAAATTAGTTGTTTTTTGTATTTCGAAAATCATTTTCTTTGCACCATAATATTAAAAATGAAATAGTTATGTCTGTAAAGAAACAATTCACAAAAACAAAACCAGTTTGTAAAGTTACTTTTTCAATAGTTGCAAAAGAGGCGCAAACGGCATCTGTAATTGGTGATTTTAATAATTGGAACCAAAAACAAGGCGAATTAAGTAAATTGAAAAACGGAACTTTCAAAGGGATTTTCGAATTAGAAAAAGATGCGTCGTATGAGTTTAAATATGTTGTGGACGGAAATTTTATAAACGAGCCAGAAGCTGATTCGCAAGTATGGAATGAATTTGCTGGTTCCAATAACTCGCTATTATCAGTATAAATTTTAAAAATAAAAAGCAAGTTTTGATTTTCAGTACTTGCTTTTGTTATTTCTTCTGTTTTATAATTGTTATTAAATACGCTGAAATTTTTTTAGTTTTTTCGGCGTTATCTAATTGCTTTTTAAGAATTTTCACACCGTATTGTTTTGAAAAAAACCATTCTTTTGTATTTCCACCGCCTTCATCTACAATCGGTTTTGCGTAATAATTTTTTAATAATATTGTTTTTTTCCAATTATTATATTCTTGCACATTTGTAGTAAAATAGGTAATTATTTTTGCCTTATCATCTGGACTCCGCCATATATAACAAAATTTGTTGGTGGTATCTAAATTGTCTTCAGGTGTATATTGATAGGTAAGTTTTCTGGACGTATTATCATAACTTATAAATTCAAATTTAGCTGTTAACAATGTAGACTCTATATTGGTATAATAAAGGCCTGCATTTTTTTCGATATTATCAAAAGTTAAAGATTGACCTAAAAGTAAGGAGCAAAAGGGCAGTGTTAGTAAACACAATAATGTTTTTTTCATTATTTGTATAAAATGTAAGTAGGTATTTTTTTCAAATATATAAATAAATTTTTAAACGGCAACAATTCCTTTTATATGCGGATGAGGTTCATATCCTAGTAATGTAAAGTCGTCAAATGCAAAATCTAAAATTGATGTGATTTTTGGATTCAGAATCATTTTTGGTAAATCCCTGCAATCTCTAGACAATTGTAAATGTAGTTGCTCAATATGATTATTATAAATATGTGCATCACCTAAGGTGTGTATAAACTCCCCAAGTTGCAAATTACAAACTTGTGCTATCATCATCGTCAAAAGTGCATAGGAAGCTATATTAAATGGAACGCCCAGAAAAATATCTGCACTTCGCTGATATAACTGACATGATAATTTATTTTCAGAAACATAAAACTGAAAAAAAGCATGACAAGGTGGTAAAGCAACTTTTCCGTTTTCTACATTTTCCGAAAATGATTTTGTTGTATCTGGCAGTACTGAAGGATTCCATGCAGAAACCAGCATACGCCGACTGTTAGGGTTGGTTTTTAGGGTTTCTATTAATTCGACGATTTGGTCAATTTCTTCATTATTCCAATTGCGCCATTGACGACCATAAACAGGCCCCAGATTTCCGTTTTCATCCGCCCATTCATTCCAGATATTAACGCCATTTTGTTTTAGATAGTCAATATTTGTATCGCCTTTCAAAAACCATAACAATTCGTATATTATTGATTTGAGATGTAACTTTTTGGTTGTTATCATCGGAAAACCATCGTTTAAGTCAAAACGCATTTGATAACCAAAAACACTTTTAGTGCCAGTTCCAGTCCTATCTCCTTTTTGAGTTCCGTGTTCGAGAACGTGTTTTACTAACTCGTGGTATTGTTTCATTTTTTATCTTTCGAGCCTAAATTAATTCTTGTAGATTTTGCCATCTTTCATTACAAAAACTGTTTTTTCTAAAGTTTTAATAGTTTCCAATGGATTTTCATCAACTGCAATTATATCGCCTGTGTAGTTGATTTTTATTTGTCCAACTTCTTTGTCAATCCCCAATAATTTGGCATTGGTTATTGTTGCTGCCTGAATAGCCTCTATAGCTGGCATACCAGCCTCTACCATATAGGTAAACTCTTTGGCATTTTTTCCATGCGGAAAAACTCCTGCATCTGTGCCAAAGGCAATTTTAACACCTTTCTTATATGCTTTTGCAAAAGTTGATTGTAATTTGGGACCAACTTCTAAAGCTTTTGGAACAACTATTGGTGGATAGAAACCATCAATTTTCGCATTTTTTTCTACTTCCTTTCCAGCACATAATGTAGGCACAAGATAGGTATCATTTTTTTTCATGAGTTCCATAGTTTCATCGCTCATAAATGTGCCATGCTCTATAGTTTTGATTCCACCTAATACAGCTCTCTGCATGCCTTCATCACCATGAGCATGTGCTGCTGTTAGCATATTATAATCTTTTGCTGTGGCTGTGATTGCTTTTATTTCTTCTAGTGTTAGTTGCGGATTTTTACCATTTTTGGCCACGCTTAACACGCCACCTGTGGCAGTAATTTTGATTACATCAGCTCCTTCTTTATAACGATCTCTTACCGCTTTGACGCCTTCTTCTGGGGAGTTTATTACGCCTTCTTTTGGTCCGGGGTCTCCAACAAGCCGTCTGTTACTTCCATTTGTAGGGTCTGCATGACCACCTGTTGAGGCGATAGATTTCCCTGCGGTAAATATTCTTGGGCCTTTAACTAACCCTTTGTTTATAGCATTTCTCAAAGATATATTTACTCCTGTTCCGCCAAGATCACGTACAGTTGTAAAACCTGCTAATAAAGTTGTTTCGGCAAAGCCAGCAGCTTCATAGGCAATATCTGCTTCGTTATCAAGATATTCAGATACATAACTTCGAGAATTAGATTCGTTTTCGATATGAACATGAAGATCAATTAGTCCCGGCAATATAAATTTTGTTTTCAAATCAATTTCAATATCTTCGGGTTTTGCTTTTTCTGTAAAGCCGTCAACGATCTTTATGATTTTTGTTTTAGAAACAACAATGGTCTGATTTGAACTTATTTTTCCTGATAATACATCTAAAATTTTTCCGCACTGCAAATAATAATCTTGCGATATTCCTCGATTAGAGAAGCATAGTAATGATATAAATACAAATAGTGTTTTCATATATTTTATAATTTTTTGTTATTATCTTTTTGAAATCTCATCACGTATTTTTACTGCTTTTTCATAATCTTCGTTATGTACAGCTTGATCCAATTGTTCATGTAATTCGCTTAAACTCAATTTAGAAAAACTCGATGTTGGTTCATTTTGAACTTCTGCTAAACCAAAAGTTTCGGGATTTGATAAAATCTCATCTTCATCAGCAGATTGATTTTCAGATTCCTTAGGATTATTGAGATAGATTCCTGCTTTGTCTAGTATATTTTTATATGTAAAAATTGGCGCATTAAAGCGTAATGCCAGTGCAATAGCATCTGAAGTACGCGCATCGATTATTTCCTCTATTTTATCGCTTTCGCAAATTATACTCGAATAAAAAACACCGTCTACGAGTTTGTGAATAATAACTTGTTTCACAATTATGTCAAATCGATCGGCAAAGGCTTTGAAGAGGTCATGAGTTAAAGGACGTGGCGGTTTTATCTCCTTTTCAAGAGCAATTGCAATAGATTGTGCCTCAAATGCTCCAATAACAATGGGAAGTTTTCTATCGCCATCTACTTCATTCAAAATTAGCGCGTAAGCACCATTTTGTGTTTGACTATAAGAGATTCCTTTTATAGTAAGTTTTACTAAACTCATTTTTTATTTTTAAATCAGAAAATTAATCTAATTGCAAAGTAACAAAAAACTTTTGCTTTTGAAAAGAATTACTGTAAAAAAACAACTTCCAAAGAAACCCGAAATTCATGTTAGTGAGAATCAAGATTTGTTTGGAAGTTAAATTTAAAAATAATTTATTAGTTATTTGCAGCTTTAAAAGATTGAATCTTTTCTGTCAATCGAGGCAAAATATCGAATGCATCACCAACTATACCGTAGTCTGCAACCTTAAAGAATGGTGCATCGGCATCTGAATTTATTACAACCTTAACTTTTGATGAGTTAATACCTGCAATATGTTGAATTGCTCCTGATATCCCGACTGCTATATATAAATTGGTAGCTACTGGTTTTCCTGTTTGTCCAACGTGCTCACTATGAGGTCTCCAGCCAAGATCTGAAACTGGTTTTGAACAGGCAGTTGCTGCACCAAGCGCGGCCGCTAAATTTTCTATTAATCCCCAATTTTCAGGACCTTTAAGTCCTCGTCCGCCAGAAACGACAACATCGGCATCAGCAATAGTAACTTTGCCCGATCCTTTTTCTATAGATTGAACTTGTACACCAAAATCTGCATCAGATAATGATGGTGAAAAATCTTCAGTAGCTGCAGAACCTACGCTTTCAAAAATCCCGTAGGAGTTTTTACCCAAACACAATACCTTTATGTCTGTATTGATTTCGGTAATTGTGAAAGCTTTGTTAGAAAAAGCAGTTCTTTTTACTTGAAAAGGTGTGTTTGAGATTGGCAATCCAACTACGTTTGATGCAAAACCAGCATCTATTGCAACAGATAAAAGTGGTGCTAAATACAAACTATCAGTTGATGACGATAGCAAAATTAGTTTTGCACTCTCTTTTTGAGCTGCTTGTTTTACAACATCAGCATAGGCTTTTGCAGTAAAATTAGCCAGTTTGTCATTAGTTACTTTTAATACTTTGTCGACACCGTATTTGGCAAGTTCCGAAACATCACTTATATTTACAGTAATGGCTGTTACGGTTTGACCTGTAGTCTCAGCTATTTTTTTGGCGTATGATGCCAATTCGAATGCTACTTTTTTAAATTTTCCTTCGGCAGATTCTGCGTAAATTAATATTGACATGATTTTTAAATTTAAAGATTGAATAATTTAAAGATTTCAAAAATTCGTAATTCTCAATTCGTAATTATAAAACTTTGGCTTCGTTGTGTAATAAATTGATTAGTTCGTCCAAATTATCGGCATTTATTATTTTGACTGCCGATTTAGCTGCTGGTTTTTCAAATTTTATAGCTTTGGTCTCTATCGCTGCATTTATGGGTTCCAAAATAGTCAGTACTTTGGTTCTGGCGGTCATTATGCCACGCATGTTAGGAATACGAAGGTCTTTTTCTTCAACCAATCCCTTTTGGCCTCCAACAATTAGGGGCAACGATGTAGCAACTATTTCTTTTCCGCCATCAATTTCGCGCGAAGCTTTTGCAGATGTTCCGTCAATTGAAAGTTCTGTGCAGGAGTTTACAAAATTAATTCCTAAAATACCCGCAATCATGCCTGGTACCATTCCGCCGTTATAATCTAATGATTCTTTTCCCGCAATAATAAGGTCATAACTTCCGTTTTTGATAACTTCTGCCAATTGTTTTGCAACAAAAAATCCATCGGTTGCAGCACAATTTACCCGAATAGCTTCGTTGGCGCCAATTGCAAGTGCTTTTCGTAATGTGGGTTCGGTTTCTGGTCCTCCAACATTTACAACAGTAACATTTGCTCCTTGTTGTTCTTGAAACCAAATGGCACGAGTTAGACCAAATTCGTCATTTGGATTTATTACATACTGCACACCATTGGTGTCAAATTCGGAGTCGCCATTTATAAAATTAATTTTTGAAGTAGTATCTGGAACGTGACTGATGCAAACTAATATTTTCATTTCTAATAAATTAAATTGAAAGACAAAAATAACATATTAATTCAAATAACATACTATGCACGCATAGTATTTTTTATAAATTATTACGATTTCGTGATTTTGTGGATTTTTTAACATAAATTATGCTTTTGAGACGAATTTTTTATTCAGATGCTACTAGTTCTAGCTTGTCGTTTCGATAAGGTTGAAGGCTTTTCTCTACAAATATAGTTTAGTGAATTCAGATTTAAATATAAGTTAAGTGCAGTAATTCCTTCTACGAATCAAGCTAGTATACAATTAAATTTGGTCAACAATTATTACAATAAAAAATCTATTTTTTTGGTTGTATTTTATGTTTATTATAGTAAAAATAAAATTTACGCCTTATCATTTACTATTATAATTTTATTCATTTTAGCAAATTAGCTTCTTTTGTTAACTTCCAGTTGGTTTGGGTATTCAATTTGTGGTTTTAAGAATTCCAAACAATTGACTTTAAACAATTCGTTTTGAACTACAAAATATTTATGTATCATTATCATCTGAGGCAAAAAAAACGTTTTTGTCGCCAATTACCATTGAAAATATTTAAATAACATTAATATAAATCTAATAAAAAAATACATTTCTCATTTTTAATTTTTATTTTTGCTGTTCAAAATTTCAGATTATTATGAGAACAATACAATTTAGAGAAGCCATTTGCGAAGCCATGAGCGAAGAAATGCGTCGCGACGAAACTATATACTTGATGGGCGAAGAAGTTGCCGAATATAATGGAGCTTATAAAGCTTCAAAAGGAATGCTAGACGAGTTTGGACCAAAAAGGGTTATTGATACGCCAATTGCTGAATTAGGTTTTGCCGGAATTGCCGTCGGTTCTGCGATGAACGGTTGTCGCCCTATTGTAGAATATATGACTTTCAATTTCTCTTTGGTAGGTATTGATCAAATTATTAATAATGCTGCTAAGATGCGTCAAATGTCGGCTGGACAATTTCCAATGCCGATGGTTTTTCGAGGGCCAACAGCATCAGCAGGACAATTGGGCGCAACACACTCGCAAGCCTTCGAAAACTGGTTTGCAAACACGCCTGGACTGAAAGTTGTGGTGCCAAGTAATGTATATGATGCTAAAGGTTTACTAAAGGCAGCAATTCGAGATAACGATCCCGTAATTTTTATGGAATCTGAGCAAATGTATGGAGACAAAGGCGAAGTTCCTGAAGGCGATTATACCATTCCGCTCGGTGTTGCAGATATCAAACGTGAAGGAACTGATGTAACAATAGTCTCTTTTGGAAAAATAATAAAAGAAGCCTACATTGCCGCTGATGAATTAGCCAAAGAAGGAATATCCTGTGAAATTATTGATCTTAGGACGGTCCGTCCGATGGATTATGAAGCTATTTTAACATCAGTAAAAAAAACAAATCGACTTGTAGTTTTAGAAGAGGCATGGCCATTTGCATCTGTAGCTTCCGAAATTACATATATCGTTCAAGAACGTGCTTTTGATTTTTTAGATGCACCAATCCAACGAATTACAACTGCCGATACACCTGCGCCGTATTCGCCAACGCTTCTTAAAGAGTGGTTGCCAAACGCAAACGATGTGATTAAAGCTGTTAAAAAAGTGATGTATAAATAATTTGCAAACTGTTAATTTCTTTTATAAAAATTCTTACATTTCAAACTTCAATTGATATAGTGTCAGTTGAAGTTTTTTAATTAAAATATGAAAAAACTATTTTTACTTTTTGTAATCGTTTTAGGATTTCATTCAACTTTCGCACAAACCAAAGTCAGTGGTATTGTTATAGACAATACCAAGCAAGCCGTACCTTATGCCAACGTATTTTTCAAAAACTCGACCGAAGGCGTTGTTACCGACGAAAAAGGAAATTTTTATCTCGAATCTCAAAAAAATTATGACGGAATCGTAATATCTTTTACAGGCTATAATACCAAAGAAATTGACCTAATAAAACCTGTAAACTTAAACATGAAAATCGTTTTGAGCGATGGCGAAAAACTTAAAGAAGTTGTCATTTTTGCAGGCAAAACATCCAAAAAAAACAATCCCGCACTTGATATTTTGCGTAAAATTTGGGAACGTAAGCGCAAAAACGGACTCAAGATGTTCAATCAGTACAACTATACCAAATATGAAAAAATTGAATTTGACCTCAATACCATCGATTCGGCTTTTCAAAAAAGTAAAATCTTTAAAGGATTAGAATTTATTTTCGACAAATTGGATACATCCCGAGTTACAGGCAAAACATATCTTCCAATATTTATAAACGAATCGATTTATGACGTGTATGGCGACAATAAATTACAAAAAACTAAAGAAGTATTAACCGCCAACAAAAACTCAGGTATCGGAACTGGCGACGGCGTCAATACCTTTATTAGCGATTTATATTCAGAATATAATATCTACGACAACCACATCAATTTTTTTGATAAAAGTTTTGCAAGTCCGCTTTCTACAACCGGAATTGAAAATTACAATTACGTCCTGCGCGACACAGCATTTGTTGACAAAAAATGGTGTTATAATATTGTTTTTTATCCAAGACGTAAAAATGAGCTGACCTTTAAAGGAGATTTTTGGGTTAACGACACCACATTTGCAATCAAAAAAATCAATTTGGCAGTTTCAAAAAGTGCTAATATCAATTGGGTAAAAGATATTTATGTAGAGCAAGAATTTGATGTAGTCAACGATTCGGTTTTCTTGCTTTCGCGCGATTATATGATGTCTGATTTTTCATTTAGCAAAAAAGAAAAATCAAAAGGAGTTTATGGCAAACGAACCACATTATTCGAAAATCATAAATTTAATGAACCAAAACCAGCCAAATTTTACAAACCAGAAGTCAATAATTTTGTAGACAATTCGGTTTACAAAAAAAACGACGAATTTTGGGACGAAAATCGATTAGAAAAACTCAATAAAGACGAAAAAGGCATCTATAAATTGATTGATACGCTCAAAAACGTCAAAAAATTCAAAAATATATCCACGTTAGTTTCAATCTTGGGCAGTGGTTATATTCCATTTGCACCTTTCGATTATGGTCCTATTTTTTCAACAGTAGGGTTTAATGAAGTAGAAGGTTTTCGAGCTCGAGTAGGCGGTCGCACCTATTTTGGACCTAATGATAAGTGGCGTTTGCAAGGCTATACAGCCTACGGGTTTAAAGATGACAAAGTCAAATATGGCATATCAGGCAAATGGATGGTCGACATCAAAAAACGAATAATTATTGGAGGCGGTACCCGAAAAGATGTCGAGCAAATTGGCGCATCATTGACCTCAACAAACGATGTTTTAGGTCGAAGTTATGCCTCGTCAGGACTATTCACAACAGGTAGCAACGGAAAATTAACCAATATAAATCTCACGTCGGTATCTATAGAAATAGAACCTATCCGAAATTTAACATTTGAAACAGGCTTTTCCTACCGAACTTTAGAATCGGCTTCGAGCACGTTTAAACTAGATTATTATACAAATGCAACCCAAACCTTGTCTAAAAGCAAAGTCAAACAATCCGAAATTTCTTTTCAGGCCGAGTATACACCAAAACTTAAAACTATCGGCTACGGTGTGGAGCGCAATCGCATTGACTCGCCCTACAGCCGAGTGTTTATCAATTATAGTCAAGGACTACAAGGCGTTATGGGAAGCGATTTCGATTATCAAAAAATACAACTTTTGTATAGCAAACCATTTATTATTGGCGCTTTAGGACGAACCAATCTCACTTTAGAAGTCGGTAAAACTTTCGGTAAAATTCCACTTGGGCTCATGAGCGTAATACCCGGAAACCAAACCTATTTTATCATCGGGCGAACCTTTAGTAACCTTAATTTTTACGAATTTGTGTCAGATCAATACGCCACACTCATTTGGGAGCACAATTTTCAAGGACGGCTGCTATCTCGAATCCCGGTAATGCGCAAACTCAACTGGCGCGAAATTATAGGTGCGAAAACCGTTTATGGCTCAGTTTCCGATCAAAATAAATTCATTAATGCATCAGGATTAGCATATAATGCACCAACAAAACCATATATAGAGTACAGTGCCGGAATCGGAAATATCTTCAAAGTATTTCGTATCGATGCCGCTTGGCGAGGCAATTATCGCAATTTGCCCGACACAAACGATTTTACCATCAAAGGATCTTTTGGTTTCTTTTTCTAGAAGCTAATCACGCTGTACATTACAAGCTTGCTCGCCAAACCCCATTTTTGTAAACCCCAAAAAGAGCTTCCGTTGGTCGCTTTTTTGAGGCAACAAAAATTGGATTTTGCCTTCGCAAGGCTTTACATTGCCATCACAGCTAAAAATAAAGAAATATGAAAGAAGCAATCGAACATCTTTGCAAAAAGGATATACTATTTGAAAAAATAATTGCTCAATTCGGCATTCCAGAAATCCCAAAACGAAAGCAAGGATTCGAAACTTTGGCTTTGTTAATTCTCGAGCAACAAGTTTCAATCGATTCAGCAAAAGCCACCTACAACAAACTCAAAAATCAAGTTGCCGTTTTCGAACCTGAAGATTTATTAACTTTAACTGACGAAGATTTCAGAACTTGTGGCGTAAGCCGACAGAAGACTAAATACATAAAATGCCTAGCCGCAGCCATTCTCGAAAAAACAATCGATTTAGAAAGTTTATCCTCAAAACCAGCCGAAATTGTGCGCCAAGAACTCATTCAAATAAAAGGCATTGGCAATTGGACGATTGATGTCTATTTGATGTTTTCGCTAGCTTCGCCCGATATTTTACCACTCGGTGATATAGCTGTTGTCAACACCATCAAAGAATTATTAAATATTAATGATAAATCCGAAATGGAAAGCTACACCCAAAAATGGGCGCCCTATCGAAGCATGGCGACGTTTTTGTTATGGCATCATTATTTGCAAAAACGAGGGCGAAAGGTGGAGTATTAGCAGTATTTTTTAGAAGCTATTCTCGCCATCATTCCAACTTTTATGGCTGTAACACTTTTTTTGCACGGGCTTGCAAGAGCTTCCTGCGGTCGCTTTGCCAACCCAACAAAAAATAGTGATACAACCACAAAGAGTTTCCCTTCTGTCAAGGCTAGGCCATGATTGATGTAAAAAAGAAATTTGACAGTTTTTAATTAAATATTCAAAAAAGTAAATGCTTTTCTGTTGCGATTTGCGCAGCAAATCGCAACAGAACATTCCAAAAAAAACATTCCATAATTCCATTTACTAATTCAAACCAAGCAACCACTAGCTCAAACCAAGCAATTACTCATTGACGACTTTTTTGCAAAAAAATAATTTCTGAATTTGAATGATAAGTAAATAAGGTCAAAGCTAGTTTGTCAAAGCGTAGTTTGTCATTCCGTGGGACTCGAGCCCGAAAGAGCGAACTGGCAAAGCAATCTCCATAAACATTTGTAAAGTATTAATTTGTCATTCCATTGAGATCTTAAATTATACAATTAATCCTGTTGCGATTTGCGAAGCAAATCGCAACAAATAACCAAAACTCAAAAAATACCATAAACCAGTTACTGTTTCTAACCAAATAAGTAAGAATTTCGTAAAAATTAGTAAGATGTTTAAAATTTAACCTTAAATTAATTTTTGTAACATAATATTAACTACATTTATTTTTCAATATATTACTATATGTCAAACCAAATGCACACCTTAACTGCAAACTGCAAACTGCAAACTGCAAACTGCAAACTGCATTGGTTTACCCGAAAAAATAAAAAGAAAGACCGTTTGTGCTCAGCTCGCACCACGCAGAAAAGGAGTTGACCCAATCGTTTTTTCTTCCTACATTTTTGTTTATAAACCGAAATAATAGTAAAATGACAAAATTATATAGAATTTTTAAAATACAGCTACTTATGGCTGTAGTGTTAGTAGGCGCAACGTTGAGTTTTGCGCAAGTGCAACCAAAAGTAGTTGTTACACCACCAGCAGGGTGTAGAGTTGTTGTTGCAGGATATGGAGGCACACTTTGGGCACCTGCTGTAGGAGCTGTTCCTGAAAACCCTGGCAAAGTGGGTGCTGGTGGTACTGTGGTTATGCCCGATCCCTTTGACCAAACAACTACAGCAGGCAATTTTAGTTGTACCACAATACTTGATGCAACAACCACTGTGCCAGTAACTTTAACAAGTTGGAATTTGAACGGTGATCTATCATTTCAAACCTCTACAACTTCAGGAAGTGCTCTACAAAGTGTAACATACCCATTAACACCAGCAACTACTAGTGCTACCCGGAATATTCAATCGTATAATAAAACACTTCGTTCTCCATCAGAGAGTCAAACGCCATCAACTCCCAACTTAGCGCGAAGCAGAGGCACAGTAAGTATTAGCTTTGTTAACGGTGCTTGTGGTGGAGGAATCTCTTTTGATGTTTATAAAACCTACGGTCTTTCTACCGCTACCTATTTACCTCCAATTATTGGACCTTCATGTGTTAAACCAGACACAACATACACCTATTCTGTAGATCAGATAGCGAGTGATAATTTAAACACGACAAGTCCCGATGAATACTATTGGTCTTTTTCAGGAATATCAGTTATTAATAGTTACACTTCTGCAGATAAAAGCTCAATTACATTTACAACAACAACTTTACCTACAACACCATTTAGCATAAACTGTTGTTATGGTCGTGCCAACCAGTGGGATGGAGAAAATGGTGGCAGTCATAAAACTTGTGTAAGCTTGCCTTTAAAAGTAACACCTATAAAACCATCATTTACTCCTGCATTAAATGAGTTACCAGCACAAAACAATTGTATTGCTACTGGTACAACAACACCTGTTAACTATTCAATTACCAATAACACTACTTATACTTATGGTTGGACGTCTACAAACCCTACATGGATTATGTCTCAATCTTTGTTAGGTACTACCCGTACTTTTACTATTAATTTTAGCGGTGACAATAATCCTGGAAAAGTAACTTTAAAAATAAACAGTACTTGCGACCCAGTTGAGTTTAATTATCAAATAAATAGAACGTTAGCTACTACTTTGGGTATTACCGCTGTGGGTGGTACTGCGCCAGTAACATGTCTGACGGCTGCCACTTCGTATTCGTTACCTCTGAATGCGTTGGGTAATTTTACAACTTGGAAAATAGATACAATACCACCGTTAGTTGCACCTGCCACACTTCCAGTTGGAGCACCAACGGTGACCAATACTGGAACGCCAAACTCAACTACTTTGGTTACTCCAGGAACTGCTTCGGGACAATTTAGTTTGGTAGCAACATCAAATAGTGCTACTACTTGTACCTCTACCAATACTCGTATTACGATTAACATTCCGCTATCAAAACCTTTATTTACAGCGACTACGCCTGCATGCGTTTTAAAAGGGGTTCAAATAACAACTATTGCCGTTACGCCAGTTTCTGGTGCAACTAGTTATACTTGGACCTTACCAACAGGTTGGAGTTTTCCTGTAGGAAGCACTACAAATACAACAGCAAATCCTACATTTATTGTTGCTACAACTGCCACTGGAGCCCTTGGAACTTTGAGTGTAGTTGCTAATAATGGGACAACAGGTTGTAATAGCTTAGCTGCCACGCAAAACATCAGTTACATTGCAGTTACGCTTACTCCTAATCCTCTACTAGATGCACCAGATCAATATTTTGTGAATTCATGTGGTGGTTTTGCACGCTGGTATTTGAGTGGTAGCACGACCCCTTTAGCCAATCCTGCGCCACCGCTATCCAACTATTCAATAACTGGTTCAGCAGGAAACACTTTGTTGTTAACAGGTAATGCCGCACCACCAACAGGTGTTTGTGCAAATGTATATTCAGATGCAGCCTATACCAATTTAGTAGCTACTGTTTGCGCGCCTACTGTGGGGACTCATAGTTTGCGACAAGGCACTTACACAACAATAATTGACACGCAAGAAATTATTGAAGGAATAAGTATATTTCCAAACCCTAACAATGGAGTCTTCTTCGTAAAAGTTGAGAATGTTAAGGAATCTGCTACAGCAATACTAAATGATTTTTCTGGTAAAGAAGTTGCAACATACAACCTCAAAAAAGGAACTAACAAGTTAGGAAATGAAGAGCTTCCAAAAGGTACTTACATTTTGGTTTTGAAAGTGGACGGTAAACAAGAAACCCGTCAAGTAATTATTAAATAATTCTAACTTGAAAGAACGTTTTGGGTTTACATCCAAAACGTTCTTTTATTAATACATTTTAAAATGAAAAAAATTCTACTTTTCGTTTTTTTTACTACTTCGATTGTATTTGCGCAAAAAGAATTGTGGGCTTATAAAATGGTTGCACCTGATCCAGACCCTATGAGTCCAAATTTAATTTATGATGGACAAATAATAAAGTCTTCTTTAACACAAACTAATTCTAGTTATGAAGTCATACATACATTTGATCCAACAGGTGTTTTAGGCAAAATACCACAAGGCAAATTATTGTTAGCCTCCAATGGAAAATTATATGGTGTTACAAGCTTAGATATTGCACCTCCAAATGCTGAAGATTCATCTGCAACTTTGTTCGAATTTGATGCTGTTTTGAACAAATATACTGTACTCTATAATTCTTTTAAATATCCTCGATTTGGTTTGATTGAATTTTCACCTGGGATATTAATGGGCTTTATGAATGAAGGCAGAACAATTTTTAAATATAATTTTATTAGCGATGAATTTAGCATTCTTGCAACAATACCTACTTTTAACTCTGGCTGGTTTCAAGAAAAACCTAAAGCGATAAGTCAATTATCAAAAAGTGCTAATGGCAATTTTTTTTTTACTACCGATATTGCTCCAACAATTAATAACGGGGTTAATTTTCCGGGAGGTATATATAAATTCAATCCTATAAATAATATTATAACTAGAGAGTATTACTTTGGTCAAGATTTGTCTATAGAGTACCCCCCATATTTTCCTACCTATAACACAGCACTAATTGAAGGTAGTCCTGGTGTTTTTTACGGTGTTACACGTGAAGGTGGTATTCATAGAAATCAACCTAACGAATATCCTTCCGCCTCAAATGGAAGTGGTACAATTTATGAATATACTGTTGCTACAAATACTATGGTTAAGAAATATGATTTTGACTATAATGGGGTTGGTTATAATGCGCTGGAATTAACGAGATTAAATAACACCAAATTTTATGGTACCTTATTTAGTATTCAAGATGGAAATTTTCCAAATAGCTACGGATCCATATATGAATTTGACATATCTACCAATAGTTTCACAATAATACATGTTGCAAATCCTGGAGCAGCAATTACTGAAGATCTTGATTATCATTACGCAAGCAAACCACTACTTGCAACAGATGGAAATTTATATGGAACATCTACTTATGGGTTATATAAATATGATTTTAATACAGATAGAGTTACAAATAAAGTTACTGGATTTGGAGGTTTTTTTGAAATTACAGAACCCATAGAAATCTGCCGCAAACCCTCTTATCAGGAGTTTCTACCAAACAACTATGCACCAGAGCAAGGCACAGACTTTACCTTCGATGTGCAAAACACCAATGCCACAATGTATGTTTGGAAAAAAGGCACCACTATTTTACCAACACAGACTACAGGCATTTTAAATCTTCCTAGCGTAACCATAAGCGATACAGGCGTCTATACTTGCACCATGACCAACGAGTGTGGTACTACAATAACGGCAAACCTCAACGTAAATGTTACCAACTTGGCTATAGAAACGGTTGCTAATTATAAAAGCGAAATCTCGCTATATCCTAACCCAACCAAAGGCATCATCAACTTAAAGTTTCCAGAAAATCGTGGTCTCAAAGCCATAAAATATAAAATTACCAATTTATTAGGGCAAGTAGTTTTAGAAAATGATATTGCCAAAAACAATACCCCAACTTCTGTAACAATTGATACCGCAGGTTTTGCGAATGGTATGTATCAAGTAACTCTACTAACAGATAAAGGCAACTGGAACGGGAAGTTTGTGAAGGAGTAAAGGTTCAAATTCCAAAATAAAAAAAATTCCAATGTAGAAATAGTTCTACATTGGAATTTTTTTTGAAATTGAAATTGAAATTGATTTTTGATTTTGATTTTTGAAATTGCTTTTTATTTAACCTTTCCCAAACAATTTCGCATCCAAACTATATTTTCCAGCACCCGTAAAAAAGAGTCCCACATAAATAGTAAAATAAACAAACGCATCATTAAATTGATAGCCATTATCGCCTTTATCCAAGATCGACATCGGGAAAACAACCAAGAAAATCCAAGCCATACAAAATACCAAGAAAAACAAACTAATTCTAGTAAACAAACCTAAAATTAATAAAATACTACAAACCAATTCGGCAAAAACGGTTAATCCTAGTGCTATTTAACTAGAAAATCCTAAAAAGTGTACATTTTTCATCCAAAAATCGGAAGTTGCCATTTCGTTAAAATGTATTAGTTTTTCGTAGCCATAAAAAGCCATTAAAAGTCCAATAATCAATCGAATAAGTAACAATCCTAAGTCTTTGTTGATTGGTTTTGAAGAGAATAATTGTTTCATTTTTAAAGCATCTAATTAGTTAGTAATTTCAAATATAGTAATTTTTGATCGTTGTCTAACAAAAAATACGAAAGATAAATAAATGAGGAAGTACATTTTTTATATAAAACGCTGTAGTTCTTAAAATTTTGTTATTTTTGCACCCGATAAAATTTTATATTAAAAAAATTGAATTTATGAATACAATAATGATTTATGTGCCAATAGTTATGGCAATCATCGGATTGATTTTTATGCAAATCAAAAAGAGTTGGGTTTTGAAACAAGACGCTGGAGACGGAAAAATGAAAGAAATTTCAGATTATATCTACGAAGGCGCATTGGCTTTCCTAAAAGCAGAATACCGTTTATTGACTTTCTTCGTTATCGGAGCAAGTGTTGTTTTGTTTGGTTTGACTTTATTGCCAGGAGCAACTACGCATTGGTTAATTGTAGTTGCATTTATTATCGGAGCATTTTTCTCGGCTTTGGCCGGAAATATGGGAATGAAAATCGCAACAAAAACTAACGTTCGTACAACTCAAGCCGCTAGAACTTCTTTGCCACAAGCTTTGAAAGTTTCTTTTGGTGGTGGAACAGTTATGGGATTAGGAGTTGCAGGATTGGCAGTTCTAGGTTTGACAGGTTTTTTCATCATACTATATAATATGTTTATGGGCGGTGCTTGGACATCAACCGAAGATATGACAATCGTTCTCGAAACATTAGCTGGTTTTTCTCTTGGAGCAGAATCTATCGCTTTATTTGCGAGAGTTGGTGGTGGAATTTACACTAAAGCAGCCGATGTAGGAGCCGATTTAGTAGGTAAAGTTGAAGCAGGAATTCCTGAAGATGACCCTCGTAATCCTGCTACAATTGCAGATAATGTTGGAGACAATGTTGGAGACGTTGCGGGAATGGGTGCCGATTTATTTGGTTCGTATGTAGCGACAGTTTTGGCTGCAATGGTTCTTGGAAACTATGTAATTAAAGATATGGGCGGAAAAATCGAAGATGCTTTTGGCGGAATTGGACCAATCTTATTGCCAATGGCAATTGCTGGATTCGGAATTTTATTTTCTATCATTGGAACAATGGTTGTAAAAATATCTGACGATAATGCAAAAGAAGCACAGGTTCAAAAAGCACTAAACATCGGAAACTGGTTGTCAATTGCTTTAACAGCAGTTGCTTGTTTTGTTTTAGTAAAATATATGTTGCCAGAAGTAATGACTATGAGTTTCTTCGGAGAAGGAATGGTTGAAATTTCTTCAATGAGAGTTTTTTATGCTACAATCGTAGGATTAATAGTTGGTGGAGCCATTTCATCAGTAACAGAATATTACACAGGTTTAGGAACAAATCCAGTTTTGGCAATCGTACAAAAATCGTCAACTGGAGCAGGAACTAACGTAATTGCTGGTTTAGCAACAGGAATGATTTCTACTTTTCCAACTGTAATTTTATTTGCTGCAGCAATTTGGGCATCTTATGCTTTCGCAGGATTCTACGGAGTTGCTTTAGCTGCATCTGCAATGATGGCAACAACTGCAATGCAATTGGCAATCGATGCTTTCGGGCCAATTTCTGATAATGCAGGTGGAATCGCAGAAATGAGCGAGTTACCAAAAGAAGTTCGTACAAGAACAGATATTTTAGATTCAGTTGGAAACACAACTGCTGCAACAGGAAAAGGTTTTGCAATTGCTTCGGCTGCATTAACTTCATTGGCTTTATTTGCAGCTTATGTAACTTTTACAGGAATTGACGGAATTAATATTTTCAAAGCACCAGTTTTAGCAATGTTGTTTATCGGTGGAATGATTCCAGTAGTTTTCTCAGCATTGGCAATGAATTCTGTTGGAAAAGCAGCTATGGATATGGTATATGAAGTGCGTCGTCAATTCAAGGAAATTCCAGGAATTATGGAAGGAACTGGAAAACCAGAATACGCAAAATGTGTTGATATTTCTACAAAAGCCGCTTTACGCGAAATGATGTTGCCAGGAATTATGACTATTGGATTCCCAATTGCAATCGTACTTTTAGGTAAATTGGTTTATATGAATAATCCAAACGCCAACTCAATCGTAGCAGAAATGTTAGGTGGATATATGGCTGGAGTCACAGTTTCTGGTGTACTTTGGGCAGTTTTCCAAAATAATGCAGGTGGTGCTTGGGACAATGCTAAAAAATCATTCGAAGCTGGTGTTATGATCAATGGCGAAATGACTTACAAAGGTTCAGATGCACATAAAGCAGCTGTAACTGGAGATACTGTTGGAGATCCGTTTAAAGATACTTCTGGACCATCAATGAATATTTTAATTAAATTAACTTGTTTAATCGGATTGGTAATTGCTCCAATTTTAGGTAATGGTTCACATTCGGATAATGTTGGTGCTGGAATGGAAAATTGTTCTGCCATGATGAAATGTGATCCGGCTGTAATGGCTACTATGACTAAAGGAGAATGTTTAGAAATGTGTAAAGGTCACGGTTGTACTGAAGAAGAAACTGCTAAATGTATGGCAATGTATAATGCTGATGGAAAATTTATTGGAGATTCAAAAGCTGTAGCTGCGGGAACTTTAGATGCTGACGGAAACTACATGTACGATCTTGGCGAAGCTACTTCTTTCAAATTGCCTTCTAGTCAAGAAATAAAAGTAGGTAAATTATCATCTGAATACAAATTGTTTAGTTTTTTATCTGATGCCAAATCAGTTGTTGATATAGATAAATCTAAAGGGTGGATTTCTCTTGACAGAACGTATTTTGTTACAGGAAAATCAGAATTGACTGCATCTTCAAAAGAACAAGTGGCTAATATTGCTGCTATATTGAAAGCGTACCCAACTGCAAAAATCAAATTAGGTGGATATACTGACAATACTGGCGAAGTAGCTTTGAATAATAAAATTTCTGCTGATAGAGCTGCATTTGTTAAAACTCAATTAGTTGCAGCGGGAGTTCCTGCATTAGCAATCGAAAAAACTGAAGGTTATGGACCTCAATTTCCAATTTGTGAAGCAAACGATAAGCCAGAATGTAAAGCTCAAAATAGAAGGGTTGATATTCGAGTTACTGTGAAATAATTCGCTATAATCCATGATAAAAAAAGCCTCGAAAATTTTTTTCGAGGCTTTTTGTTTATTGATGTTTCCCAATTTCCCAATCGTGTTTGCCAAGATATTTCTCAGCACTTTCAATAGCGCCAGTTTCTACAACGGTTCCCATAGAGTCGTTCCATCGATTCAAGTAACCAAAAAGCGAAATTACACCTAGCATTTCTACAATTTCGCCTTCGTTCCAGTATTTATATAGCTCGGATTTAATTTCTTCATTTACAGAATTAGGAATCATTGTTGCAGCAATCGAAAAATCTAATGCAATGCGCTCCGCAGCCGAAAAAGCAGGATTTGTTTTATATTCCCAAATATTGTCTAGCTGTTCTTGCTCGGCGCCATAACGCTCGGCAGCTCGTATGGTATGCGCTTGGCAATACCTGCAACCTGCAGCGTTACTAGACACCCAACCAATCATCCGTTTGAGCGCAGAAGTAACGCGACCTTGATTTTCCATCACGGCCATATTCAAGTTGATAAATGCTTTCGAAATTGCAGGTCGATGTTGCATTGTCAATACTGAATTGGGGCAAAAACCTAACGTTTCATTAAAAAATTCGGCAAGTTTTCGAGTTTCCTCGTCGTGGTTTGCTGGAAGCGGATGTACTAAAGGCATATTTTCTTTTTGAAAAAAGCCATTAAAAAAAATTTAATGGCTTTTGGATTTATCATGTAATTGGCTTAAAATAAGCCGTTAATCTCCGCATCAATACGTGTAATAATATTCCCTAAATGCTCAGGATTATTAACAAAGTCAATATTATCAACATCAATAATCAATAATTTTCCTTTATCATAAGTTTGTATCCATGCTTCATATCGCTCGTTCAAACGACTTAAATAATCTATCGAAATAGAGTTTTCGTACTCGCGACCACGTTTGTGAATTTGTCCCACAAGATTGGGGATCGAGCTTCGCAAATAAATCAATAAGTCGGGCGGTTTTACCAAACTTTCCATTAATTGAAACAACGACGAATAATTTTCAAAATCACGATTCGTCAGCAAACCCATAGCATGCAAGTTGGGTGCAAAAATATGTGCATCTTCATAAATCGTTCGATCCTGAATGATTTTTTTTCCGCTTTGACGAATTTGTAATACTTGACGAAAACGGCTGTTCAAAAAATAAATTTGCAAATTAAAACTCCAACGCTCCATTTGGTGGTAAAAATCGTCCAAATATGGGTTGTCTACAACATCCTCAAAATGCGGTTCCCACTTAAAGTGTTTTGCCAAACTTCTAGTTAAAGTTGTTTTTCCTGCGCCAATATTTCCTGCTACCGCTATATGCATTTTGCTTTATTTGTATAAAAAATTCGAATTGTAAAAATAGAAAAAAAATATCGAAATCATAAAAGTTCATCCAACATTTGTTAACATTTTTTTAGGAGCCAATCGCGCTATACATTCCAAGCTTATTTTGCCAAAACCTTTTTTTTTGCCCATAAAAAGAGCTTCCTGCGGTCGCTTTTTTACGACATAAAAAAATAGGTTTGGCTTCATAAGGCTTTCCATTTCTATCACGGCTAAAAAACACCAACCTGTAACAATATAATTTTAAGAAAAACGTTACAATTTAAAGTAATTAATTATCTTTTTATAAAATATAAAAGGTACATTTTCAAATGAAAAATATTTTACTGCTACTTAGCTTAATTCAGATTCTTACAGCTCAATCTCAAGTGAACACCAGTAAATCCAAGAATAAAAAAGATACATTCGAGCCAGGAGTTTATACCTCAAATGCTAAAGGTCAAAATATAAAACTAACGATTAACCTAGACAAAACATACGATATGTCCTTTTTCTTCGGAAATTATGAAGTTAAAAATGACACCGTTTATTTTAAGAACGACTTTCAAAATTCGCAAAAATTCGTGGTAAAACCAGTAGATAATGCGCCCTATTCTAGCACGTTAAAATTGAAACTCAATTATGATTTGTCTTATTATTACTCGACTGAAATTTATATCGGAACGCAATCTGACGAAAATCGAAAAGTTTCTTATAAACTGCTTAAAGACTATTTCAAAGAATCAAATACAGATTTGACACAACAAAATATCGAAGTTGAAAAATCAAAATACCTTTATATAGTAGATTCCAAATACAATACTAGTACTGTTTTCAAATTTCAAATTCCAGAATCAGTACATGAAGCCGAAATCGAGTACAACCCATACACTAATTCCGAAACAAAGTTGAGCGGTTACATAGATTCAATTTCAAATAAATTTGTAATTTCAGATGGAAAAACGCCAATATTATTCGATTTTCAAAAATCAGATGCTGCAATCCCAAAAATAAAAACCGACCTACAAGCCATAGATGTAAAAATAGATAATAACTGGTCAAAAGAAAATGGATTTTTGGATTATTCTGTCGACCAAACAGTCGAGTCAACGTATGCGCCGCCATATGTTTTCAGGCACAAAATGACAACTTCATTATCTTCGGCTTGTGCCGAAATAAAAAAAACGCTAAACAAATTCTTGATAGTAGTCTATGATCCAAAAAATAAAAATGCTAAAACTGAATTTGATACTTTTATAAAAACTTCTGAAGAATCAATCTCAAGTTATATGTACAGTGAGTACAATGCAGAATATGATAATTTTAATTTTTTTTAGCAGGAGAAAAAGATAAAAGTTTACTAATTAAAAACAAGATTAGCTCTGAGCAGGAAATTATAATTCTTAATAACAACGGTGAAATGCTCTATCACACAAATGGTTCGTTGGATGCAAAGAAAGAATTATTTAATATTTATAATTCCGTACACAAAGAATTAACAGCAGCTAACAAAAAATTAGAATTAGATAAAATTATAAATAGTAGAAGCGCAACTGTATTGGAAATAAAAACAGTTTTACGGCAAACCTTGAACTCCGAAAGTTCCTATACTGCTATGCTGTCGCCAGTAGAAGCTGTTAAATTTGCACCGCCAACAATCAAGCAAGATGACGATAATACGCCAGTAGTTATAGAAAAAGAGGTTTCTTCTGAAACTGTTATAGATACAGCAGCTACCGTAACTGAGGTGTTATACGACGGTTATTATGATTTAATCAAAGATAAAGACAACCTTTATGCGTCAACATCTACTAAAGAAGCCGTAATTGCCAAATGGAAAAAAGTTTTAGAAAATTTCAAAAATAATAAAACCTATGATAAAGAATTTGTACAAGTACTCAAAGCAGAATTAGCGGGTACTGGTTTTATGCAACGAATGTTCCCTGCAACAGATTATTATGCTACTGATTTAGATTTTGAAATGTTGGATTATGTTTTTTCTAACTACAATATGCTGTTGGAGCCTCCAGCTAAAAAAGGCGTAGCATCAGCAAAAGGTGAAGAAGCTATAATTTCCACAGATGATTATTCGTATTATTATGAGCAAGATATAAAAACGGTTATTAACGCCTATTTTACTAGAAGTAATTACGCTCAAAATAATCAAATAGACAAAGTTTTAAAATATTACAAAAAATACTTAGATATTTCTAAGTATGATGGAACGGCAGTTCAAAATTATATGGGAGCTCTTAGTTTGAATATCAATTCTGGAAATAATAAGCAAGAATATCTTGAAACCTATGAAAAATATTTTAACTCAATTGTAAAAGAAAATACTAGCGTTATAGAAAATCTGGATGCATCTTTTGCTGTAAGACCAGCAGAAGATTTTGGGGATTGGACGACTTATAAAAATTCGTTTGCCAATCTTGCTAATGATGTTTGTTGGTATCTTGTACAAAATTCAAACGATGCTGTCTATCTCAAAAAGGCAATAAAATGATCAGAAACTAGTTTATTGATTGAAAAAAACAATCATTATTATCTAGATACATTAGCACAGATTTATTATAAAAATGGTGAGAAACAAAAGGCAATTGCTACCGAGCAAAAAGCCATTAATGCCAATAAAGAAGATGAAGAAAATATTGAGTACAAAGCAGTTCTTGAAAAAATGAAAAATGGAACTTATTAAAATCGATAAACCTATTTATTGCAAACAGATTTTTTATTACCATCTGCATTTATTTGGGGCATTTGCTTGAATTTTACGAAAGAAAAGATATCTGTACCACCATTTTGAATGATTAAATTCTGATTTTCTTAAGTCTTTTATTTCATAGACTTTATTTCTATATAAAAGTTTACTGTAAATAGCACGATTCAGTTTAGCACCCCAATAATTTACAAGAAAATTAAATTCTACTTTCGGCAAATAGAAACCTTTATATTCTTTGTTTAAAATTGGAACGTCAATAGCCATAATATAAACATAGTCTTCTTCAAAATCAAAAATTTTCGTTTTTTTAGTATCAATTAGTAAATGATTACTACGAGATTTTTCGGTTACAAGATTACTAAACATGGTAAGGTTTCCAGCATTGCCTAGTCCGACATATCCTTTTAGAGACCAAACACTTACAATCATTAAGACTAACGTTAATTTCAAATTATAACTTCGATTGTATTCATATCTTTTTTCAATATATGTTTTGAAATAACTGATAACAAAAAACAAGAACCCAAAATTAAAAACTAAACCTTGATAAAAATCAATATTATGGCGGTCAATTTGAGCTATCAACATCATTTTTTTGCCAAAAATTGCAAGAATGCTAAAAATCAAATAAATTTTTAAAGCTTTTAAATTACATTTTGGAATTTCTTTCAAATCAAAATTGTGGATGCAGCCAATAATTAGAAATAAAGCTAGCGCACTAAAATCTGAAAAAACAGAAAACGACAAATAAAAATGAAATAGTAATAAGGCTAAAGCAGTAAATTTTCTTGTTTTGTGATGGAACAATCCGAAAGGTAAAATCATCTCGGTAACTAGTGTTGCAAACTGAAAAAAGCGCGACCATTGTTGAGACAACACTATTTTAGAGTTCGTAAAATGAGATAAATTATATTCATTTATATCATTAACGCAGCTAACGCAAGAATTGAAAAAGTCGCTATTTAGTTTATGAAAACCTGAGTAAAAATAGGTAGAAACTAGAGTAATTCTGAATAAATAAGGCAAGAAAGCGCTATTTAGGAGCAATTTAAAATTCAATAATTTTAAAATAAAAATTACTAATAAAGCCGCACAAATAAAAAGTATAATTGTTGAGTGATTGCCAATTCGAGGATATTTATCTACTAAAAGATAACAAGTAATTATCAAGTTTATAACAATAGCCCACCAATATTTTGTGCTACTTATAAATACCAAATTAAAAATTAGTATTACAATAAAAACAATTGGATTTCTTAAAATTAATTTATGAAAATTCATTAAAATAGCAACATTAAATAGTGCCAATAGTAATAAATAATTACTGCCAATAGTACATTGATAAATATTTTTAAAAAGTTTTTGCAAGAATGCTATTTTTATAAAAAAACAAACCCGATTAAGATTATCGGGTTTGTAAATATAGTAATTCTATAAATTAAAAGCGCTTTTAACTTTATCGACAAAGTCTAATTTTTCCCAAGTAAACAACTCCACAGTAACGGTTTTGCTTAATCCGCCTGGAGCGTTAAAAGTTTTAGTAACCGTTTCTGGTTTGCGACCCATATGTCCGTAAGCAGCAGTTTCGCTATAAATTGGATTTCTTAATTTCAACCGTTGCTCAATAAAGTAAGGGCGCATATCGAAAATGGCTTCTACTTTTTTACTAATTTCACCATCAGTTAAGTTTACTTTCGAAGTTCCGTAAGTAACTACGTTAATAGATGTTGGTTTTGCAACTCCAATGGCATAAGAGACTTGGACCAAAATCTCGTCGCACAATCCAGCGGCTACTAGGTTTTTAGCAATATGTCGTGTAGCATAAGCAGCACTTCGGTCTACTTTACTCGGGTCTTTTCCGGAAAAAGCACCACCGCCGTGAGCACCTTTCCCGCCGTATGTATCAACAATTATTTTTCTTCCAGTCAAACCAGTATCTCCGTGAGGTCCACCAATTACAAATTTCCCAGTTGGATTAATATGATAGGTAATTTGATCGTTGAATAAATGAGCATATTGCGGATATTTCGATTTGATTCTCGGAATTAATATTCCAACCAAATCGGTTTTGATTTTGGACAACATTTTTGTTTCCTCATCAAAATCGTCGTGTTGTGTCGAAATTACAATGGCATCAATTCTTGAAGGTTTATTGTCATCAGAATATTCTAAAGTTACTTGCGACTTTGCATCGGGGCGCAAATATGTAATTTCGTTGTTTTCTCTTCTTAAATTTGCCAATTCAATCAACAATGCGTGTGATAAATCAAGAGCCAAAGGCATGTAATTTTCGGTTTCATTGGTGGCATAGCCAAACATCATGCCTTGATCTCCAGCACCTTGCTCTTCTTTGCTTGCTCTATCAACTCCTTGATTAATATCTGCAGATTGTTCATGAATTGCAGAAAGAATTCCACAAGAATTGGCTTCAAACATATACTCACTTTTGGTATATCCGATTTTTCTGATTACATCTCTAGCAATATTTTGAACGTCTAAATAAGTATTTGATTTTACTTCGCCTGCCAAAATAACTTGACCAGTTGTAACCAAAGTTTCACAAGCCACTTTAGAATTAGCATCGAATGCTAAAAAATTATCAATCAACGCATCACTAATTTGATCTGCAATCTTGTCTGGATGTCCTTCACTTACAGACTCCGACGTAAATAAATAAGCCATAATTATTTAAAATTAAATTATTTTTTTAGATTTCGAAAAAATTGCAATAAAGAACTAAAGGAGAGCGTTTCTGCTTTAGCATTTTTTATAGAGGTTGCAATCAGTTCAAATTTTTCCTCACAATTTATTTTGCAAACGTACAAAATCAATTTTAATTTGAAAAATAATTGGTATTCAATTTTTTTTAATTATTTTTGTACAAATATTAACAAATAAAATATTAAAATTATGAAAAAATTTTTACTTTCATTAACTGTATTTGTCTCCATTGCGACAATGCAATCTCAAAATTTAGTTACCGAAAATTTTACAGCTCTTGGACTTCCTGCTGTATTTCCTGCAGGATGGGTACAAACTAACCAAAGTGTTCCAGTTGGAATAATAGGTTGGTTTCAAGGTGGTGGTGGAGCAACATTCGCAGCTTTCAATGGCGCTGCAACAGATTATGCTGGGTGTAATTTTAACTCAACAACTGGTGCCAATACAATTAGCAATTGGTTAATAACTCCTGCAATTGATGTTCAAAATGGTGATGTGGTATCTTTCTATACAAGACAAGTTGCTGGTAATACTTTTCCTGACCGAATGGAGTTTAGACAAAGTACCAATGGGGCATTTACAACAAACCCAGCTGGAGGGAACACCAATGTTGGAGATTTTACAACAGTTTTACACGATATTAACCCTACCCTAACGGCAGCAGGTTATCCATCAGCATGGACACAGTTTACCTCAACAATGACTGGTTTGACGGGTGTTACTTCTTGTAAGTTTGCTTTCAGATATTTTGTTACTCAAGGAGGGCCAACAGGAGCTAATTCAAATTATATCGGTGTTGATGCTTTTAGTGTTGACAGACCTCTTGCTACAAGTCAATTTTTTGCTCAAAACTTTATAGTTTTTCCAAACCCTGCCACTGATGTAATTAATGTTTCTGCAAAAAGCAATGCTGCAGTTTCTGGTATTGAAATGACTGACCTTAACGGAAGAGTTGTGAAACAAGCTAACGGATCAGTTTCGCAAATCAATATTTCAGAGCTTACTTCAGGTGTATATTTCTTAAAAGTTTCTTCTGAGCTTGGTTCAGGAACTACAAAGATTGTAAAACAATAATCAATTTTCAATCTTAAAACAAAACCCGAAAATTATTTTTTCGGGTTTTTTTATTTTCTCTTGTTTTATAAAATTCTATACCATTACTTTGTACTGTTCATAAACTTATTGATTGTTATCACGAAAGCTGGAGAGATTAGACTCAATGAAAGCTTAGCAACCTACGTCAAAAACGAAAAGGTGCTACATTCTATCACGCTAAGCGTGGACAGATAACCCGAGAATTCTTCTCATTCTTTCTACGATAACATATACTATTAAAAATAAAAAATTCAAGTAATTGAATTTATAACTAATTATATGTCAAAAATTCAACAAGCTATTAAAGAAAGAATCCTAGTTCTAGATGGCGCAATGGGCACCATGTTGCAACGCCATAACTTCTCCGAAGAAGATTTTCGTGGCGAACGTTTCAAAAATTTCCAACATCCTTTAAAAGGGAATAACGATTTATTGTCTATCACCCAACCCGAAGCTGTCAAAGAAGTGCATCGTCAGTATTTACAGGCCGGTGCCGATATTGTCGAAACCAATACATTTTCTGGAACCACCATCGGAATGGCCGATTATCATCTCGAAGATTTGGTTTACGAACTCAATTTTCAATCTGCCAAAATCGCCCGCGAAGTTGCCGACGAATTTACAGATAAACCAAGATTCGTAGCAGGTGCCATTGGCCCAACAAACCGAACGGCATCAATGTCTCCCGACGTAAACGATCCGGGTTTCAGAGCTGTAACTTTCGACGAATTAAGAATTGCTTACAAACAACAAACTGAAGCACTAATAGACGGTGGTTGCGATGTATTATTAGTAGAAACTATTTTCGATACTTTAAATGCCAAAGCAGCACTTTTCGCAATTGAAGAAGTCAAAGAAGCACGCAATCTTGATATTCCAGTAATGGTTTCTGGAACTATAACCGACGCTTCAGGAAGAACACTCTCTGGTCAAACCGTCGAAGCATTTTTCATTTCAATTTCTCATATAGATCTATTAAGCGTTGGTTTCAACTGTGCTTTGGGTGCAGACCAACTAAAACCTTATCTCAAACGGTTGTCTCGAAATACATCACTAAACATATCAGCGCATCCTAACGCCGGATTGCCTAATGCTTTTGGGCAATACGACCAAACACCAGCAGAAATGCAAGCTTTAATTAGAGACTATTTGCAAGACAATTTGGTTAACATAATTGGTGGTTGTTGTGGCACAACTCCAGAACATATCACAGCAATTGCTGAAGTGGCAAATGAATTTAAAACTAGAAAATTAGAATTGATTTAGAATTCTCCTTCAAGGTTTTTTTTAAACCTTTTGTATCATTTTGAATTAATAAAATTAAAAAATATCCCTGCAAGGTTTAAAAAAACGTGCAGGATTAATAAAAATAAATGTCAAAAACAAATAAAATAAGTTTACAACTATCTGGTTTAGAACCACTTTTCGTTACAGAAGAATCTAACTTTGTGAATATCGGTGAGCGAACAAATGTTACAGGTTCTCGAAAATTTCTTCGATTAATAAAAGAAGAAAAATACGACGAAGCGCTTTCTGTGGCTCGCGACCAAGTCGAAGGTGGCGCGCAAATTATCGACATCAATATGGACGAAGGAATGTTAGACGGGGTTCAAGCCATGACAACTTTCTTGAACCTGATTGCATCAGAACCAGATATTTCTCGTGTTCCAATCATGATTGATAGTTCAAAATGGGAAATTATTGAAGCGGGATTGAAAGTCGTGCAAGGCAAATCGGTTGTGAATTCTATTTCGTTAAAAGAAGGCGAAGCGCAATTTATTCATCATGCCAAATTAGTAAAACGATACGGAGCGGCAGTAATTGTAATGGCATTTGACGAAAATGGTCAAGCCGATAATTACGAACGGCGCATAGAAATTTGCAAACGATCGTATGATATTTTAGTTGATAAAGTTGGTTTTCCTGCTCAAGATATTATTTTCGATCCCAATATTTTTCCTGTAGCAACCGGAATGGATGAGCACAAACTAAACGCTTTAGATTTTTTTAGAGCCACAAAATGGATTCGCGAAAATCTTCCTTATGCAAATATTTCTGGTGGTGTTAGTAATGTTTCGTTTTCATTTCGTGGCAACGACAAAGTGCGCGAAGCAATGCATTCGGCATTTTTGTATCACGCCATTCAAAACGGAATGACTATGGGAATTGTAAATCCCGAAATGCTCGAAATTTATGATGAAATCGACAAAACATTACTTGATCACGTTGAAGATGTTTTGCTTAATCGTCGAGAAGATGCCACCGAAAGATTGTTAGATTTAGCTGAAAGTTTTAAAGGAGAATTTAAAACCAATGAAAAAGAAATTCAAGCTTGGCGAAATGATAGTTTTCAAGAGCGACTAATTCATTCATTAGTAAAAGGAATTGATGAGTTTATTGAAGAAGATGTTGAAGATGCCAGAAGGAGCTCCTCGAAAGCTATTGATGTAATCGAAACCCATTTAATGGCAGGAATGTCAGTTGTTGGAGATTTGTTTGGTTCGGGAAAAATGTTTTTGCCACAAGTTGTAAAATCGGCACGTGTTATGAAAAAAGCCGTTGCCTATCTTTTGCCTTATATTGAAGCTGAAAAAGTCGGTAAATCTGCATCGGCAGGAAAAATATTGATTGCTACCGTTAAAGGCGATGTGCACGATATCGGAAAAAACATTGTTTCGGTTGTAATGAGTTGCAACAACTTCGAAATGATAGATTTAGGTGTAATGGTGCCACCAGAACGAATAATTGAAGAAGCTATTAAGCAAAATGTTGATATTATTGCTTTAAGCGGATTAATAACACCATCGCTTGACGAAATGGTTTATTTGGCAAAAGAAATGGCTCGACATAAAATGACAATTCCGTTAATGGTTGGTGGCGCAACGACCTCACGAGCGCATACGGCTGTGAAAATTGCACCTGAATATCCATGTACCGTTTTACATACAACAGATGCTTCAAAAGCAGTTGCCGGCGCCAGTAATTTGATGCAAAAAGATGCTAATATTGAATACAAAAAGAATATTCGTTTAGAGTATGACAAGCTTCGTGAAGGATATTTGAGTAGAAGTCGCGATAAAAATTTCTTATCTATTGAAGACGCCAGAAAAAACAAATTAAAACTCGATTGGGATAATTTCAAACCTGTAAAACCAAATTTCGTAGGTACAAAAACTATCGAAATTCCTTTAAATGAATTAGTAGATTTTATCGATTGGACACCATTTTTTCAATCGTGGGAATTGTTTGGTAAGTATCCAGCGATTCTAACCGATGAAGTTGTTGGCGAACAAGCAACAGTTGTTTTTGCAGATGCGCAAAAAATGCTCAAACAATTATTAGACCAAAAATGGCTTACCGCAAAAGGTGTTTATGGAATTTTCCCAGCAAATACAGTTAATGAAGATGATATTATCCTAAGTACAGACGTTGCATGCAACGTCTCTATCATAACGTTGCGCCAACAATCTCAAAAAACCGCAGGTGCACCAAATATTGCCTTATCCGATTTTATTGCGCCAAAAGATTCTGGAATTCAGGATTATGTGGGATGTTTTTGCGTAACAACAGGTTTTGGCGTTGATGAAAAAGCAGCCGAATTCGAAAAAGATTTAGACGATTATAACTCGATTTTAATAAAAGCATTAGGAGATCGATTTGCCGAAGCTTTTGCAGAATATTTGCATCTCAAAATCCGAAAAGAAATTTGGGGTTATGCTTCAGATGAGGTTTTGTCCAACCAAGCATTAATCAAAGAAGAATACAAAGGAATTCGTCCGGCACCAGGTTATCCTGCATGCCCCGACCATTTAGAGAAACCAACCATTTTTAAATTATTGAATGTTGAACAAGAAATTGGAGTAGTATTGACAGAATCGATGGCGATGTGGCCAACATCATCAGTGTCAGGTTATTATTTTGGACATCCTGAAAGTAAATATTTTGGACTCGGAAAAATAAAAGAAGATCAAGTTATTGATTACGCCAAACGTAGAGGAATTTCTACCGAAAAAGCAACCAAATGGTTAGCGCCAAATATAGCAGACTAAATTGTTGATGGTTTTTAGTTGATGGGTGACGGAAACTCAGCCAATAACTTACAACCAACAACCAACAACTAATTAAAAATGAAAGTAACCCAACATATAGAAAACGCAAGCGGAAAACCAATTTTTTCGTTCGAAATATTACCACCTTTAAAAGGACAAAACATTCAATCCATTTTTGATGCGATTGATCCATTAATGGACTTTAATCCGCCATTTATAGACGTAACTTATCATCGGGAAGAATACGAATATAAGGAATTACCTAGCGGATTATTAGAAAAAAAAATCGTTAAGAAGCGTCCGGGAACCGTAGGGATTTGCGCAGCAATACAGAATAAATATGCTGTAGATGCTATTCCGCATATACTTTGTGGTGGATTTAATAAAGAAGATACCGAGAACTTATTAATAGATCTCGATTTTTTGGGTATTGATAATGTGGTGGCTTTGCGTGGCGATGCGCTTAAAACAGAAACCTATTTCAAACCTGAAAAAGCAGGAAACGAATATGCCTCGGATTTGGTGTTGCAAATAGCAAATCTGAATAAAGGTATTTACCTTGATGAAGATTTGCAAAACTCAGCCGAAACTAATTTTTGTATCGGAGTTTCTGCTTATCCAGAAAAACACATGGAAGCACCGAGTTTGGATAGTGATATTCACTTTTTGAAACAAAAAATCAAAAACGGTGCAGAATACATCATAACACAAATGTTTTTTGATAATAAAAAATTTTTCGATTTTGTAGACAAATGTCGCATTGCGGGAATTACAATTCCTATTATTCCGGGTTTGAAACCGATTGCTACCAAAAAACAATTAAACTTGATTCCTCATCGATTTTCGTTAGAATTGCCTGACGATTTGATTATGGAAGTGGTTAAAGCCAAAGATAATGATGCCGTGAAACAAATCGGGATTGAATGGTGTACTAAGCAAAGTAAAGAATTAGTTGCTGCCGGAATCCCCGCATTACATTATTACTCCATGGGAAAACCTGAGAATATAAAAGCGATTGCCAAACAAGTTTATTGATAAAAAAGACAAAAATAGTCTAGCCCTGATGCTGGAATTGTTGGAGCTCTTCGTCTCGTTATCAAAACGAGACAAAAGCGACTTCCAGCAGCAGGAAAGACGTCTGTAAAAATGCCCAAGCGATATGCTCCAAAAAAATATTATATTTGCTTGATTAATTTTCAGAATGAAGTATATTCTTTTTTTTATTACTTTCTTTAGTGTCGCTCAAGAAAATACAAATAATATTGAGTTTTCTGGTTTTCGAGGCAATGTCTTGAAGCATACCGAAGATTTAGGGCACTTGGTTACGGGTCATCCTGACGGGTTTTTGTTAAGTTTTAACAAGCAAACCAATGGTTCAAAAGAGTGGCATAACGCTTATAATTATCCAGATTATGGTGCGTATTTTATGTATCAGGATTACAAAAATGAGTTTTTAGGAACCAATTTGGCAGCGGGATTGCATTATAATTTTTATTTTCTGAATCGGAAGTTGCAATTCAAAATTGCACAAGGACTTACCTACAACAACAAACCGTACGACAAAGTAACCAACAGCAAAAACAAGGCTTTTGGGTCGAAGTTAGACGCCAATATCAATTTGGGATTCAATTACAAGAAAGAACATTTATTTGAAAACATAGGCTTTCAGACAGGTTTTTTGTTCACACATTCGTCCAACGGAAGGTTCAAATCGCCCAATAGTGGCATCAATAGTTTTGTAGTTAATTTGGGATTGAATTATAACTTCGAAAAAAATCGAACCTTTAAAATTTTTGAAAAAGATACGACCAAATATCGACAACCGATTCATTATAATTTGGTTTTCAGAACGGGTTTAAACGAAAGTCCTGTTATTGGTAGCGGGCAGTTTCCGCTGTATCATTTCGCTGCTTATGCCGATAAACGAATAAGCCGAAAAAGTAGCTTGCAGTTAGGTGCCGAGTTGTTTTTGACCATGTCTCAAAAAGAATTTATTAAGTACAAAGCCATTTCCAATTTCGAAAAATATCAAGATCCAAATACCGATTATAAACGCATCGGGATTGTTGTGGGGCATGAGTTACACATCAATAATTTGTCGATAGAAACACAAGTTGGCTATTATGTTTATCAACCCTTCAAGGACGATATTCCTATTTATGATCGCTTGGGTTTAAAATATTATGTCAATAAAAATTGGTTTACCGTTGGCACACTCAAAACACATATTTTCTATGCCGAAGCGTTTGAGTTTGGTGTTGGTTATCGTCTATAAATTATGAAATTAAAGATTCACATATTCCGAAAAAATAAATTGCTAAATAGGAGTAAAAAATTACTTATTTTTATAACGTTACTTTTAGTTTCTTGCGAGAAGCCAAGCGATTGTATTGCATCTACAGGAGCAATTATTACAAAGGATTTTAGCGTTACTCCATTTACTCGAATCGACATCGATAAAGGCATAGAAGTTGTTATTACACAAGGAGCAGAATACAAGCTGCAAATTAAAATTGGCGAAAATCAACTCGACAATATAAACGTCAAGCAAGAAGCAACCACGCTATATGTCAAAGACAACACTACTTGCAATTGGGTGCGCGATTATGGGCAAACCATCGCCTATATCACTGCTCCAAATATTGAAGAAATTTACTCAAAAACTGATCGAAAAATAAGCTCCAACGGCGTTCTTACCTATCCAAATCTCAAAGTAATTGCACTCGATACAAATGGAGATGGACGTTCAGAAGCAGGAACGGGCGATTTTTATTTTCAACTTGATTGCAACCGATTCGAAATACAAATCAACACCATGTCACGCCATTATATTTCGGGCAAAGCCAACGAATTTCAAGTCGGAATTTACAATGGCGACGGTCGAGTAGAAGCTCAGAATTTTATTGCCAAAAACATAGGACTTTATCACCGTGGCTCCAACGACGTCATTGTTTTTCCAACAGAAAGTATTAGAGGAAAAATGGTCAGTACAGGAAATACAATTCTCAAAAACAATCCGCCAATCGTTCAAGTAGAACAACTATATCAAGGCGTTTTGATTTATAATTAGGAGCCAATCGCGCTGTACGTTTCAAGTTTTTGCATTTCAAGCTATTTTGTTATCTCGAAAAGGAGCTTCCTGCGGTAGCTCTTTTCTCGCTACAAAATTAGCTTTCCATATCAAAAAGCTTTTCACTTCCATCACGGCTAAATGCTTATAAATTCTAAGAGGTCATTTCTCTAAAAATAGCTTCCAAATTTTTATTTTTCTGATTCAATTGTAACGTTTTCAAACCATTATCATGAGCAAAATCGAAAACCGCTGGGCGCATATCTTTGTCCGACAAGAAAATCAATTCCCAAACAAAATCGTGCGTATTTGTATATGATTTCAAATGCGGAATTCTAGCCACAGCTTCTTCTTCGATTTTATAATCAAACTCAACTTCAATAACTTGTTCTTTGTCGGCAGAAATCAAATGATCCAGTTTTTTATCTGCTACAATTTTACCTTTATCAATAATAATCACACGATCGCAAATCGCTTCAACTTCTTGCATAATATGTGTCGATAAGAAAACCGTTTTGTTTTTGCCAACATTTTTGATTACGTTTCTAATCTCGACCAATTGGTTCGGGTCTAATCCCGTAGTCGGCTCGTCCAAAATTAAAACATCAGGATTGTGTAAAAGTGCCGTTGCTAGTCCTACACGCTGACGATATCCTTTAGATAATTGCCCAATTTTTTTATGGCTTTCGCTGCTCAAACCTGTTAAATCTATCACTTCTTGAATTCGTATTTTTTCAACTTTGTAGATACTAGCATTAAACTCCAAATATTCGCGAACATACAACTCCAGATACAACGGATTATGTTCTGGTAAATATCCAATCGATTGTTGCACAGCCAATTGATTTTCGGTTATGTCAAATTCGTTCACTTTTGCAGTTCCAGAATCGGCAGCAAGATAGGTTGTCAAAATCTTCATTAAAGTAGATTTTCCAGCACCGTTTGGGCCTAAAAACCCAACGATTTCCCCTTTTTTTACCGAAAATGATACATTGTCAAGTGCTTTTTGAGTGCCGTAACTTTTAGAAATATTTATAACTTCGATTGACATATAATAGTATTTGCAACAAAAGTAAGTAGAAATCAATTAATTTCGAGAAAACCATTTTAGATTTTTATATTTACATAAAAAAATAGGTATGCAAACCAGTTTTCTTAAAAATTACAAAAGTATTTTATTACTTCTCGGCGGTATTTTTGCTGGAAGTATTCTCGGTTTGCTTTTTGGCAAACAAGTTGAAATTTTGAAACCTTTGGGTGATATCTTCCTCAATTTGTTGTTTACAGCAATTATTCCTTTACTATTTTTTACTATTTCAGGATCAATTGCTAGTTTAGAAAAAACCGAAAAACTAGGCAAACTATTTATCACAGTTTTATTGGTGTTTTTAGGAACTGTTGTTATTTCTTCATTATTAATGATGATAGGTATTTTGACTTTTCCAATCCATCAAAATATCGTTGTTAGCAATGAAGTTCATCAAGTAATCCAAACTGGAACTGCTGGTTCTCAAATAACGCAATTGCTCACGGCAAGTGATTTTTGGGAATTATTATCCCGAAAAAACATGTTGGCTTTAATTATTTTTTCATTTTTAATTGGTTTTGCAACCTTGCAATCTGGCGAAAAAGGAAGCAATTTTAAATCTTTTTTGGTATCGGGAAACGAAGTGTTCAAGCAAGTTTTACATCTTATAATGAAATTGGCGCCAATTGGTCTTGGCGCCTATTTTGCAAATCAAGTCGGAATTTTTGGACCACAGCTTTTTGGCGCCTATGCCAAACCCTTAGCTTTATATTATGCTGTTTGTACCTTTTATTTTTTGGTTTTTTTTAGCCTTTATGCTTTTCTATCAGCAGGAAAATTAGGCTTTTCAACTTTCTGGAAAAACAATATAACACCAGCATTTACGGCACTCGGAACTTGCAGTAGTATTGCCACAATTCCTGCAAATATTGTCGGTGCCGAAAAAATCAAAATTCCATCTCACATTCGAAACCTCGTTATTCCGCTTGGTGCGCCGTTACATAAAGACGGTTCGGCCATGTCATCCGTGGTAAAAATTGCAGTTTTATTTTCAATTTTTGGCAAAGACTTTTCTAATCCACACAATCTGATTTTGGCTTTGGGAATTACAATTATAGTATCCATTGTAGAGGGCGGCATCCCAAACGGTGGCTATATTGGCGA
This sequence comes from Flavobacterium sp., assembly GCA_031422015.1. Taxonomy (GTDB): domain Bacteria; phylum Bacteroidota; class Bacteroidia; order Flavobacteriales; family Flavobacteriaceae; genus Flavobacterium. Next base: position 51,164 of record JANOPO010000070.1, on the reverse strand, counting down.
AATTCTTGCCATTACGGTATACGGCTTTCCAATGGAGCAAGCCTTGCCGGCCGCTATGATTATTGGTACATTGGTCGATCCTATGGCGACATTGTTAAATGCAAACGGCGATTTGGTTTCGTCAATGCTTGTGACTAGAATAGTTGAAGGAAAAAATTGGCTTTCCAAACAACTATAATAATTTTAAAAATAATTTTTTTATTATAAATAATAGTATACTTTAGCCAAATATTAAACTACAATGAACAAAAATCAAACCTATTTTAGCAATTCATTTTATAACTTCTGGAACAGAAGTCAGGATTGTCATATAGCTATTTGAAAATTATTAAATCAAACTAAATATATAAACAATCCTGATGAAAATCAGGATTTTTTTTTGGATATTTTTTAAAACAACAAAATGAAAATTGCAATTCAAGGCATAAAAGGCTCGTTTCATCATCAAGTGGCACAAGAATATTTTGATTCGAATATTGAAGTCGATGAATGTTTATCGTTTGATGAATTGGTTGATAGTTTATTAAAAAACAAATCTAACCAAGCCGTAATGGCAATTGAAAACTCAATTGCTGGAGCGATTATTCCAAATTACGCTTTGATAGATAAAAACAATATTGAAATAATTGGCGAATATTATCTAGACATTCATCAAAATTTAATGGCTTTAAAGGGTCAAAAAATCGATGAAATTCTTGAAGTTCATTCGCACCCAATGGCATTGTTGCAATGCATGGAATTCTTGAAAAAATATCCGAATATCAAATTAGTTGAAGACAAAGATACTGCCGAAACAGCCCGAAGAATTCATCAAAAACAATTAAGAAATATAGCAGCAATTGCAAGTAAAACAGCAGCTAATTTGTACGATTTAGAAATTCTTGCGCCAGAAATTCAAACCATTAATAACAATATGACAAGGTTTGTGATTGTTTCTAAAACTAAAATCGAAACTGAAAATTCAATTATCAATAAAGCATCATTAAAATTCGAATTGGATCATAAACGTGGAAGTTTGGCAGCAATTCTTAATGTTATGAGCGATTGCAAACTCAATCTAACCAAAATTCAATCGTTGCCAAAAATCGAAACGCCATGGAAATATTCGTTTTTTGTAGATGTAACTTTTGATGATTACAATGATTTTCAAAAAGCAAAATCAATTATTGAAATTATGGCAGAATATTTTAAAGTTTTAGGAGAATATAAAAACAAAATGCAATAAAAATATCAATTTTAAAAAATCAATGATTGAAACTGCAAAAAGATTAGAAACCGTCGAAGAATATTATTTTTCACACAAATTGCGTGAAGTTCGTCAATTGATGTTGGAAGGAAAACCGATTATCAATATGGGTATCGGAAGTCCCGACTTGCAACCGTCACCAAAAGTTATTGCTGCGATTCAAAAAGCAGTAACCGATGAAAATGCACACCAATACCAATCGTATCAAGGCTTGCCTGAGTTGCGTCAAGGTATTGCTTCGTTTTATAAGAATAATTATAATGTTGCTTTAGATTTCAATTCCGAAATTTTACCATTAATGGGTTCCAAAGAAGGAATTATGCATATTTCATTGGCTTTTTTGAATGAAGGCGACGAGGTTTTAATTCCAAATCCGGGTTATCCAACATATTCATCGGTAACTAATTTGGTAGGAGCAAAGGCAGTTTATTACGATTTATTCGAAAAAAACAGTTGGGAACCCGATTTTGAAGCTTTAGAAAAATTAGATTTATCGAAAGTAAAAATCATTTGGATTTCTTATCCGCATATGCCAACAGGCGCAGCAGGAAGTTTAGAATCATTCAGCAAGTTAGTGAAATTCGCCAAAAAACATTCTATTTTATTAATTAATGACAATCCATATAGTTTTGTTTTAAATAATAATCCAATATCGATTTTGCAAGTTACTGGTGCAAAAGAAGTTTCGCTCGAATTGAATTCTCTTTCAAAAACCTACAATATGGCAGGTTGGCGGGTTGGAATGGTTTCAGGAAAAAAAGAGTTTATAGATGCGATTCTAAAAGTAAAATCGAACATGGATTCTGGAATGTTCTACGGAATCCAAAAAGGTGCTATTGAAGCTTTGAAACTTGATAAATCATGGGTCGAAAGTCAAAATAAAATTTACGACCGACGTAGAAACTTAACTTTCGAATTGGCCAAAAAGCTTAATTGTACGTTTGATGAAAACTCGGTTGGATTGTTTGTATGGGCAAAATTGCCATCAAGAATTGAATCATCGGAAAAATTTATTGATGAAATTTTATACAACAAAGATATTTTCATCACACCAGGAACTATTTTTGGGAGCAATGGCGACGGTTACATTAGGTTTTCGCTTTGCGTAGATGAAGAAAAAGTTAGAGAAGCAATTGAAAGATTTCAATAACAATGTCAATCAAAATAACAATTGCAATTAAACTATAAAAACTAAAGTTCTAAAGTTATCACAATGAAATGGAATTACATTCAAGTTGAATGTTGCTATTGTAATTGACTTTTTAATTGACATTGAAAAAATTAAAAAATGAAAGTACATATAATAGGAATCGGATTAATTGGCGGATCATTGGCGTTAGATATAAAAAAACACTATTCAAATGCCACAGTTTTTGGTATTGATGCTAATGAAAATCATTTGAATGAAGCAATTCAACTAGGAATTATTCAAGAAAAAATTACATTCGAAGATTTAAAATTTGCTGATTTTGTGATACTTGCAACTCCAGTTGATGTTTCGGTATTTATTTTGACTGAAATTTTAGATAAAATTGGCGAAGAAACTTTGGTTTTGGATGTTGGTTCAACTAAATTACCAATTTGCGAAGCGATTTCAAATCATCCGAATCGCAGAAATTTTATGGCTTGTCATCCAATTGCAGGAACTGAATTTTCTGGACCAAGCGCAGCAGTTTTAGGGTTATTTGACAATAAAACAAATATCATTTGTGAAGTCGAAAAAACAACATTCACATTGCAAGAAAAAGCCTTGGAATTATTCAAAAAACTTGGAATGCGAATCCGATATATGGATCCAAAATCGCACGACAAGCACATTGCTTATGTTTCGCATTTGTCGCACATTAGCGCATTTATGCTAGGAAAAACCGTTATCGAAAAAGAAAAAGACGAACGAGATATTTTCGATATGGCAGGATCAGGTTTCGAAAGTACGGTGCGATTGGCCAAAAGTTCGCCAGCCATGTGGACACCCATTTTCAAACAAAACAAAAAACAAGTCATTAAAAGTTTAAACGAGTACATTTTGAATTTAACCAATTTTAAAACCCTTTTGGAAAACGATAATTACGAAGAACTTTTCAACGAAATGCACAATACGAATAGAATAAAGGAAATACTAAATAGAAAATAGAAAATAGAAAAAAGAGATAAGAAGTAAGATTTATAGTACAATTTTTTTTCTTGCATCTTTTCTCTCAAATTAAAAAAATGGAAAATAAAAAAGAAATGAAAACGTGGTTAGAAGACTTTAAATTGTCACATCCGCTAGTAATTGCCGGACCTTGTAGTGCCGAAACAGAAGATCAAGTTCTAAAAATTGCTCACGAGTTGAAAAATTCTGATGTATCAATTTTCAGAGCTGGAATCTGGAAACCACGAACGCGTCCAGGTGGATTTGAAGGCGTTGGTGCAATCGGACTAAAATGGTTACAGAAAGCAAAAGCAGAAACAGGGCTTCTAATGGCAACCGAAGTTGCTAATGCTGCGCACGTAAAATTGGCTTTGGAGCATGATATTGATGTTTTATGGATTGGTGCTCGAACAACCGTAAACCCATTTGCGGTCCAAGAAATTGCCGATGCATTGCAAAATACAGACAAAATTGTATTAGTAAAAAATCCTGTAAATCCAGATTTGGCCTTGTGGATTGGCGGCGTTGAACGTTTGTATAATGCTGGAATCAAGAAACTTGGCGTAATTCATAGAGGATTTTCGACTTATGAAAAAACCAAATACCGCAACATTCCAGAATGGCAAATTGCAATTGAATTGCAAAGTAAATTTCCAGATTTGCCTTTAATTATAGATCCTTCGCACATTACCGGTCGTCGTGACATGATTCAGGAAGTTTCGCAGCAAGCACTCGATTTGAATTATGACGGACTAATTATAGAAACGCATACCGATCCAGACAATGCTTGGAGCGATGCAGCACAACAAGTTACGCCAACGGTTTTGAAGCAAATTTTCGAAGATTTAAAAGTTAAAAAAACAACTGTAGATTCTGATGGTTATAATACTGAAATGATAAAACTAAGAGCAAATATTGACATTGCAGATTCAAAATTATTAGAAATTTTAGGAAACCGAATGAAAGTTGCCGAGCAAATTGGTGCCCTGAAAAAAGCTAATAATGTTGCCGTTTTACAAAACAAACGGTGGAACGAAATTTTGGGAAAAATGATTCTCGATGGAGAAGAAAAAGGACTAAGCGAAGAATTTATCTTGCGTTTATTCAAAGCCGTGCATCAAGAAAGTATTTCGCATCAGGAAAGAATAATAAATTCGTAAAAAAGTTATGTGTTTTGAGTTATGTGTTTTGAGTAAAAAAAAACCTGATTTTAGTTATATTTGCAAACTCACAACACATAAATCAGAACTCACAACACATAAATGACAGGAATCGTCTACAAATCGACCGGAAGTTGGTACACAGTAAAATCCGAAAATGGTGATTTTATGGATTGTCGCATCAAAGGAAAATTCCGCTTGAAAGGCATCAAAAGCACCAACCCAATTTCGGTAGGCGATGTTGTAGATTATGATTTGGACGAAACTTCCGATAAAATTACAGGTTCTATTCATAACATCCACGAACGCAAAAATTACATCGTTCGTAAATCGGTCAATTTGTCGCATCAAATGCACATTATTGCTTCAAATTTAGATTACGTTTTTTTATTAATTACCATAAATAATCCGCCAACAACTTTTAATTTTATTGACAGATTCCTTATTACTGCCGAAGCCTACGGGATAGAAACGATTTTAGTTTTCAATAAAATCGACACTTTTGATGATGCAACTGTCGACGAACAATTATACATGCAAGCCGTTTATGAACAAATTGGCTACAAATGTCTGCGGGTTTCAGCAATTGCAAACAAAGGAATTGAAGAACTAAAAAAAATAATGATCGGCAAAACCACTATGTTTTCAGGACATTCTGGCGTTGGAAAATCGACATTAGTCAATGCTTTAGAACCAAGTTTGGATCTCAAAACCAAAACAATTTCTGAACAAAGCAAGCAAGGACAACACACCACAACCTTTGCAGAAATGTTCGATTTGAGTTTTGGAGCAAGCATCATCGACACGCCAGGAATCAAAGGTTTCGGAATTGTAGATCTCGAAAAAGAAGATATTTCAGGTTATTTTCCTGAATTTTTCAAGCTTAAAGACCAATGTAAATTCAATAATTGTTTGCATAAAGAAGAACCCAAATGTGCCGTAAAAGAAGCTTTAGAAAAAGACGAAATTTCTTGGACACGATACAACTCCTACCTAAAAATCCTCGAAGGCGACGACGAAAATTATCGAGTAGATAGCTTCGACGAAGACCGAAAAGCTAGTGATGAAACTAGGAAATCAGAATAGTTTTCAGTTTTCAGTCGCAGTTTTCAGTTCTTAAATAACAAAATTCAATTTCAATGACAATTTCAAAATTCAATTTTTTTCTTTAGAAAATGAAAGTAGTAATCCAAAGAGTTTTATCGGCATCCGTTTCTATCGAAACTAAAATCGTTGCTGCTATCCAAAAAGGACTATTGATTTTGATAGGAATTGAAGACGCCGACAGCCAAGAAGATATAGACTGGTTGGTTTCCAAAATAGTAAATCTTCGCATTTTTGGTGACGAAAACCAAGTCATGAATCTTTCAGTAAAAGATATTGACGGCGAGATTATTGTAGTTTCTCAATTTACTTTGCATGCTTCAACCAAAAAGGGAAATCGTCCAAGTTACATCAAAGCTTCAAAACCCGAAATCGCCATTCCAATTTATGAAAATTTTCTTCAAAAACTGCGTTTCGAATTTGGAAAAACGATACAAACAGGCGTTTTTGGAGCCGATATGCAAGTCGCTTTAGTTAACGATGGACCAGTGACTATTGTTATTGATTCGAAAAATAAAGAGTGAGTATTAGATTATTTAACAAAATTTATTATATTTGAGTTCACCCATTTTTGTATGAAATCACTTGTTTCTATTTTTGCTTATTTACTGTTTTCAGTTTCTTTTTATGGTCAAAACCCGAACTTTTCTTCCTTAGTTATAGCCGATAGTTTAAAACAAAATGCCAATGCCGTAATCCGTTTGGATCAAACCGATATTGCCATAACTTCGCAACGGAAAATGGTTATTAAAACAAAAAAAATAATTACCGTTTTCAACGAATATGGTTTTAAAGCTGTCGGAGCTTGTGAAAATTATGACAAAAAAACATCTGTAAACTCAATTGAAGCCCTTGTTTATAATGCTTTCGGAATTGAAATAAAAAAAATAAAAAGAAAAGATTTTAGAGATCAAGCCGCACTGGATGGCATAACCGTTTTTTCGGACAATCGGTTTATGTATTTGGATTATACCGCTACGACGTTTCCGTATACAATTGTTTACGAATCGGAAGTTGAAACTTCAAACACTGCTTTTATTCCAAGTTGGATGCCACTTACAGATTATTTTGTAAGTGTTGAAAAAAGTATTTTGAATGTTACTTTTCCTGATAATTTGGGCTTCAAAAGCAAAGAATGTAATTTTGATGTCTTTAAAATTGACAAGACAATATCAAATTCCAAACAACTTTCGTATTCGGTTTCAAACATAAAATCACAAAAACCCGAGGAACAAAGTCCACTTTTTGTCGATATTTATTCAAAGCTAATGCTAGGCCTTTCTAGCTTTAATTTGGAGGGTTTTGATGGAAATGCCGAGAGTTGGAAAGAATTTGGAACTTGGTATGCCGACAAAATTTTGGCAGGAACTATCGATATTCCAGAAGAAACTAAAGTCAAAATAAAAAACTTGGTTGGCACCGAAACAGATTTGGTCAAGAAATCAAAAATTATTTACAAATATGTTCAAGAGAAATCCCGTTATGTAAGCATTCAAGTAGGCATTGGCGGCTGGAAACCAATGATGGCAAAAGATGTCGATAGGCTGGGTTATGGCGATTGCAAAGCACTTTCAAATTACACAAAAGCATTACTCAATGTTGTTGATGTTCCGTCGTATAATACCGTTTTGTATGGCGACAGGAGTAAGCGCGATATTCAATCCGACTTTGTTTCCATGCAAGGTAACCACATGATTTTGTGTATTCCGAATGGCGAAAAAAATATTTTTTTAGAATGTACAAGCCAAGAAGATCCTTTTGGTTTTCAGGGTGTTTTTACTGATGATAGAAATGTTTTAATCATGAAACCCGATGGTGGCGAGATTGTAAGAAGTACCATTTATGACGATAAAGATAATACCCAAATTAGTAAAGGAAATTATATTTTGAATGAAAACGGTGCTATTTCTGGACAAGTCGAAATCATTTCAGAAGGTTCGCAATATGCACAAAAAGTACGATTAGAAAAATTGCAGCCTACAGAATTGGAAGCTAGTTTCAAAGAATATTGGAGTCCAATTAATAATTTGAAAATCAATAAAAGTAAATTTACAAACGATAAAGAAAATATAAGTTTTACAGAAAATGTTAGTATTTCTGCAGAAGAATATGGAAAATTAGTAGGTTCAAATTTAATTTTTCCTGTAAATGTATTCAATCAAAATACTAAAAGTTATAAACGAATAAAAAACAGAAAAACACAATTCAGAGTGGAACGTGGTTTTCTCGATAGTGATGAAATTACAATAACATTACCAGAAGGATTTACTATTGAATCCTTGCCTCTAAATTTTGAATTGAAAACAAAATTTGGGGAATACAAAACCGAAATCATAAAAAAAGACGAAAAAAATTTTATCTACAAACGTAGTTTTTCTATTATTAAAGGAAATTATTCAAATGTAGAATATGAAGAAAATAGACTTTTTTTTGATGCACTATCAAGAAATGACAATGCCAAAATTGTACTTTTAAAAAAATAAAATATGAAAATAAATAAATTACTTCTAGGATTACTTTTTTTAGCAACTTTTTCTAACGCTCAAGAATTTAAATTGGGTAAAGTAACTGTTGCAGAACTCGAAGAAAAACAACATGCAAAAGACCCATCGGCAAATGCAGCGATACTTTTTCGAGTAGGAGAAGTACGTTTTAGTTACTCGCAAGATAATGGTTTTACTATCACTACCGAAGTCAAAACACGGATAAAAATATACAACAAAGATGGTTACGACCAAGCCAATCAAAACATTATGTATTATGCTGGTAATGGTAATAAAGAGTCTGTCGTGATTGATGATGCTATTACTTTCAATCTTGTTGGAGGTAAGATCGAAAAAACAAAGTTAAGAAGTGATGGCGAGTTTGACGAAAAAATAAACAAGTTTAGAAGTCGTAAAAAAATTATAATGCCCAACGTTAAAGAAGGATCTATTATTGAATATTCCTATTTGATAACTTCACATAACATTGGTTCTTTGCGCGATTGGGATTTTCAGACTACAATCCCTGTAAATTATTCCGAATTCAGAACCTATGTTCCAGAATATTTTGAATATAAACCCATTCAAAAAGGATTTATTTTTCCAAAAGTAACTTCAGAAAAAAAAGAACAAACAATTTCTTATTTTTATAAACCAACTTTCACCGCTGGCGGAGATAATTCTACAACCCAAGAAAAGTTAGTTTTTGTTGAAACCAAAACCACTTCAATCGTACAAAATCTTCCTGCGATGAAAGAAGAAGCTTTTGTAAACAATATTGAAAATTATACTTCAAGTGTTTCGAATGAAATTTTAGCGGTTAGATATCCAAACCAACCCTACAAAAACTTTGCAACCAACTGGGAAACAGTAGCCAAAAAAATATACGAGTATGACGATTTTGGACTAGAACTTGGCAAAACAGGTTATTTTGAAGACGACCTAAAGGCGATACTTTCGGGAATAACAATTCCAAATGAGAAGATAGTTGCAATTTTTAATTTTGTAAAAACAAAAGTAAAATGGAATAATTACTATGGTTACGGTTGCGATGATGGTGTTAAAAAAGCTTATAAAGACGGCACTGGAAACATTGCTGAGATCAATTTGATGCTCACAGCCATGTTACGGTATGCTCAGCTGGACGCCAATCCTGTTTTGTTAAGTACACGATCCAACGGTATCGCTATGTTTCCTGCAAGAGCAGCATTCAATTATGTAATTGCTGGTATCGAAACTCCAGAAGGAATTATACTGCTCGATGCAGCCGAAAAATTTTCAACTCCAAATTTTCTACCTTTGCGAGATTTAAATTGGTTAGGCCGATTGATCAGAAAAGACGGCACCTCGACAGAAGTTGATTTGACACCCAAAACACTATCAAAAGAAACCGCAAATCTTGCTGTAACTATTTCTGGCGACGGATCGATAAGTGGTAAAATAAGAAAACAATATACCAATCATAAAGCCTTATTATTTAGAGATGAAAATGTAGTTTTGTCAAAGGATACTTATCTGGCTAAGCTAGAAAAAAAATGCAATGACATCGAAATATCAAATTATGTTCGGGATAATGATGCTGAAATTTCGAAACCAATTGTAGAAAATTTTTCGTTTAAAGATCCAAAAGGCGTTGAAATCATCAACAATAAAATTTATATTTCGCCATTGTTTTTCTTAAGCACAAACGAAAATCCTTTTAAGCAAGAAGTGCGAGAATATCCAATAGATTTTGGTTTTCCAGAAGAAGAAAAATTCAATATTAATATCGATATTCCCGAAGGATACGTGATTGAAACTATCCCTGTTGGCTCAGCATTAACCACTGGTGAAGAAATAGCAAATTTTAAGTACATGATCACAAATACGGAGCAAAAAATTCAGATTTCAATTACTTCCACTATAAATGTTCCTATAGTTCCAGCCGATTATTATGATGTTTTGAAAGAATATTTCCAAAAGGTAATCAACAAACAAAATGAGAAAATAGTCTTAAAAAAGTTATAAAATGAACCTAAAATCCTCCCAACTCCAAGTCGATAATTGGATAAAAAACCACGGTGTTCGCTATTTTAACGAGCTAACAAATATGGTGCAACTAACTGAAGAAGTTGGCGAAGTTGCCCGAATCATTGCGCGTCGCTATGGCGAACAATCCGAAAAAGAATCCGACAAAAACAAAGATCTTGGCGAAGAATTGGCAGATGTTGTTTTTGTAGTATTATGCCTTGCCAACCAAACCGGAATCGACTTGCAAGAAGCTTTCGATAAAAAATTGGATTTGAAAACCAATCGCGACCACGAACGCCATCAGAATAACGAAAAATTAAAATAGAATTAGGATTTGAGTAGTAAGATTTTTAATAAAAAACTCAAGACCTCTAAATCTCTATGTTAAAAAAATGAATATAAAATTAAATAAAACTATTTGCAACCAAAAATCTGAAATCAAAATTTCGGGTTCTAAATCTGAAACCAATCGGTTACTATTGCTGCAGGCTTTATATCCAAATTTAAAAATTGGAAACGCTTCCAATTCAGACGATTCTGGAGTAATGACTAAAGCACTATTGCATAATAGCCAAATTACATCAGTTTCCTATTTGGCAGCAAGGGAGATTGATATTCATCATGCTGGAACTGCCATGCGATTTCTAACAGCCTATTTTGCTCAAAAGGAAGGAAGCGAAGTTGTGTTAACAGGATCTAGCAGAATGCAAGAAAGACCCATTTCGGTTTTAGTCGATGCACTCAAACAACTCGGAGCCGATATAGAATATGTCAACAATTTCGGTTATCCACCAATAAGTATTTGGGGAAAAAAGCTAACGAATAACAAAGTTTCACTTCCAGCAAATGTAAGCAGCCAATACATTTCGGCCTTATTACTAATTGCTCCAAAACTCGAAAACGGATTAGAATTAACATTAACAGGAGAAATAACCTCAATTCCATACATTCAAATGACATTGGCTTTGTTGAACGAAATAGGACTTGAAACAAATTTTGAAAACAACAAAATTTCAGTTCTGCCTAAACCATCAACTATCAATCATCAACTAATAACTATTGAATCCGACTGGTCTTCTGCATCGTATTTTTATTCCATTATCGCTCTTTCTGAAATCGGTACGCAAATTACACTTTCTAGTTTCAAAAAAAATAGTCTTCAAGGCGACGCAGCTTTGGTTAATTTATATAAAGACTTCGGAGTTGAAACTTCTTTTGAAGAAATAGCAATTACTCTACGAAAAGTAAAAACCCACAACCCACAACCCATAACGCACAACCTGAAAAACTCTCCTGATATTGCTCAAACCATCGTTGTTACTTGCTTCGGACTCGGAATTGGTTGTCATTTGTCAGGATTACACACTTTAAAAATCAAAGAAACCGATAGACTAGAAGCGCTAAAAACAGAACTCACCAAACTTGGAGCCAATGTTGAAGTAACCGATAATAGTTTAACGTTATCTGCCCAAGTCCGTCACTTTGGGAAGGATTTAGGATGGGATTCAATCAAAACCTACCAAGACCACCGCATGGCCATGGCATTTGCACCTTTGGCACTAAAAACAAATATTATTATCGAAGATGCTCAGGTAGTTTCAAAATCATATCCCACTTTTTGGGACGATTTAAAAAATATTGGATTTCAAATATCAGAAACTAATAAAAACTCAGAACCTAAGTAACTTAGTAGCTCAGCAACTAAAATAAAAATAAACCTCAAAACACTTGACAACGCCTATCTCACAATCGTATATTTGCACTCGATTTAAAATCTAGGAATAATAAATCCTAAATCGAAAATCTTAAATCCTAAATACCCAAAATGAAATTATCCCATTTTCAATTCGATTTACCAAAAGAATTACTTGCCGAATACCCAGCCGAAAACCGCGACGAATCCCGTCTAATGGTAATCAACCGAGAAAAGAAAACCATTGAGCACAAAATGTTCAAAGACATGATTGATTATTTCGATGCCGACGATGTTTTGGTGCTCAACAACACCAAAGTTTTTCCAGCTAGAATGTACGGCAATAAAGAAAAAACAGGAGCACGAATCGAAGTTTTCTTGTTGAGAGAATTAAATGCCGAACAACGACTTTGGGACGTTTTGGTCGATCCAGCACGTAAAATTCGAATCGGAAATAAATTATATTTCGGAGAAGACGACTCGTTAGTTGCCGAAGTTATAGACAACACAACCTCAAGAGGCCGAACCTTGCGTTTTCTCTATGATGGCTCGTACGAAGAATTTCGTTATAAATTAACCGAACTAGGAGAAACTCCTATTCCAAAATACATTAATCGTGAAGTAAACGAAGAAGATGCCGAACGTTACCAAACCATTTATGCCAAAGAAGAAGGCGCAGTAGCAGCACCAACGGCAGGTTTGCATTTCTCAAAACATTTACTTAAACGATTAGAAATCAAAGGAATTAAATTTGCCGAAGTAACTCTTCATGTTGGTTTAGGAACCTTCAATCCAGTTGAGGTTGAGGATTTATCAAAACATAAAATGGATTCCGAAGAGCTAAAAGTTACTCAAGAAGCCTGCGATATCGTTAACGAAGCCAAAATCAAGAAAAAACGAATTTGTGCCGTAGGAACCACTTCAATGCGTGCCATCGAAAGCTCCGTATCATCAGCAAGAACCTTAAATACTTTCGACGGTTGGACAAACAAATTCATCTTTCCACCACACGATTTTAGCGTTGCCAATTGCATGATCACCAATTTTCATACACCAAAATCAACACTTTTGATGATGGTTTCAGCATTTTGCGGCCATGATTTAATGAAAGAAGCCTATGCCGAAGCCATAAAAGAACAATACAAGTTCTACTCCTATGGAGACGCAATGCTAATCATATAAAAAAACAAAACTCGTCACAAAATGGCGAGTTTTTTTATTTATTATTTTCTGGGCGTGACCCCATCTTCCGCAAGCTCCAGTGGGGCCAGGCTATCCGTTCCCGCTTTTGCAGTAAAGCAAGAAAAATGCTTTACTACAAAGAGCTCCACTTCTATCCTTCACGCAAACCCTAATCCACCTGATACACCAACTTAACCGTAATACTCGCCGTTTTATTTTTGGCTTCCGTATTAAATGATCCACCATATGAAAAATCTTCCGAAGAGTTTTGTCCCGTAATCTGAAAAACTCCCATATCCGATTTTTTTAAATTTCCTAAACCAGCATTAGCGTTTTCAGCAATACTTTTAGCTCTGTTTTGAGCATCTTTAGTTGCTTCGGCAATCATTTTAATTTTCAACTCGGCCAATTTTGTATAATAATATTCTGGCGGATTCGAGTAAAACTCAATTCCAGAATTAATCAACTCACTCGATTGACGCGAAATTTCTTCAATTTTATTCACTTCTTTTGACTGGATTGTAACTGTTTGAGTCAACGTAAAACCCCTAAAAACTTGTTCCCGAACACTTCCGTTATCATTATAAGTACTCGAAAAATCTTTATTAAAATTAACCGCCGAAAAAACCATTTCAGAAGCATTCAATCCTTTGGATGTCAAATACGATTTTATATTTTCGCGATCAGCATCTAGTGCAGCATAAGCATCTTTCAAAGTGCTACTTTTTTTAGAAAAACTACCGCTCCAAACAATCAAGTCTGAAGTAAAATCTTTTTTCCCTAAACCAGTAACACTAATTGTGTCACTACTTTGATTACGGTTTTTGAAAGCATTTGCAAATAAAAATGCACAAATAATAGCAGCAACTGCAATGATAATTGAGCTCGAATTTGTTTTCATAGTATATAATTTTGTATTGATAAAGATATTATTTTTCTTATTTCAAATAGTAAACGTAAATCCTATTTTTTTAGTATTTTTACTTTTCAAAAATTCAAAAACGAATGACTTTCCAAAATACTTTACAATTCGCAAAACAACTCGACCAACAAGACGAATTGTCACAATATCGAGACCAATTTATTTTTCCGCAACACGATGGTAAAAACGTTATTTATTTCACAGGAAATTCACTTGGGCTACAACCCAAATCCGCAAAATCGTATGTTGATGAAGTAATGTCCGACTGGGCAAATCTTGCAGTCGAAGGACATTTTTATTCCAAAAAACCTTGGTGGGATTATCATGAGCGTTTCGATAATCCGTTGAGCAAAATTGTTGGAGCAAAACCTTCCGAAGTTACTGTAATGAACACATTAACGGTAAATCTTCATTTGTTGATGGTTTCATTTTATCGTCCTACAAAAACGCGATATAAAATCATTTGTGAAGAAAAAGCCTTTCCTTCCGACCAATATATGTTTCAATCTCAAGTCAATTTTCATGGACATAAACCCGAACAGGCACTTGTAGAAATCAAACGTCGCGAAGGCGAACACAACATTCGATTAGAAGATATTCTTGCCAAAATTAAAGAAGTAGGCGATGAGCTCGCTTTGGTTTTGATTGGCGGCGTTAACTATTATACAGGCCAAGTTTTTGACATTAAAACCATTACCGAGGCTGGTCAAAAAGTTGGCGCAAAAGTCGGTTGGGATTTGGCACATGCTGCCGGAAATATCGAATTAAAATTACACGATTGGAATGTAGATTTTGCCTCATGGTGCAGTTACAAATACATGAATTCTGGACCCGGAAACGCGTCGGGATGCTTCATTCATGAGCGGCATCACAACGACCCCGATTTACCAAGATTTGCAGGTTGGTGGGGACATAACAAAGAACGCCGCTTCAAAATGGAACAAAATTTTGATCCGGTTCACGGCGCAGATGGTTGGCAAATAAGCAATTTACCTATTTTGTCTTTGGCTCCATATCTTGCTTCTGTCGAAATGTTTGCAGAAGTCGGCATTGAAAAACTCATCCAGAAACGAAATCAAATCACATCCTATCTCGAGTTTATTTTACATGAAATCGATAAAGAAGTCAAAGGAAATTTCGAAATCATAACACCAACAAATCAAGAGGAACGAGCCTGTCAATTATCTGTTTTCTTTCATGGCGAAGGCAGAAGTTTGTTCGACTATCTAATGAAAAATGGCGTGGTTACTGATTGGCGTGAGCCTAACGTAATTCGTTTTGCTCCAGTGCCCTTATATTGTTCTTTCGAAGACATGTACAATTTTGGACAAATTTTGAAAAAAGGTATTTCTATTTAGGGTTAAAATTCTTAAAAATTCTTAGCTGTTTTAAGTTATAAAACCTTAATTACAAATAATTAGAAATTTCAAATCAAAATATTTTAAATGTCAAACTTTAATTGCCTTAACTGTAAAAAAAAAGTAATAGATAAATTTTGTTCTAGTTGTGGTCAAAAGACCGATACCAAAAGAATAACTTTTAAAAATTTAATTTTTAACGATATTTTTCACGGTATTTTTCATTTTGAAAAAGGAATGTTATATACGGCTAAACAATCATTGATAAGACCCGGAAAAGCTGCGCTTGATTATATTTCGGGAAAAAGAAAACCGTATTATAATGTGTTTTATTTTATATTAATAACAATTGGATTAATTATTTTTTTTAAACATTATATTGATTTTTTAGACGGCAGTAATGAAATTATCAAGAACACAAAAAAATTAAATGATGCAAGTAAGTCCTTTGATGCAATACTTTCGCAAAAAAGTAAATTAATAGTTTTTCTATTTGTTCCATTTGCAGCATTAAATAGTTTTATGTTGTTTAAAAGAAAAAATTTAAATTTTAGTGAACATGCCATAATTGCTGGAATGATATTATTGGGAATGTTACTAATATTTTTATTTGGAAATTTATTTTTTTACTTAGAACTATTAGTACCTTTTAACAAAATTTTTGCCAAAGTAATCAGTAATCTAATAATTATTCTTGCCGTTTTACATATTTGGCATGGCTATTATAATGCATTTGCAGAAAATTATACCAAATTCGGAATTACTTACAGAATTATATTATTTTTCGCTTTAATGTGTCTTCAAATATTTATTTTATTTATGATCGTTTTCGGTTTTATAAGCAATTAGAAATTTGGTGAACTTACTGTAACTGTTTAATAATTGATTTTTTTATATCTTCTTAATTTTTTAATGTTTTTCAAATGACAAAACAAGAAATCATACAAAACTTCGATCCAAGTCAACCTGGACTTGCCGACGAATCCATTTTCGGATTGCCATTTACGGCCGAACAATCAGAAATCATTATTATTCCTGTGCCTTGGGAAGTTACCGTAAGTTATGGCGCAGGTGCATCTGAAGGACCAAATGCAATTCTCGAAGCCAGTTTTCAAGTCGATTTGCACCATCAAGAATTTCCTGAACTTTGGAAATTGGGAATTTATTTGGATTTAAACAAGCAAACTGAAAATTGGTCAAGTGACTCAGGAAAATACAAATTGTTGGCGCAACCCATCATCAAAGCGTTGGAATCTGGCGAAGTTATTGCAGACAGCCCTGAACTTAATTTTGATCTGCACAGCATAAATTCTCGTTGCGAAAAATTTAATGAAGAAGTAAAAAACCAAACACTTCATTGGCTCAATCAAGGCAAGAAAGTAGCACTTTTGGGAGGCGATCATTCTACGCCGCTGGGCTATTATCAAGCTTTAGCAACAAAACATCAAGACTTCGGAATATTACATCTTGATGCACACATGGATTTGCGAATTGCCTACGAAGGTTTTACCTATTCGCATGCGTCTGTTATGTATAATGCCTTACAAATTCCTGAAATTTCCAAGATTGTTCAAGTCGGAATTCGAGATTTCTGTCAGCAAGAAGTGGAAGTGGCACAAAGTAATCGTGTAATTGTACATGCCGATATGGATCTGAAAGCTGAAACTTTTTCGGGAATCACTTGGAAGCAACAATGCGACAAAATCATTTCAGAATTGCCTCAAAAAGTTACCGTTTCGTTTGATATTGACGGAATGTATTCGTGGTATTGCCCAAATACAGGAACTCCAGTTCCTGGGGGATTTTCGTTTGAGCAAGCCACTCATTTGTTAAGCAAGTTAGCTAGTTCGGGCAAAGAAATCATAGGTTTCGATCTTGTAGAAGTTGCGCCAGGTGAGAACGACGATTGGGACGGAAATGTTGGCGCAAGAATGTTGTATCATATGTGCGGCATGCTCGCGAAAAACAACGGCTTGGAAGTTGGCGAAAAAATAGAATTCAGAAATATGTAATTAGTTTTAAGATATAAAAGCCATGAAATTTTTCAAAAGAATTCTTATAACTATACTTTCGATTACTGCGATTGTAACGACTTCAATTTTTGGTTATCTTCAGTATTCAAAACCAAAATACGAAGGTGAAATCGCAATAAAAAACATTTCGAAAACCACAAATGTATTTTTTGACGACTACGGAATTCCGCATATTTATGCTGAAAATCAAAAAGATGCTATGACAATTTTGGGTTTCGTACATGCGCAAGATCGATTGTGGCAAATGGAATTAATACGACGCATTGCACCGGGAAGATTATCCGAAATTTTTGGAAGTGTTGCCTTAAAAAATGATCTATTTTTTGCAGGAATTGGCATCGAAGAAAAATCAGAAATTGCAATAGCTGCGTTAGACAAAAACTCCGAAACCTATAAAATGTCAATGGCGTATTTGGATGGCGTAAATCAATATCTAGAAAACGGAAAAACGCCAATTGAATTCACAATTCTCGGAATTAAGAAAGAAAAATTCACTTTAAAAGATGTTTATAACACCTTTGGTTACATGGCTTTTAGCTTTGCAATGGCACAAAAAACCGATCCGTTATTGACCAATATTCGTGATAAATTTGGAGCCGAATATTTGAAAGATTTGGGAATAAATGGTGAATTTAATTTGACTAAAATCAAAAATTTTGATGGACAATCCAAAGCGTATAGCGAAATTTCAAAATCAGTAGCGAATTTATTAGAAAATTCGCCTATTTCGCCATTTATAGGAAGTAATAGCTGGGTTCTTGGCCCAGAGAAAACGAAAAATAAAAAAGTAATTTTCGAAAATGATCCTCATATTGGTTTTTCGCAACCATGCACTTGGTTTGAAGCACATATTTCATGCCCCGATTTCGAAAATTATGGCTATTATTTGGCTGGAACTCCTTTTCCACTTTTGGGACATAATCGCGATTATGCGTATGGATTAACAATGTTTGAAAACGATGATCTCGATTTGTTTCAAGAAGAATTAAATCCAAAAAATCCGAGCGAATACAAAACAAGTTCGGGTTATAAAACTTTTTCTACTCGAACTAAAATGATCAAAGTTAAAGATAGTATTTCAGTAAAATTTAACGTAAAAGAAACTATCCATGGACCAATTATGAACGATTTATTAGCAACCCTTTCGACCGATAAACCCGTTGCAATGTCGTGGATTTATACCGAACAAGACAACCATTCGATAGAAGCGGTTTACAAACTTTCGCACGCTAAAAACGTAGATGATTTTTATAAAAATATCGAAATGATAACCTCGCCTGGACTTAACATTATGTACGGCGATGCCAAAGGCAATATTGCTTGGATCACCTCTGGAAAGCTTTATAAATCTGCTAAATCGGTAAATACCAATTTTATTTTGAACGGTGCAAATGGTGTTGATGATAAGAAAGAATTTTTAAGTTTTTCAAAAAATCCGTCTGCAAAAAATCCGCCTTGGAATTATGTTGCTTCGGCCAATAACCAACCCGAACCCGTTGATGGTTATTTGTATCCTGGATATTATTTGCCCGAAAATAGAGCTAAAAGAATTCAATCATTAGTAGCACCTAAAAACGATTGGACGCTTGATGAAGTATCCAAAATGAGTACTGATAATGTGGCGGTTTTCGATAGAGATTTAGCTTCAAAATGGTTAAAGTTTATTGATAAGGATTCAAAATCTGAAACTATTTTGCAAGCTACAAAAGTTCTCGAAAATTGGAGTGGTTCCTCTTCGATTAATGAAATTGCACCATCAATTTTCAATAAATGGATTTACTTTTATCTCGAAAATACGTTTGAAGACGAATTAGGAACCGATGATTTTAATTCGTTTTTGGGAACCCACATTATGAAACAGGTAATTGTTCAGCAAAGTCAAAATGCAACTTCGGTTTGGTGGGATAATTTAAAAACAAAAAGCAAAAAAGAATCCCAACAAGAAATTATAAATCTTTCGTTTCAACAAGCCGTTTCTAGTTTAGAAAAACAAAATAGTAAAAATGTTTTCGATTGGAAATGGGGAAAAATCCACCTGCTCGAACACCAACATCCATTAGGAAAAGTAGCAATTTTGAATAAACTTTTTAATGTTGGAACTTTTGATATGGCTGGCACAAACGAAGTGATAAACAACATGATTTTTGTTTATTCAGACAATGCAAAATCTGAAGTAAAAGCTGGGCCATCTACGCGACGCATCATCGATTTTTCGGATGTAGAAAATAGTTTGAGTATTCTACCAACAGGAAATTCGGGCAATCCGATGAGCAAACATTATGACGATCAAGCACAAATGTACGCTGAAGGAAAATTCCGAAAAATGAAAATGAATAAGAAAGAAATTATAAAAACTTCAAGTAAATTGGTTTTTATAGCTAAATAATTTGCTGCATCTTTGCAACCTTAAATCATGGCTAATGAAATGCGTTAATTCGTAATTTTTAATTTTTAATTCGTAATTATTTAATGCAAACACCAAAAAAGATAGCTGTTGTAGGTTCTGGTTTAGTCGGATCGCTATTGGCAATATATCTCAAGAAAAGAGGTCATCAAGTTGATGTTTTTGATAGAAGTCCTGATATTCGTAATATCAATTTTTCTGGGCGATCTATAAACCTTGTAATGTCCAATCGTGGTTGGAAAACCCTCGAAGATATTGGACTTCGCGAAGAAATAGAAAAAATTGGAATTCCAGTAGATAAGCGCGCTATTCACATGCAAAATGGCGAGTTGATTTATCAGAATTATGGCAAGGATGGCGAATATATTTATTCGTTATCTCGTGGAATTTTGAATAAAAAAATGATTGATCTTGCCGAAGCCGCTGGTGTGAATTTTAAGTTTGAGCAAAAAGTTTGGGATGTCGACTTGAATACTGCAACCATATCTATTGGCGAATCTGAAAGAGGTGAGTGGACTACCGAAGATTATGATTTAACATTCGGTTCAGATGGTGCGTTTTCTAGAATTCGACACCGAATGCAACGCCAAAGCATGTTCAATTATTCGCAAGAATTTTTAGAAATTGGTTACAAAGAATTGCATATTCCCGCCAATGCTGATGGATCGTACAAATTAGATAAAAATTCGCTTCATATTTGGCCTCGTGGCAACTTTATGCTTATGGGTTTGGCAAATTTGGACGGTAGTTTTACATGCACACTTTTTATGCCGCATGATGGAGAAAATTCATTTGAATCGCTAAAAACAAATAACCAATTGGTGAGTTTCTTTGGAGAATATTTTGCAGATACCAAAGAAGTAATTCCAGATTTAGTAGAAGATTTTTTTAAAAATCCAACAAGTTATTTGGTAACTATGAAGTGTTTCCCTTGGACCTATTCAGACAAAGTTGCCCTGATTGGCGATGCCTGTCACGCCATTGTCCCGTTTTATGGTCATGGGATGAATTCTGGTTTTGAAGACATTACTGTTCTCAACCAAATGATTGATAAATATGGCGACGATTGGGCAAATTTATTAAACGAATATGAAAATAGCCGTAAGCCAAACGCCGATGCAATTGCCGAACTTTCGTTTAGAAATTTTATGGAAATGAGTGCCAAAATTGCGGATAAAAATTTCTTGCTTCAAAAGAAAATTGAAAAATGGTTTTCTGATAAACATCCCGACAAATGGTTACCCCTTTATAGTCGTGTAACTTTTACGCACCAACCTTATGCCGAGGCACTTGCCGAAGGTGATCGTCAAAATGCCATTATGCAAGAAGTTTTGAAGATAGAAAATATAGAGAAAATTTGGGATTCTTCAACCATTGAAAATTTGATATTAGAAAAACTGAATTCGGTTGTCTAGTTTTCCTCGCGATGCACTTTCATAAAATCGAAAGCAGGTTTGCAGATGGCAATATATTCGCAAGTTTCAGCAAACGGATTAGAATATTGAACTCTGGTATTGGCCTCAATTTTTATAGATTGGCCCGCCTCTAAAATTATCGTTTTGCCTTCAATAATAAATTGTTTTTTCCCAGAAATAATAAAAGTATATTCATCGAATTCTGGAGTTTGAAAAGGCTCCGCCCAATGCGGTGGGGCGATCATGTGAGCGATCGAAATATCAGAATTATTGGTTGTCGCATTCCCGTGGTGCTCTTTGATGATTTTACCGTCGGTTGTTGGCGCTACAAATGGGTTGTTTTGTAACGTATATTTTTTCATTATTGTTTGATTATTCGTTTTAAATAGGTTTCGTTTTTTGTATAAAATTTTAAATAGTATACACCAATATTTTTATCTGTAAAATTAATAGTGCCCTCTATTTTTTTCAGACTGTCAATTAATCTTCCATAAACATCATAAATTTCGATAGATTTTACCTCGTCATTGGTTTCAATAAATATAAAATCTTTTGTTGGATTTGGATAAATTTTAACTGCTTGTATTACATTTTGATTATTATTTAAAAGTGATGTTTCAATCGTTTGTTCAGAAGTGGTACTTAAACTACATTTGGTAGCAGTTAATTTAACTAAATATTGTCCAGTACTGGCGTAACTGTGATTAGGATTTACTTCATTTGAAGTAGTATTATCTCCAAAATTCCATAGATATTGACTCGAATTACTGGAATTATTTATAAAATTAATTTCGGTTGAGGTACTACTTGAATAAGTAAAATTTGAAATCGGATCATAATTTCCAACTTTCCAGGTCAATAAATTATCAAAAACTAAATTTTTTGTAGCCATTTTTATAGCTGCAGCATCCGCAGATGACAGTGAGGCGTTGAAGGTTATTAGCAGTGGATTTTTCCTTAAAATTGTAGTGTAGAAACAACAAGCAGCAACATAAGATCCCAAAATTGATGGATGACTGCCGTCAGGATCATATAAATTCATGGTTGGATAATTGGTTCTTAAATATTTCCAGACCACTGAAACCGGAGATACGATTGCATTATTATCGTTGGTCATAGTCAAATAACGTTCTTTCAATAAATTATCCATACCAACATAGGTGCATACTGGTGGATTAGAACTACAATTTTCAGTGTCGCCATTTTGGCGTCCCCAAGTCATGTAAAATACAGTTTCGGCGCACGGATTTTGAGAGACTATTGTATTATTCAAACTTTGTGCAAATGGAAATACTTGATTCTCTACTTGAGTAATCGGAAAAGAAGGCAGTTGGCTTTGTTCTTGTAAAACTACAAAATCCCAGTTTCCTTGTGCTATTTTGGATAACGAAGTCGAATTTGAATTATGATTTTGTAAGGTGTGACCACCAGGAGTATTACTCTCAACTACTATCAAATCATTTGTAGACTGTGCTGTATTGACTAATAATTGAGGCAAATCGAAATAGTTGGTGTAACTATTGCCCAAGAAAAGAACTCTTTTGGTTTGAGAATAACAGAAATTAAGTACTAGAAATAAAAATAAAATAAAATTTTTCATCTGCTTGTTATTTATATTTAAAAAACAGTCACGTTATAAAACGGCAATTGTTGTCGATTTATTACAATGCACCAATCACCTTTTTCAATAATATGAAAAAACCGTCAATTTTGATACTTATTTTTACCAGTATTATTTACAACATTAAATAAAAATAGCGACCACTGGTACGGAAATGATCCGTATCCTTTTAATTTTTTATCCTTTACAGGTAAAAATAATATTAAAGGTACTGAAAACAAAAATCTGAAATATTTGAACGTAATTTTGGAGAAAAAATGATTTATACGTTTTAGTATTTATTGATTTTTGACATTGATTTTGTAATTGAAGTTATCGCTTCAAAACCTTCATCAATACGCTAAAAGCACCACGAATAAAACTTGCACTAGTTACAACTTTTAAAACTGATTTTCCAACAACTTCTGCCGTACTTGGCCCTTTAGCCTCCTGCTTTTCTTCTTCTTTTACAGCAACTTCGGCAGAAATTTCTTCAATTTTTTTGGCTAGCATTTCGTAGGCACTTTCTCGATCTATAACTTCGGCATATTTTTTAACTAGTTTCGAGTTGGCGTTAATTTCATCAATTTCTGTTTGCGATAAGATATCCATACGGCTTTCGGGAGCGCGCATCATCGTGGCAGCTAGTGGCGTCGGAATTCCTTTTTCGTTCAACGCCGTTACCAAAGCTTCGCCAATTCCTAATGACGTTAATAGCTCTTCGGTTTTATAAAACTCCGATGTTGGATAATTATCTGCTGTTTGATTTATCGCTTGTCTATCATTTGCTGTAAAAGCCCGCAACGCATGTTGAATTTTCAAACCCAATTGTGCCAAAACACCTTTTGGAATATCCATCGGGTTTTGTGTAATAAAGAAAACGCCTACGCCTTTTGAACGAATTAATTTAATAATTGTTTCAATTTGATCCAATAAGGTTTTACTGGCTTCATTAAATATAAGGTGCGCTTCATCAATAAAAATAACCAATTCGGGTTGGTCCAAATCCCCTTTTTCTGGCATATTCTGATAAATTTCTGCTAGTAAGTTTAGCATAAAAGTCGAAAACAGTTTTGGTTTGTCCTGAATATCAGTAAGTCGTACTATATTAATGTAGGCTTGACCATTTTCGTCAATTTGCATCAAGTCGTCAATTTCGAACGATTTTTCACCAAAAAAGATGTCGGCACCTTGTTGTTCGAGTTCAATAATTTTACGAAGAATTATACCAGTCGTTGATGTAGAAATCTTTCCGTACAATTCAGATATTTCATCTTTACCCTCTTCGGTAATGTAATTCATGACCTTTTTAATATCTTTTAAATCCAAAAGAGGCATTTTGTTATCGTCACAATATTTAAAAATCACCGAAATTACGCTGGCTTGCGTATCGTTCAAGTCTAATATTCTTGAAAATAAAACAGGGCCAAATTCTGAAACCGTAGCACGAAGCCTTACCCCATTTTGCTCGGAAAGTGTCAACAACTCAGTAGAGTAACCTTTTGGTTCATAAGCAATATTAATTTTAGCTTGTCGCTCAGTAATAAACGGTTTTTCTTCGCCAGCTTTTGATATACCAGAAAAATCACCTTTGATATCCATCATCAACACGGGAACACCGTTTTGGGCCAGTTGCTCTGATAGCACTTGAATGGTTTTTGTTTTTCCGGTTCCAGTGGCGCCAGCGATTAACCCGTGACGATTCATTGTTTTTATCGGAATTTTCACATAAACCTCTTTCATGGCTGTACCTTCCAACATGGCTGCACCAAGAGTAATCGTTAACCCTTTCGAAGTATAGCCTTCCGTTATATGTTTAATAAATTCTTCTTCCAAATTCATTTTGAACTTTTTTATAATAATTAATATTTTTAATAATTGGCAAGTTACTAATTTTTTCTAGATCTTATTTTCAGATAAAATTCTTATTGTTGTTGGCGAAAATTAATGTTATCTAAAAACTAAAAATCTATACAATATTTAAATAATTATCACGTTTTTGTTAGCGTATTAAGATTTTGTATCACTATTTTTGACATAATGAATAAATTAATAAACATTTATCAAAAAAACATATAATGCAATGATTTATGAATTTAATAATTTTTTAAACAAAGTTTGAATAAAGTTTTTTTATTTAAACTAAAAAATTAAATTTGCTCCTTAGCAAGTTTATTAAAACTACAACCAAATAATTATTTAAAACTAAAATTACAAAAAAAATGGCAAACGCAAAAAAAGACAACGGGTCAAACACTGGAGGAATGATGACAGGAATAATTATCATTGCATGTTTAATCGTAGGAACATTGGTATGGAAATTCCTAATGGGAGCAGCAGCAAACTTTGAAGGTGGTGATCCAGAAAAAGGACATCCTCTAAATACATTAGGAATGGTATACAAAGGTGGATTTATCGTTCCTGTTTTGATTGGAATGTTATTAATGGTAGTCGTTTTCTCTATCGAGCGTTTTATGGTAATTTCTAAAGCAGCAGGAAAAGGAAATATCGATACTTTTATGAAAAAAGTGCAAGGAAACATTACAAGTGGTGATATTAACGGCGCAATCGAAAACTGTGACAACCAAAAAGGATCAGTGGCAAACGCAATCAAATCAGCATTATTGAAATATCAAGATGTGAAAAAAGAAGGGTTGGATAGCGAAAAAGCTGCAGAAACCATACAGAAAGAAATCGAAGAAGCTACCTCATTAGAAATGCCAATGTTAGAAAAACACATGACTATTATCTCTACAATGGTTTCATTAGGAACTCTCGGAGGATTGTTAGGAACAGTATCGGGGATGATCAAAGCGTTTGGGGCATTAGCAAGTGCAGGAACTCCTGACCAAGCGGCTTTAGCAACAGGTATCTCTGAAGCATTAATTAATACAGCAACTGGTATTGCAACTTCTGCACTAGCAATCGTAATGTACAACTTCTTTACTTCAAAAATCGATACGTTGACCTATTCTATCGACGAAGCTGGAAGCACAATCATGAATACATACAGAAAATTTGCTAGTTCAAAATAATAATTGATTTTAAAAATTGAAATAATAATTAACCTTTCAATTTTTTAATTTTTAAATAAAAAAAATAATGGCAAAAGTAAAATCAGGTAAAAACGCCACGTCTATCGATATGACCGCGATGTGCGATGTAGCTTTCTTATTATTGACGTTCTTTATTTTGACTGCAACTGCAAAACAACCAGAAGCCTTGGCAGTAGATACGCCAGCCTCGACAGTACAAACAAAGTTACCCGATTCTGATTTGGCAACGATAACTGTAGGACAAAACAAAGTGTTTTTTGGTTTGCAAGGAAAAGATATTAGAGCAAGAACTTTAGAGCTTATGGCTCAAAAATATCAGTTAAAATTTTCAGATGTAGATAAAGAAAAGTTCTCATTAATAGAAACTTTCGGAATGCCAATTGGCGATTTAAAACAAATCATCGATATTCCGAATGCAGATCGTAACAAAGAAGGCTTACAACCCGGAATACCAAAAGATTCGTTAGACAATCAATTGGCAGATTGGATTCAAAATGCGCGCTTGGCGACCATCGAACTCCATGATAAAGAACTCCAAATCGCTATCAAAGGCGATGCTAAAGAAGAATACCCACAAATCAGAAAGATTATGGATATTTTGCAAGACCAAAAAATCAATAGCTTTAATCTAGTTACTGGTTTGCGAGGAAAAGATTTTTAAATTTTAAATAAAAATATACAATGGCTGAATTAAATACCGACGGCGGAGGTAGTAAGAAAGGCAGTGGAAAAGTAAGAAGTAAAAAATCAAACTCAAAAGTAGATTTAACAGCCATGGTTGATTTGGCTTTCTTATTGATTACATTCTTTATGCTAACTACGTCGCTATCAAAACCACAATCTATGGATTTGGGTTTGCCAGATAAAGAAGACGATCCAAACAAAGAAAAACCAGTAAAAGTAGATGAAAATCGTACGATGACTGTTTTGCTTGGAGACAACAATCAGATGATGTACTACATGGGTTTAATAACTAATCCTGCCGTAAAACCTACAAATATTGCTTTTGGAAAAGCAGGAATTCGTGAAGTACTCTTGAAACAAAAAAAGCTTGTTGCTGAGTATACTAAAGATACTAAAAAAGGATTAATTGTAATCATCAAACCCACAAAAAAATCCAATTACCGTAATCTTGTAGATATTCTTGACGAAATGGCAATTGCTGACGTACCAACCTATGCAATCGTAAATGATTTTCTTCCAGAAGAAAATGGTTTATTCAAAGCAACTGCTGATACGCCCATAACTCCAGCAAAATAGCCCACGACAGTGATAATTTAACATAACAAACAATGAAATTAGATATTTTAAATAAAAAATGGCTAGACATGGTTTTTGAAGGACGTAACAAAAGTTACGGAGCCTATGAGCTTCGTAAAGATGCTCCAAAAACATCGGTTCGTGCCTTGGTTTTAGGAGCCATTATTTTTAGTCTATTATTGTCCGCACCGCTTATTGCTAGGTTAATTCCTGAAAGTAGTGATGATGATTCTATTGATAAAAAAATAACAACGGTAAAGTTACCGCCTAAAGAAAAACCACCAGAAAATTTGCCACCGCCACCACCGCCACCGCCAAAAGTGGACCAGGTTAAGTTTGTGAAGCCAGTAGTTGCAAAAGCAGAAGAAGTGGTTGAAGAGCCACCAAAAATTAAAGAAATTGTTGATAAAAAGTTAGGCGCAGAAACCATCAAAGGTGATCCTGATGCTGACCTGACCGTTGAACCAGTTGGAAACGGCCCAAAAGATGTCGTTGAGGAAGTAGATAACAATATTTACAACACAGCAGGTATTGAAGTAAAACCAGATTTCCCAGGCGGAATCGAAAAATTTTATGGATTTGTTGGTAAAAACTATCAAGTTCCAGAAGAAGAAGGTTTAAAAGGTAAAGTATTCGTATCATTCGTTGTCGAAAAAGACGGATCTTTAACCGATATCAAAGTGATTCGTGATATAGGTTACGGAACTGGTAAAGAAGCAATTCGAGTTTTGAAATCTTGTCCACGTTGGAATCCAGGGGAACAAAACGGAAAAAAAGTACGTGTTTTATATTCACTTCCAATCAACATTCAATCTGCTGAATAATTAGCTATGAATTTTATAGAAATTTTTAAGAAGAAATCGCCCAACGAGCGATTTCTTCTCGTTATAGGGATCCTATTTTTTTCGGTGTATCTCGTTCTAGGAATTTTAATCATTTTCTGGAAAAATTTTCCTTTTCGCATCGCTACACAATATCGCATCGCTTTTGGCGTTTTGCTTATCGTGTATTCGTTTATTCGATTTGTTCGATTATTGAATGCTAATAAAAATTAAAATGAAGAAAAAATCCATTCTTAGTATAGTTTTTCTCGTAGCAATATCTTTTATTGTTGTGAAATGCAATACCAAAACCGAAAAAGAAACAATTTTGACCGGTACTGCAAATGTGATGGTTGACGAAAGTTTGTTGCCAATTATTCAAGAACAAAAACAAATTTTTGAAGACAAATACAAAGCAACAATTAAACTTGTGCCAAGTTCTGAGGCCGAAATTTTGCAGGCATTGATAAAAAACACCAATCAGATTGCAGTTTTGACTCAAAAATTATCGAACAATGATTCTTTACGAATCGTGCAAATGAAACGGTTTCCACGTCAAACGCCTTTTGCATCAGATGCAATCGCTTTGATAGCAAACAAAAAAGCAAACGACACGTTAATTTCTATTCAAGAAATTATCGATTTCATGCAAGGCAAAACGACAACCAAAATCAAAGGCTTGGTTTTCGACAATCCTAATTCGAGTTCGGTGCGCTATATGAATGATTTGGCAGGATTAAAAGCAACACCCGAAAAAAATATTTTCTCGTTCAAAACCAACCAAGAAGTCATCAAATATGTAGCTGAAAATAATGGAATGATAGGTGTTGTAGGACTCAATTGGTTACAGCAGAGCAATGTAGAGCCAAATAATATTAGCCTATTAAGCGTCAAAAATCTCAAAAATGATGCGTATATTTACCCTTCGCAAAATAACATCGCCGATAAAAGTTATCCTTTGGCACGTGATTTGTATATAATCAATTGTCAAGGATTTTCAGGGTTGGGAATGGGGTTTGCTTCATTTATTTCAGGAGAAATAGGGCAACGCATAGTTTTGAAATCTGGACTTTTACCTTGCAGAATGCCAGGACGAAATATTGTGATTAGAAAAAATATAGAAAAAGAAACTAAATAAATTAGAACTAAAATGAAAACGAATTTATTACTTGCGGGATTTGCACTTTTAGCAACTGCAACAACAGTAAATGCTCAAGATCTTGAAGCAGTAAAGAAAACAATAGATGCAGAAAAATATGAAAGTGCCAAGAAAACTCTGAAAAGTATTGTGGCAGCAACACCAGCTAGCGGAAAAGCAGCTTTCTTGTTAGGCAATGTTTATTTGAAACAAAATATCGAAGATTCTGCCAAAATATATTTCCAAAAAGGATTGGCTGCCAAAGACAATGCCAAGTTTAACAATATTGGTATGGGTCAAATCGATTTGAACAACGGCAATCTTGTTGCGGCACAAGCTAATTTTGCACTTGGAACCAAAGATTTAAAAAAGAAAGATGTTGAAGAATTGACAGCCGTAGGAAATGCGTACACTAATTCGTCAAAACCTAATTATAAAGCAGCAATCGAAGTTTTGAATAGAGCAAAAACCATCAACGGTACCGAACCTCAAATTCAATTAGCACTCGGAAACGCGTATTATGGGGATAAAAACCAAAACGAAGCATATGCTGCTTACAGAAACGCCGTAGCAACTGACCCAACTTTGATTCGTGCCAAAATGCAGCAAGGTGTTTTACTGAAAGGCGCAAAAGCCTATACGGAAGCCGTAAAAGCCTACGACGAAGTGATGAAAGCCAATCCAACCTATGGCCCAGTATATCGCGAATTGGCCGAAACTTATTATTATTGGGCAAACAATGAGCCAAGAAAATATAATGAATACATCCAGAAGGCATTGCCAATGTACGAAAAGTATATGGCGAATACTGATTACTCATTAACATCTCGGATGCGTCATGCCGACTTTTTGATTCTTGCAAAAGATTATAAGGCGTTGGAAGTTGAAGCCAACGAAATGCAAAAACTAGACAAAGTAAATCCCAGAATATTGCGTTATTTAGGATATTCTGCTTATGAAAACGGAAATGTAGACACTGCAATTCAATCTATTAATGAGTTTATCGCCAATCCTAAAAATAAAATCATCGCACGTGATTTCATATATCTTGGTTTGGCACAACTCAAAAAAGCAAATAATATAGAAACAAAAACTATCGATGCACCGCTTTTTGACGCAGCAGTGGCAAATATCAAAAAAGCAGTTGAAATGGAAATTACCATGACCAATGATTTAAGCGAATTAGGAAAAAAATTCTATGAGCAAAAGCTCTTCAAACAAGCAGCCGCTATTTATGATATTGCCATCACTAATAAAGAGTCAAAAAACTACTTGTTAGACAATTTTTATCTTGGTAACTCGTTGTATTACAACAATACACGTAAAGATGTTGTCAAAGCCGATCCAGCCGAATTGACAAGAGCCGACGAAGCATTTGCTCGAGTAATCGAAGCATCGCCAACTACGCAAGACGCTTATATTTTTAGAGCAAGAACAAACAATTTGCTAGAAAACGAAGCCAATACCATCAAATTTTACGAAGAATATGTTCGTGTTGTAACCGAAAAAGGATTAGAAGAAGTTACCAAAGCCAAAGCTAAAGTCATGGAATCTTACAATAACATCGGTGCAAACTACGCAAATACTGACAAGGCAAAAGCAAGAGAATATTTCAATAAAACCTTGGCAATCGATCCAACAAACGTTTATGCTACCAGCTCATTAGCAAGCATCGGGAAATAAAAAAAGCTATGCGTATCAAGCCGTCTTGTCATCAAACAAGGCGGTTTTTTTATTTGGAGCAACAACCTTTATCCATCTACCAACATCCATCCTGCTGTACACTATATCTTTTTCTTTTTTTTAAGAAAGAAGAAAAAGGATGCCGTTTCCATCAGGGCTAGCGATTCATATTTTTGCATCTCGATGAACTTCTTTTTTAGAAAATCAAATCAAAAATCTGCAATCTAAAATCTACAATCTGCAATCTAGTCACTATCTTTGCACATTCAAAACACAAAAATGCTCAATAAAGAAACCCAACTAGCCGTCGAAAAAGGAATTATGCTTCCACTCATGGAAGAGTTTTATACGATTCAAGGCGAAGGATATCATACAGGAACAGCAGCTTATTTCATTAGGATTGGGGGTTGCGATGTAGGTTGTCATTGGTGCGACGTAAAAGAAAGTTGGAATGCCACTTTGCACCCGCCAACGCATATTGGGCAGATTGTCGAAAATGCCAAAAAATATTCAGAAACTATTGTCGTTACTGGTGGCGAACCACTAATGTGGGACATGACCGAGCTTACCACCAACCTCAAAGCACAAAAACTTCAAGTACATATCGAAACTTCGGGAGCTTATAAATTATCTGGTGTTTGGGATTGGATTTGCCTTTCTCCAAAAAAGAACAAACTACCAACGCAAACCGTTTATGATGCTGCCAACGAGCTCAAAGTGATCATTCATAACAAACACGACTTCAATTTTGCCGAAGAGCAAGCCCAAAAAGTCAACCCAAACGCGATACTTTTTCTACAACCCGAATGGAGCAAAAAAGAAGAAATGACCCCGCAAATAGTCGATTATGTCATGGCAAACCCAAACTGGCGAGTTTCTTTGCAAACGCATAAATATTTGAATATTCCTTAAATTATATTTTATAAGAATACTTTAATTATATTTACTATCGTAAAATCTAATTACTATGAAAAATTTATATTTGTTTTTCCTTACTTTAGCAATGACAACGAGTTTTGCACAACAACGTACTTGTGGCACTAATTCAAAAACGCAACAACTAATAGATGCAGATCCAGCTTTTGGGATACATCATCAAGAGGTAATGGATTTTATACAAAATCCAGACAATCCTCAGACTTTATTCAGAAATCCAAATGCACCAAATGTTGTAGTAACCATTCCGGTTGTATTCCATGTTTTGTACAAAAATGCTGCACAAAATATTTCTGAGGCACAAATATTATCGCAATTAGCAATTTTGAATAAAGATTTCCGAAAACTCAATACTGATTTTAATTCAGTTGTTCCTTCAGTTTTTCAAGGTTTAGGGGCAGACGCCGAAATTCAATTTTGTAAAGCAACCAAAACTCCTGCAGGTGTCGCCTCAACAGGAATTACCAGAAAATCAGTGACAACTTCTTTTATTTTCGAGGATAATTATTACCTTACTGCTGGTCAGCCAGCATGGAATCCAACAAAATACTTAAACATTTGGATTGGTAGATTTTCTGATCCAACACTTCTGGGGTTTGCCTATTTACCCTCAAATGCAGGAGCTGCAAATGATGGTTTATGTATAGGAGATGAGTATTTCGGAAATGTTGGGACGGCGACCGCACCTTTTAACAAAGGTAGAACAGGAACTCATGAAATCGGACATTATTTTGGTTTAGAACATCCTTGGGGTAATGACGGAAGCGCATGCGGAACAGCCGCAAATAGTGATGGCGTTGCAGATACTCCAGCAACCGACAATCCTTATAATGGTTGTCCTGCATTTCCTAACAATGCAAATTCATGTACAACTACAGCAAATGGATCAATGTTCATGAATTATATGGATTATGTTAATGATGCTTGTATGGCATTTTTTACCACTGGGCAAAAAACAATTTTTCAAAACACTTTGGCCGGCCCACGATTAAGTTTGTTGTCATCAACAGGTTGCGCCAATCTAGGTTTGGACGATTTGAATGCAATAAATGCTATTGCTATATATCCGAATCCTGTAACTAATTATTTTATGATTACTTCGCCACAACTCGGTATTGATGAAGTTGAAATTTTTGATCTTATTGGTCAATTAGTTAAAACTCAAAAATTAACACAACTTAATAATATTGTAAATATTGAAGATTTAGCATCGGGTAACTATTTTTTGAGAATTTATAACGATGGCAAGTTTTTGAAATCGGATAAAATCATTAAGAAATAATGGTTTAAAAATAAAATCAAACTCCGTTTTTCTGAAAAGCTTGATTTTCTAGCCTTGATGACAGTGGAAATCCTTTTTTGAAAAAGACTATTTTTTGTGGGTTTTGCAAAACGACCAACGGAAGTTATTGCAAAGCCCTACAAAAAAGGGATTTTGATAAAAAGATTATCTCACATATCATTTATTTCAATTGGAGTTCGATGAACTCGTTTGGAACGAACAGCGAGATTAGCTACAAAAACAATTTTGCTAAATAATCATAATGTTCACCATTTTCAATCAATTCGCATTGCAAATCATTTTCTGCAGCTAATTTTTCTAATAAAGTATAGTCAAGATACAACCAAGGGAAGCTTTCGTCGGTTTCATTTTTATAAGAAATGGTAAAAGTCAATTGTCCATAATAAGTTGAAGTAGGTACATCGTCGTCGTCGTACATATATATAATATCCGACGAATCAATTAGGATCTGTCCGTTTGGGTTGAGTAATGATTTTAGTTTGTGAAGATATTTTGGTGTTTCAGCACGTGTTCTAAAAATTCCTGTGCCGTTCATTAATAGCAAAATTGTGTCGAATTTTTGATTTTCGAATTCTAATATATTAAGAATTTTTGCATTTTTTAAACCACGAAGTTGGCATGCTTTAATAGAATTTTCAGAAATATCAATCGAAGTGACATCAAAACTCTTTTGTTGTAAATACAAACTATGACTTCCGGCGCCACAACCCACGTCAAGAATTTTTCCGAAACATAAATCTAAGGCTTTTTGCTCGATTTTTGGCATTTCGTCATAGCTACGAAACAAATAGGCAACCGACATTTCATCGGGTTCAGAAATTGAAGTTTCGGTCTCTAGATCTTCTGGCGAATTGTCGGTTTGAAAATCTAGAATGGCTTTTCCGAATAAATCTAACATTTTTTATGGTTTAAATGGTTTAAGAGCTTAAATTTGTTGTTAGAACGGCGTAACAATATTAAACGAAATTAAACAATGTTAAACCAACTTAAAATATTACAAAAAGAAGCCAAAGATAAACATCTCGAAAACAAAAAGTATTTTGTAAAGTTAAAAAACAAACCGCCCAAAAACTTGGATTATATCATGCAGGATTTGCACGATGCTGAGTTCAAGAAAACCGATTGTTTGACCTGTGCCAATTGCTGCAAAACCACTGGGCCACTTTTTACCGATGCAGATGTGGAGCGTATTGCCAAACATTTGAGACAAAAACCGCAACAATTTATTGATCAATATTTGCGCGTGGATGAAGACAAAGATTATGTTTTGCAACAAGTGCCTTGTAGTTTTTTAGAAGCAGACAATAAGTGTTTTATCTATGATGTTCGCCCAAAAGCGTGTCGTGAGTTTCCGCATACGGACAGAAAAAAATTCAATCAAATTACAGATTTGACGCTGCTGAATGTCGCAATATGTCCTGCGGCGTTTAATATTGTGGAGAAAATGAAAGCGAAGTTGCCTTTGTAATTTTTGCTATTTTCCTTTGAAGAAGGTTGGGAGTGAGTTGCTACTTTTTAAAATGAGTTTTCACCATATATGGAGTTATTGGTTTCAAATCTCGACCCGTAACAGGATGTTTGCCGTCTGCATTGAAACATTCAATTTCATTGTTAAACTTATGATACCATACTATCGGCTTGTCATATTCAAAAAAAATTGTAGTATCACAAACCGTTATTTTTTTCAAATTTAGTTCAGACGAATCAATAGCTTTTATTGTATTTAAAGTTGCCAAAGTAATAATTTTCGAATCGCAAGATACTTTTTCATAGTGATCTTTCGTCCATTGCATACACTGTTTTTTTGGCAATAAAACATCTTTTACACTGTAACCAATAGTTAAAAAACTAAGTAATCCTATTATTCCAATTCCTATATTTCTTATAGGATGATTAGTAGTATTTTCTATTTTTTTAGGTTGCTTATTTTTATTTTCTACATCTAAATCAACTTCGTTTTTAGTAGAATTAGTTTTATCGGTAATAGCAGCATCTTTATTTTCCAAAGTAATAAATTTTGAAAATGGCCTCATTTCATAATCTACTATAACTGCTATTAAATTTAAAACAGGAAGATTTGTTTTTTTAGAAACTCCTTTTAAAAAATTACAAACGGTTCTCAATTTTTCAACATCTACATTTTCTATAGCTTTTCTTAAACCTTTTTCTTCTTTGGGTTTAAAGAAATTTGCAAAAACTTCCTCATCTTTTTTTTTCAATCCTTTATCAAAAACGAGTAAACACAAATCTCGAAGTAGAGCAGATGTTGGCTCGATTAAAAATCCTCCATAAATGCCATTTTTTTCTAGTTCATATTTCTCTTTAACTGCAATAATATAATCATTAGAAGTTATAGCCATAACTGTATTTTTATGTAGAGTTTAACATTTTTATGTATTATCAGAATTATCGGAATTCTTTATAAACACTCATACAAAAACCCCATTCCTTTGCCTCAGAATTAGTTTTTGTTCTATTTCGCGATAAGAACAAATGTACAAAACTAGTTTTTAAAAAGTGAAGCAATACAGTTCAGAATTTTTCTTCGGGAAGTATAATTAAACTGTCCTGTTTTTGCTCACTTCACTTCTCAAAATTACTCGAGTATTAAAAAAACGCTGTAGTCAATCTACCAGCAAACGCTTTCAGGAAACTCTTGAACAGCCAAACTTATGTTTAATTTTTAAAGTATATTATTATGAAAAAGATAGTTTTATTTTCGTTTTTTATTTTGGCAATAGCCTCAATGACATCATGCACAGCAGACAATTTGCCTGAAACCAAAGAAGCTAATCTTGCCGACGGAATAGGTGGCGGCAATAACGGGCAACTGCCACCACCACCGCCACCAAAATAAATTTTTAAGCAGAAATAGCTTTGCAATTTAATTAAAAGCAATACTTTCGGGAAATGAATTCTATGACAGAGCGTTTCCCGATTTTTGCTTTTATAAGTGGCACATTTTTACTTTTTTCTTCTTGTAGTAAAGATAAACAAGTAGTTGACGGCTATTCTCAATATATAGAAAAAGCGATCCAATGTAACAGTAAACTACAAAACGATAGTGCTTTTTATTATTATAACAAAGCCAAATTAGCGTGTAAAACCGATGAAACGGAGCGTAAAATTTATGCACTTTCATTAATTTCTTCAATTCAACAAAGAGAAAATGATTTTGTTGGAAGCGAAGAAACAGTAACCGAAGCACTGCAACTTTATCCTAATAAAACCTACTTGCCTAACTTGTATAACCAACTTGGTATTGTTAATATAGAACTTTTTGACACAAAAAATGCCATCAAATATTATAATAAGGCAGCTCAATTAACTAAGGATGAACTATATAAAATAATTCTGGTTAACAACATCGCCGTTGCCTATATAGAAAACAGTCAATTTCAACAAGCGACACAGTTACTAGAACCTTTGTTGCAAAATCCGCTTTTAGATCAAAATCCGTTGGAGAAAGCTAGAGTGCTTAATAATTTGGGGCGTGCCTATTTTAAAAAAGACAAATCACTTGGAATTTCTGAACTTGAAAAATCGCTGCAAATTAGAGTTCAAGAAAAAGCCGATTTTGATATTATTTCGAGTTATTTTGCGCTTTATGAATTTTATGCCAAAAAAGATTCAAAACGATCTCAGTACTATGCAAACTTATCCTACCAAAAAGCAACCGCCAGCAATAGTATTAATGATAGACTAACGGCATTAAAATATTTAATCGAAGTAAGTGACAATGCAGCAGCCAAAAAATATGCTTTAAAACAAATTCAATTAAGTGATAGTATTGGCATTGTGCGTCAAAAAGCCAAAAATCAGTTTGCAAAAATCAAATACGATACTCGCTTTGCGCTCGAAGAAAGTGAAAAACAAAAAAAGCAAAAAACACTGGCTCTAGGAACTTTAGGACTTCTTTTAGTTTTCGGAATAGCTATTTTTTGGTATATCCGCAGAAAAAATCGCCAAAAACTAAAAGCGATTTCGTATGAAACCGAAACCCGAATATCCAAACAGCTGCATGATGAACTTGCCAACGATGTTTTTTATTTGATGACTTATGCCAACACACAAGATTTGCAAAATCCTCAAAAAAAGGAAATCTTGATAGATAATTTGGATAAAATTTATGCACAAACCCGAAACATATCGCAATCATATAGCGAGATAGAAACAGGCCTACATTTTGAAGAATATCTCAACGATATGTTGTCAAGCTTCTCTAACGCTCAAATAAATATAATTGTCAATCGCAGCACAACAACAGATTGGTTAGCAGCAAACAAACAAACAAAAATTACGATCTATAGAGTATTGCAAGAATTGATGGTCAATATGAAAAAGCACAGCCAAGCTACTATTGTTGTTATTGGTTTTGAAAACCACAAAACCAATCTCGAAGTTAGCTATTCGGATAACGGAATTGGATGTCCAGAAATGTTAAAATTTAAAAAAGGTCTTCAAAATGCGGAAAACCGTATCGATGCTATAAAAGGAACGATTATTTTTGAAACCGAAACCAACAAAGGTTTCAAAGCCAAAATGAATTTTCTCAAATAAAGTGCTATGTTCAAAAAAGTATTGCTTGCCGAAGATTTTGATAGTATTAACCTTGCGGTACAGCAAACACTAGAGTCGCTTGGTGTTGCAGAAATTCAATATGTCAAATATTGCGATGATGCGTTGCTAAAAATCAAAAGAGCCATACAAGACAATCAGCCTTTTGATTTGCTGATAACTGATTTGTCCTTCAACCAAGACCATCGCGCTGTAAATATCAAAACTGGCGATGCGCTCATAAAACTTGCCAGAAAAGAGCAACCCGATCTAAAAATAATTGCCTACTCTGTCGAAGATAAAGGATTTCGAATAAAATCACTTTTGGTCGATTTACAAATAGATGGCTATGTGTACAAAAACAGGTACAGTCTGGAACAACTCAAAACGGCAGTAAAAACTATTTTGGAAGGCAAAAAATACATCACGCCAGAAATGGCGCATTTGCTCAATGACACTTCACTTATAGAAATAGACGACTACGATATGCAACTCATCAAGCAATTATCTAACGGAATTGCGCAAGACAAAATGGACGACAAGTTCAAAGAATTGGGTATTGAACCCAACAGCAAAAGCAGTATCGAAAAACGAATAGGCAAACTCAAAGACTATTTCAAAGCCAACAATACGGTACATTTAATTGCTATTGCAAAAGATCTGGGCATCGTTTAAAAAGGCACCTATTTTATTAAACAAATTTTTTAATCTCTTTACGGTTTCCCGTAAGGATTTCTTTTTTATTGGTTCTTAATTTGTTGTAGCGAGATTAATGACAAATAGAAATAGTAAAATAGTAGTTTGTTATCTTCATTTTGACTTGTTATAGAAATCACAAAGTGAATTTTGGTTGTTTTGTGAGCTTGTTACAACTTCATGGCTTGCATTTTGCGAATCATGAAGTTTATTTTGATTTTATAAATTTTTCAACATGAAATCCGTAAGCTTACTATGTGCTGTAGTGGTACTTCTTGGTTGTTTGCAGCTACCGCTTGGTTATTTTACCTTTTTACGAATTGTAGTTACGATTGGCGCAGTAACCATTTTTGTGCGTGAAGTAAAAAACGTGTTGAACCTTTATGCAACTCTATTCTTGGGCATAGCAATTCTATTTAATCCTATTTTTCCAATTTATTTATATCAAAAAGCAGTTTTGATACCTCTTGATATTTGTGCGGGATTTATGTTTTTGGTATCTACTTTCAAAGAAAAATCAATAAACAAATAACATGGCAAAATACCCTATAAACACCACCAATATTGTTGCGATAGGCTACGACGAAGTTACCGAAGTTTTAGAAATTGAGTTCAAGCTTCAAGTGGTACATCATTATTTTCAGGTGCCGCTAGATGAGTTTATAGCTTTTTTGAAAGCGTCAAGACCAGAGGATTATTATTTTAAATATGTGTATTGCCAATATCATTTTGAAGTGTTTTGACAAAAAAAGTCCCACCGAAGCAGGACTTAAGATTTTCATCTACGGCATATAGCCTTATTGTGATAAGATTAAAGATTAGAAATTTTAATCAATACAAATATA
The DNA here is from genome assembly GCA_031422015.1 of Flavobacterium sp. Taxonomy (GTDB): domain Bacteria; phylum Bacteroidota; class Bacteroidia; order Flavobacteriales; family Flavobacteriaceae; genus Flavobacterium. Next base: position 12,125 of record JANOPO010000070.1, on the reverse strand, counting down.
AGTTAAAACTTTTTTAGTTGGTTTACGGAAAACCGTAAAAAGGGGAATTATTTTTTATTTACCTTTCAAAATTATTGTAAATGCAGATTGTTATGGCAAAAATTTTAGGGTTAGATTTAGGTACAAATAGTATTGGTTGGGCGATTGTGGATAAAGAAAACAATGATTTTTCTTTAATAGATAAAGGAGTTCGCATTTTTTCGGAAGGAGTAAAATCTGAAAAAGGTATTGAAAGTTCTCGTGCAGCAGAAAGAACAGCTTTTAGAAGTGCACGAAAACTAAAATATCGCAGAAAATTACGAAAATACGAAACCTTAAAAGTTTTATCTAAAAACGGAATGTGTCCTTTATCTTTTGAAGAAGTAGAAGAATGGAAGCAATCGGGCTTTAAGCAATATCCGTTAAATCCAGAGTTCTTAAAATGGTTACGAACTGATGAAGATGAAAATATAAATCCTTATTTTTTTAGAGATAATGCGAGTAAAAAGAAAGTTTCATTTTTTGAACTTGGTCGTGCTTTATATCATATTGCACAAAGAAGAGGTTTTTTAAGTAATCGATTAGACCAATCTGCAGAAGGGATTTTAGAAGAGCATTGCCCGAAAATTCAATCATTAATTGAAGATTTGGATTCTAGCGACGAAATGCTTTCTAATTTAAAAGATTATTTTTCAGAAACAGGAATTCTTGATTTTAATGAAAAAAGTGGTTTTGTAAAAGATTTAGATGAAGGAGATAAAAAATTAGTTTCCTTATATAAATCAATCCAAGCTATATTAAAAAAGAATGAAGCTGATTTTGAAAAAGCTAAAGAAGAAATTATTGAAAGATTAAATAAAAAAGATGTTTTAGGAAAAGTTAAAGGAAAAATCAAAGATATTTCCCAAGCTATGATTGACGGAAATTTCAAAACATTAGGACAATATTTTTTTAGCTTATATAACAAAAGCAAGATTAGAAATCAATACACTTCTAGAGAAGAACATTATTTGGAAGAGTTTACTATAATTTGTAAAACACAAGGGATTGGAGGAATCATAGATGATGAATTGTTGCCTGAAAAAATGTATAATGGATTAGCTAAAGATTTATATAAAGCTATATTTTTTCAACGTTCATTAAAATCGCAAAAAGGATTAATAGGTAAATGTTCATTTGAAAAAAGCAAATCACGTTGTGCTATTTCGCATCCAGATTTTGAAGAATATAGAATGTGGACTTATTTAAACACTATTAAAATTGGAACTCAATCTGATAAAACATTACGCTTTTTATCACAAGAAGAAAAACAAAGTTTGATTTCTAAATTTTTAAGAAAAAAAGATAACTTTAATTTTGAAGATTTAGCCAAAGAGTTAATTCCTAAAGGAGCAACATTCAATTTTTATAAATCTTCAAAAGCCAAAGAAGTTAATTATTTATTTAATTACAAACCTTTTGATACAGTTGCTGCAAGTCCAGTTTCTGCATCATTAAAAAATATTTTTGGTGATGATTGGAAAACCAGAACCATTTTATACAAAACAAAAAACTCAAAAGGAATTGAAGTAAATAGAACTGTGGATTATAAAGATTTATGGCATTTGCTTTCTGTTTCAACCTCTGATATTTATTTATATCAATATGCAAAAGAAAAATTAGGATTAGATGATAAAAACGCAAAAGCATTTAGCAAAATTCGATTGAAAAAAGATTTTGCAAGTTTGAGTTTGAATGCCATTACAAAGATTTTACCCTATGTAAGAGAAGGATTGTTGTATTCTCACGCCGTTTTTATGGCAAATATTGAAAAAATTGTTGATGAGAATATTTGGAATGATGAAAACCAAAGAAAATTTATTCAAGATAAAATAGCTGGTATAATTGAAACTTATACTTATGAAAAAAGCAAATTAGAAATTATTAACGGATTAATAAAAGAAGCAAAAAGTGAAGGATTTTATTATTCTAAAGAAGCGGAACAATACTATAAGCAAAGTCTTTCGGATAAATTAGAAGCATTTTATAAGAACTTCAGAATTGAAAATGAAGTAGATAAATCTATCATTTTCGATGATTTATTTCCAGTTTTAATTCAGCAATTAAAAGATTATGAATATATCAAAGTGCAACGTCTTGATGAAAAAGTTTTAGATTTTATAAAAGGTAAAAATGATGATGGCGAGATATTTTGTAGTGATGTAAAACAGTTAAAAAAAATGTATCATCCATCTGATATAGATGTTTTTAAAAAGAAAATCATCAAAGATGAGTTCGGAAATGAAAAAGTAGTTTTAGGAAGTCCGTTAACCTCATCTATCAAAAATCCAATGGCAATGCGTGCTTTACATCAATTGCGAAAAGTGTTGACTACTTTGATTTTTGAAGGACAAGTTGATGAAAAAACGATTGTTCACATTGAAATGGCTCGCGAACTAAACGATGCTAATAAACGAAAAGGAATTCAAGATTATCAGAATGAACGAAAAGAACTTTATTCTTTATATGAAAAGAAAATCAAGGAGTTGTATAAAATAGAAACTGGTAATGAATTTGGTGAAGTTTCTGAATCAGATATTGAGAAATTTAAAATCGCATTAGAACAAAGTAAAAATGAAAGATTAATTACCAAAGAAGAGATATTGAAGTATTCAATTTGGAAAGAACAAAACCATATTTGTTTATATACAGGTAAAACAATTAGTTTAAGTAGTTTTTTAGGTTCTAATCCTGATTTTGATATTGAACACACAATTCCAAGAAGTCGTTCCCTAGACAATTCCCAAATGAATAAAACGCTTTGCTGTAAAAAGTTTAATAGAGCTATTAAAGGAAATAAAATGCCTTTTGAATTGTCAAATCATCAAGAGATATTAATTAGAGTTACACATTGGAAAGAAGAATCAGAAAATTTAACAAGAGAAATTGAAATAATTTCTCGTTCCATAAAAGCTGCTGCAACCAAAGAACTTAAAGATAAAAAAATACGAAGAAGACATTATTTAACCTTAAAACGAGATTATTTAAAAGGAAAATACGATCGATTTATTTGGGAAGAACCAAAAGTAGGTTTCAAAAACAGTCAAATTCCAGATACAGGAATCATTACAAAGTATTCGCAAGCTTATCTAAAATCATATTTCAAAAGAGTAGAATCAGTTAAAGGCGGAATGGTTGCCGAGTTTAGAAAAATTTGGGGAATTCAAGAAAGTTATCAAGAAAACGATAAAAAATATTATCATGAAAAAGACAGAAGTAAACACACTCATCATACGATAGACGCTATTACGATTGCGTGTATGACCAAAGAAAAGTACGATGTTTTGGCAAATGCTTGGACTCACGAAGACAAAGGACAACTTGGCGAAGCACGAAAATTATTAGCTGATTCTAAACCTTGGAAAACTTTTAAAGAAGATTTAAAAAAGATAGAAGAGGAAATTTTAGTTTTACATTTCACTCCAGATAATGTAAAAAAACAATCAAAAAAGATTGTCAGAATTAGAGGAAATAAGACTTATTTACTAAAAAAAGAACTTCCTGAAAATTTTAAGAACAAAGTTGAAGGCAAGGATTATTTTAAATTAAATCTTGATTCAGAAACACTTTATAAAGTTACTAAGCATAAAGAAAATCAAACGGATACATATTATAAAGAATTACCTAAAAACTATTTAAATAAAACTGAAGGAATAGATTATTTTAAGATTATTACAAAAGGAGAAACATTCTATAAAATTCCAGTTTTTAAACAAGGTGATACAATTCGAGGTTCATTGCATCAAGATAGCATTTATGGAGCAATAAAAAACCCATTAAATACAGAAGAAATTCGTTATGTAATTCGTAAAGATTTAGAAAGTATAAAAGCGTCTGATGTTGAAAGTATTGTAGATGAAATGGTAAAAGAAAAAGTAAAAGAAGCCATTGTAAACAAGGTTTTATTAATTTCATCTAACGCACAACAAAAGAATAAATTAGATGGTACAGTTTGGATGAACGAAGAAAAAGCAATTCCAATAAACAAAGTTAGATTGTATGCCAATTCTGTAAAAAATCCGCTGCATATTAAAGAACACGCCAATTTATCAAAATCTCGCCATGAACACAAACAAAAAATTTATGGACAGAATGACGAGAATTATTGTATGGCGATTTATGAAGGAATTGATAAAAAAGGAAAACTAAAAAGAAGTAGTTTATTAATAAATATGTTTGATGCTGGAAATTATTTTAAATTAAGTAATGATAATAAAAAAAATTACCCAATTGCTCCCGAAAAAGACGAAAACGAATTGCCACTAAAGTATGTTTTAACAAAAGGAAAAATGGTATTGATGTATGACAAATCTCCAAACGAATTTTTGGAAATGAATCAAATCAAAATTTTAGAAAGATTATTTCAAATTACACAATTAGATGTTGAAGGATCTTGTATTAAATTGTTACATCATCAAGAAGCAAGAGAGAAGAAAGTTATTACAGAAGCAATGGGATTAAAAATAGGAATGAAAGGAGGCAAAAACCTTGGAGAACATAAAAAATTTCCTTGGATTAAAATAAGTGAAAATTCATTTGATTGTTTAGTCCAAGATTATGATTTTACAATTTCGGCTTCGGGCAAAATAGTTTTCAAATAGATTATTATCAATCAGCAAAATTTTTTAGTATGTTTGTGTAAATTTAAATTACATTTTATGATAACTGAATTATTAGAAACAAAAAAAATTGTTGCAAATTTTGATAAGTTTATATCTAATTCGCCCTATAAAACGGAATATATTAGCGAAAAAGCAAACATTCCGTTGCCTACATTTTATAGAAAATTACGGGATAACAAATTTACATTAGACGAAGTGATAAAGATTGTTGAAATAATCCAACCAGAACTCTATCAATATGAAATGTTATCAAAAAAAATTGCAATAGCAGAAGAACAATTCAAAAACGGACAATTTATTACTTTTGAGGATTTTATTTTTGATGTTGACACTATAATTGCAAATAGAAAATGAAAATAAAATTTTCTGAAATTGCAAAAGTAGAATTTGAAGAAATTGTAAAACATTTATTCGATATTTACGGTCGTGATAAAGCAATTAATTTTTCTGAATTAGTAAAACAAAACCTAAAACAAGTTGAAACATTTCCTGATAGTTTTGGCTATTTTCTGGAGACTCAAAATCGAAAATTTATGGTTACGCCCTATATTACTGTAATTTATAAAGTGAATCATAAATTAGGACAAGTTGAAATATTAAATTTTTGGTTCAATCGCTCAAACCCAAATGTTTTATTGAAACACTTATAATATTTTGAAACTGATTTTTTTGTTCTTTGACATTTCGTTCAATCTCTTAAACAGCCAAACCACAACCGAGTTTCGGCGCCAGCCCACTCGGTTGTGGTTTGATTAAAGATTAGAAAACACGATATTAAACTCATAATCAAAATCAAACCTACCTAAGTTGTGGTTTGATTAAAGATTAGAAAACACGATATTGTTCCGGGCGTGAACCATCGGCACGAATTGGTTGTGGTTTGATTAAAGATTAGAAAACACGATATTTCGTCAGAACCTAATAATACTTCAAATGCAGTTGTGGTTTGATTAAAGATTAGAAAACACGATATTACATTAAAGTTGATTTTAAATGTTCCCTCAGTTGTGGTTTGATTAAAGATTAGAAAACACGATATTCAAATCCAAACCTACCAATTACTGCAGAAGGTTGTGGTTTGATTAAAGATTAGAAAACACGATATTTTAGTTTCTTTTGCAAACTTGTAACCTGTAGTTGTGGTTTGATTAAAGATTAGAAAACACGATATTCTACACTTCGACCGTAACGATCCTTTGTTAGTTGTGGTTTGATTAAAGATTAGAAAACACGATATTGTGCATCAATTTTATTAAAAGATGCTGCTAGTTGTGGTTTGATTAAAGATTAGAAAACACGATATTTTTGTCAGTAATACGAAGCAATGGCGTATAGTTGTGGTTTGATTAAAGATTAGAAAACACGATATTCATAAGCAAATATAGTAATATATTATATTAGTTGTGGTTTGATTAAAGATTAGAAAACACGATATTGCAGTTGCATTAGTATTGTTCCAAATGCAAGTTGTGGTTTGATTAAAGATTAGAAAACACGATATTCATAGCAATTGCAACCTTTCTAAAATCATAGTTGTGGTTTGATTAAAGATTAGAAAACACGATATTAAAAAATATTCAAGATGATAATACTTACGCGTTGTGGTTTGATTAAAGATTAGAAAACACGATATTTGGTCTACAACATTACACAAAAAAGCACTGGTTGTGGTTTGATTAAAGATTAGAAAACACGATATTTAGCAAATATTGTAATGTTTTTTCAATTTGGTTGTGGTTTGATTAAAGATTAGAAAACACGATATTATTTTTGTGTTGTTGTTCTCATTTGTTGTGTTGTGGTTTGATTAAAGATTAGAAAACACGATATTAGCGGGCTCGTTACCTTCTGATATTCATGAAATTAAAAGAAAATATCGTAATAAAAAATGCTCCTTTCTTGATGTGATACCCCAAGATTGGAGCATTTTTTGATTTCTATAAAAATAAATATTAATCGTTTTTAAAAATAAGTATATTTGTAAAAAAGTAATTGATTATCAAAGTAGTAATAGAAGCAAACGACAAATACAAAAGTATGTTGCAAGAAATTGCAACCGCAATAAAAGCTAAAATTACCTTTGAAGAAAACCAAATTGATTTTTGGGACGAACTTCCTGGCCATGTTAAAAAAGGAATTTTAGAAAGTAAAAACCAAATAAAACAAGGCGACTTTAAATCTCACGACCAAGTTATGAATGATTATAAAGTTCGTTTCAAATAATGAAAGTTATTTGGTCTAAAAACGCTGAAATTACCTTTGAAGCAATTGTCGATCATGTCGAAAATGATTTTGGAAAAATAGTAGCCAAGGAGTCTGTTGCTAAAACCAACAAAATTATTTTAACATTAGCTGTTTTTCCTTTTGCTTTTGAGAAAAGCACCTTTAAAGAAAATATACGAAAAGCGATTGTCAATAAACAATGTTCATTTTATTACGAAATAAACAAAACTGAAATTCAGTTGCTTTATTTTTGGGATAACCGCCGAGAACCTTTTTATTAAAACAATTCCAATTGCGTTGGTTGAGGTGCTTTTGGTACTTCGACTTTACCCCAAAAATTCATGATATTACCAAACTGTTTATCGGTTATTCGCAAAACGCTCACTTTTCCCATTGGCGGCAACAACCTGTGTATTCTTTTCTCATGTACATCGGCGCTTTCGCTACTAGCACAGTGACGCACATAAACAGAATATTGCATCATACTAAAACCGTCTTTAAGTAAATTGTTTCTAAAACCAGAAGCGTTTTTACGATCTTTCTTGGTCTCGGTTGGCAAATCAAAAAACACAAACAACCACATTATTCGGTAACCGTTGAGTTCCATAATTTTGGATATTTTATCTTTTTTCTTTCACCAGTATAGCATTGTTGTAATGAACTTGATGTTTTTTGTAATGCTACCATCAAAGGACTTTTTTCATCCTTGAAGTATACCGTTCGTGTTAAGATTTGTACAAGTTCAGATTTTAACAAAGTGTTTAATTCTTGCTCATCATACTTTTGTATTAACTCAAAAACCTTCTCATCTACAATTGGTCTGAAGGGTTCCATGATATCATCGGCCAAAGCAAAAGCATTGTATTTGCTTTTATGATGAATTCCTAAAGTATTCAGCAAACCGCTTCCAGATAATGCTCTAGCAGTTGCAGCACGCAAAATTGCATAACCATAATTCAAGAAATTATTGGGATAATCGCCAAAGCGTTCACGTTTAAATTTTACTTCAAAAAATGACTTCCAATATTGACTTGCAGCAACTCCTTCCATATTGGTCGTATCTCCACTCAAAACTTTACTTGCCAAAAATTCAAACGAATTTTTTTGCCCCGTTATATTTTCTAATAGTATTCCTTGATTTTTTATTTTTTCGCAAATGGTTTGTTGCCACAATTGTTTTTTGAGTGGTTCGGAGGCATTTATTTGATTTTTAAAAATTTCTTGTTGAATGTGGTGGCTGTTGAGGTTCAAAAACATCCCGTTTGGCAAATGATTGGTATTGCAAATAATGACTGCCGTATTATTTTCTATGAGCAAGTTCATTGCTGGAATGCTGATGTAAATTTCTTGATTATCAATAACCAAAAAACCAATATCTTCAATAGGAATTGAACTTTCTCTAATTTCAGATTTTATAGTTAGTTGGTTGTTTTTGGTAGCTACCGAAGCTTTGTTTTCTAGTAAAATAGTTTTTTTCAGCATATTAACTTTTATAAATACGCTAATTTACTAGTATTCAATATTTTATTATTACGGAAAACCGTAAATTCATTTAATTGTAAAAGACTATTTTTGAAAAAATAATTAAATGCGCCAACTTTTCTTTTTCCTTCTTCTTCTACAAGCTTCATCCTCCTTCTCACAAGTCAAACTCCTGTCTTGGAATTTAGAAAACCTCGGCAAATCCAAATCCGATTCAACCATAACCTTCATAGCCAACACCGTTAAGAACCATGATATAGTTGCCCTGCAAGAAGTAGTAGCAGGTTATGGCGGCGCACAAGCGGTAGCCAAACTCGCTGATGAACTCAATCGAAAAGGTGCAAAATGGGATTATATAATAAGCGACCCAACAAGTAGCTCGGCATACAAAACCGAACGATATGCTTTTTTATGGAAAACAGCAAAAATAAAAAAAATTGGAAAGGCTTGGCTAGAACAAAAATACAACCTCGAAATAGACAGAGAACCCTATTATTGCACCTTTGAGTTTAACAAAAAACAAGTTACAATTGCCAACTTTCATGCCATTACCAAAAGCAAACAACCTGAAACAGAAATAAAATATTTCAAATACTTGCCCAATCAATATGCAACACTGAATTTGATTTTTCTAGGCGATTTCAATTGTCCACAGTCGCATACAGTTTTTAATCCTTTACGGAAATTGGGATATTTACCCGCTTTCGAAAATCAAAAAACGACACTTAAAAAAGCATGTAAAGAAGACGTTTGCCTAGCTTCTGAGTTTGACAATATATGGTATAATGCCAATGTCATTTCGATAGAAAGCGCGGCAGTAATTCACTTTTACAAAACATTTATTTCGTTAGAACATGCCAACAAAATATCAGATCATATTCCGATTTCGGTTGTTTTTCGTTTGCAATAAACAAGATTCGAAAAAATACGCTAGTCGTTTTTCTTCCAATTTATCCAAATGCGCATAAAACTTGTTTAAAAGGTATTTTTTTATAGTTTTTACTCAGGCACATTGGTCGTCGGGTTGGAGGAAGAATAAATCAAATACTTCTTCCGCATCGTCTTGAATTCTTCCAATCCTTTTACCCAAGTAGCTCTAATTTCGGCTTCGCTTAATCCCAGTTCTATCTGCTTTTGTAGTTTTTTGGTCCCAACCAATTTTGTAAAAAACGGATTGAAAAATTTACTTTTATCAGAAGTTGTTCTGTAGGCCTTGATTAACCATTTCAATTCCAATCGAGTAACTCTTTGTTTTGAAGTTAGATCTTCGCCATAGCAAACCTCATTTTTATATACTGGTTCTTTAGCACCAAAATTAGGAATAGGAGTAAAGCTAAAATCACTTTTTGGCAAAAATGGCGAGCCATAAATTTGAAACTGCTTTTCGGTGCCACGACCCATGCTAACATTTGTTCCTTCAAAAAGGCACAAACTAGCATACAAATTTATCGCTTGATCGTTAGGTAAATTTGGTGACGGCTTTACGGGCAAACTATAAGCTATATTGCGATTGTACTCAAGGCATAGTATAACTTTCAAGTTGCAATGCAATCCGTTTTTAAGCCATTTTTCGCCATTTATCATTTGAGCATATTCGCCAATCGTGGCGCCGTGCAATAACGGAATAGGGTGCATTCCAACAAAACTGGTGTATTCTTTTTCTAAAATCGGACCATCTACAATACTGCCATTCGGGTTGGGTCTGTCTAGAACAATAAGCTGAATATTATTTTCGGCGCAAGCTTCCATAACATAATGCAATGATGATATATAAGTGTAAAATCGTGCGCCAACATCTTGAAGGTCAAAAATCAAAATATCAATTCCGGCTAGTTGCTCTGGTTTTGGTTTTTTGTTATCGCCATAAAGTGATATGATTGGCAACCCAGTTTTTTTGTCTTTTCCATCAATTAAATGTTCGCCAGCATCTGCCGTGCCACGAAAACCGTGTTCTGGGGCAAATATTTTAAACAAGTTTACGTTGCTTCGAACAAGAAAGTCTATAACATTTATTGTTTCATTTTTTTTTGTTTCAGGATCTTCATAAACCAAAATTCCGGTTTGGTTAGTTACGATTCCAACTTTTTTATCTTTTAATAATGGCAAATAGTCAAGGAAATTTTCAGCACCAGTTTTTAAACCTAATTTTGGGATAATGTCACCAGTTTTAACTGTCACAACCAAAGGCAAAGTTTCAGTATAGACCTTAGTTTTTTCAACACTAGAATTTGCAATTTGCTTTTTAGAAACACTACAATAGTTCAAAAAAACCAAGCAAAAAGCACAAAAAACAATATTTTTAAGTAAATTTTTCATAATTCAAAATTAAGAATCGATTTAATTAGGCAAAAAATCAAAAATCATAAATCGTTAATCTGCAATCAAAAATCATATATTTGCAATAAAAATCTTTTGAACTTCGAATATTTCATAGCCAGCCGACTCATTAGATCCAAAGATCGTAAAAGTACAATTTCTGCTCCAATTATAAAAATTGCGATTTCTGCAATAGCAATTGGTATGATAATGATGATTGTTTCGGTAGCTACAGGTGTTGGATTACAACAAAAAATACGCCAAAAAATCTCCGCTTTTTCTGGACATATAATAATTTCGAATTTTGATGACAATCAATCCCAAGTCAGTCTTGATCCAATATCGATTAAACAAAATTTCTATCCAAAATTCACTTCCGTTGAGGGCATTGCCCACGTTCAAGCAGTAATCACAAAAGCGGGAATAATACGCACCGAAACCGCTTTTGAAGGAATCATTTTCAAAGGAGTCGGCAAAGATTACAATTGGCAAAACCTTCAAGAATATCTTATTCAAGGCAAGCTACCTAATTTCGTCAACAATCTCAATGCCGAAGTTTTAATTTCAGAATATCTAGCCAATCGTCTCAAGCTAAAACTAGGCGACAAGTTTAATACTTTTTTTATGAAAGAAGGAGGCAATCAATTGCCAAACATTCGAGTATTTCATATCGTCGGAATTTATAATTCGGGTTTTCAAGATTTCGATTCCACCTATATAGTAGGCGATATTCGTCACTTGCAACGAATCAATAAATGGTTGCCAGACCAAGTCGGTGCTTTCGAAGTTTTCATAGACGATTTTACTCAAATTAAGCAAAAAGGAACCGAAGTATACCAACATACCAGTTCCACACTCGACACCAAAACTATTGTCGAAAAATATTATTACATATTCGATTGGCTACAATTATTCGATTTTAATATCATTATAATTCTCATCATCATGATAGTAGTAGCGACAATTAATATGGCAGTCGCCTTATTAGTCATGATACTTGAGCGCACCCAGATGATCGGAATGCTCAAAGCCATGGGCGCCAATAATTGGACAATTCGCAAAATATTTCTACATAACGCCTCGCATCTTATCCTGCGCGGACTATTTTGGGGAAATGTTATTGCAATATCACTATTACTAATCCAAAAACACTTCGGAATCATACAACTCAATCCTGAAAATTACTACGTCAACCAAGCCCCAGTCGATATCAATTGGCTGTACATTCTTTTGCTCAATCTCATGACAATCTTTATTTGTATGCTAGTTTTGCTAGTGCCATCCTATATAATAACCAAAATTTCTCCCGTCAAAGCCATACGCTACGATTAATTTTTTCCTTTGTGCGTGACCCCATCTTGCGCTTCGCTGCAGTGGGGTCGGGCTATATGTTCGCGCTTTTGTCACGTCAGAAAAAGACGAGACAAAGAGCTCCACTACTATCCCTCACGCTAGTTTACCGAC
>JANOPO010000069.1:0-30167 GCA_031422015.1 Flavobacterium sp. | reverse complement strand
CAACGGTGTTGGTTTGGGCTATATGTCCTTTTTCACAAAAGCGGTAACTCGTGCTTTGCAATTGTTTCCTGACGTGAATTCAATGATGGATGGCGATTACAAAGTTGCATACGATTTTGCTGATATTTCGATAGCCGTTTCTGGACCAAAAGGATTAATGGTTCCCGTTGTTCGCAACGCAGAATTGTTAACTTTTAGAGGTGTCGAAGCCGAAATAAAACGTTTGGCAATTCGTGCTCGTGACGGTCAAATTACTGTTGATGATATGACTGGCGGAACATTTACTATTACAAATGGTGGTGTTTTCGGAAGTATGTTAAGTACTCCAATTATTAATCCGCCACAATCTGGAATTTTAGGAATGCACAATATTATTGAGCGACCAATTGCTGTAAACGGGCAAGTGGAAGTTCACCCAATGATGTATGTAGCACTTTCGTATGACCACCGAATTATTGATGGTCGCGAATCGGTTGGTTTCTTGGTTGCTGTAAAAGAAGCGTTAGAAAACCCATTAGAATTATTGATGGGCGGTAATGCTGTTAAGGTTTTGGAACTTTAAACTTCGACTAGTTTAGTTTGACAAATAGTTAAGATCCCAAGTTCTAATCTGAATTTTCAGTAGAATTTGGGATTTATTTTTGCTTTTTATGAGCATCTGCGTGAAGGATGGAAGTGGAAATCCTTTTATGTATTATGTAGCGTCAGCGAAATGAAACATAAAAGATTGCAACGTACAGCCTGACCCTCTTCGGGTCACGCCCAAAAAAACATTTATGACACAAAACAAAAAATCTCCAGCTATAGGTTTTATTTTTATTACGATGCTCATCGACATTATGGGACTTGGTATTATTATCCCTGTAATCCCGAAATTGATTTCTGAACTAATCGATGGTGATATTAGTGACGCATCGAAATATGGTGGCTGGCTGTTGTTTGCTTATGCGATTACGCAATTTATATTTTCGCCATTGATTGGAAATTTAAGCGATAAATATGGTCGTAGACCTATTATTTTGATTTCGTTATTTGGATTTTCATTGGATTATTTGCTTTTGGCATTTGCACCAACAATTACATGGCTTTTTATTGGGCGAATTATTTCGGGGATAACTGGTGCGAGTATTACGACGGCATCTGCCTATATCGCTGATGTGAGCACGCCCGAAAATAGGGCGAAAAACTTCGGAATGATAGGTGCGGCTTTCGGAATGGGATTTATTATTGGCCCCGTAATTGGTGGTTTTTTAGGACAATATGGCTCTAGAGTTCCGTTTTATGCAGCGGCGATTTTGTGTATGGTCAACTTTTTGTACGGTTATTTTATACTTCCAGAATCGTTAGCAAATGAAAACAGACGCGATTTTGATTGGAAAAGGGCAAATCCAATTGGTGCGATGCTGAATCTTAAAAAATATCCAACATTGATTGGATTAATGCTTGCAGTATTTATTTTAAATGTAGCCTCAAATGCTGTGCAAAGCAATTGGAGCTATTTTACAATTTATAAATTTGGTTGGGATGAAAAAATGGTTGGTATTTCGCTTGGTGTTGTAGGACTTCTGGTTGGTGCTGTTCAAGGCGGTTTAATTCGTTATACTAATCCAAAACTAGGAAATAATAACAGTATTTTTATTGGAATTTTATTCTACTGTCTAGGTATGTTTTTATTTTCAACAGCTAGTCAAAGTTGGATGATGTTTGTTTTTTTGATTCCGTATTGTTTGGGCGGAATTTCTGGACCTGCATTACAATCGGTTGTTTCTGAACAAGTTTCGGCTAGCGAACAAGGCGAAATACAAGGAACATTAACAAGCTTAATTAGTGCTTCCTCCATTATTGGTCCTCCTTTAATGACTAATGTTTTTTATTATTTTACGCACAAATCGGCGCCTTTTCAGTTTGCTGGCGCACCATTTATAATAGGAGGAATTTTGATGTTGATTAGTTTGGGAATTGCCTTAAAGTCTTTGAAGAAATAAAAAAACCTCTAATTTCTTAGAGGTTTTGTACCCGGAACCGGAGTCGAACCGGTACGGTTTCCCACAGGTGTTTGAGACCAGCGCGTCTACCAATTCCGCCATCCGGGCATTAGCAGTTATGTAATTGAGAAGCTACAGGCATACGTTTACAGACTTAAAATAACAACAGTTACTTCATCGCTCAAAGCAAACAATATTAAACCGTTTTCTTTAACACGATGCAAATGTAAATAAATATTTTACACTTTCTAAAAAAATACTGCAAAAATTATTCGATAACTCCGTTTTTATTCCTAAATTTGCACCTCGTAAAAACGAATAGCAACTAACTAACTACAATACAACCAATTAAAATGCCACATCAAGAACCAGAAGCAAAAATATTTGCTTGTTCCCAAAGTGTTCACTTAGCTGAAAAGATTGCTGAAAAGTATGGTGTTTCGCTTGGTAAAGTTACGTTTTCAAAATATAGTGATGGTGAGTTTCAACCGTCCTACGAAGAATCAATTAGAGGTTTACGGGTGTTTATTGTATGCTCTACATTTCCAACGGCCGATAATTTGATGGAATTGTTACTGATGATCGATGCTGCAAAACGAGCATCAGCAAGACACGTCACAGCGGTAATACCTTATTTTGGTTGGGCACGACAAGACCGAAAAGACAAACCAAGAGTTCCAATTGGAGCTAAACTGGTAGCCAATTTGCTTGATGCAGCTGGCGCGACACGAGTGATGACAATGGATTTGCATGCTGACCAAATACAAGGGTTTTTCGAGAAACCAGTAGATCACTTGTTTGCATCGACAATCTTTTTACCTTATGTAAAAGGTTTGAATTTAGACAATTTGACTATTGCATCGCCAGACATGGGCGGATCAAAAAGAGCCTACGCCTACTCTAAATTTTTAGAATCGGATGTGGTAATTTGCTATAAACAACGAAAAGCAGCCAATACCATTAGTTCGATGGAACTTATTGGAGAAGTAAAAGGAAGAAACGTTGTCCTAGTTGACGACATGATTGATACTGGCGGAACGTTGGCAAAAGCTGCCGATTTGATGATAGAAAAAGGCGCATTGAGCGTACGAGCGATTTGTACTCACGCCATTTTAAGTGGAGATGCGTACGAAAAAATCGAAAACTCAAAATTGCTTGAGTTGATTGTTACCGATTCGATTCCGTTAAAGAAAGAATCAAATAAAATACGAGTTGTAAGTTGTGCACCACTTTTTGCCGAAGTAATGCAAATGGTGCAACACAATAACTCGATAAGCGGAAAGTTTTTGATGTAAGCCCATCCAACCTTCCCAAAGGGAAGGCTTTATAGCAGAATAATGGGTGCGCTAGGGATTGAAGCGGTTATCCTTTTGAGACGCAGGAACAAAAGATAATAGCGTAAAGCCCGACCCGAAGGGGAACGCCCTACATTAAATGATGTGACTCTTGAAATTGATTTTTGGAGTTGCTTTTTGAAATTGAATAATAATTATTAACTATATATTTTTACGATGAAATCGATTACAATTAAAGGATCAGAAAGAGAAAGCGTGGGCAAGGTAGCAACCAAAGCGGTACGTAATGCTGGAGCGGTTCCGTGTGTTATTTACGGAGGCAGTCAACCAGTTCATTTTTCGGCAGAAGAAAAAGCATTTAAAGAATTGGTGTACACGCCTAACGCACACACAGTTGTGATAGAGTTAGGAAGTAAAAAAATGAATGCGATTTTGCAAGACATTCAGGTGCACCCAGTATCTGACAAAATTTTACATATTGACTTTTTTGAGCTGAAAGACGACAAAGAAATCATTATGGAAGTGCCTGTTAAAATTTCAGGAACATCCCCAGGAGTACTTTTAGGAGGCGTTTTGAACTTAAACCAACGTAGACTAAAAGTAAAAGCGCTACCAAAAAACCTTCCTGATTTTGTTGAGGCAAACATTTCAGAATTGCAAATGGGTAACAAGTTATATGTAACTAAATTACCAGTAAACAATTTCAAATTAATGCACCCAGACAACACAGTAGTTTGTCAAGTGAAGATTTCTCGTGCAGCTATGAAAGCGGCTCAAGAAGCTGCAAAAGCAGAAAAAACAGCTACGAAAAAGAAAAAATAATTTTTCTTACATTATTAATAAAGCACTTCGTCTCGGCGAGGTGCTTTTTTTATTACCTAAAATTTTTTATTTTTGGGCGTTACCCTATTGAGTCAAGAAAAATGACCCAATTAGGTCGGGCTTTCGGCACTCGCTTTTTTATCTCGTCAAAAAAGACGAGACAAAAAGAGCTCAAACAAAGCCTCAAACGAAGTTCACTGAACTCCAATTAAAATGAAAGTAAGGTGAAGTAATCCCTAACGCAAACTACACAAACCGTCAACCAATATAACGCAAACCCATGTCAATCATAGCAACTACAATTACTTTTGTTAAACAAAAACTGCAAAATGCCGAAGCTGGACACGATTGGTTTCATATAGAACGCGTTTATAAAAATGCCTTACTAATCGCTAAAACCGAAAACTGCAATCTCGAAGTAGTGCAACTCGGGGCTTTATTGCACGATATTGCCGATAGCAAGTTTCATAACGGTGACGAAACCATTGGTCCAAAAACAGCCAGAGAATTTCTAGAAAACAAAAATGTTGCTCCAGAAACAATTGAACGTGTTATTGCCATAATCGAAAATATATCCTTCAAAGGCGGCAATTTCGATAAAAAATTCACTTCAAAAGAGCTCGATATTGTGCAAGACGCAGATCGACTCGATGCCATCGGTGCTATAGGTATTGCACGAACTTTCAATTATGGTGGCTTCAAAAACCGACAATTGTATAATCCAGAAATTGCGCCAAACCTACAAATGACCAAAGAAGAATATAAAAATAACAAAGCTCCAACGATTAATCATTTTTACGAAAAACTACTATTAATAAAAGACAAAATGAATACCAAAACGGGAAAAAAGATAGCCGAAAACCGGCATGCTTTTCTGGAGGTTTTTCTGGAGCAGTTTTATAGTGAATGGAATGGGGAGAGGTAGCATTTAAAAAAATTACTTTTTTAACTAATTTGAATTATAACTATTTTACCGAAAAAATTACAGTTAACTTCTTGTTTTATTGTAATTTAGTTTTAATTTAGCAACACAAAATAATTTTATGAAAAAATATTACAGCACTACAGCACTACAGCACTACAACTTTAAGAAACTTTTCTTTAACTTAATTTTGATTTTGCTAACTACTATTTGTTTTTCTCAAAGTAGTTCCTATTATTACAAAGGAGAAAGAAAACAGTTAACTTTAGATAAAAAACAAGTTAATATTTTTGTAAACTCTAATTTCAATCCAAGTTTCTTGAATACAATTCAAGCTACCCAAACATCTACTAATTTGTTAAGTTGTGAACCAGATGAGTCCGAAGACAGAATGATTCAAATAAAATTCGATAATACTTCCTTATCCAAAATAGAGTTTACGCAAAAAATTAATTCTCTTAAAAATAATATTGGAATAAATAATGTTTCCTATTATTATAAAAAATCGGAAACAAAAGCCATTGGAACATCAAAAATTTTATATGTAAAACTGAAATATACCACTAGCATAAGTTTGTTGCAAGCAAAAGCTCTTGAAAAAAACTTTGTTATAGACCATCAAAATCAGTTAATGCCACTTTGGTATCAATTGAAATTGAAAAAAAATGCTATTGACGATGCGGTACAATTATCAAATTATTTATATGAAACAGGTCTTTTTGAAGCAGTAGATCCAGCTTTTATGTTTGATTTTAAAATCAGCTCGCAAAATGCAAACCCGCCTTGTGCAAACGACACTTATTTTGCAGAGCAATGGGGACTGTACAACACCGTAAATCCAGCTATTGATGTTAACGCTTGCGAAGCATGGGCAATTACAGAAGGTGCTGGGATTAATGTTGCGGTATTGGATACTGGTATAGATAAAACACATTCTGACTTGTCTGCCTCGATTCATCCAAATAGTTTTGATACTTGTTTTTTACCCGGCTCAAGCCCAAGTGTTTTAAGGAGCTTTCATGGGACGGAAGTTGCAGGTATTATAGCCGCTACAAAAAACAACAATAACTTTATTACTGGCATTGCTCCTCAAGCAAAACTAATTGATATAAGTAATGGATTAGCAAATAATCAACAAATTTCTGAACAACTTGCTGATGGTATCAACTGGGCTTGGGAGTTTGGTGGTGCACATATTATCAACAACTCATGGGGAGATATTGGAGGCTTATACTTTAATAATTTACAATCAACTATCCTAGAAAATGCATTACAAAACGCAATTACTTTGGGTAGAAATGGTCTTGGTACTATAGTTGTTTTTGGTTCTGGTAATAATACTGTAATTGATTATCCTGCCTATGTGTTTCCTGAAATTTTGAATGTAGGGTCAAATAATCAAATAGGGCAGAGAACAGATTCGGGTATTTTTGGATCTTCTGGGTTTGGAACTTCCCTTGATGTAGTAGCACCAGGATCAGATATATATACTACAACCAATGGAAATGAGTTTGTAGTATTAAACGGAACATCATTCTCTGCCCCAATGGTTGCTGGCATAGCTGCGTTAATTTTGTCAGTAAACCCATGTTTAAGCAACAAGCAAGTCCGCGATATTATAGAAAGTACTTGCCAGAAAGTAGGTAATTACAGCTACACCAATACACAAGGCCGTCCCAATGGCACTTGGAACATCGAGATGGGTTATGGCTTAGTAGATGCCTATGCTGCGGTTCAATTGGCGCAAGCCATGTATTCAGGAACTTTGGACTTGATGGTTAAAGATACACCAACAGATTTTGGAATTCAACCGAACACCACATCAACAATTTTATGGAATAGCCCCGATATTTGGGTTCGCAACCAACAAGATGCGGTGCAAGAACATCAAAATCCACAATTTAATCCTAGCGTACCTAACTATATATATGTAAAAGTCACCAACAAAAGCTGCGCAGCTTCTACTGGAACAGAAAAACTTAAAATGTATTGTTCTATCCCCAATTATGGCACGTCATCTTCGTCATTTAGATCTACCATTTCGCCAATAAACAGTTCAATTATACTTATTGGTACCTTAGATATTCCAATTGTTGCCTCAGGTAAAGAAGTTGTACTTTCCATGCCTTGGAATGTTCCTTTTTTTGTGAGCTGTGATCAAACGGTTTGGAATACTTTTTTGCTAACCAAAATTATTTCTACAGTAGATACCAATGTATTCCCTGAGGTTTCTAACACCTACACTAATATTAAAAATAACAATAATACAGCTGGAAAAAGTATTATGGTTATCAATGCGCAACCTGAAGCAGATGGTATTATTAGTGGTAGTGTCGGTATCGAAAATAATACAGCGACAATTAAAAACGTAAAATTCGAAATTGTAAAAGAAGCATCCGAAATAGGCAAAGCTATTTATGAAGAAGCGGAGATAAGTCTAAAAATGGACGACACTTTCTACACCGCATGGCAACGTGGTGGTAAAGTAGCCAGCAATATTTATACCACACCAAATGAAAAAGTAACTTTGGTAACCAACAATGGTGTTCAACTTAATAACATTGTTTTTCATCAAAATGAGAAGGGTTCACTAGAATTAAAATTTAATTTCTTAACAGATGAGTTAACTGAAAAAACTAAATTTTTATATCACTTAATTCAAAAGAACAATACTACAAACGAAATTGAAGGTGGTTGTACTTTTGAAGTTCATAAAAATATTCGTACTTTTTTTACTGCCGATGCAGGTAATGACAAATCGGTAGATAGTAACGAGCCAATAACAATAAGTGCGGCTCAAATTAATGAACCTGCCTTATACAATTGGTATGATAGTGCTGGTAACTTGATTTTTACTGGAAAAAACCTAACAGTTACTACAGATATTGCCACCAAATACAAACTTGAAGTAATTGCAACTGCCGATGGTTTTAAAGATTATTCAGAAGTTGATGTGAGCATAAAACCGAGTACCATAACTGCGATAAGTCCTAATCCATCAAGTACTTTAATTAATGTTACCTATAAAATCAACGAAACAGGAACTGCTTATCTGATGATTTTAGGCAACTATGGCACCAATTATGCCGCTAATAATTATATTCTTGATGAAACTAGCAATACAGCAACCATAAATATCGCAAACTATTCTAACGGTTTTTATACCGTTGCCTTAGTTTGCAACGGGCAAATAGTTGATGCTAAAACAATTATTAAAAACTAGAAATTATGAAAAAAATATTTTTATTAATGTTCTTGTTTGGTATAGTTAGTACTTCACAAGCCTTATTTATACAAAATATAACGATAACAAGTAGTAATACAAATGATATTAATATCCGAACTAAAGTATTTAATAACTACACTTTTAATTATTACAGCTGGAATTATGAAATTTTAAATGACACGATCACATTAAATATTTGCTTTAATCCAGGTTTTGGTCAAGCTTATACCATATTAGAAAATGATTTTATTATACCTAATATTAATTTAGCCAATGCAAATTATACTCTGATTGTAAATGTTAAACAAAGACAATATTTGGGTAATAACTTGTGGACTTGTGATAATAGCACGATAGGAAACGATACAGAAACAATACAATTCTCGACACCTTTGTTAAATCCAGTATCACTGGCAAATACGGTTTTTGAACAAAGAGATAAAATAAGTATTTTTCCTAATCCTACTTCAACTACTTTTCAAATTCAATATCAAAATATCAAAGAAATTAGCCTATATGATAATTTTGGAAGACTTGTAAAAGATTTTTTAAAACCTTCTATAACTTACGATATTTCTGATCTTAGTAGTGGTATATATCATGTTCAAGTAAAAGATGTTTCAGGAAATTTATTCAAAGAAAAATTAATAAAAAACTAGGTTGTCTACAAACGGTTTTTATACCGTAGCCTTAGTTTGTAACGGACAAATAGTAGATGCTAAAACAATTATTAAAAACTAGAAATTATGAAAAAAATATTTTTAATTCTGTTTGTAATTTGTATAGTAAATAAAGCTGAGGCATTGGTAATTCAGAATGTTACAATTACTAATAACAATGCTGCCGATATTAATATAAAAGTTAATGTTGCTGATGGTTATGTTTTGGAATTTTACAGTAGTAATTACACTATTGATGAGTCAATAATTGTTTTGAATATTTATTATGTTCCATTTCTGCTTCCAACTAATACTTTTTTAGAAAATAACTTCGTTATTGCGGACATTTCTGCAGCAACAAATAATTATACTCTACTTGTAAATTGTTACAAAAGAAGAAATATCAGTAATGTTTGGTCTTGTACTAGTATATTGGGCAGTGCAACAGAAACAATAACATTTTCAACACTTTTGTTAAACCCAGTATCACTAGCAAATACGGTTTTTGAACAAAGAGATAAAATAAGTATTTTTCCTAATCCTACTTCAACTACTTTTCAAATTCAATATCAAAATATCAAAGAAATTAAGCCTATATGATAATTTTGGAAGACTTGTAAAAGATTTTTTAAAACCTTCTATAACTTACGATATTTCTAATCTTAGTAGTGGTATCTATCATGTTCAAGTAAAAGATGTTTCAGGAAATTTATTTAAAGAAAAATTAATAAAAAATTGATATAACTAGTAACCTAAAAAGCGACTTCTCAAGACAATTATTCAAACAGAAATATAAGATTACAAGTTTTGTTAATACATAGATTTTTGGTTTGTACCACGGAAATTAATAATTTCAATTTGGTTTTTTAAAAGATTTACTTTGTAAACCAAATAGTTGTTTTTATCAATTAATACTTTACGCAAATCTTTATAAGTTTGAGATTTTGGATATAAATCAGGAAAAAACTTAATCTGGTTCATAACTTGGCAAATATTTTCTTCAAGTTTCAAAATCTCTTTTTTGGTCCAATCTTGTTCGAGATAATCAATAACTTTTTGCAAACCTTAATCTGCTTGCTTTGTCCAAGTGATTTCTAATGCCATTTATCAAATTTCTTCATTACCGTTTGATGATCAATAAATTCATTATTATTGGCTTGATGCAAACCAATTTCATTTTCATTTTTTTCATCAACACTCAAATCTTCAAACCAATCTTTTTTATTAGTTTTTAATACGATTTCAAGTTTTTCAAGAAGATATTCATCTATTGATGTTAACTCTTGTATTAGGTTATATTTTCTTATTGCTAAATTCATAATCGACAAATATTTATTTGATTGTCTGTAAACACTCATAATTCCAAAAAAAGTTTTATATTTGTAGAAGAAGATATGAATTTATTCAGTTTTACAGCAAATTTTGGAAGCGAAGAATCGTGCAGAATTCATTTTAAAGAAGAAAGAGATAAAATCGGAGTTCAATGTAAATGCGGAAACAAGGAACATTTTTGGATACAAAGCAGATGGAGCTATGAGTGCAAAAAATGTAGAAGTAGAATATCTTTGCGCAGTGGTACCATAATGCAAAGTTCCAAATTGTCTTTTTTGACTTGGTATAAAACGATGTTTTTAATGACTGCTACAAAAAAAGGATTTTCAAGCAAGGAAATTCAGAAACAGCTTGGTCAAAAACGATATGAGCCAGTTTGGGCAATGGTTCATAAGCTACGAAAAGCAATGGGTAATAGAGATGCACGATATACTTTGGAAGGAATGATTGAATTTGACGAAGGCTATTTTACTGTTGAATCATCAGAAGTAGAGCAAGAAAAAGGCATTCGCGGTCGTGGTGCAGTTGGAAAAATAAACACCGCAATTATGGCAGAATCAACAGTTTTAGAAGATATTGAAACAGGAAAAAAATCCAATCAATGTAGATATTTTAAAGCAAAAGTTTTGACAGATCATACTTCTGAACTGATTAATAAAACTATTAAAGAATCCATTTCAGAGAAAAGTATTCTTTTTACAGACAAAAGCACATCATATATAGACATTGCAGACTTTGTTGAAATACACATAACAGAGAAATCTAATAAAGAAACAACAACAGAAACTTTAAAATGGGTTCACATAGCAATAAGTAATGCAAAACGCAATTTCTTAGGAAATTATCATAAAATAAAAGGAAAATATCTTCAATTATACCTGAATGAGTTCGTTTACAAGTTAAATAGAAGATATTTTGAAGAAAAATTATTCGATAGGCTAGTAATAGCGGGGATTACAGGGTTATGACAACAAACGGACAATCAATTTAGTTTAAATCATAATGAAAATTATCAGATAAAACAACCCACCTAGTGCCTATACTTTGAATATATACGAATGTTCGTGTTTGAAAAAAAGAACTACTTAGTGATTTAATACTGTGTAAATAAGTAATTGGCTGATTCAAATGATCATTAATTGTTACTGCTCCATAAGTATCAAGTATGTTAGGAATAACTGTACTATTAATTGTGCCATCAACATCATAATCCAATAGTTTAAGTTGTGGAAAAAAGTTAAAATAGGTTACAGTGGGTAATCCTAACGCCTTGATGCAGTAAACTCTACCTCTACAAAATGCTGGAAGTGGTAATGTTATTGTTAATGGAGTTGAAGTGTTATCTTGTTTATTTGCATAGATAATATAGTCCGCATCAGTTGGTGCATAATTTGCATTGGTTAATATAAACTTGTTTGCAATACTTCCTTCAACTTCCAATTTTGAGGCTGGCGTTGTTGTACCAATACCCACATTTGCAGGACCGCTTGCAGGCATAAAAGCAAAATTAGTATTGGTAAAAAACGTTGAGGCTGTTGTGCTTTGAGCCAATGACATGGCTTGTGTACCGTTACCTATAGCAATATCGTTACCAGAAAAACCTGGTGGATTACCTATTTGGAGTTTGTTTTGTATTACGCCAGTGTTTCCAACACCAATATTACCGCCTAAAGGATTTATTTTTAAGTCTCCAACAAATGCACCTTGAGGGTCAGAACCTTTTGTTTGAATGGTTTTTCCATCAAAGGTTAAGCTGTTTATTTCACCTTGAAATTCACCTGGATTAGAAACCGTAAATCCACCATAAGCATCAATATTTGATAAAGAATTACCGTAAACATAACTATCGCCTTCAACATACAATTTTGTTACTAGTGGTCCAGGAATTCCAGATGATATTGTAACATAACCATTGGTATCAATATTCATCGCTTGTGTATTGTTTGTTTTTATTACTACTGGTTTATTATCAGTTGTACCAATAAAGTTAGCTGCTGTAGTTCCAGTTGTACCAGTTAAACCCCAAGCATTGGCGGCTGTTCCTGCTAAACCATTACAAATATATTTAGTTAGTGATGCATTAATTTCTGAAGGTTCTAATGCTCCGTTGCCACTTGTATCTAAACCATATTGTTGTTTAGTTCCACCAGTGGCACAATTTGCACCTGCTGGTTCTGTTGTAGTTAAAATTAAAGTATTTCTTCCGTTTGCTCCAGTTGCACCTGCAACACCTTGTGTTCCTTGTAATCCTTGTGCGCCAGTTGCGCCTTGTAAACCTGTTGCGCCTGCAACACCTTGAATTCCTTGTGCGCCATTTGCTCCTTGTAATCCTTGAGAACCTGTTGTTCCTTGAACTCCATTACAAACATATTTTGTTAATGAAGCATTAATTTCAGAAACGTCTAAAATATTATTACTATTTGTATCTGTACCAAATTGTAATTTAGTTCCACCAGTTGGGCAATTTGCACCAGCAAGTTCTATAGTTGTTAATGCTGCGGTGTTTTTACCTGTTGCTCCAATTGCTCCACTTGCACCTTGTAATCCTTGCGAACCAGTTGCTCCAGGAATTCCTTGTATACCTTGTGGTCCAGGAGTTCCACCATTAGCTGCAAATAATGCATAAGGTACACTTGCTAATTGTGATGTTCCAGAGATAGTGTAATTAGTTCCGCCAGTTGGATCAGTTTCTGTTTTTATAAAATAAGGTCCGTTTGACCAGTTAATACTTGCAAAAGTTCCTGATAAAACTGCTCCACCACCAATTTCAAATGTTGCTAAACCATTAGCATTAGTTGTTGGTGTATGACTTTCTGAATATACAACTGTACCATTAGCTGTAGTTTGTATAACACTAATTTTAACTCCAACTGCTGTATTTGTAATTAGTGTATTGGCTGCATTGCGAACCACAGCTTGATAACTCATTTTTTGTGGAGCTTGTGCTTGTGCAGAAAATAGAGAAAAGAATAAAGAACACAGAAATGCTGTTTTTACGATTTTTTGTATTGTTAATTTCATAATATTTAATTTTAATTTTTGATTTAATTTTTAATAACTTATTGCCATCCAATTTACTTTTAAAACTTGCGACCAACTAGAACCATTAAGTCTTCTAACAATGTAGCTAAAACCTGTTGTTGAGGTTGTAGTAATTGTTATAGAAAACATATCATCTACAAAAATACCTGCCTGATGTTGTGGTGTGGCTATAATAATTGGTTCGCTAACAAACGGATGAGGAAATGTTACAAGTCCAAAAGTTTGTTCTGCAGGTGAAGATCCAAAACTGTCAATTCCTGCTTGAATTTGTTTAAAAATGGTTCCTAAAGCAGTATTGTTTTCGCTAATTCTAGCGCTTCCTCTAACATCTAACTTGGCAGTTGGAGTTGTAGTTCCTATTCCTACATTAGCTGGTCCGCTTGCAGGCATAAAGGCAAAATTTGTATTTGTAAAAAAAGTAAAAGCTGTTGGGCTTTGTGCCAATGACATAGCTTGTGTGCCATTACCAATTGCTATATCGTTGCCAACAAAACCTGGTACAGTACCAATTTGTAGTTTGTTTTGTAAACTTCCTACAGCACCAACACCAATATTTCCTGTTGGAATTAATACATTTCCAGAAGTTGCTTTTAGAGTAATTTCATTGGCTTTTATTTCCATTTTATCATCTCCACCAACTTCTCCAATAGATACATAAGCTGCATCTCCAAATTTTAAAAGTCTATCGTTACCTGCTGTCCAAACTAAATCTCCAATTTTAGCATTTCCGTTATTAACGTGTAATTTTTCGGTTGGATTTGCTTGTCCAATTCCTACATTCCCAGTATTGTTGTTACTAATATCTGTATCTATTGTTGTCCAATTATTTGGCGTACCACTATTTGCAGAAAATAAAGCATAAGGCACACTTGCCAATTGCGAAGTTCCAGAAATAGTGTAATTACTTCCACCAGTTGGATCAGTTTCTGTTTTAATAAAATAAGGTCCATTTGACCAGTTGATTCCTGCCATTGTTCCAGAAAGGATGGTTCCGCCACCAATTTCGAAAGTCGCTAATCCACTAGCATTGGTAGTTGGTGTGTGTCTTTCGGAATATACTACTGTACCGTTAGCTGTTGTTTGCAAAACGCTAATTTTGACACCAACTGCGGTGTTGGCGATTAATGTATTGGCAGCGTTTCTAACTACAGCTTGGTAACTCATTTTTTGCGGTGCTTGTGCTTTGGCAGAAAATAGAGTTAAGAAAATAGAACAAATGAGTACTATTTTGCATAATTTTTGAGTAATTGTTTTCATAATCTTAATTTTTAATGATTTTAAAAGTTTTGATTGTTTTATTGTTTTCAAATACATTCAATAAGTAAATTGCTTGTGGCAAGTTTTCCATCTGAATTTGAGTTTCTACAGTAGTAATTTTTTGAGTTTGTAATTGTTTACCAGTTATATCTGTTAAATAAAACTCTAAGTTTTCAAAACTGAAATTATCAACTTTTAAATTAACAAATGATGAAGTTGGGTTGGGAGAAACCGACATGGTTAACGTAATTTCGGGAAAATCGTCGGTGCCAAGCGTCACAATCTCAAAAGGTTGTTGCACGCCTTGGGTTAATGTTCCACCAGCGCCTGTTGACGTTGTGTAGACTACTTGCCCAATCGAGTAGCTTACTTTTCCGCCTGCACCTGTAGCGTTTCCGCCAGCAGCAACATTGGCTTTTTGAGCTGTTAGTTTAGGAATAAAAAAAACTAAAAATAAAAGGCAAATCAAAATTTTTGTTGTTTTCATAGTTTCATAATTTTAAATTAATACCCAAAGTTGTGGCTATATTTTTTATGAAATCCAAAAAATAGACGAAGGCGGTTATTAATCGACAAATAAAAAAAGGTTGCTCTTTCGAACAACCTTTTCTGCTAAAAAAACTATGAAAAACTACTTTACCTTAATTTTGATAATCTTATTTTTTAACTATTTTGATAGTTTGCTCGGAATTATTGCTGTATACTTTTGCAAAATAGTTGCCTGATTGTAATTCTGAAAAATCAACTTCGGTTTTGAAATCATCAAAGTTTTTGGTTATTAATTCTTGCCCAAGCATATTGATGATCGTGATTTTGGTAATTTTTTGAGCATTTTCAATATTCAAAATATTGGTAACTGGGTTTGGATATACTTTTAGGTTTTTGAAACCGAAACTGTCGTTAGCCAAAGCAGTTGTGGTAATGTCTATTTTGAAATTGCCTTCGGAATCGTCATAAGTAAAACTTAGATATCCAATATTTATGTAATATACGTTACCAAGCGCAGAGGCAATTGTTAATGTTTCTCCTTGACCAATATTACCTAAATCAGTAGAATTTATACAGGATGTAGCAGCACAAGAACCATTATAAATAGCTATCTCAGGATCAAAATGAGCTGCAACATTTGAAATAGCAACTGTTATGTTAGCCCCATTACCCGTAAATTTGTACCACAAGCCATCATTTGTACCATTTAACCCGCAACTAATTGAACCTGCATTATTAGTTGCTGACTCTCCAAGAGTTTGAACATGCAAATAAGGTAAATTAATGGCATTTAAAGCCCCTGAACATGAGTCATTAGCAGGTACCGCATTTGAATCAATTATAGTTACTGGTATGGTGTTATAACCTATTGTTGCATTATTTGTAGGGTTTGATAGAATCATTGTAAAGGTTTCAAGCGGATCAACAATCGCATCTGGAAGTAGTTGAATTATGATGTTTTTATCTGCATTATCCCCATCGGCCCAAGTCAAAGTTCCAACTGCTGATCCATAATCAATATTACCTAAAGCACTACCATCATTAGGTGCATAATTTACTGTAACACTACCATTTGTTCCATCTAATCGCCCTACTTTAATTGAAATAGGTTGATTTTCATAACCCACATTATTAGGTGATTGAAAAAAAGTAATCTTGGAAGGTCTAAGATTAGTAATTTTTATAGTAAAATTGCCCTCTGGCAGATTTACGTTACTTTGCCAATGACCAATATTTATAAAATATAAAACATCCTCATTAAACACAGTTGGAAATGTTATTGTCTCATTGGCTCCATTGGCACCAAAATCTGCGGAAGCAATACAAGTCAAATTTTCACAAGAACCAGTATAAATCTCTAATTTGGGATCAAAAGTAGTATCAACTCCTGTAATATCTACTTTCATGTTGGCACCAGTTCCTTCAAAGTAATACCAAACGCCATCATTCATACCGCTTCCACAGCCTAAATATCCACCATTGTTAGTAGCGTTTTGACCTAATGTTTGTAAATTGATATAAGGAAATGTGGTGGCTATTAATGCTCCAGAGCAAGCGTCGTTTGCTGGCGGTAGTGGCGGTGACCATACTAATTGAATATTGGGCCTAGAGGTTTGAACAGTTCCCAATACTGTTGGCGCAGTAGTATCGGCTTGCCAAGTTTGTGAAGAACCATCTGTCCATCTAAACTGTTTTGCAGTGCTCAATTCATTACCACTTCCGCCTGCATTAGTCTCAATTATAATTTTTATGTTGTTTCCTGTATAAACAAATGGAGTCGTTAATACAAAACCCAACCAACCCTCATTAGGAGTTGTTTGTGGAATAACTGTATTACCAGCAAGAACTGTGGTAGCTCCAACAATTTCGCTGGCGTATGTTGTAGCATTAAAAGAGCTTGCTGTTGTATTTAACATTCTAATGGTATAAGGCGCATTACCATTTGTTGTTTGGAAAGAAGTAACGAAAAAATTTAATCGTGTTATAATTGAATTATTGACTAAACCTATTTCAGAGGCTGTATAAATCATAGCGGTTCGTTCGTATCCATAAAAAGATCCAAAAGGCTTTCTGTCATTTATTGGGTTAGAATCTATAAAAGGTATTGTAACTAATTGTGCAACAATATTTTGACAGCAGAATAATAACATCATAACTGCTACTAAGGATTTCCAAAAAGAAACCTGATTTTTTCCGAGATTGTAAATTTTTTTCATGATCTTAAAATTTTAATAATTTATAATACCCAAAGTTGTGGCTATATTTTTTATGAAATCCAAATAATAGACGTAGGCGGTTTATAATCGACGAATACGTTTTTTTCAAAAAAAATGAAATCATCAAATTTTTTGACCTACAGCATTTGTTAAGTAAAATTTAGTTATATTTGAAATTCAAATAAAGTAAATGGAACACTTCAATTGTATTGTTGTAGACGATGACGAAGTTGCACGAATCAAAGTAGCCTCTGTAGCTCGAAATTTTCCTTCCATAAAAATTGTAGGAAGCTACGCCTCGGCAGAAAGTGCTTTGCTTGCTATTGACAAACAAAATATTGATGTTTTGTTTCTTGATATTGACATGTCCGGACTTTCGGGACTTGATCTTCGTAAGAAACTGTTGCAAATTCCCGTTTGCATCTACATCACATCGCATCCTGAATATGCTTTAGAAAGTTTTCAACTCGAAACGTTAGATTTTTTGGTCAAGCCATTACAAGCCGATCGTTTTGCGCAAACGGTTACTCGGATTCAAGAATTTATGGATATAAAACGCAAAGCGACACTATACGAATTGCGATTTGCGGACGATTTTATATACATTAAA
The DNA here is from genome assembly GCA_031422015.1 of Flavobacterium sp. GTDB lineage: Bacteria > Bacteroidota > Bacteroidia > Flavobacteriales > Flavobacteriaceae > Flavobacterium. The sequence goes on along the minus strand of JANOPO010000069.1, from coordinate 12,312 downwards.
GAAGGTTACGAACAAACCAAATTGCACCTCAACGAAATATTATATCTTGAAGCCTTGAAAGATTATACATTACTTGTAACCAACCAAAAAAGGCATTGTGTTTTTTCTGGCATTGGCAATTTGCTAAAAGAAACCCAATTTGAAAGTTTTGTTCGAGTTCATCGCAGTTTTGCAGTTCCAAAACAAAATATACAGAAAGTAGGGTCGCAAAATATTACGCTTATTAAAGATATTGTTTTACCGCTTGGAAATAGTTATCGTGATAGTTTACAATTTGCAGGATGAGAAAAATTTACTTGCTTTTTATTTTGTTTTCAATTAACTGTTTTTCTCAAAAAAAAGACGGGCAATTGTTAATTGATTCACTTTTAGTGGAATTACCAAAAATGAAAGAAAATACTTTGAAAGCCAATTTGATCAACGATTTAGCTTACGCTTACCGAGATATAAATGCCGATAAACATTTGAAATATGCACAAGCAGGATTAAAGTTAGCTGAAAAATTAAATTATAATTTTGGTGTTGTTGAAGCGCATCGAAATATTGGCGTTTATTATCTTACAGAAGACAATGTAAAAGCGAATGAAAATTTTGAGTATGTTTTAAAAAATGCTAAAGACAAGTCTCAACTTGCCAAAGCTTATTTTGGCAAAGGATTTATAAATTCTAATAAAGGTGATTTTCCACAAGCATTATATTTTTATTTCAAAGGATTAAAATTTGCCGAAGAAGCAAAAAATCATAAATTATACACAAAATTCTTGTTGAATATTGGCGTGGTTTATGATTATTTGCATAATACTAAAAAAGCAGTTTTTTATTATAAAAAAGGATTAGAATACAATAAAGCTCATAATAATACCGAAGATGACAACCTTAGATTACACCATCTTGCATTACTTTGCACAAAATCAGATCAATATGTTGAAGCTTTAAAATATTTAGATGAGGCAGATAAAATTAACAACAAGTTAGGCTTCCTAAAGTTTAAAGCAGCTTGTAATGACGTAAGAGGTGATATTTTCTATTGGCAAGAAAAATATAATGATGCGCTTTTAATATATGAAAAATCATCAAAAATTTATCAAACTATTGGCGATATAAATTTTATTTCTCAGAGTAATTCATCTATTGCAGAAACCTATGTTACTTTGGCTGAAGATACAAAAATAAATGCTAATCAGAAGAAAGAGTATTTAACTAAGGCCACTAAGGCAATAGAGAAAGTAATAATTATAGATAAAGAAACTCATGATTTACGTCATTTATCGTCCAGTTATAAAACTTTATCTTACATTCAAAAAACACAAGGCAATTTTGAAGCAGCTCTAGAAACCAAAGATTTGTCTTATAAATTCAAAGACTCCGTTTTCAATTCAGAAAACAACGAAACCATAAAAAACCTCGAAGACAAACGCGAAATAGAATTGCGCGACAAAGAAATAAAAATCAACAAACTCTCGCTCGAAGCCAAAGAAAAGCAAAAATGGTATTTGTTTGGCGGTATAGGGTTACTAGCAATTATTGGAGGATTATTGTTTTATCAAAGTCGCAAGCGCAAACAAGTAAACCAAAAACTTGAGGTTTTAAACCAAACGTTAGACCAAGCCAATCAAACCAAAACACGATTTTTTAATATTTTGAATCACGATTTGCGTGGCCCAGTAGCTAATCTAATCGACTTTTTGCAAATTCAAAAAGACAGCCCAGAGTTGCTTGACGAAGCTACCAAAAATCGAATTCAAGATACGACATTATCATCTGCCGAAAACCTACTATCGTCTATGGAAGATATTTTGTTGTGGAGCAAAGGCCAAATGGCAAACTTCAAACCACAACCCAAACAAATTGAAGTAAGCAAACTTTTTGACGATACCAAAAAAGTATTTTCGGGTTATTTGAAAATAAAATTCGAATACCACAATCCAGATAACCTTGAAGTTTTTACAGACGAAAATTATCTGAAAACCATAATCAGGAACTTGACCAGTAATGCTATAAATGTTTTGGCTGAATATGTTACTTCGAGCTCAGTCGAGAAGCAAATAGTTTGGAAAGCTTATAAAAATAATAACAGTATTTTTTTATCAATCACTGATAATGGTCCGGGAGCAACGCAGGATCAATTCAAAGCTTTGTATGACGATACTGAAGTAGTTGGTATAAAAACAGGTTTGGGTTTGCATCTTATTCGCGATTTGGCAAAAGCTATTGATTGTGAGATTTCGGTGGATAGTAAAATTGGAGAAGGGACGACTTTTATCTTGAAGTTATAGAAATTATGAGAAAATTATTTTTGTTTTTTTTGTTAATTCCTGTTTTCTCGATTGCTCAAAAACTCGAAGGTCAAAAACTGATTGATTCACTTTTGGTGGAATTACCAAAAATGAAAGAAGATACTTTGAAAGTGAATTTGCTCAATAGTCTCGCATTTGAACACAAATTTATTGAAAATAAAAAAACATTAGACTACGCAAATAGTGCTTTACTTATTTCAAAAAAAATATCATTTAAAGAAGGTGAGGCAAATTCGTATCGAATTTTAGGTGTTTATTATACCATTAATTCAGATTTTAAAGAAGCAATTTCGTGCTATGAAAAAGCATTGAGGGTTTCAAAAAGCAAAAAAAACAAATTAACTATTTTACGTGGAATGGGTTCTGCATATAATTTGGAAGGAAATTATACAAAAGCTATCGAATTTCATCATAAATCTTTAAAATTGTCAGAACAAACAAATGATGAAAAATCAATTGCTAAAGTATTATTGAGCATAGGAAATGTTTATCGAGAAATAAAAGAATATAAAAAATCCGTAAGTTGCTATACAAGAGGACTTGAAATAAATAAAAAGCTAAAAATTGATGAAGATAATAACATCAGATATTGTAATTTAGGATATAGTTATCTAAATTTAAAAGAGTTTGATAAATCTATTCAAAATTTTGAAAAAGCAAATGTTCTGAATGATAAATTTAAAAGTATAACTGGTGTAGCTTACACAACAAGTGGGATAGGTCAAGCATATTTAGGAAAAAAAGACTTTGAAAAAGCAATCAAATATTCTGAAATTGCAAAAAAAATGAGTACTATGCCAGGCAACCAATACAACCTAGGTATATGCATCTCAACAATTGGAATTTCATATTTCAATCTTTCGAATTTGGAAAAAAATGAAATTAAAAGAAAATATTTACTTACTATTTCATTAAATAACTTTGAAGAATATTTAAAAATTGTAACTGAAATAAATGAGCTAAACGGCTTATCATTAGCACATGACTACATTTCTCGAATTCAAAAAATTCAAGGCAATTATAAAGAATCTCTAGAATCGCACCAGCAATATGTCATTTACAAAGATTCCGTTTTTAATTCCGACAATAAAGAAACCATAAAAAACCTCGAAGACAAACGCGAAATTGAATTGCGCGACAAAGAAATAAAAATCAACAAACTATCGCTCGAAGCCAAAGAAAAACAAAAATGGTATTTGTTTGGCGGTATAGGATTACTAGCAATTATTGGAGGATTATTGTTTTATCAAAGTCGCAAGCGCAAACAAGTAAACCAAAAACTTGAGGTTTTAAACCAAACGTTAGACCAAGCCAATCAAACCAAAACACGATTTTTTAATATCTTGAATCACGATTTGCGTGGACCAGTTGCTAATCTAATCGACTTTTTGCAAATTCAAAAGGACAGCCCAGATTTGCTTGATGAAGCTACCAAAAATCGAATTCAAGATACGACATTGTCATCTGCCGAAAACCTACTTTCGTCTATGGAAGATATTTTGCTTTGGAGCAAAGGTCAAATGGCAAACTTCAAACCACAACTCAAACAAATTGAAGTAAGCAAACTTTTTGACGATACCAAAAAAGTATTTTCTGGATATTTAAAAATAAAATTCGAATATCAAAATCCAGATAACCTCGAAGTTTTTACTGATGAAAATTACCTAAAAACCATAATCAGAAACTTGACCAGTAATGCCATAAATGTTTTTACAACAACCGAAAATCCAACCATAATATGGAAAGCTTGGCAAGAAAACGGTATATCATATCTTTCAATCACCGATAACGGTTCTGGTGCAAGCAAAGAAAATTTTAAAGCTTTATACGACGATACCGAAGTTGTCGGCATAAAAACTGGATTGGGATTGCACCTAATTCGAGATCTTGCAAAAGCTATTAATTGTCAGATTGTTGTTGATTCGAAAGTTGGAGTTGGAACAACGTTTACGCTAAAAATGTAATAATTTGTAATTACGCTTTTTATTTTTAAAAAAAACAGTTGTAAATCACTATTTTTACTTTCATTAATTATTTAAAATGAACTACACAGTTTTACCAAATACCAATCTTAACGTAAGTACCATTTGCCTTGGCACGATGACTTTTGGCAATCAAAACTCAGAAGCTGAATCGCATTCACAACTAGACTTTGCACTAACCAAAGGAATTAACTTTATCGATACGGCCGAGATGTATCCAATTGGTGGTAACGCAACAATTCTGGGCAATACCGAACGTTATCTTGGAAGTTGGATCAACAAAATTGGTGCTGACAAAAGAGAAGAAATCATTTTAGCAACCAAAATCGCAGGTCCAAATCGTGGTTTGGAATACATTCGGAATCCGTTGAGTTTTTCGAAAAAAAATATTCACGAAGCTGTCAATTTGAGTCTGAAAAATCTTCAAACTGATTATATAGATTTGTATCAAATGCATTGGCCCGAGCGTGTTATGAATATGTTTGGCAAACGTGGCGTAACTGAAATTGACAACCAATGGCAAGACAATATATTTGAAGTTTTAACTATTTTTGATGGATTAATAAACGAAGGAAAAATAAAACATATTGGTGTTTCTAATGAAAATCCATTTGGTGTGATGCGCTTTTTACAAGAATCCGAAAAACATCATTTGCCGAAAATTGCGACTATTCAAAATCCGTATTCACTACTAAACAGATTATTCGAAGTTGGATTATCTGAAATTTGTATGCGGCAAAATGTAGGACTTCTAGCTTATTCGCCTCTAGGATTTGGAATGTTATCGGGTAAATATCTTAACGGAATTCCAGATAATTCTCGTATAAAATTATTTCCAAATTTTGTGCGATACACTTCTGATAATTGTTATAGAGCCACAAAATTATATCAAGATTTAGCTAAAAAAAACGGTTTAACATTGAACCAATTGGCGCATGCTTTTGTAAACCAACAAGGGTTTGTAACTTCAACAATAATTGGAGCTACATCACTAACGCAACTGGACGAAAATATCAAATCGTTTGAGGTGATACTTTCGTCCATTATACTTTCTGAAATCGAAAAAATTCAGGAATCAATCCCGAATCCTGCGCCGTAATTATTCGATAATTAATTTTGAATTGGCTTGGTTTCCGTTTTTGGAAGTAGCTGTTACAAAATAAATTCCTTTAGATAATCCTATAGTTGAAATGCTTTTTTCAGAATTTTCAATAGTTGCTGTCATTAATAATTTTCCAGTCAAATCAAATAATTGAACAATCGAAATTGGATCATTTTGATTACTTCTTACAAAAAATTCTCCTTTTGCAGGATTCGGGTATAAAGCAAAACCACTTTTTTCGAAACTTGAAGCCGACAAAGAAGTATCTACAATTTTATAAACTACGCTTCCGTTTGTTACATACAACTCGCCGTTAGAATCTTCTCCAAAAGTTGTAAAATTACCACCGCCACTTGTAAAATAAGGTGTATAAGTTATAGTATTAGAGGCGTTTACATATCCCAATCTGTTTTCGCAATAATCGGCAAAGAAATATTTGTTTGCAAAATTTGGGTACAAACTACCCGTGTAAAAAAATCCTCCAGTAATAGAACAACCTTCAGCATGTGTGTACTGTGCAACAGGCATAGTCATTGATCCTATCGGAACACAACCCGCAGTATTATATGCAGCATTACCTTCATAACATCGCCATCCGAAATTTAATCCTGTAGGAAGTGGCGCAACTGTTTTATTAATTTCTTCAATTTCATTTTGACCTACATCGGCAATCCATAAGTCTCCATTTAATCTGTTAAAAGAAAATTTCCAAGGATTTCTTACTCCAATTGCCCATATTTCATCATTACCTGTGATACCTACATAAGGGTTTGATGACGGAATTCCATAATTTAATGGTCCCGTAGTAGTATCAACATCTATTCTAAGCATTTTTCCGAGATTGTTTGTTATATTCTGAGATCGGTTTCCTGGGTCACCACCAGATCCACCATCACCCATTCCAATATACAAATAACCATCGGGACCAAACTTCAAAGAACCACCATTATGATTTGAAAAAGGCTGTAAAATAGTCATTAATATTGTTCCTGTTGTTTGTGCAACATTTGGATTAGAAGTACTTACAGTATACTGAGAAATTATTGTTGCCCCATCAGACGACCGTGTATAATTAACATAAAACTTACCATTAACTGCATAATTAGGATGAAAACACAATCCTAATAATCCTTGCTCACCACTAGAAGTTGTCAAGCCCGAAAGATTTATGAACGGCGTAGCGTTTATTGTTCCGTTTGCATTCAATATTCTAATTAATCCTCCTTTTTGCACTACAAATAATCGGGCGTCATTGGCAGGATGCGCGATTTCGACTGCTGTTGAAAATCCTGTTGCAAAAGATTGAATGGCAATAGTTTGCGAAAAACCAAACTGCAAAGCAACTAATAAACTAAGTGAAAGTAATTTTTTCATGATATTTATTTTTAAAAGATGTAAAGCTACAATAAATTTTGAAAGTTAATGATAATCAATTGTTAAAACAAAAAACTCCCGATTTCTCGAGAGTTTCTGTTTTATAAATTACTTATGATACGATCCTTGGGATATCGTACTTTGTAACTCATTCTGATTTTCTTGGTTTCGTTTGGTTTTAAATTCAAATCCCACGTTAAAATTCCAGTTTCAGCAGCGAGTTTTCCACCAGAATTATCTAACATTTCAATTTCAATTTCTTTGTCGGTCGATAACGGAATTTGATCTTGCAACTTCATCTCGACCGCTTCTTTTTTGTTGTTTCGAAGGGTTATATCAAATGTAAAAGTCTGTTCTTTTTTTGACGAAAGGAATTTGGTTCCCGACTTGTCAACCACTTTGTCACGCTTTATCGAAATACTTTTGTCGCGACCCATACTCAAACTCAATGTATCGGCTGTTTGGTTTGGATTTATCATGGTTTTGCCCACATACATGCCTTCGAAAATAATATTGGCTTCGCCTTGCAACAAATTGTACTTGGAATAATCATTGATTTCGGCTAGCAAAAACGCTTCTTTTTCTACCCGTGGTGCGGCAAAATATTTATATGACGCTGGCAATTTTATTTCTTTTAGGGCAACCGAATGTTCTTTCCCGTTAGATAAAATATCGTACAGAATATCAATATCGAAAGAAATGTTGAGTTGGTTTTGAATAATATTTGCTTGAATTGGAGCTGCGGCATAACCTCTTTTTTCTTTTTTTACAGCCATTGCAGTAACCACAACTTCCTGCATCGCATCTGATTCTACATAACCCATAGCTGGTTGAATCGGCTGATTGTACTGCAACCACCAAGCGCCCAAAGTTGGTGCTTGATTATTCTGGTTTGGGTTTCCAGAAGACAAAGTCAATTTTACTTTTTTCCAATCGATTCCAGTATTTTGAACTACTTTGGCTTTGTACATCATCTCGATTGGCACCGAAATAGAGTTGGCTCGCAAGTCATAAAACGGCGTCCAAGTGGCATTTTGTGTCAAATAATTAATATCAAAATCAACATTGCCAGCCACTTCGTTCATCACTTGAAGTATTAGTTTTCCGTTGGATGATTTTTCGTCGTTTTTAGTATTGACTTCCAATTTCTTATTCAAATTAGCTAATTGCAAGTTCAATTTTGTGAATTTTTCTTCCAATGAATCATAAGCATTATTCAATTCGGTGCGTTTTAGTTTGTAATAATCGACCAACTTGACCAATTCTATAACACTCAAACCTGAATTTGCACCCCAAACTTGTTGGTTTTTGTCCAATAATTCGATGGTTTTGGCTTCTGAATCTTTCGAGTTTTCAACGCGCTTCAATTCTTTTCTAACATAATTAATGCTATCACGCACTTTTTTGGTTTCGGGATTTTTTTCGTCAATTTCAAATTCCGACAAATAATTGTTGGTAAACTGCACCGACAAAACCGTTACCGAACTCGGCGCGCCAATCTGCACCGTACTTTCGTTGAGATAATCGGCTACATTTTTTACTACAATTTCGCTCGTGCCCTTTGGCAAAATTGCCGATGTGGTTTGAGAAATTTCAGCAGAATTGAAATGTACCGTTGCCGCTTTTACTTTTGCCGTTGTGAAAACTGGTTTTTGAGCAAATCCAATTGCCGAAATCAGAAATACTACAATTGAAAATATGTTTTTCATAGGAAATTATTTAGAAGATAAAAATACAATTTTTGTTTTGAACATTACAAATTATTTCACAACCGTATAGCCTTTTGTTTTAGCTAAAGCAATAATCGAAGCGTTTATTGCACCGCCAAGATCATCAACTATTTTTGTTTTTTTGGCTTCCACATCAATATATTCTTGACGTTTTCTTGCCAATTCGCCTATTTCTTTCTGAATTGATTCGCGCTCTTTGGCTTTTTCTTCTACCAATATTGTGATTTCGGCAGTTGATTTGTTTTGCAATTCTTTTGGCAATTCTTCTCTCTTAATATTTTTTACCGCTTCTTTATCATCTTTCATTTTATCCACCAAATCCCAACTTTCGTTTTTATAGGCCGATTTCGATTTGCTCACAACACGATCGGCATAATTGGCTTGCGAAACGCTTTCAGCATTAGCGTCTTGTTTGGCTTGATTGGCTTTTTTCTCGTAACCTTGTCTGCCATAATTAATGTACGTTTTGTTGATCAGTTCGTTGCATTTAGTGATTTTATCGTCATAAGGCGTTACAACATATTGTAGAATTTGATTGGAATCAATATTGAAAAATTTGCCTTTACCAAAATCGGCACCGTTTTTCCAGAAAGTGTTAATGCCTTCTTCTTGATTGCCACAAAAAATGGTATTTACATATATGTTATTTTTCAAGGCATCAGCAATGGCTTCCTTATAATTTACGCTTCCTTGGTCGAACGCTTCATTGCCACAAACATAAATCAATTTCATGTTGTTGTTTTCTTTTCCCCAGGACAATTTTTTACTTGCATCTTGTATCACTGCTCCACAATATTCCTCGCCACCATTGGTTCGAAGGGCAAATAATTTTTCTGAAATCAAATCCAAATCAGTTGAAAGTGGCGTAATTTGTTTAATAAAATTTTCTCTTTGAGACAAGCCGCTATTCCCATATTCGTATAAAGAAATTTCAATATCGGGCGTTTTTCCGTCATATTTTAAGGTTGTTAGTGTATTGACAATGTTCCACAATCTGGATTTTGCTTGCTCAATAAGTCCGTCCATACTGTTGGAAGTATCAATCAAAAGTGCGACCTGAATTTTGGTGTTTTCGACCACAACTATAGGTTCTGTTGGTTTTGGGGTTTCTTTTTTGCAACCTGCGAACGATAATGAAGTTGCTAATAATGTAACGAATAGAAGATTTACTGTTTTCATGATTTCTTAGTTTTTTAAAGATTAACAAGGCAAACGTACTTTGATAATTCGCACCGTTTTTGATCAAATGGTGAAACCCGCTTTTGACTTGGTGAAACCATTTGTTTATCCTTTATTAATTGATTTACTTTACATTATCTAATCAACGCTGTTTTTTAAATGAAAATAAGAATCCAAATTTTTGCTATTTTATTTGCATTACTCACTACTAATCAATTGGTTGCGCAAGATTCTATTCGTAATTCAAAATTTAAAAAGATTTCGAAAATGGCAAAAGCTTCTGCTGATTTAGAAAAATCGTTGGACGAAAATAACGATACCAAAATTGCCAAAAATTATGAAAAACTAGCAGAAGAATTCAAAGCAAAAGGCGACAATGCGAAAGCCGAAGAATATTTTGCCAAAGCTTTAGCCATTTATAAAAAAATAAATGCTGTTGCCGACAAACCTCGCTTAGCAAGAAGTTTGGCAAAAAGTCAAGAATCGCAAAACAAGTATGACGATGCCATAAAAAACTATGAAGGTGCAAGTTTAATTCAAGAAGATAAAGTTTCTGGGCAAATCAATAGCAATGACGCCAACCGTTTGAGAACCGCGACGAGCCCAGTTGCACAAGCAAATTATGTAAATTCTAATATTGATTTACTTAAAAAAGAAAACAAAACCGAAGAAGTTGCCGCTGCTTACGTGCTTAAAGCCGAAAATGATTTGCAGCAAAACAATAAAGAAGTCGCTATACAAAGCTACCAACAAGCCATAGTTTACTCGGCAAATAAGCCCAAAGAAATCATTAATATCAAAAATAAAATTGCAAAAGTTTATGTTGCCAACAACCAATTTGACGAAGCAATTTCCATCAATCAAAAACTTTTAACTGAAGCCCAAGTCAAAAAAGATATTGATACTCAAATTGCGCAACTGCAAGAATTAGCAAACATTTATTTCAAAAAAAAAGAACCCAAAAAAGCGGAAGTTTTGTTGCAAAACGCTTACCAAATTGCAAATAAAAACGGTAAAACTTCCGAAGTCAAAAAAACACTTACAAAACTAATAACTTATTATAAAACAAATAATAACGATAAAAAAAGTATTGCTTTGTATGATGATTTTTTTGAACATTTTGATGCTTTAATCAAGAATGACACGTCGCTGCTTGACGCTAAAACTTTTGAAGTAAATGAAGGTAGAATTGCACAACTCGAAAAAGAAAAAATACTGAAAGACGAATTAATTTCGAAGAAAAATATTTTTAATTATTACTTGATTGGTGCGTTATTATTGCTTTCGATTTTAATCGGATTTATTGCAAAAGCGTTGTACGAAATCAAAACCAAAAACAAAGAAATCGCACTGCAATCATTACGTCGCGAGATGAATCCGCATTTTATTTTTAATAGTTTGAACTCTGTAAATCAATTTATTTCGCAAAATAAAGAGTTGGAAGCCAACAAATATTTGACCAATTACTCCAACTTGATGCGCTCGATAATGGAAAATTCTAATAAAGATTTTGTATCGCTTTCCAGCGAAGTGGAGCAACTTCAAAAATATCTAGATTTAGAACATTTGCGTTTTCAAGACAAGTTTGATTTTGTAATTTCAGTTGATGAAAACCTCGATCCCGAAACCACTTTTATTCCCAACATGATTATTCAGCCGCATCTTGAAAATGCGATTTGGCATGGCTTGCGTTATCTCGAAAACAAAGGTTTATTGCGACTCAATTTTACATTAAAAAACGATAAAGTAATTGCTGTTATTGACGATAACGGCATTGGTTTAACCAAAAGCAAAGAACTGAAAACGCACAATCAAAAAGTGCATGAATCTCGTGGTTTGACCAATACCAAAGAACGAATTGCGCTATTGAATGATTTATACAAAAAGAGAATTTCGTTCGAAATTAAAGAAAAAATTGCACCAGATATAGGAACAATTGTCGAGATTATTTTTCCGTTACTTCATAAAATTAATTAATAAAAATGCAAAAAATAAAAAGTGTAGTCGTAGAAGATGAAGCTGCGGCGCGAGAGGTTCTCATAAATTATTTGAACAAATATTGCCCGCAAGTACAAGTTATTGGCGAAGCCCAAAACATAAAAGAAGCCGTTCCGATGCTGCATGAATTGCAGCCACAATTGGTTTTTTTGGATGTCGAAATGCCTTTCGGAAATGCTTTTGATGTGCTTGAAGCTTGCAAAGATTTGCAGTTCGAAACTATTTTCGTCACCGCTTTTTCTGAATATTCATTAAAAGCTTTAAACCAAAGTGCAGCGTATTAACTTATTTTGATAGCAAATACTCGCCTCGACACTTCGATTCGAGTGTCATGCAGTACTCTACGTTTTAGAGCTCATCTGCCATGCCATTCAGTTCGACTGGATCAACTGGATCAGGTACGGCAAACTCCTGAATTCCATCATCCAGAACAGGCGCGGGCGTCCATGTCGAGTACAACAAACCCACAAAAACACCACAAAGTACCACGTACATATCCACCCTCAACTGCTGGAAGACCTCAAAAGCAGTGACAATCGTGGGGAAAGCACCCGCCAAGGTGTTTTTCACTGTATTCTTGATCATGGTCAAGATATCTGCCATCTCCTTCGTAGTACGCACATCCTCTTGAATGGCGTCCGGAAGTGCGG
>JANOPO010000068.1:0-55794 GCA_031422015.1 Flavobacterium sp. | reverse complement strand
CATTAATGAATTCTAATTAAAAATTCGTCCAAGCAACGCTTTTATAAATGGTAATTTCGGACATTTTAACATAACTTGTAAATCCTCAATAAAAGTAGTTTCTTCGTTTAGAAATTTGAAAATCAAACACGGATTTCCTTTTCGGAATAAGGACGAAAAAACTTCGGACCCCAACTGATTATTTTTGTCGAGAACATCAAGAAATAAAAGATCATAAAACCAAAATTTGTCTTTTTGATGAAATTTTCTGAAATCGGTTTCAGATTGTAAAAAAGCAATTAATTTATCCACTTTTTTCGAGGTATGCCGAAACGTAAAACCTGTACTTGCTTTGGTCCAACCACCAGCTGAACCGATATTTAGTATGTTTTTCGTATTGTTTTTCCAAAACGGATAACTCGTCATCGGGATATTGCCTTGTTCTTTATCGATAATTTCAAATTCAGAAACGTTAAGTTTTTTGAGGTATAATCTGATTTCGGTTTCGTATTCTTCTTTTTTTAATAATTTGTGCGAAAATAAAGTTGGTTCTAACAAAGCTTCGGTCGACGATGTTGGCAAAACATACATAAAACGTGTATTGCCTTTTTGCTCAATCGAAAAATCCATGAAAGTTGCCATTTCAGGATTGAAAACTGCTTCTTTCGTCTTGACAAACCAACCTATAAAGTGTTGCGAAAGTAACCGATATTTGGTTTGTGCTTTTACAATTTCGGGATTGTAAATACTATTGAAAAGTTTATCGCAAGTAAAATTTTTTGCTTCGGTTGTAATTAAAACATTTTTATCTTGTTCTTGAAATGAAATTACTTTTTGGTTTAAAAATGTAATATTATTTTGTTTTTCAATCAAATCAAAAACCATATTATATAAATCTAAACCCAAAATCATATTGTATTGGTAGGGTTTTAAATCAAGATTACGGCTAAATTTTTGATTCGCAAATACTGCAGAATTCCATTTTTTGGAAACTATTTTCTCGAATCCATGATTTGGCTTTTCCCAAAAACACCACGTTCTATCGTTGGTTTTTTTGGCATCAAAATCAATTAGTAAGATGGTTTTATCTTTAAATTTTTCAGATAAGATCATTTGCCTAACCGTCATCAAAGCAGATAATCCGGTGCCTGCAAAAATGTAATTGTAGTGTTTCAACTCTTTATAATTTTATTACAAAAATATAGAATTTTTAGTTTAATGAGTTATGTAATGTATTTATACTTTTTATATTTAATTATTAGCTAAATATAACGTCGAGTTGAAGCTTGAGCCCGACCAAACTATTGGCGAAGCAATTACAAACTATGCTGTAAACTCTTGCTTAACAATTAGTATATACAAACTGAGTCAAAACAACATAACCCAAATCTAGCGATTTAGAATACATCTCAAAGAAGTTGCCTTTTACTATTATTATTCTTGTTGAAGTGTTTTGTGGAGATTCCTTCGGACTGACACTATTGCTTTAAAAAATATTTACACAAAAGTGGTCTAAACAAAAACTCGAAAAAATAAAAGATGGGTAATTGACAGTAATTTACTAGTAAATGGTACAAAAACAACAAATATCATTTTTATATAAAAATATGACTTCTACTGTTATTAATTGTACTATTCACAAATATTTTTATAATAATTACACATATATCAATAATTTAATAAAAATACTATGAATTATCTATTAACATTGCACCATAGTTGTTGAAAGCAACATCTTACAAACTAACATTTATAACTAAACAAATACCCACTATCATGAAAAAAGCAATTTTAACTTTCGGATTACTTATTACTGCTATCGTCTTTACTTCTTATATCGAACCAACTACAGCTGATGTAAAGATTGATAAAACTTCTACAACTTTGGATATTAGAGGCGCACATGCTGATTCTGGAAAATAATATTTATTTTACATATTTTTAAACTACATTTTTATAATGTAGTTTTTTTTTACAATTATTTTTGATTTATTTGTCAAAAAAAGATGAAACAAAGTTTTATCGTAATCATTATTCTTCTAATGTTTTTAAATTGTGAAAAAAAACAATCAAATAAAAATGTTTACAACAATAATGATAGCTTAAATTTATCATTTTCTAAAGTATACAATACTGATAAAAGTATTGATACTTTTTTTGCATACAAGAGTTTTAACTATTTAAAAAAAAATGAGAATTTAAAAATTAATAGATTGTTGACTGATTCACTTACAAATATATTTTATGACATAGGTAATATTAAAAAATACAATGAAATAACTTTTTTTTATTTACAACAAAGTATTAGGGCTTCTGACACACTACTTCAATTAAATGCATTGAGGCATCGGGGTAATTTCTTTTTTAAAACTGAAAAATTAGATAGTTCCTTTTATTACTATGTCAAAGCTGAAAAATTATATTCTCATGTAAGTGAAAAAAAAGAACTTGCAAATATTCTTTTGAAAAAGGGTATAGTCCAAAGTAAAATTAATGATTTAATTGGTTCGGATTTGAGCTTAAGTCAGGCATATTATGTATACAAAAAAACTAATAATTACAAAAAAACATATGTTGTTCTCAATGAATTAGGACTAATTTACAGAGAATTAAATGATTTTGAAAAATCACTCAGCTGCCACAAAAAAGCACTTGATATTGTTATTAAACAAAATCTAAGTGGTAACAATGAAAAAGAAAACTGCCTTTGCAATATAGGTTTGGTTTATGAATTTAAAAAAAATTACAAAAAAGCAAATTTATATTATAGAAAATCGTTAGAAAATAAAGCAACAAAAAATGAAAACCCTTCTTTATATTCTATATTAATAGATAATTTGGCGTATTCAAAATTAAAATTGAATGATACAATTAATCTATTACCAATATTTAAAGAATCCCTAAGAATTAGAGATAGTATTGGTGATAAATCATTTGTGAGTTTAAGCAATATCCACATCTCTGAATACTACAAAAAAGTTAATAACCCAAAACTTGCGGTTGCATTTGCAAATACTGCATTAGCAATTGCTAAAAAAAGTAAAATCCCTGTAGACATAGTAGGTGCGCTTAAGCAAGCAGCAGCCGTAGATAAAGCAAATGCATCCGCATATACAAACGATTACATTCGCATTAATGACAGTCTTCAAATAGCCGAGCGCAAAAATCTTGATCGCTTTGCACGAATCCAGCTTGAAACCGATGAAGTCATTAAGGAAAATGAAGTTTTAGGTACTATAAATCAAAACCTTATTTATTATCTTTTTGGAAGTTTGCTTGTTTTTTCGCTTGCATTCATAGTTTATAATCAGAAACAAAAACAAAAAATATTTGAACTAAAGCAGATACAGCAAGAAACAAATCAGGAAATTTATAATCTACTAACCAACCAACAGGAGGAAATAGAAAAAAATCAAATAAAAGAAAAAAACCGGATGTCTAGAGAGCTTCACGACGGCATCTTAAGTCAGCTTTTTGGTTTACGCCTAAGTCTAGAAGGTGTAAATTCTGATACTTCTACTAAAGCTACCGAGCTAAGAGTCAACTATATTGAGGAGCTTAAGGAAGTAGAACAGCAAATTCGCGAAATTTCGCATGAGTTAAATACCGAAAAAGCAAAAATTAATAATAACTTTGTGGCAATCGTTATCAAATTATTAGAAAAACAAAAAGAATCGTTTGGTAGTAATTTGATTTATGATATTAACAAGTCGATAAACTGGAGCAAATTTGACAATACTGCCAAAATTAATTGCTACCGTATATTACAAGAAAGTTTACAAAATATTAATAAATATAGCGATGCTAAGCATATAAAAGTAGTTGTTAACACTTTTTCCAATACGCTAAAACTAACTATTGAAGACGACGGCAAGGGTTTTGATGCTAAAAAGAAAAGTCGTGGGATTGGCATAAATAATATGATAGAGCGTGCCGAAGAGTCATTAGGCTCTTACAATATCGAATCTGAAAAAAATAAAGGAACTAAAACAACCTTACTGTTGCCTTACAAAAAAACAAACACAAACCAAATCATAGCATAAAAAATGTCAAAAATTAACCTACTTATTGTTGAAGATCACCATTTTATATCTGAGGCATACAAAAACATTGTTAACGATTTCAAATCTGCTGAAAATCACGAATTTACTATTACACAAGTAAAAAATTGTAAAGCAGCTTATAATGCAATAATTAATTCCGAATTGCCTTTTGATCTCGCTTTTTTAGACTTAAATCTTCCTGGCTATGACGAAAAAGAGCTTCACTCGGGCAAAGAACTGGCCTTATTTATTCAGAAACATACGCCAACCTGCAAACTATTGGTGCTTACTATGGAATCTGACGACAATAAACTTTTAGAAATTTTAAACGAAGTAAAGCCGCTAGGAATGGCGGTCAAAAACGATTTGGGATATAAAGAATTGCTACTTGGTATGGATAAAGTAATTAATAATTATACCTATTATAGTGCTTCTGTTATTAAAATTATCGCCGTAAGACAAAGCGAAATTTATACTTTTGATCAATTTGATATCGAAATTATAAAACAACTATTAAGTGGCACAGACGCAAAAGACTTAGACAAATTTACACCATTAACTTCTACTGATGCCGAAAAACGGCGCATCCATATTTTCTGGGCAATGAATGTTGACCAGAGTAACCTAAATTTATTGAGATCTAGGGCAATCAAACAAGATTTAATAGTAGAAACCGAATAAAACAGCAAGTCCACACAAAACAAATATATAAGGCAAATTATATTTTTATTGTGTAATTAAATATATATTAATTTTCTAGAGCATTCCAGCCACGGGCCTTTAACGGAATTTGAGTATTTGCTCTTGTGATTAAATTTATACCTTCGTTTTCTGAGGTAATATGGCCAATAATCGTAAAATTTGGGTTTGCTTTTATCTTTTCATAATCTTCAATAGGTATTGTAAAAAGTAATTCATAATCTTCGCCACCGTTAATTGCAACTGTTGTAGCATCGAGGTTAAATTCTTCGCAAACAGAAATAAACTGCGGATCTAACGGAAGTTTGTCTTCATATAAATTGCAGCCAACAGCAGATTGCTTACAGATGTGAATAATTTCTGATGACAATCCGTCTGAAATATCAATCATAGCAGTAGGATGAATCTCCAAAGCAAAAAGCAGCGTTCGAATATCGGTTCTTGCTTCAGGCTTGAGCTGTCTTTCAATTAAATAGGAGTACATGTCTAAATCGGGTTGACTATTCGGATTGACCTGAAAAACTTGCTTTTCTCGCTCCAAAACTTGCAATCCCATGTACGCAGAGCCAATATCTCCAGAAACCACAAGCAAATCTGTTGGTTTCGCTCCATTACGATATACCAGTTGATCTTGGTCTATTTCTCCAATTGCGGTTATTGAAATAATCAGTCCTTTTTGAGATGATGTGGTATCGCCACCAATTACCTCAACCTTATAATATTCTGATGCTAAAGCAATTCCGTCAAAAAGTTCATCCAAAGCTTCAAGCGGAAAACGATTAGAAACGGCAATAGAAACAGTAATTTGTGTTGGTTTGGCGTTCATAGCACAGATGTCAGAAATATTAACAACCACTGCTTTGTAACCAAGATGTTTTAATGGCATATAAGACAAATCAAAATGAATGCCTTCGATTAGCAAATCTGTAGAAACCACAATTTTTTTTTCGCCAAAACTCAATACAGCAGCATCGTCACCAATACCTTTTATTGTTGATTCCTGCTTGTTTGTAAATCTTTTGGTTAGGTGTTCTATCAATCCAAATTCTCCAAGTTGGGCAATTGATGTTCGTTCCGTATTTTTATCTTCTATCATGATCAAATAATTAACTGCAAAGGTAAGTTGTTTTTATTTTTAAATAACTAAAAAAGTTTTCCTTAAGCAAAACTAAAAAACTACTTTTACTACTATGATACACATTGAAATTCGTTATAAAAATACAACTATAAATTATTCAGATATTGGTGTAGGTTTGCCAATTGTATTGCTGCACGGTTATCTCGAAAACATAAAGATGTGGGGCAAGTTTACTTCTATGTTTACACAAAGAAACAGAATGATTTGTATTGATCTTTTGGGTCATGGCGAAACGGGCTGTTTAGGATATATTCATACCATGGAAGAACAAGCTGAAATGGTAAATTATGTTTTAAATGAGCTTAAAATTGAAAAGGCGATTTTAATTGGTCATTCAATGGGCGGTTATGTTTCGCTAGCCTTTGCCGAAAAATATGCACAAAAAACTATAAAACTTTGCTTGCTCAATTCAACTTCGATAGACGACAGCGAAGAAAGAAAAAAAAATAGAGATCGAGCAATTAAAATGGTCAAGAAAGATTATGTTAGTTTTGTTTCATTATCAATAGCCAACCTATTCAGCACAAAAAACAGAGAAATCTTACTATCAGAAATAGAAGTTGTTAAAAAAGATGCATTAAAAACGCCCGTACAAGGCATTATTGCGGCTCTAGAAGGAATGAAGGTTAGAAAAAACAGAGAAACTGTACTTGCTAATGCCAGATTTCCTATTTGTTTGATTCTAAGTAAAAACGATCCTGTCTTAGATTATATCGATACCCGAAAACAAATACAAAACACTAAAGTTATGCTGAAGACTTTAGACGCTGGCCACATGAGTCAAATTGAAAATTATCAACAGTTACATACTATTTTTAAAGAATTTATTACTTGATTTTCTGCTTAGAAAATTTGATCAATTAGATAATTTTATGCCTAGTAATAGCTGCAATATAGTGTAACGAGCTCTTTTAAATTATTAGTAAGTTCAAAAAAAAATCCGGTTTTACATCATTTTTTATATTTCTGTATGTTAAAAAAGTTAAGGGAAACCAATTTTGGTGAATTTATTTAATAACATATTATAGTTGTGCTACAGTTATTTTAGCTACTGTTTTTGATTATTAAACTTTTAATTTAAAAATCAAATTTTAACTGAAGTACAATACTTTTTTTAATATCAGTATTTAAATTATTGACCGAAATACCTAGAAGTCTAACAGAGTTTTTTAAACGTTCTTGTAGTAATAAGTCTTTTACAGTATCAAGTAAAAGTGATTTGTCTGATATGTAATAGGGCAAAGTTTTACTTCTTGTTTGTTGAGTAAAGTCACTGTATTTAATTTTTAAAGTTACTGTTTTGCCTGAAATTTTATATTTTTTTAGTCTTTTATGAAGTTCTGTAGCTATTACTTCTAATCGTTCAATCATAAATATTTCTGATGATAGATTTTCATTGAAAGTGTGTTCAGTAGCTACAGACTTAGTAATTCTATCAGATTTTACTTCACTATTATGGATTCCACGAACTACATTAAAATAAAATAAACCAGATTTTCCGAAATTTTTTTCAAGAAATTCAATCGGTTTGCATTTAAGATCCAGTCCAGTAAAAATTCCAAATTGATACATCTTCTCAGTGGTAACTTTTCCAATACCATAAAATTTATTTATTGGTAATTTTTCTAAAAATGAAATTACATCCTCTGGATTTACTGTTTTTTGACCATTTGGTTTATTAATGTCAGATGCTATTTTTGCTATAATTTTATTAACAGATATTCCTGCCGAAGCAGTAATTCCAATTTCATTTACAATCCGCAATCTTATTTCCTGAGCAATATTTGTTGCGCTAGGATTTCCTTTTTTATTTATCGTAACGTCTAAATACGCTTCATCGAGCGATAGCGGCTCGACCAAATCAGTGTATTCATAAAAAATCTTATGTATTTTATTAGAAATTTCTTTATAACGATCAAAACGGGGCTTTACAAATATAAGATCAGCACAATATTTTTTTGCTAAAACTCCTGATATTGCACTTCGTACTCCAAATTTTCTTGCCTCATAACTAGCCGCAGATACAACACCTCTGATTTCAGATCCACCCACTGCAATTGGCTTCCCTCTTAATAATGGATTGTCTAACTGCTCAACGGAGGCATAAAAAGCATCCATATCAACATGAATAATTTTTCGAATTGGATTAGAGTCTTGCACTTTTTATTACTTGTACTAAGTTTGTTTAGCAATTTATTTATCTTGATATTTTATAAATAAAATTCAACTTCGATGTTTCGCCGTAATATTCGATTTCTTGTTCACCAATTTTGGTTGCGCCAATTTTTGTTATTGCCATTTGGGACCGAAAATTGTTAGCGCCAATGTCAAAAAATACATTTTCGAGTTTTTCGAAAGCATGATTTATCATTAGCGCTTTCGTGTTTTTATTAAAATTTTTACCCCAAAAACCAATTCCTATAAACGTATATCCAATTTTAATGGAATTTGTCTCTGCATTATAATCATAGAATCGCGAACATCCAACCACATTATTAGTTTGAGAATCCAAAACTATAAATGCGCCTTTGGATAGTATGGCGCCTTCAAAATAAGCACCAAAAACTTCCTTTTTATAGCGGTTTGGATTAGGATGCTGTTCCCACACCAAAGGATCGGAAGCCACTTCATACAAACGATCAAAGTCGGATTTTTGAAGTGGTACAAGTTGAACAACTTCGTTTTTGAGATGTTTCGGTTGAATATCGAAGATCATTGCAGAGAAAATAAAATTTATTTATGTTAACATAGGAATTATATAACGATGTTTTTTCCAATTTCAAAGTTAATTGATTAATTTTGAATTCTTAATATTGTAATCACTTTAAAACAAAAATAGTATGACATTCGAATTACCACAATTACCTTATGCGTATGATGCGCTTGAGCCACATATTGATGCTAGAACTATGGAAATTCATCATTCTAAGCATCATAACACGTATACCACAAACCTTAATGCTGCTGTTACTGGCACAGATATGGAAGGAAAAACTATCGAAAATATTTTAATCAATTTGGATATGAAAAACGCTGCCGTTCGTAATAATGGAGGTGGTTATTATAATCATAATCTATTTTGGACTGTCATGTCTGCTGCTGGTGGTGGTTTACCAACTGGCGATTTGGCCTTAGCAATTGACAAGGACTTTGGAAGTTTTGACGAGTTTAAGGCGCGTTTTGCTAAAGCTGGAGCAACTCAATTCGGATCTGGCTGGGCATGGTTATGTACTCAAAAAGGCGGAAAACTTGATGTTTGTGGTACGCCAAATCAGGATAACACTTTAATGCCGGGAGTGGGTTGCGGCGGAACGCCAATTTTAGGAATGGATGTTTGGGAACACGGTTATTATCTCAATTATCAAAATAGAAGACCTGATTATATTGAAGCTTTTTTTAGCGTAATTAATTGGACCGAAGTTTCTAGACGATATGCATTAGAGAAATAGTTGCGAAAACTAAATAAATAGTAGACGAATTGACTTAAGTTGGTTCGTCTTTTTTTTGAATTCTTTATAAAAATAAAAAAGGCGAAATTTCTTTCGCCTTTTTTGCCCCAAATCTACCACAAGATTAACCTACTTAATTTTATGATGAAGCAAACTTAAGATGAAAGTTTGTTAGAAGCCCATTTTATTGGGTTTTATATTTGTATTATATTGAATTGATAGTAAAAATATACTTTATGAATAGTTTTTCGATTTAAAAAAAAGAAAATAGTGAAGTTATTAAGAAGTTTTCAACAATTCTATAAATATTTTTCACAAAAAAATTGTAAAAAATAAGTAATTTAAAAACTTTATAACATAATTTTTTGTGATAAAAGTAGGCTTCGAGTAATTTATTTAGCATTAAATTAGGTTTCTGCTAAATAAAAAAGGTGAAATTACTTTCACCTTTTTTGCCCCAAATCTACCATAACTTAACCTACTAATGCTATGGTCGTTGCAAATATAGCTTTGTATGTACATAAAGTGCAAAACTTTTAGGTAAACTACTTTAAAAATCGACAAAAAGTATATTAATTAGTAGGCTCTTGTGTTTTTTCCTTCATAAAAGTTCATAAAGGCGCGATTTACTACTCGATTTCCACCAGGCGTCGGATAATCGCCTGTAAAATACCAATCGCCTAAATGATTTGGACATGATTTATGAAGATTTTTTACTGTTTGAAAAATAATTTTCACTTTTGCTTTAACCGTTTCAGAAGTTAACATCTCGGCAATTTTATCAGATATTTCTTGAGGAGAAAAAGGTGCATAAATTTCTGTTACAAAGTTATGAACGTCAGTATCTTTATGGTTTTCTTGCGATTTACACTTTGTGTAGACTTCTTCTATAATATGTTGTAAGTTTCTTTCTTTCAGTAGTTCTAGTGCGGCTCTAAAAGCAACTAAACCTTCCAATTTTGCCATATCAATTCCGTAGCAATCCGGATAGCGTATTTGTGGCGCAGACGATACAATAACAATACTTTTTGGTTTCAATCTATCCATCATTTTGATAATCGACATCTTCAAAGTCGTGCCTCGAACAATACTATCGTCAATAATAACCAAATTGTCAGTTGGTTTGATAACGCCATACGTCACATCATAAACATGGGCTACCAAATCGTCTCGCGAAGCATCTTCGGTAATAAAAGTTCTTAGTTTAGCATCTTTTATGGCTACTTTTTCGGTGCGGATTTTTACAGAAAGTAACTCTGTAAGAGATTCTTCAGACAAAGTATCTCTGTTTTTTAAAATAAAATTATTCTTTCGTTGGTTCAAAAAATCTTGAGCCGCTTCTACCATTCCGTAAAAAGAAGTCTCGGCAGTATTCGGAATATACGAAAAAACAGTGTTATCAGTATCATTACCAATTGCGTCCAAAACTGCAGGAAGAATCAATTTTCCGAGCATTTTTCGTTCTTGATAAATTTCGGCATCGCTTCCGCGCGAAAAATAAATTCGTTCAAACGAACAAGCTTTTTTGGTTGTTGCAGGCAAAATATTTTCTTCAGAAATGCTTCCGTTTTTCTTAACAATCAAAGCATTTCCGGGTTGTAGTTCTTTTACTTTTGTAAAATCAACATTAAAAACCGTTTGAATTACTGGTCTTTCTGAAGCTACAACTACAATTTCGTCATCTTGATAATAAAACGCTGGTCGAATTCCGGCTGGATCTCTAAACACAAATCCGTCGCCATGACCTAATAAACCCGCCATTGCATAGCCGCCATCGAGATTTTTGGATGCTTTTTTAAGTATTTTTACCAAATCTAATTTTTCGGCAATTACCGGAGATGATTCTCTTTTTGATAAACCATTTACCTTACATTCCTGGTACAATTCGGTTACTTCTTCATCAAGAAAATGTCCGATTTTTTCCATGATTGTAACGGTATCGGCCATTTCTTTTGGATGTTGCCCAAGCTCTATCAAACTATTAAAAAGCTCTGTTACATTGGTCATGTTGAAGTTTCCAGCCAATAACAAGTTGCGATGCATCCAATTGTTTTGACGCAAAAATGGATGTACATTTTCAATAGAATTTTTTCCAAAAGTTCCGTAGCGCACATGGCCCAAAAACAACTCACCGATGTACGGAATATTTGCTTTTTGAGCTGCAACACTATTAGCATATTCGGGATGCGATGTCATTTCATCATTAATTCGCCCATTGATTTGAGCAAAAACATCTTGTATTGCTTGCGGATCATTCGATCGTAATCGAGAAATATATCTTTGACCTGGTTCTACATCCAATTTTATAGAAGCAAATCCTGCGCCGTCTTGACCACGATTGTGCTGTTTTTCCATTAGCAAATACATTTTTTGTATGCCATAAAAGGCCGAACCGTACTTTTGTTTATAAAATTCAAGCGGTTTTAATAATCTTAGAAATGCAATGCCGCATTCGTGTTTAATGCTGTCGCTCATAATGTTAATTCTTGGTAATAAGTTTTATTTAAATTTTGAAATAAAAAAAGCCCCGACAATTCGAGGCATATTTTATTACAATTCAATATCGTATTGTGTTAAGGCTTTAAATTGTCTCAATCTATCGACAACTTCTTGTTTTGATAATTTTTGCATTCTTTCGGTTCCAAATTTCTCAACACAGAACGAAGCTAGATTAGAGCCGTGAATAATTGCCTTTTTCATGTTGTCGAAAGTGATATTATCTGACTCTGTTAAAAATCCAGAAAATCCTCCAGCAAAGGTATCGCCTGCTCCAGTTGGATCAAAAACTTCTTCTAACGGAAGTGCTGGTGCGAAGAAAACGTCTTTTTGATGAAATATCAAAGCGCCATGTTCTCCTTTTTTTATTACTACATATTTTGGACCCATTGTTTGAATCTTAGCAGCAGCTTTAACTAACGAATATTCGCCTGATAATTGACGAGCTTCTTCGTCGTTGATCGTAATAACATCAACACGTTTAATAACATCGAGCAATTCTGGCAAAGCACAATCCATCCAAAAGTTCATGGTGTCAAGAACTACTAATTTTGGTTTGGTTGTCATTTGGTTCAATACACCTGTTTGAACAATTGGATGCAAGTTTCCTAGCATTACAACATCGGCATTTTTGAAATCTTGAGGGACAACAGGGTTGAAATCTGCCAAAACATTAAGCTCGGTAGCCAAAGTATCGCGAGAGTTCATATCGTTATGATATTTTCCGCTCCAAAAGAAGGTTTTTCCGCCTTTTACGATTTCGATACCTGAAATATCAATGTTTTTTGAAGTCAATAAATCCAAATGTTCTTGCGGAAAATCTTCGCCAACTACCGATACAATTCCTGATTTTAGATTAAAATTTGCTGCCGAAAGCCCAATATAGGTTGCTGCGCCACCAAGAATTTTATTTGTTTTTCCGAAAGGTGTTTCGATGGCATCAAAAGCGACGGTTCCAACTATTAAAAGTTTGTTCATTGTAAGGGTATGAAATTAAAGTGCAAAGATAGTTTTTAAGTTGCAGAGTTGCAAAGGTTGCAAGTTGCAAATTTTTATATTTTGCCCTAAATAGCTATCGCCATGACTTTTATTTTTGCTCCAGCTGGCAAAGCTGCTGCTTGGTAAATTGTTCTAGCTGGTTTTCTATCTACTTCAAACAAAGAATCAAAATACAGATTTACAAATTCTAAATCTTTTAAATCGATAAAAGCAATATCAATAAAAACTATTTCATTAACATTAAATCCTGTTTCTTTTAAAACAGCCATTAAATTATTGAAAGCCAATTTGGTTTACTCTTCAATAGTGCCATCAGTAAATTTCCCTTCCAAATCCACGGATATTTGTCCACTAATGCGACAATAATTCCCAGCAACTACAGCTTGACTGATTGGAGCAAATTTTTTTGGTATGTTTTTGCCTTTGGTTATGAATTTTCTGTTTGACATATTAAAATAACTTATCATCTTCTTTTTCGTAAAAAGCATCGACTGAAAGTGTTTTCAAACCCGAAGCATAAACCGCCAACTCATCACAACGTTCATTTTGCTTATGGTTGTTGTGTCCTTTTATCCATTTAAAATCTACTCGGTGTTTTCTGTAAATTATTAAAAAACGTTTCCATAAATCTGGATTTTTCTTTCCTACAAAGCCTTTTTTCTCCCAACCAAAAACCCATTTCTTTTCGACAGAATCAATCACATATTTGGAATCAGAAACTACTAAAACCTTCATGTTCGGGTTTTTGAGTTTTTCTAAGCCTACTATTACCGCCAAAAGTTCCATCCTATTATTGGTCGTATGCCTAAAACCTTCGTAAAATTCTTTTTTAAAAGAAGTTCCTACCAACTCCATGACAATTCCGTAACCGCCGTTTCCGGGATTTCCTTTGGCTGCGCCATCGGTATAAATGTGGACTTCGTGAGCCATAGCGGTACGTTAGAAGTTAGAAGTTAGAAGTTTTTCAATAACTAACGGAAAATATTCCATCTCAAGCTCATGAATTTTTGCGGCAATATCTTCCCTAGATCTACAATCTATTATTGACACGCATTTCTGAAAAATAAATGCGCCTTCATCGTAGTTTTCGTTGACATAATGTATCGTGATTCCGGTTTCTTTTTCTTTATTTTCGAGAACTGCTCTGTGCACATGCATGCCGTACATTCCTTTTCCGCCATATTTTGGTAACAATGCAGGATGAATGTTGATGATTTTATTTGGATACTGACTAATTATCGAATCAGGAAATTTTAGTAAAAAACCAGCTAAAACAATCAAATCGGGTTTTAAAGAATTTATTTTTTCGAGTACGAATCCATCGTAAAGCTCGTTTTTATTGAATATTTGTGTTGAAAGATTTAAATTATTGGCACGATCTATAACTTTGGCATTAGGATTGTTAGTAAAGATTCCGACTACGTTTGCATGACAACTTTTTTTTAATTGTAATATGATGTTTTCGGCATTGGTTCCCGATCCAGAAGCGAATATTACAATGTTCTTCATTTATTCCGTAATTAGTATTGCACAAAAAAAAGAATAATAAATGATAAAAAATAAAATAAAGTCGTGTTTGTGAAATAAATTTTTTAAATTCGTAGTTCGAAATTATTAACAAAAACGTGGTTTTAAAATAAAGTTTTTTATTTTTGCCAACAAATTAAATTTAAAATTAAAGATTATGTCAGACATTGCATCAAGAGTAAAAGCGATTATCGTAGACAAATTAGGCGTTGACGAAAACGAAGTTGTAACAGAAGCAAGCTTCACAAACGATTTAGGAGCAGATTCATTAGATACTGTTGAGCTTATTATGGAATTCGAAAAAGAATTTGATATCCAAATTCCAGACGACCAAGCAGAAAATATTGCTACTGTAGGACAGGCAATTTCGTACATCGAAGAAGCAAAAAAATAAGAAACCAAACTTCCTGTAAACTTGAAAATTTTTACAGGATTTTTTTTATTTAAAAAATTAAACTATTTTTGATTGGTTTCAATCAAGATACAATCAATACCCATGTATCTTTTCTAAAAATTTAGAAGAAATATGGGTTTTGTTATTTTATAAAATAAAAACAAGATATTTATGCAATTAAAACGCGTAGTTGTTACTGGTCTTGGTGCTTTAACGCCAATTGGAAATACCATACACGAATATTGGGATGCGTTAATTAATGGCAAAAGTGGTGCCGCTCCAATAACATATTATGATACCGAAAAGCACAAAACCAAGTTTGCTTGCGAAGTAAAAAACTTCAATATTGAAGATTTTATAGATCGTAAAGAAGCACGCCGCATGGATAAATTTGCACAATATGCCATTGTTGCAGGTGAAGAAGCTATTAAAGATGCCGGAATTATCGATGATAATGTTGACAAACAACGAGTTGGAGTTATTTGGGGTGCAGGCATTGGCGGGTTAGAAACCTTTCAAGAAGAAGTTTTGAGTTATGCTAAAGGAGATGGGACACCCCGTTTCAACCCGTTTTTTATCCCAAAAATGATTGCCGATATTGCTCCAGCACACATCTCGATGCGAAATGGTTTTATGGGTCCGAATTATACCACGGTTTCGGCTTGTGCATCCTCGGCAAATGCTATGATTGATGCTTTCAACTATATCCGATTGGGTATGTGCGATGTTATTGTAACTGGCGGATCAGAAGCCGCAGTAACAATTGCCGGAATGGGCGGATTCAACTCCATGCAAGCTTTATCTACAAGAAATGAAAGTCCAGAAACAGCCTCTCGACCGTTTGATGCTACTCGTGACGGATTTGTACTTGGTGAAGGCGCTGGTGCTATTGTTTTGGAAGAATACGAACATGCAAAAGCCCGTGGTGCAAAAATATATTGTGAAGTTGGGGGTGGCGGAATGTCCTCGGATGCTTATCACTTAACAGCTCCGCATCCAGAAGGAATTGGCGTAATTGCGGTTATGAATAACACACTTCGAGATGCAGGAATGAAACCTGAAGATATAGATCATATCAATACGCACGGAACCTCAACGCCGTTAGGTGATGTAGCTGAGTTAAAAGCGATCAGTCATGTTTTTGGCTCTCATGCTAAGAATATCAATATCAATTCGACCAAATCGATGACTGGTCATTTGCTTGGCGCTGCTGGTGCTATTGAAGCTATAGCAGTTATTTTAGCAATGAAACACGGTATCGTTCCGCCAACTATTAATCATGAAACAGTTGACGAAAATATAGATCCCAACTTGAATTTGACGCTCAACAAACCTCAAAAAAGAGAAATCAATGTTGCCATGAGCAATACTTTTGGATTTGGAGGTCATAATGCTTGTGTTTTGTTCAAAAAATTAGTGGATTAATTGTTTATGAACTTATTTAAAAAAATATTTACCAAAACTTCCCGTCCTGAACAAGGCGGGAATTTTTTTTCTGAAATAGAACGAATTATAGGTTTCAAACCAAAAAAAATTGAAAATTTTGAGAAAGCCTTCACACACAGATCAATAAATAAAGTTGACGAAGACGGCAATCCAATAAGCTACGAACGGCTAGAATTTTTGGGAGATTCGATGTTGAGTTCAGTCATTGCTGCGCATTTATTTAAAGAAGTACCAACAGGCGACGAAGGGTATCTTACCAAAATGCGCTCCAAGATTGTAAGTCGAGACCATCTGAACGAACTCGGAAAAGATTTACACCTTATAAAGTATGTAGAAAGTAAAGTCAACCCCAATCACTTTGGAGACAACATTCACGGCAATCTTTTTGAAGCATTGGTTGGCGCTATCTATTTAGACCAAGGTTATTTGGTTTGCGAAAAATTTATTCACAAACGAGTAGTCGAACCTTATGTAGATATCCCAAGATTAGAAGGAAAAGTTACCAGTTACAAAAGCCTGCTTATTGAGTGGTGCCAGAAAGAAAAAAGATATTTTCATTATGATATTTTTGAAGATAATGGCATTGGTGGCGAGCGTTTGTTTGGTGTAAAATTGAGTATTGACGACAAAGTAATTGCCAAAGCACGAGCCACTTCCAAAAAGAAAGCCGAAGAAAAAGCGTCGCAACGGGCTTATTTTGCATTTCAAGAAAAAATTGATGGGAAATGATTCGAACCAAATCACTAAATTTGTTAGGAAATGCTTCATATCCGAGCGATCGGGTTATTAGGACAATATATAAGGAAACATTTTTAACCCACTAATTGTAAGAATAATGAGCGCGCAAAAGATTTAATATCAATGTGTTATAAAATAAGTTATAAATAAACAACTCAAAATCTATTAAAAGATGAAAAGAACTTTTACGATAATATTTACCATTTTTGTTTTGCAAAGTATGAATTCTCAAGTAATTAATTTTACTGATTTAAACTTTAAAAACAGATTATTACAATCTACTTCAAACGAAGGCCCAACTTATTTCATAGCTAGTAATAGCAGTGGAGAAAATATGGCGATAGATTCGAATAATAATTCCGAAATTGAAATTTATGAAGCACTAGCTGTTTATCGCCTTACTGTTCAAAATGCAACTATTACCAATTTATCTGGTATTGAGTATTTTACAAATTTAATTGATTTAAATTGTGCTGATAATTTAATAACATCACTTGACGTATCAGCCTTAACAAATCTTGAACATTTTAGATGTGATAGAAATGATATAAGTTTTTTAAACATTAATGGACTAACAAATTTGAGAACTTTTTGGTATGGAAGTAATAATTTACCAAACGTTAATGCAAATAGTAATCCTAACATTATTCATTTAGGCTGTGATCTTAATAATATAACTGATTTAGATATAAGCGGTTTAATTAATTTGAGTTTTTTAGTTTGTTATTATAATAATATTGAAACGATCGACTTAAGTAATCAACTTGATTTGAGATCTTTATATTGTAGCCATAATCAGTTAACTAATTTGAATATTTCTAATATGTCAAATTTTGGGAGTTTAAAAGCAAATAACAACCCATTAATTTCGTTAAATATGAAATGTGGAGATACATTTAGCTTTACAAATTTATTTAATATGGATTTTTCAAATTGCCCCAATTTACAATCTATTTGTGTTGATGATTTTAACTTAAATAGTATCCAAAATAAAGTAGAAGATTATGGATATACAAATTGTAATGTCAATACAAGTTGTAATTTAGATATTGATTTATTTCATTTGGAGGAACAAATTGTTTTATTTCCAAATCCTGCTAAAGATAATTTATATTTTGTATCCAATATAAATTTAAGTGAAAATATTGTTAATGTATATAACAATATTGGTCAATTAGTCCTAGTTTCTAAAAATAATAATCAAATTGATTTAACAAATTTTAAAAAAGGGGTTTATATGATTAATATAACCACTGACTCTAAAACATTAAAAAGTAAGTTTGTAAAAGACTAAATTTGATTTTAAGTTTTAATCTAATATTAAGGACTTCAAAAAAATGCTAAGCAAAGTGTTGACATGAATCTTGAGGCACGTTGAACAAAGCTTCCCTACTTTGAGTATTGTTAGCAAACATTATGTAAAAAAAATTAAAAAGCATATATAATACCCGATCGCTCGGATATAACAAAACATTCTAGTGAACGATAGCGCTGATTTGCAATCCGTGCTCACTAAGAGATTAAAAAAAGTATATTACATTATTATTTTTTAAATATTGTCCTAAAAACAATTCTAGTTTCCCAGTTATATTGGACACGGATTGCAAATCAGCGCTATCGTAAATAGGAAATTGTAGTATAACTGAGCGGTTGGGATATAAAAGATGATTTAATATACATCACAATAACATTTACATTAAAAAAAATAACTATTTTTGGATTAGAAAATTAAAACCAATGAAGTTCACTCAGTATTTTTTAGCAACTCGTGAAAGAGATGACAGAAAAGATATAAAAATAGAATGGATAGAATTTGTTTATTGTAATTCCATTTTGGATATAATCCAAACTGATGGAAGAATAAAACGTTGGGCTTATATTGAAGAAGTGCAAAAATATTTGAGAATTATCATTTTGGAAGATAAAGAAACCATTCACAATGCTTTTTTTGATAGAAATTTTAAAATTTAATTTATGAAAATTACCTATTTTGAAGATACAGATACACTTTTAGTTTATTTCAACAATAATGAAATTGTTGAAACTAAAGATATTAATGAAAATACATTATTGGAACTTGATGCTAACGGTAAAGTTGTTTCTATGACAATCGAGCATGCCAAAAATCAAACAGAAATCTCCTCTTTTTCATTTAATCAGGTTCCTAAATTAGCAGTATAATTCAGTAAAAAAAAACGGAGTTACTATTGAAAATGCATAAGCAATTCTTTAGTATGCAATCATGATATCAAATTTATAACTTAGAGTGCAATCGCTAATAGGAAACTGTATATCTGAACGATCATTTTTTTTATTTTTAAATCATTGAAAACCTTTTTTTAATCTTGTTTAAAGAAAATAGTCTAGCCCTGATGGAAGTGGAAATCCTTTTGGCTCATTTTTTTGAGGCAAAAGATTGAAGCGCACAGCAGGAGATGCACTCGTCGAAAAAGCCCAAGCGATTTGCTCCTAATAAAACTTCCTGTTTTACATTTCAGGATAAAATTGACTCAAAAAAATACAAATACCACAAAAACTATATCGTTTTCGTAGAAAAATACAGCAAAAATTGAATTTGTTGCGGTTTTTTCTAAATAAGATATACTATATTTACAACTAAATTTGGAATAAATGATGGTTCATAAATTACAAATTGAAGTTGATGAAGACGTTGATTATGAGCTTATTGCCATACATGCTACTTTGGAAGATTATCGTTTGGCGTATTTTATCAATCAGAAATTAGACGTGCTTTTAAGCAAAAATAAGAAAGAAATTGTGATTTCGATAAAAGAAGGAGAAGCTTATTTTTCGAGATTTAGTTTTGAAAATCCTGACAATTATCTTTTTTGGGATTTGATTCAAAATAAAAACGAAGTCGTCATTCTAAAGAAATATGCTGATAAAAATCTATTTGAAAACACCAGCCATGAAGTTACTACTAACGTGTATTTGCTTCCCGAATTTAAGAAAGTAAATTTTATCCTTAAAATTCAAAATTCTGAACTCAATACAAATACTATTATAAAAACAATCAACAAGATAGATCGAGTTATTACGGTTTATCGGCTTGACGTTGCAACTATAAAATCAAAAAATAATTTAATTTTTTAAATACAATGCCAACAAACAAAAAGACTAAAATTGTAGCCACACTCGGACCAGCCTGCAGCACCAAAGAAGTGCTTAAAGAAATGATAGATGCTGGTGTCAACGTTTTTAGAGTCAATTTTTCGCACGCCGATTATGATGATGTGAAAGCCAAAATAGATTTAATTCGTGGTTTGAATGACGAATTTGGATACACCACTGCCATTCTTGGCGATTTACAAGGACCAAAACTTCGTGTTGGTGTGATGAAAGAAGATGTTGTAGTAAATCCAGGCGATATCATTACGTTTCAAACTGCCGAGGATGTTCCTGGAACTGCCGATCGCGTTTATATGAACTATAAAGCATTTCCGAGTGATGTAAATCCTGGAGAAAAAATATTGCTTGACGACGGAAAATTGATGTTTGAAGCCATTTCTACAAACGGAACGACGGAAGTTGTTTGTAAAGTAATTCAAGGTGGCCCATTAAAATCAAAAAAAGGAGTTAATCTCCCAAATACAAGGGTTTCGCTCCCGGCTTTGACCAAAAAAGATATTAAAGATGCCATTTTTGCAATTGAAATGAAAGTAGATTGGATTGCACTTTCGTTTGTGCGAACTGCCGAAGATTTGATGGAATTACAAGAATTAATCTCGAAACATTCAGATCATAAAATTCCGATTATAGCTAAAATAGAAAAACCAGAAGGCGTTGAAAATATTGATAAAATTGTTGCCTATTGCGATGGTTTGATGGTAGCTCGTGGCGATCTTGGTGTTGAAATTCCGGCACATGAAGTGCCATTAATTCAAAAAAAATTAATTCATCGAGCCAAAACGGCAAGAATTCCTGTAATTGTAGCCACACAAATGATGGAAACTATGATTACAAGCCTCACGCCTACTCGTGCGGAAGTAAATGACGTAGCCAATTCAGTTATGGACGGTGCCGACGCGGTAATGCTTTCGGGCGAAACATCAGTTGGCAGTTATCCTGTTCAAGTTATCCAACAAATGACTCAAATTATTGAAGCAGTTGAGGATTCTCCATTGATTCAAGTGCCACAAAACACGCCACAAGTGCGTACCAATAGGTTTGTAACAAAATCAATATGTCATCACGCGGCTATGATGGCCAATTATATTAAAGCTAAAGCAATTTGTACTTTAACAAATAGTGGTTATACAGCATTTCAGATTTCTGCATGGCGACCATCTGCTCATATTTTAGTCTTTACATCAAACAAACGTATTTTAACACAGTTAAACTTGCTTTGGGGCGTAAAATCTTTTTATTATGACAAGTTTGTAAGCACAGATGACACTGTTATAGATGTTAACGAAATTGCTCGCATAAAAGGGTTTGTAGATAAAGGTGATTTCCTGATCAACCTTGCTGCAATGCCAGTTACTGATAAAGGAATGGTAAATACATTACGAGTATCGGAAATAGAATAGATATTAAATTGAAATTATAAGATTTTTAATGAGTACAGAATTAATCTCTATCGTTCAGGAAACCCAATTTAAATCGGGTTTCTAGCATTGATGATTTGTTAAGATTTGCAATAAAAAATCCTTCGGTTTCTTGAGGTTCAAAAAGAATATTGCCCAGAAAATCAACAACTTGTGAATGACCGACATATACGAGGTTATTGTTGTCATTTCCAATTCTATTTACGCCAATTGTATAGCACATGTTTTCGACAGCTCGTGCTTTTAGTAATATATCCCATGCATTAATTCGTGTTTTAGGCCAATTAGCAATATAAATTAGCACATCATAATCTTCTTTATTTCTGGCAAATGTTGGAAAACGCAAATCATAACATATTTGCAAACAAAACCTGAAATCTCTGAATTCGATAATTTTTTTTTGAGTTCCAGAAGTATAGACTTTGTCTTCTCCAGCTAAAGTAAACAAGTGTTTTTTGTCGTAAAATTCGATTTTACCGTTAGGAAAAACAAAAACCATGCGGTTATAGAAATTATTAGTATCTGCAATTATTAAACTTCCAGTTATGGCGCAATCTTTTACTTTTGCTAATGTTTGTAGCAAGATAATTGTTTTACCATTCATCGTTTCTGCAACAATTTCTGGATTCATGGTAAAACCTGAAGTAAACATTTCGGGCAAAACTATCAAATCTGCTTTTTCGGAAATCGAATTGATTTTTTGCTCGAAATGTTTTTGGTTTTTAGATGGATTTTCCCAATAAATATCGGATTGTATTAGTACGATTTTCATACTTCAAAATTAGCTTTTTTTAAAACATTTCAAACTCTGGATTTATTAATTTTTTACAAAAGAAATTTATTTTTTCAAATGTCAATTCTCCGGAAATAGATACCGAAAAATCATTCCAGTTTATATTAATTTTTTGAATTGATTCTTGGAGAATATACGTATTGGTTTTTACTTTTTGTATAGTTTTTGGTTTATATGAAAATTGATTAAGGAAGTTTTTCATAGTTTTAGTTTTTAATATTGTTTGTGTAATCCAAGTCCAAAAACTAATCCGATTCCGATATAACTTCGTTTGGATAAGTTACCCACTAATTTGAATCCAAAACTTCTGCAGAAACTTGTTTTTTTGCCAATTGGAATTATTCCATAAAAAACTCTAAAGCGTCTTTTTTCAGCATTGAACCACCTAATTTCGCCTTCAAACGGAAAGCCAAAATAAGTTTCAGATGTTGATGGTAATTGAGCAGAAGGTATATCTGCCAATAACGAGTTGTATTCGTAATTATAATTTGTGTATTTGTTGTGTGATATTCCGCCTGAAAAACTGTATGATTTATTATCATCAATAAATCTTTTTCCATACAATAATGCGGTTTCATTATTTTTAGATCGTTGTATCAATATTGGTATGAAAAAAAACCAAGTCGTTTTCAAATCGGCATTTTCGATATATCTAATTGAAAATAAATCTTTTTTGACTTGATAATTAAGCTCCCCACCAATAAAAAAAGTCCCCGTACCGCCGATTTCTGTTGATGGTCCCAAAATAAGATCGGCATAAATTATTGGATTTACTTTCATCTTTTTTTCATCTTTCAAATTTTCTTGCGAAAAGAATGATAATGGTGCTAATAAAAGTGCTGTTATTACTTTTTTCATATTTTTAATTTTCTATATAATATTCCCATTTTGAAGGAATATGGTTGTTGGTTATAGTTGGTACTAAGGTCATGATAAATCCTGAAGGCAGCATCGTTAATGCGAATAAACCTGCTAAACCATCCGAATACAATCCTGCAAAACCACCAATTAATAAAACGGAACCTAAAAAAATCGATACAGGATCAGCAATAGCATGAAACATAGATGCTCTTCTAATTTTTATTACTGCGTCAAGTGCTATTGTATCGCCTTTTATAGTTATTGAAGTCGAATCGCTGATTGTAAATTTTCCTCTCAAGGTTTTTCCTTCTAAAGTTACAATTTTTATTCTTTTGTTTTCTTTCAAAAAAATAGAATCGTTGTTTTTTTTATTTACTAAATATATTCCTTTTTCTTGTGCGAAAGTTGCCATTGAAACTAAAATTAAAATAAAAGATAAAAGCTTTTTCATCATTTTGAATTTTTAAGATTAATTCTATATTGAATTCCTAGTTTTAGAATTGGACTAAAATAAAACTTTGACTCTTTTGACGACGAAGTTAAACCAGTACTTCCCGTTAGACTTTTATAGTTGCGAATTGGCCACAGCATACTCGAAAATCCAACTTGAGATGTTAGTAATAGGTTTTTATTTTTTAATAATTTGTAATTAAAATTTATTGTTGGATCAATCATTAAAGTAGATTTTCCTGTAAAATCTTTTTCCAAACCATCAGAATAATTCCCTCTTTCTTTAAAGTTATAACTTGTTATTTTAAAATAGGACAGCTTAAAAGAATAACCATAATCATAATTTGTTCGGTTTTTCATCATGTTGAATTGAGCAAAAATCTTATAAAAATTTTGTTTTAGAATGTCTTTTTCTTCGGATTTATAACTTGCAGAATATTCTTTAGTTTCAAATTTTTGTGATTCAATTCCAAGTAATAATTCGGTGTTTTTGAAATTTCTAAGGTTTACAATTTTTTGTTTTCCAACACCAACACTATATCCTAAATTGTTATTATCTACCTTTCTTTCGCCGCCAAATAACGAATAATAAGTATCTGTTGATTTTTTGATATTATAAGTTCCAAATGCAAAATAATTACTTGTGAAATTATACATTAATTGCACTTGTTGGTTTTTGAATTCATAATTGAAACCGATATCGATTGTATTTGCTTTTTCGTTTGCATTTACCAAATTTGATATGGCTTTATAACCAATCTGACTATTGACAATAATTGGGAAAAGTAAAAAAAGCAATTTTTTCATAACATTGGGTTTATGTTATTCCAAAAGTATAAAAATCAATAAATACAAATGTCCGAAATTATACAACGTGTAAAATCTCGGACAAATTTGTAAAATTTCGGACAAAAAAATCAACGATTTTCTTTCTTAAATTCCATAGGCGTTGTGTTTGCAAACTTCTTGAAAGCAGCATAAAATGTTGATTTCGAGTTAAATCCGCATTCAAAACCAATAGCTTCAATATTGTAATCTTCATATTTTGTGTCGACCAAAATAGTTTTTGCTTTTTCTATTCGCAATTGATTTATATAGTCCGAAAAATTATATTCGGAATGATTGTTTATACTATTGGACACTTTTGTAGTACTCATTTTGATTTCGGAAGCCAAAATATCCAAACTAAAACTAACATCAAGATAGCGATTGTTGTTTTCAATATGATTTTTAATAATCAAATATTGGTTTTCTTTAGCGTCTATTTCTAACAGATTTTCTGTTTTTGGCACCTTTTTTTTGTCATTTTCTTCGTTAGCTAAATCCTTGCGAAGTTCGATGCGTTGCGTAAGAATGTTATAATTAAAAAAGCCCTGATAACCAATCCAGTACAAAATTATCGAGCAACTCAAACGCATCGGATAATAAATATATATTTGAGGATCTAGAACTTTACTAATATTTGATGCAATTGCTGTGAGCCATAATAACAAGACCAAAGCGCCCAATGCCATAAAAATTTTGAGCCATTTTATATTGTCATAACTTAATATATCTTGGTACAAATTAGAATATCGAAAAAGTAGCAAAAAAGCTTTTGCATAAATAAAAAGAGTAAACAAAGCATTTATAATTTCTTCAATTTGCGAATATCGGGCTACCACATAACTTTGATTTTTATGAAAGTATAAAGGAACCATCCCAATACGAATGGCTATTTCTGTTAGAAAAAGAAAAAGGGTTATCGGGACAAACGAAAATATTTTTTCTTCAATTTTTAGATAACACCTCAAAAAAGTATGAAAACATGGAAGAATGAGCAAATACCAAGGAATTAATAAATTTCTAACAAAAGAATTAAAGTAAAACAAGCCGCTATCGATGATAACAATTTGCAAATTATTGAGCGTCAAAAACAAAATTACAAATAGTAAATACCGTACCGATTTGTGTTTGCCACGTTTAGAAAGCCGAGTTGTAGTAATAAAAAACAGGCCGAGAATAATCCCAGCAATCATCAAAAAGTTAAAAATGTTTTTGGCTATTTCTAAATTCATTTATAGTTTTTAGAACTCAAATATAAGAAAAGAGCTTAATAAAATCCCAAATCAAATTGAAAGTGTTTTTTTAATTCTAAATTTAACTTTAGTAGCATGATACCAATTGATAATTTTAAAATTGTAGTTGGGTTTCCATTTGAATTTTATAAATTCAATCTTTCCATTCTAGGAATAAAATTATTTTTTGTAATTTTAACAATTAATAAAAATTCAAATGTCTACCATTCGTGTTTTAATTGTTGAAGACGATGCAATAATTGCCGAAGATATCAAAGAAATGTTATCTAATGTGAATTATTCTACAGTTGGAATTGCTTATAATAAAAGAGAAGCAATGCAACTAATTGTTTCTAAAAAACCGGATTTGGTTTTACTCGACATCAATTTAAGTGGTAATTATGAAGGTTTTGAAATAGCTGAATATATAAATACCCAAATGAGATTGCCTTTTATTTATTTAACAGCCTATTCAAGTCCCGAAATTTTAAACAAAGCCAAGCACACAACTCCAATGGGATATATTGTAAAGCCATTTACGGAGCAAGAACTCTTTTCTACTATTGAAATTGCCACGTTTAATTATTCCAAATTCCATATTCAAATTGATCTTAACAAAATCAATATCAATAAATTAATAAAAAACGAACTTACGCAAAAAGAATTCGAAGTGCTCAAAGATTTATATGAAGGCAAAAACAATCAACAATTAGCCGACAAACATTTTGTAAGTGTCAATACCATAAAAACACATATTAAAAACATTTTTGAAAAATTGGACACACATACACGATCCGAAACTATTGCTTTTTTAAATGAATTATTACACTAGTTCTTTAGGAATTGTAAACTGAAATTTGGTACCATTTGTAAAATCTGAGGCAACTTTTGCGTTTAGTTTTTGTGTAAACATGGCTATCAATCGTTGACCAAAAGTTTCCTCTTTTTTACTTTTCGAAATTTCAGTATAGCCACTTCCGTTGTCTTGCACCGTTAGCAAATAATCCGTGTTGGTTTGCGTCATTGAAACATTTATTTTCAACAATCTGTCAGGAACATTCAACAAAGCGTGTTTTAAAGAATTGGTTATCAGTTCATTTACAATAAAACTTATAGGAATTACCTTTTCTAAATCCATATAAATAGCATGCGCATCAATAGTCACTTTTGTTACTTGATCGGTTTTTGTATAGGTATTGGATATACTAGTGACCAAATTTTCGAAATAATCCTGAATATTTACTTCCGTAAGTTGCTCGCCAGCATACAAATTTTTATGTAAAATAGCCATCGATTCTACTCGACTTCTTCCATCTTGTAGTGCTTCAAGGGCTACTTTATCAGTAACATATTTAGATTGCAAGTTGAGCAAACTAGAAATCATTTGCAAATTGTTTTTTACCCGATGATGGGTTTCGTGTACCAATAGTTCCCGATCTTTCAGCGATTTTTCTATGATGGTATTTTTATGTTTTATTTTAGTATACATTTTATACAATCCAAAAGATGCCAGTAATAAAAATGCTATTCCGAATAGACTAATAAATAAATTAATTTTAGAACGATACAGCTTGGCTTCCGAAATTTCTTTTTCTTTATTTAATAATTGAATTTCAGAATCCTTTTTTTGTTCATTGTATTGCGCTTCTTTTTCGGCAATAGTTTCCGACGATGCTTCAGAATAAATAGAATCGCTCACCCGTTTAAAGTTTTTATAATGAAGTAAAGCAAGCTGGCTTTTTCCCATTTTTTCATTAGCCTCAGCTAGAAGTTGGTAGGCCGATTGTTGCTGATTTAGCGATTCGTGTTCGGTATAGTTAAAAATGTCTTGTAGTTGCAAAACAGCTTCTTCTAGTTTATTCATTTTTATCAAAACCTTTCCCATATTGAGTTTAGA
This sequence comes from Flavobacterium sp., assembly GCA_031422015.1. Taxonomy (GTDB): domain Bacteria; phylum Bacteroidota; class Bacteroidia; order Flavobacteriales; family Flavobacteriaceae; genus Flavobacterium. Next base: position 28,260 of record JANOPO010000068.1, on the reverse strand, counting down.
CTCGCATAAGTTATAGGTACTACTCAATTTTTCTCTGATTTTTAAGGCGGTTAAATGCTCCTGATAAGCTTCTTGCAACCGTCCTTCTTTTTGTCTTAAAATCCCCAAAAAATCGTGATGAAACCCTAGTTCTCTATTGGTAGGAAATACTTTTAGCAACTTTTTTTGTTCCTGTAGATGGTAGGCAGCTTTTTTATAATTGCCAAGTTCTGTGTAAACGTAACCTAGATTGGCATTGACACTAGCCAAACCAGCACTATCTTTTAAAATTGTAAAAGCAGCAAGCGATTTCAAATACTCTTTTTCGCCTTTTTCAAACTGGTTTAAATTCAAATAAAAACTGGCAAGCGCATTATTAATTTTTGCTTTGTCTTCGGCTGTGCCTTGCTTTTCATAAATGTTAGCTGCTTCGATTAAATGTTTTTGAGCCAATACATTATTTCCTTTAAACATATATAGGTTACCTATAAAACTAGCACTTTTTGCTATATCTAAGGGTGCTCTATTTTTTAAGGAAGTGGCGTAAATTTCGTTATAAAAAGACAAAGCCGTTTTATAATCACCTTGCCATCGATAACTGGCGGCTAAAATATAGTTGTTTCTTGTTTTCTGGTTATTATTTCTATTTACATCAAATTCTTTTTGGAGTCGAGTAGCAATTTCCTCTGCTTTTTGAGGATTGCGTTGCACTAAATGTTCTCCAAGCAAAAACAACGATTCCTTTAAAACTGTTTTCTCCTTTGTTTGTTTAATTACAATTTGCAAGCTGTCTTGATAACGATCCACAGGCGCATCTTGCGCTTTTAGCAAACAATGGCACAGAATAAAACAGGAAAAAGTGATTTTTTTAAACATAATAAAGTAAGAAATGTATAAAGCAAATTTACAAAAAGGATGCTTATAAAAATCCCCCAAAAGTATGAGATTTAAAAAGTGAGAATAACGGAATTTTACACCTACATATAAAATTGCTTATTAATGTGTAATCACTTTTAATTTAAAATTTCTAGTATGAAAAATAAATTATTCCTCATCTGCTTTTTATTTGCTACCGCATTGTATGCCCAAGTAGGTATCAACACTACAACACCCAACGCCCAACTCGAAATAAAATCGAGTAGTGAAACCACACCCACCAATACCGACGGGATTATTATACCCAAGATAAACGCCTTTCCAGCCACTAACCCAACAGCGACACAACAAGGGATGATGGTTTATTTAACCACAACGGTTGGTGCTAATGTACCCGGTTTTTATTACTGGGACAATACAGGTACACCTACTTGGAAATCCGTGGCAGGAACTGGTGGCACACTCGATAATGCCTACGATTTTGGCGGTGCTGGACTAGGAAAAACCGTCACCGCCGATGCTGGTGCGGTTTTAATTAATGGTACAGATGGATTGGTAAGTACTGGAACTTTTGGAAGCGGTGTATTGGCTCCTGATGGTGCTGGAACACGAATGTTATGGAATCCAGCAAAAGCAGCTTTTAGAGCGGGTTCAGTTTCTGGAATACAGTGGGACAATATAAATATTGGATTATACTCTACATCTTTTGGTAATAGTAACAGGGCGAGTGGTCTTGAAGCAACTGCTTTTGGAAGAAATACATCTGCAAACAATAATACTGCAACAGCTTTTGGAGCTTTTACAACTGCAAATGGTCAAATTTCTACATCCTTCGGCTCTCTTACACTTGCAAGCGGAAATACATCAACCGCGTTTGGATCTATAACAGTTGCAGACGGAAATACATCAACTGCGTTTGGAAGAGAAACATCAGCGAGTGGGAGTAGGTCTACCACTTTTGGTTATCAAACCGAAGCAAGTGGCTCTGTTTCTTGTTCTTTCGGATCTCAAAATACTGCTTCAAGTTATGCCGAAACCGCTTTGGGTATAGGAGCAACGACTTATACATTATCTGCGAATGGCATAAACCAATTTGGAGCTGCAAATGCTACTGACAGATTATTAGTCGTTGGAAATGCGATAGATAATAATAACAATAACACAGTTGATCCAGCCGAAAGAAGCGATGCACTGATTATCCTAAAAAACGGTCTTACCACTTTACCATCAACAACCAACACGATGATTGATGCCGCAAGTGGTAAAGCTTTGGTTACCAAAGAATGGGTACAAGCCAATGCAGGCGGTGGCACACTAGATAACGCCTACGATTTTGGCGGAGCAGGACTTGGAAAAACCATCACTGCCGATGCTGGTGCGGTTTTAATTAATGGTACTGATGGATTTGTTAGTACGGGAACACTTGGTAGTGGTGCAATTGCTCCAAGTGGCACAGGCGTAAAAATGTTTTGGAATCCCAGAAAAGCGGCTTTTAGAGTGGGAAGTGTCTCAGGAACAGAATGGAATGATTTTAATATAGGTGATAATTCTGTTGCTTTTGGTGATGGAACTATTGCAAATGGTGATACTTCAACCGCATTTGGAATTTTTAGTGTTGCAAGTGGTATATTTTCGACCGCTTTTGGAGAGTCTTCAACGGCTAGTGGAAGCCGCTCTACAGCATTTGGTGTTTCTACTATTGCAAGTGGACTTCGATCGACTGCGTTTGGGTTTGCAACTGATGCAGTTGGAACAGAATCTACTGCGTTTGGTAGTAATACAAATGCTACTGGAACAAATTCGACCGCTTTTGGAATCAGTACTACGGCTGGTGGGGTCAATGCAACCGCATTTGGGACTGGAGCAAGTGCAAGCGGACAAAATGCTACTGCTTTTGGGCAAATCACCTCTGCAAGCGGACTTCGGTCAACTGCATTTGGTCATGGTAGCGAATCAAGTGGGTCGGTTGCTACTGCTTTTGGAAGAAGTACTACAGCCGTAAGCTATGGAGAAACGGCATTAGGAATGGGAAATACAATTTATACACCTTCGCTAAATGGAACAACTCAATTTGGAACCACTAATACTATAGATAGATTATTAGTTGTAGGAAATGCAATTGATGCTAACAATAATTTGATTATAGACTCATCAGAAAATAGAGATGCTCTCATCATCCTAAAAAGCGGTCTTACAACCCTACCCTCAACAACCAACACTATGATTGATGCCGCTAGTGGAAAAGCTGTAGTTACTAAAGAATGGGTACAAGCCAATCTTGGTGGCGGCACACTTGACCAAGCTTATGACTTTGGAGGCGCAGGTCTTGGCAAAACCATTACTGCCGATGCAGGTGCGGTTTTGATAAATGGTACCGATGGATTTGTTAGTACTGGAATACTTGGTGACGGCGCAATTGCTACAAGTGGTACGGGTGTAAAAATGTTTTGGAATCCAAGAAAAGGAGCTTTCAGAGCGGGAAGAGCCTTTTCTAATTATTGGGATGACTTAAATATTGGAAATTACTCAATAGCTTTTGGTGAAGGAACAAAAGCTACTGGTGGAGCTTCTACTGCTTTTGGTGTGTTAACAGAGGCAAACGGAATTATTTCAACTGCTTTTGGTGTTTTAACAAAAGCAAATGGCGAAAATTCAACATCTTTTGGAAACAATACAGATGCAAATGGAAATTATTCAACTGCCTATGGTTTATATAGCGCTTCCAGTGGTGATGTTTCCACAGCTTTTGGAAATAGCTCAAATGCTGCAAGTTATGGCGAAATCGCGACAGGTATAGGTAATACGAGCTACACACCCACGCTAAACGGCGCTACTCAATACAGGACAGCAAATGCTATCGATAGATTATTGGTTGTTGGTAATGCAATTGATGCAAATAATAATAACAACGTAGATCTTGATGAAAGAAGCGACGCCCTCATCATCCTAAAAAGCGGTCTTACAACCCTACCATCAACTACTAACACAATGATTGATGCCGCTAGTGGCAAAGCAGTGGTTACTAAAGAATGGGTACAAGCCAACACAAGCGGCACATTAGATGATGCCTACGATTTTGGAGGTGCAGGACTAGGAAAAACCATCACCGCCGATGCTGGTGCGGTTTTAATTAATGGTACGGATGGATTAGTGAGCACTGGAACTTTTGGAAGCGGAGTATTTGCTCCTGCTGGCGCTGGAACACGAATGGTATGGAATCCAAGAAAAGCGGCTTTTAGAGCAGGAAGTGCCTCAACAACTCAATGGGATGATGTAAATATTGGAACAAATTCTGTTGCTTTTGGGTACGAAACAACCGCAAGTGGTATAAATTCAACCGCTTTTGGATTTAATACAGATGCCACTGCGACAAGAGCTACTGCTTTTGGATGGAATACATTAGCAAGTGGAGAAGCTGCAACGGCTTTTGGAATAGCTAACGATGCTAGCGGATTTTATTCAACTGCTTTTGGATCGAATACAACAGCAAGTGGAATAGGTGCAACGGCTTTTGGAAACAATTCAGTCGCAAGTGGACAAACTGCAATAGCATTTGGTGTAGCGAGCAATGCGAGCAATACTAATTCAACCGCTTTTGGGTCCATCACAACCGCAAGTGGTATAAATTCAACCGCTTTTGGTCGTCATAACACCGCTCCAAGTTATGGTGAAACCGTTTTAGGAATAGGAGCTACAACCTACACAACATCGGTAAACGGTGCTACACAATTCAGAACCGCAAATGCTAACGATAGATTATTGGTAGTTGGTAATGCTATTGATACCAACAATAATGGTAATGTTGATACAGCCGAGAGAAGCGATGCGCTTGTTATCCTCAAAAACGGCAATATAGGTATTGGTACTTCTACACCAGCAAGACGATTGCACGTTGCTACGGGTGTTAGTGGTGGCACGCCCAATGCCGCTAGTGATTTTGTTTTGGAGAGTAGCGGACCAATTTATCAACATTTTTTAGCACCAAGTACTGCCGAAACGGGTTTACTTTTTGGGTCTAATGTTGGTTCTATTCGAGGCGGTGTATTGTTTAACAACGTTAACGAATCTTTGCTGTTTCGTACAGGCGGCAATAGCAGCAGAATGTTTATAACTAATGTAGGCGATGTAGGTATTGGCGTCGCAGCACCAGGTGGTCAATTCCAGCTATCTTTAGACGAAGGCAGAAAACCTGGTACTTCTACATGGGATATAGTTTCAGACAAACGCCTAAAAAATATTAATGGCAATTATACTAAAGGTTTAAACGAAATCATTCAGCTTAAGCCGGTGCGCTATCACTATAAAAATACAGGAACACGCAACTTTGAACAAGAAGTATTAGATACGGAATTTGCTGGTTTTATAGCTCAAGAAGTACAACCACTTTTTCCAGATGCTGTAAAAACCGATGACGATGGTTATTTGAGTTTTAATATGCACAGTATTCTAGTTGCATCAATCAATGCTTTCAAGGAATTGAATGATAAAAATAAGCAATTGGATAACAAAGCAGCACAAATGGAAAAAGCAAATTTAAACCTTGAATTAGAAATACAGTTGCTTAAAAACAAACTCCAATCACAACAAGCAACCAACCAATCTATTCTAGAACGATTAGCTGCATTAGAAAAAAAATAAATACATTATGAAAACACTTATAACCCTTAGCTTCTTGTTTTGTATCACTTTGGCAACTGCCCAAGTAGGTATCAACACAACAACACCCAACGCCCAACTCGAAATAAAATCGAGTAACGAAACCACACCTACAAACACTGATGGGATTATTATACCCAAGATAAACGCCTTCCCCGCAACCAACCCGACAGCTTTACAACAAGGGATGATGGTTTATTTAACCACAGCGGTTAGTGCTAATGTACCCGGTTTTTATTATTGGGATAATACAGGAACACCTGCTTGGAAACCCGTTGCAGGCACTGGTGGCACACTGGATAATGCCTACGATTTTGGTGGCGCAGGGCTAGGAAAAACCATCACCGCTGATGCTGGTGCGGTTTTAATAAATGGTACTGATGGTTTGTTGAGCACAGGAACTTTTGGAAGCGGTGTATTGGCTCCTGATGGTGCTGGAACACGAATGTTATGGAATCCAGCAAAAGCAGCTTTTAGAGCAGGAAGAGTCTTGGGAACAGAATGGGACAATATAAATATTGGATTATACTCTACATCTTTTGGTAATAGTAACAGGGCGAGTGGCTTCAATTCAACGGCATTTGGTTTAAGTTCTGTTGCAAGCGGAGGTACATCTACAGCAATGGGTAATAACTCAATTGCAAGTGGTGATTTTTCTACTGCTATAGGAGGTTCAACAGCAAGTGGTGAAGAAGCTATTGCAATTGGAAAATCAACTGTTGCATTGGCTAAATCTTCAATGGCATTTGGTAAAAATAATTTCGCCAGAAGCTATGGAGAAACTACTTTTGGGATTGGTTCGACTGCTTATAATCCTTCCTTAAATGGATCTTCAGATTTTACAATAGCCAACGCAACCGACAGATTATTAGTTGTTGGTAATGCAATTGACGCAAATAACAATGACAATGTTGACCCTGCTGAAAGAAGCGATGCTTTAGTAATACTCAAAAACGGGAATACAGGAATTGGAATTTCTAACCCAACTGAAAGAGTACACATACAAGGAAATTTGCGTTTAGAAAATGGCACACAAGCCGCTGGAAGGGTTTTGACTAGTGATGCTACAGGACTTGCTACTTGGTCAATACCAGCAGTGGGTTCGGGTGGCACACTCGACCAAGCCTACGACTTTGGCGGAGCAGGACTAGGAAAAACCATCACAGCCGATGCGGGTGCTGTTTTGATAAATGGCTCTGATGGTTTTGTGAGTACAGGAGTTAGTCCAGTTCCAATTAGTGGAGTAAATTATGCACTTACTGGAGCTACAGTACCCACTGGTCCTGGTACTAGAATGATTTGGAATCCTAGAAAAAGTGCCTTTAGAGCTGGTAGTGCCTACGGAACTCAATGGGAAGATGTAAATGTTGGAATAGATTCATTTGCATTTGGCTTAAATAATACAGCTAGTGGCGCGTTCCAAGCTACTGCTTTTGGTGTAAATACAATAGCAAGTGGATGGAGATCTACATCTTTTGGTCAAAGTACAATTGCAAGTGGAGAGCATAGCACAGCTTTTGGTTTTCAGTCTGAGGCAAGTGGTGACAATTCTTTAGCTTTTGGAAAGAATACAACTTCAAATGGCGAAAATTCAACATCTTTTGGATTAAATACAATAGCAAGTGGAAAAAATGCAACTGCCTTTGGTAGCCAAAACACTACACCGAGTTACGGCGAAACCACTATAGGAATTGGAGCAACTGAATATACAACTTCGTTAAACGGTGCTACACAATTTAGAACTGCAAATGCAACTGACAGATTATTCGTTGTTGGTAATGCAATTGATGCAAATAATAATAACAACGTAGATTTTGCTGAAAGAAGCGACGCCCTCATCATTTTAAAAAGTGGTCTTACAATTCTACCCTCAACAACCAACACCATGATCGATGCCGCTAGTGGTAAAGCAGTAGTTACTAAAGAGTGGGCACAAGCCAATGCAGGTGGCGGAACATTAGACAAAGCCTACGATTTTGGCGGTGCAGGACTAGGAAAAACAATTACCGCCGATGCTGGTGCAGTTTTGATTGATGGTACTGATGGTTTTGTGAGTATAGGAACTACAGGTATCGGAGCAGTTGCTCCCACTGGAATAGGAACCAGAATGGTATGGAATCCAAGAAAAGCTGCCTTTAGAGCTGGAAGGGCATTTGCATCAGAGTGGGATGATATAAATATAGGCTTGCATTCAACAGCTTTTGGTTATAGTACAATAGCAAATGCGCTACAAGCAACTGCATTTGGTCTTTATACAATTGCTAGTGGACCTATTTCAACTGCTTTTGGAAGATTTTCAACTGCAAGTGGTGATTTATCTACAGCTTTTGGTTATTTTAACGACGCTCCAAGTTATGGAGAAACTGTTTTTGGGATAGGAGCTACAAACTACACAACATCCGTAAACGGTGCTTCACAGTTCAGAACTGCTAATGCTAGTGATAGATTGTTAGCTGTAGGTAATGCTATCGATGCTGATAATGATAGCTTTATAGATACTGCAGAACGAAGTGATGCCCTTGTTATCCTCAAAAACGGAAACACAGGTATTGGTACCTCTACACCAGCAAGACGATTGCACGTTGCAACGGGTGTGAGTGGTGGCACGCCCAATGCCGCTAGTGATTTTGTTTTAGAGAGTAATGGTCCTGTTTATCAACATTTCTTGGCACCAAGTACCGCCGAAACGGGTTTGCTTTTTGGGTCTAATGTAGGTTCTATTCGAGGCGGTGTATTGTTTAACAACGTTAACGAATCGTTACTGTTTCGTACTGGAGGCAATAGCAGTAGAATGTTTATAACCAATGTGGGCGATGTAGGTATAGGAGTCGCAGCACCAGGTGGTCAATTCCAGCTTTCTTTAGACGAAGGCAGAAAACCGGCTACTTCTACTTGGACTATAGTTTCTGACCAACGCCTAAAAAATATTAATGGCAAGTACACAAAAGGTTTAAACGAAATTATTCAGCTTAATCCTGTGCGCTATAACTATAAAAATACAGGAACACGCAACTTTGAACAAGAAGTATTAGACAGTGAGTTTGCTGGTTTTATCGCTCAAGAGGTACAACCACTTTTTCCTGAAGCAGTAAAAACCGATGATGATGGTTATTTGAGTTTTAATATGCACTCTATTCTTGTAGCATCGATCAATGCTTTCAAGGAATTGAATGATAAAAATAAATCGTTAGAAACCGAAAATGACACGCTAAAAAAAGAAGTGCAATCACAAAAAACATTGCTTCAAAATATAATTAATCGTTTAGAGAAATTAGAGAATAAATAAAAAAGTCAAATTCAAAATTCAATTTCAAAATTCAATTTCAAAAAAAATCTGCGAAAATCCGCAAGATTCGCGTTCCATTTTCAATTTCAAAAACTTAATGAATCTTAATTTCTTAATGGTTCAAAAAAGAACAATGTCAATTTATATTTCAATCTAATTGTAAGTATTTTTAAGCCACTTATTTCACAGATTATCACAGATTTTTTTGACGAAATCTTTTAAATTTGTAGTAATATAATTCGTGGTTTTTTTAACCGCAAATTACACAAATTATCACAAATTTTAAAAGTAATAAGGAGTAGATTTTTTATGCCACAGATTACACAGATTATCACAGATTTTTTTAACGGAATCTTCTTAATCTTTTTAATTTGTTGCTATATAATTCAAGTATTCGTGATTTTTTTAATAAATAAGCACAAAAAAAAACGCATCTCAATCGAAATGCGTTTTTTTACTTTTTATTTAAAAAAATTATGCTTTCAAACTCGCCGATAAATATTCTCTATTCATTTGGGCAATATAATCTAGTGAAATTCCTTTTGGACATTCCACTTCGCAAGCGCCAGTATTGGTACAATTTCCGAAACCTTCAGCATCCATTTGGGCAACCATATTCATAACTCTATCGGTTGCTTCGACTTTTCCTTGAGGTAAAAGTGCAAATTGAGAAACTTTTGCCGATACAAACAACATTGCAGATGCGTTTTTACAAGTTGCCACGCAAGCACCACAACCAATGCAAGTTGCTGCATCAAATGCGCGATCAGCATCGTGTTTGTCAATCGGAATTGTGTTGGCATCGATTGTATTACCTGAAGTATTGACCGAAATAAATCCTCCTGCTTGCTGAATTCTGTCAAATGCGCCACGATCCACAACCAAATCTTTAATCACTGGAAATGCTTTGGCTCTAAATGGCTCAATTGTTATTGTATCACCATCTTTGAACTTTCGCATATGCAGCTGGCAAGTCGTGACCAATCTATCTGGACCATGCGCTTCGCCATTGATAAATAGTGAACACATACCACAAATTCCTTCGCGACAATCATGGTCAAATGCTACGGTATCGCTTCCTTTTTCGATTAATTGGTCGTTCAAAATATCTAACATTTCCAAGAAAGACATATCAGGTTCGATATGATCTACTTGATAATCAACCATTTTTCCAGTTGCTTTGGCGTTTTCTTGACGCCATATTTTTAGGTTTAGTTTCATTCTTTTAAATTATACTGTATTAATTTATTGCTGTTTAAAACCAATTATTTTTTTATTTTCAACAGATTTTTTGTCTAAATATTGTTCCATTATTGTGTAAATCTCTAATAATTGAACATCATGTTCGCCTAATCGTTCTTCGAGTTCGTTTTTAAATGACAACATTTGTTGTGAGATTTCACTTTGAAATGATATAATTTTGCGAATTTCTACAAATGTTCGCATAATTGCAATATTGGTGTCAATTGCTCTTTTCGATTTTAATAGTCCACTCAACATTGCAACTCCTTGTTCTGTAAAAGCGTATGGTAATTTACGAATTCCTCCATAATTAGCTTTAGAACTTGATATCACAAATTGTGATATCAAGCTGTCGAATTCAATTTTCTATAATTGAAACATAAAATCCTTAGGAAACCTCTCAATATTTCTTTTAACAGACTGATTTAAAACTCTAGTTTCAACTTCGTAAAGAAATGCTAAATCAAAATCTAATATAACCTTTTTTCCTCGGATTTCGTGTATTTTAGATTGTAAGATTGTTATATCCATTCCAATAACAAATTTTATTTGTAAGAACGTTGCACCAATTTCACATTTTCGAATTTCAAATCTTCTTTATGCAAAACTGCGTCCGATGGACTTCCTTTGTATTCCCAAGCGGCAACATAAGCGAAATTTTCGTCATCACGTTGTGCTTCTCCGTCTGGGGTTTGATATTCTTCGCGGAAATGTCCGCCACAAGATTCGTTTCTATGTAACGCATCTTTTGCGAAAAGCTCACCCAATTCCAAGAAATCGGCTACTCGCATTGCTTTTGCCAATTCTGGATTAAAACTGTCTCGGGTTCCCGGTATACGAACATCTTTATAGAAATCTTCACGAATTTCGGCAATTTCTTTCATAGCATCTTTCAATCCTGCTTCGTTTCGAGCCATTCCAACTTGGTTCCACATTATTTTTCCTAATTTCTTATGGAAATAATCTGCAGGTTTTGTACCGCCATTGTTCATTAATGCATCAATTTGAGCATTTACGTTGGCTTCAGCAGCATCAAATTCTGGAGAATCTGTAGAGATTGTTCCCATTTTGATGTCTGGTGCTAGATAATCTCCAATAGTATATGGTAAAACAAAATAACCATCAGCCAAACCTTGCATCAATGCAGAAGCACCCAATCTATTTGCTCCGTGATCAGAAAAATTTGATTCTCCAATTGAAAAACAGCCCGGAATTGTAGTCTGTAAGTTATAATCTACCCAAGTTCCGCCCATTGTGTAATGCACCGCAGGGTAAATCATCATTGGAGTAGAATATGGATCTTCGTCAACAATTTTCTCGTACATTTGAAACAAATTACCATATTTATTGGCAACAACTTCAGTTCCTAATTTCTGAAGTAATGCTATATCATTTAAATCTTGACCTTTTATTTGTGCTTGATCTTTTCCGTAACGCATAATCGCAGCAGCAAAATCCAAATAAACGGCTTCGCCAGTTTTGTTGATTCCAAAACCTGCATCGCATCGTTCTTTGGCAGCACGAGATGCAATATCTCTTGGAACTAAATTTCCAAATGCCGGATAACGACGCTCTAAAAAGTAATCTCTGTCTTCTTCTTTCAATTCAGTAGGTTTCTTTTTTCCTTCACGAATGGCTTGTGCATCTTCTTGTTTTGCAGGAACCCAAATACGACCATCGTTACGCAAAGATTCTGACATTAAAGTCAATTTTGCTTGGTGATCGCCAGAAACTGGAATACAAGTTGGGTGAATTTGTGTGTAGCAAGGATTTGCGAAAAATGCTCCTTTTTTGTGGATTTTCCAAGCAGCAGTTACGTTACTACCCATCGCGTTTGTTGATAAGAAAAATACGTTTCCGTATCCGCCAGATGCAATAACAACTGCGTGTGCCGAATGACGTTCGATTTTTCCAGTTATCATATCACGAGCAATAATTCCACGGGCTTTTCCATTCACGATTACTAAATCTAGCATTTCGTGACGGTTGTGCGATTTTATTTTTCCACGACCAATTTGGCGGTTCATTGCCGAATAAGCACCTAATAATAATTGTTGACCAGTTTGTCCTTTTGCATAAAAAGTTCTAGAAACCAAAGTTCCTCCAAACGAACGATTGTCAAGTAATCCGCCGTATTCACGAGCAAATGGTACACCTTGTGCTACACATTGGTCGATAATATTGGTCGAAACTTCTGCTAAACGATGCACATTAGCTTCGCGAGCGCGATAATCGCCACCTTTAACAGTATCATAAAACAAACGGAAAGTTGAATCTCCGTCGCCTTGATAATTTTTTGCAGCATTGATTCCGCCTTGTGCAGCAATGGAATGCGCACGACGAGGAGAATCTTGAAAGCAAAAAGTTTTTACATTATAACCTAATTCTGCTAACGTTGCCGCCGCCGAACCTCCAGCAAGTCCAGTTCCTACAACAATAATATCTAAATTACGTTTGTTGGCTGGATTTACCAGATTGATATGATTTTTATAATTTGTCCATTTGTCTGCAATGGCGCCGCTTGGAATTTTTGAATCTAATGCCATAAACTTGAGTTTATATGTTAAGTAAATTTTCTATTTCTATTTTTAAGATTGGTAGATGGTTTATTACGATTTCCCACATAACAACATCATCAATATTATCATAACTATGAATTATTTTATTTCGTAAACTAATAATTCTTTGATAAAACTGAATTTCAAGTTTTTGAACTTTATTTATTCGATTTAATGCCTCTCCAATTATTTCAAATTCTCTTTCAATCCCTCTTCTTAAAAGTTTGTTTGACTTATATTCATCAAAATTTCTTTTTTCTCCAAGATAACTTTCAATAGAATTGACACATTCTTTAATGTCAAATAAACATTTTAAAACATATTCATCCATATATTAATTGTCTTGTTCTTTCCACGTTCTTGATGAAATACGGATTTTTTAGTGAATTTAATGTCAGTAAATCTATATCTCTTTTGAATAATTTTTCGAAACCAAATTGTAAGTTAAAATAATTATCTGTATATAATTTTGGATTATCATTTTTTATATCCACGATGAAATCAATATCTGAATTTTCATTGAAATTTTCATTCAAAACTGAACCAAAAACATACAATTTTTCTACTTTGTTTTCTTGGCAAAGCTTGTCTATTGATGATTTGTTATTTTCAATAATTGAATTCATAAATTTTTTATTCTACGTGAGAAAAATGATGAACTAATGCAATAACAACAAATAACAACGGTACAATTACCGAAAAACTATAAGCAAATGTCTTTAATGATTTTGAATATTTATTATTGAATCCTACCGATTGAAAAGATGAATTGAAACCGTGCCACAAGTGCAACGCTAATAATCCGAAAGAAATGCAATAAATAATCGTTCGTGGTAAACTAACAAATTTATGTTGTAATTCTTCGTAATATCGAACTTCATCAAGCGGCAATACATCTACATATTTGTACATCATTTCTGGAAACCAAAAATCATAAAAATGTAATCCGATAAATGCCAAAACTACCGAACCAGTAATAATCATGTTTCTTGACATCCAGCTAGCATTGGCGCCGCCATTATATTTTGCATAACCTATTGGTCTTGAAGAACGGTTTTTATAATCTAAAATAAATCCCATACAAAAATGAAAAACTACGCCAACGATTAAAATGGGCTGAATTATAAATTGAACTAATGGATTGTTCCCCATAAAATGAGAAATCATATTGAATGTAGTTGGACCAAAAAGGGAAGTTGTATTAATAAAACAGTGTTGTGCTAAAAACAAAATTAAGAAAAGTCCCGAAAGCGCCATTGCCACTTTTTTGGCAACTGATGACTTTAATAAGGTAGAATCGGCCATAATAATTAAATAAATTTTTTATTGAACAAAAATATAGCAAATTAAAATAATTTACAACGTTTTAGTTGCTATTTATAATGATTTTAAATCAGTTTCAGTATGTTTTTATTACGTCCTTATCAATAACAATTATAAAATCGGCTTTTCCTTCATTTTCTTTTTCTAATTTTTCAATATTTTCTTGCTCAACATTTGCAACAGTTACTAGTGCCATTCCAGCATCTTGAAGTTTCAAATACCAATAAATGCCTTCGAAATTTTCACTGTGATAGGTACCGTTAAAATGTAAAAACACAGCAGTGTCATTGGTGTTTTTGATAATGAAACTTGCCATAGTCGCATCTTTGATGGCTTGCGCTTTTGGCATTTTGTCACCAGCTTTTCCGCCTTGCATCGCTAACATTGCCTGATAACCTGGCAGATTTAAATCAAATTCAATGGGCAAACTTGCCATTAATTTTTTTTCGTCAAAAGTTAAATTATTTAATCCTTCCAATCCCTTTTTGAATACCAAACTAGCATATTTTCTAGGAATGTTAGTTGCTATAAACTTAATTTTATTTTCTTTAGCAAAATCTACAATTGGTTTATAATCTGTTTTGTAATTGGGCCAAAGTCGTGCGATTGAGTCAAAAACCTTCTGATTTATCTGTCCTTTCATATAACTATCCAACTGCCGTTGGTTATCGGTTTCGAACATTTCGCCTCCAAGAATAACATCAGTTTTGGCAACCAAATCTTTGGTGAGTTCTAATTCTAACCAATGAATAACAGAGTTGTCATGCAACTCACCAAACAACACTACTTTACTTTTCAATGACGATTTTAGTAATTTATCATAAGAAGTTTTATTTCCGTTTTTATCAAAAATTTGATAGGATTGCTTATTTTGACTTTTTACATATTGAAAAAACAAAACTAAAAGTATTATGTAGATTTTTCTCATCGTTAGACAATTTAAAATTCATTGCTAATTTAGTTATATTTCGATTGGTTTCAAAACCTTTATTGAAAAATTACTGCTTATTACCACTTCTTTTTTTGATATTCATAATAATCAAATTTTGAATTATTTTCTTGTTTAAAACAGTATTAATTATAAGCAAAGCCATGTAATTTTACAGTCTCAAAACTATTGAAATGAAAACAGGAATTGATGCCATTGCCTTTGATGTAGCCAAAATACATTTGCCGATAAACACACTAGCAAACGCCCGAAATATCGAGGCCGAAAAACTTGAAAAAGGCTTAGGACTAATTAAAATGACATTGCCAGACGTGCATCAAGATGTTGTAGTTTTCGGCGCAAATGCATTGACAAAACTGCTTGTTGATAACCAAATTAATTTTTCGGAAATTGCTCGAATTTATGTAGGAACCGAAAGCGCAATAGACAGTTCGAAACCAATTTCGTCATTTCTAGTGGCTTTGATGGAACAAAAATTTGGCGAAAATGTATTAGAAAATTGTGATGTTGTCGATTTTACTTTTGCTTGTATCGGCGGCGTTGATGCATTGCAAAATTGTTTTGATTTTGTGCGATTAAATCCAAATAAAAAAGCAATTGTTGTAACGACTGATATGGCAAAATACGATTTGAATTCCACGGGAGAATACACACAAGGCGCTGGCGCATTAGCGATGCTCATTACTTCAAATCCAAAAATTATGGCGTTCGAAAACCACTGGGCCACAAGTACGAAAGGTGTTTTTGATTTTTTTAAACCCTACAGAAGCATTTCAAAAGCCGAAATCACTGGAAATAGCAACAACGAACCCTGGTTTGACAATCTTGAAGTCGAAATCGAAATTCATAAAAGCCAACCCATTTTTGACGGGCAATATTCCAACCAATGTTATATGGATAGAACTCGAAATGCGTATTTTGAATTCAAAAAAATAAAAAACACTACTGAAAATTTATACAATTCATGGACATCGATTATTATGCATTTGCCGTATGCGTTTCAAGGTCGCAGAATGTTGACCGAAATTTATGCTTTGGATGCTTCTGTCAAAATAATTTCGGGCGAAGAATCAGCTTTGGAATATCAAAGCAAATTGAAAGAAATTAGCAAATTCAGCGATTACCAACAATTTATTTCCGAAAAATTACAACCTGCCGAAATCGCTTCTTCCTTAATAGGAAATTTGTATACGGGCTCTATTTTTATGGGATTATTATCAACTCTATGTAATTTTTATGATTCGAAAAAAGATATTTCAGGTCATAAATTTGGATTTTTAGCCTACGGAAGTGGTTCCAAATCGAAAGTTTTTGAAGGAACAATTCAAGACCATTGGAAAACGCAAATTTCGAAAGTATCTCTTTTTGAAACATTGGAAAAAAGCTTTGAAATAGATTTTGAAACCTACGAAAAGTTGCATAAAATTGAACAAAAACAAAGCATTCGAACTCCAAAAAACGAATGGATTTTATTGAAAATTGAAAAAGACAGCCCGAATTTGCTCGGTGCCCGATATTATAAATGGATAGATTAAAAAAATCTACTATTTTTGTTTGATGAAACTTCAAGATTCAAATAATACTTTATTAGATTTTATGATTCAATTTTTGGATTTAGAAATTGAAAATGTTGACTATTTAGCAGAAAAAGCGGTTGCATGTTTTAAAGTTTTACATCTTAGAAAAAACGATTATTTTGTAGAAGAAAATGAAGTTTGCCAAGATTTCTGTTTTGTTGAAAGCGGCATTTTGCAACATTCCATTCTTATAAACGATGAAGAAAAAACAACCTATTTGGCGTTGCGAAATTCCGTAACTTCATCACTTGATAGTTTCTTAAACATAAAACAATCTCGAAAAAGCATCAAAGCTATTGCCGATTGTAAATTATGGGTTGTTAATTTGGAAACTTTCAAAGATTTAATTGAAAACAATACTGCTTTTCATCAATTTTACTATAATCTTATCGAAAAGCAAATATGTTTGATTGATGATTATCGTATTGATTTATTGACACTTACTACTGAAGAACGTTATCAAAAATTATTAGCAACCGAGCCCAAATTATTACAAGAAGTTCCTTTGCATTATTTGGCTTCTTTTTTAGGGATTTCTTCTCGACATATGAGTCGAATTCGGAAAAATGTTTTATAATTTTTTTACCATAGTTTTTAAAGATTAAAAAAAAATATTTGCGTTGAATAATCCGCGTAAATGATTTTAATCCTAGGCTGAAAAAAATAACGCCATTTGGCAACTACTTAAGAAAATAGTTTCTGTATTTTTGATAAAAATTATTTATCATGAAATACCACCAAATAGATTCTCAGCTTTTCATCAAAAACCGAGCGAAATTCACTTCGCAAATGAAACCAAATAGTGTTGCGGTTTTCAACTCGAACGATTTGTATCCCGTTTCGGCCGACAGTCATTTGCCGTTTGCACAACATCGTGACATTCTTTATTTATCGGGTGTGGATCAAGAAGAAAGTATTTTGTTGCTTTTTCCAGATGCACCTTATGAAAATTTGAAAGAAATATTATTCCTGAAAGAAACCAACGAACAGATTGCTGTTTGGGAAGGTGAAAAGTTGACCAAAGACCGAGCGTTTGAAGTTTCGGGAATCAAAACCGTGATTTGGTTGCAAGATTTTCATAAAACTTTGAAAGAAGTTATGGCCTATTCCGAGACGATGTACATCAATACCAACGAGCATTATCGTGCCGTAATCGAAACCGAAACCCGTGAAGCACGATTTGTAAAATGGTGTAAAGAAAACTATCCTGCGCATCAAGTGGCTAAATCAAATCCTATTTTGCAACGCATTCGATCTATCAAAGAAAGTGAAGAATTAGATTTGATTCAAAACGCATGTAACATTACCGAAAAAGGATATCGCCGTTTGTTATCGTTTGTTAAACCAAACGTTATGGAATATGAAATCGAAGCAGAATTTGCGCATGAATTTCTAAGAAATCGTTCTAAAGGATTTGCTTATACGCCAATTATTGCAGCGGGAAATAGTGCAAATGTGTTGCATTATATTGAAAATAATCAACAATGTAAAGCGGGCGACTTAGTTTTGCTTGATGTTGGTGCCGAATATGCCAATTATTCGAGCGATATGACGCGAATGATTCCGGTTTCTGGACGATTTACCGACAGGCAAAAAGCGGTGTACCAAGCGGTTTTGAATGTAAAAAACGAAGCAACAAAAATGCTAACTCCCGGAACCTTATGGAAACAATATCATGTAGAAGTTGGCAAAATTATGACTTCAGAATTGCTCGGTTTAGGACTTATAGACAAAGCCGATATTCAAAACGAAAACCCGGATTGGCCTGCGTACAAAAAATATTTCATGCACGGAACATCACACCATTTGGGTATGGATACACATGATTATGGTTTGTTGCACGAACCTATGAAACCGAATATGGTTTTCACTGTCGAGCCCGGAATTTATATTCCAGCCGAAGGTTTTGGGATTCGTTTGGAAGATGATGTGGTGGTGCAAGAAAAAGGCGAACCTTTCAACTTAATGAAAAATATCCCGATTGAAGTGGATGAGATTGAGAGTTTAATGAATTCTTAAGTTTTAGACTTTAAACAAAAAAATAAGAGATGTCATGCGGTTTGCAGAAATGTGGGCCGTTTATTTTTTACTTCTTCAAATCAAAAACCTGTTCTACATCCCAATTTTGCCGAACATCAATTTGTTTGGAATAATAAATAACTTGTTCCGACTGGCGTTTCTCAAGAAAATTACCCGAATCCCATTCTTTATTTTTATTTTCGTCATAAATGGCACGAAGTGAGAACAAAGCTGGCTCAATCAAATTAAATTCTACTAAATTCGATTTTTCAGCATACTCTGTATATAAAACCTTTCCTTCTTTATCAACAAGTTCCACAATTACAGGCAATTGCTTAACATTATCGAGTTTTATTCTCAGATTTCCGTAATCTGATGTGTTTTTGGTTTCTAATTTATAAATCAACGAATCATTTTGTTTTTCGAAAAAATCAATAAAAGCGCCTGGCAAAATCTTAATTTTATACTTTTCTAATGGTTCTTTTTTGAAATCTAAAACCACATTTTGCTCATAAACGTCGTTTCTACTTGTAAATTTCATTGCCACAGAATCTTTATTGAGAATCGTGATTTTCGAATCATCAATCTTCAATAATGGAATAGAACTTCGCAACACAAAATTATCTCTCAATAGCAAAACTCCTGATTGTTTTGGCGTAAAACTCAAAGTGTCGTTTTTCTGTTTCTTGAGTTTCAAAATATAGTTTCCTATATAGTTTTCGTTTGTTATTTTTACCGAAACCGAATCCATTTTATTGGTCTTAAACCAAATTTGTAACGAATCTTTTTCTGGAAACCGAGATACTATATTTGGTATAATTTCTGTGCCGTTTTTAATTTCAATTTTGGTATTTTTTGCTTTTCCTTCAAAAGCCATCAACGCTTTATTTCCGGAAGCTTGCGTTGGTTTGTTGGTCTTATAAAATTGTTTTTCTTTAAACAATTCCAGCTCGTACAACGTATCGTTTGGGATTGTAACATACTGCTTATGAAACCCAATTTTTTCTGTTTTTGAGTCGAATTTATTGTTTTTATTGCCATCTTTAAGCGCAACCAACAAGTATTTTCCAGCTTTCAGATTTTCCAACTGAAACGTTTTCAAACTATCCAAAGTATTGGTAATGTAACGTGGTGGTTGTTTGTAAACTACTGAATCTGGATATTTATCATTAACATCATACAACATTACCGAAACAAAATTATCGGTTTTTTGGTTAATTGCATCTTTAATAGTGCCCCGCAATTTGAGCGAATCAATATAAGTTCCCGTCGAAAAAACATACTTAAATTGCTTGTAAGGATTACCTTCATTATTATCCTCAATACTTTGTCCAAAATTGAAACTATAGGTCGTGTTTGGTGCCAAAGTATCTTTGATTTTTATATCAATATATTTACTCGCTGTAGTCGGGCTAATGTCTGGCGCATATTTCATGGGTGGCGACACAATTAATTGCTTGCTCACATCTTTGAGTTTTATATATTCGTCAAACGTTAGTTTTATTGTTTTTTGAGTAAAATTAGTACTCAAATTTTTCGGAAAACTCGTTTTTAAAATCGGAGCCAAAGTATCTTTACGACCGCCATCTATAGTGCCGCGTTTTGCGCAACTAGCAATCAAAAACGTTAATATAAGAAATTTAAGAAAATTTTTCAAATCTGTTTATTTTTCAATTCACAAAATAACAATTAAATTTATGGCTATCGAAATTTTTTTAAAAATATAATTTCAATGCGATATCGCCATACAAACAATACTGACTTTCGCACCAGGAATTTTGAGAACTTCACGAGTGCAAGCTTCTAGTGTGGCGCCAGAAGTAAGAATGTCATCAATAATCAGAAAATGTTTGCCATGTTCTTTTTTAGAAAATGTAACCCCAAAAATATTTTGCTTTAACTCATTTCTTCCCAAAAGAGTTTTAAAAACTTGTGTATCAGAGTATATATTTCGTTGTATAATCGAAGTGTTGTATGGCTTTTTTAAATGTATCGAAAGTGCTTCGCCAAAAGTAGTAAGTTGATTATAACCACGTTGTCTACTCCTTTTTTGGTGTAACGGAACAGGAATTATTTCGTCAATAGTTTGCAAAATTTCAACCGATTTTAAATCTTCAAAATACCAAGCGGCAAGCAACGTTCCTATTTCTTGATGACCACGATATTTGAGATTGTGCAACAATTCTTGAACAATACCTTTTTTCTGAAAAAATAAAAAAGCCGAAACATATTCTACAGAAACGCGTCCATAAAATTTCTGAAATGCTTCGTTATTTGGATTTAAATGAAAATTTGTAAGTGGCATTTCATGACGACAAGACGAACAAATTGGGGTTTCGTTTTGCAACAAAAACGATTTGCAACCCACACAAACTTTCGGAAAAAAGAGATTGACAAGGTTTTGAAACATTAATTTGATTTAAATTTTTATAAAAATATAAAAATCATTGATTCAATTTGCATTTCTATTGGGTTTTTTAAATTCACTTTTCTTATTTTTGCCAAATGGCAAAACAAGAAGATTTATTTAAGAATGTAGTTTCGCATGCAAAAGAGTACGGATTTATTTTTCCGTCAAGCGAAATATACGATGGTTTGAGTGCGGTTTATGATTATGCACAAAATGGAGTTGAACTCAAAAAAAATATTCGCGAATATTGGTGGAAAGCTATGGTGCAAATGAACGAAAACATTGTTGGGCTTGACGCCGCAATATTGATGCATCCTACAACTTGGAAGGCTTCAGGACATGTTGACGCCTTCAATGATCCGTTGATCGATAATAAAGACAGCAAAAAAAGATACAGAGCCGACGTTTTAATCGAAGATTATGCCGAAAAACTGAATCAAAAAGCCGAAAAAGAAATAGAAAAAGCAGCCGTTCGTTTTGGTGCTGCTTTCAATAGAGATGAATTTGTCTCAACAAACACAAGAGTTGTTGAATATCTTTCTAAAAAGAAGGAAATTTTGGCTCGCATGGCAAAATCTTTAGGCGACGAAAATCTTGAAGACGTAAAAGCATTAATCGAAGAATTAGAAATTGCTTGTCCAGAATCGGGTTCACGCAATTGGACGGAAGTCAAACAATTTAACTTAATGTTTGGCACTAAATTGGGTGCTTCTGCAGAATCGGCAATGGATTTGTACTTGCGTCCAGAAACAGCTCAAGGGATTTTTGTAAATTTCTTAAACGTTCAAAAATCAGGTCGAATGAAAATTCCGTTCGGAATTGCTCAAACCGGAAAAGCGTTTAGAAATGAGATCGTTGCAAGACAATTTATTTTCAGAATGCGTGAGTTCGAACAAATGGAAATGCAATTTTTTGTAAAACCAGGCGAAGAAATGAAGTGGTATGAGTATTGGAAAACTGCTCGTCTTAATTGGCATTTATCACTAGGATTGGGCAAGAAAAATTACCGTTTTCACGATCACGAAAAGCTGGCGCATTATGCAAATGCTGCTGCCGATATTGAGTTTGATTTTCCTTTTGGATTTAAAGAACTAGAAGGAATTCACTCTAGAACCGATTTCGATTTGAAAGCACACGAACAATTTTCAGGTAAGAAATTGCAATATTTTGATACCGAAACCAATGCAAATTACACACCGTATGTTGTAGAAACTTCAGTTGGTTTGGACAGAATGTTTTTGGCGGTTTTTTCTAATTCATTAAAAGAACAAACTTTAGAAGATGGTTCAATTAGAACCGTTTTGCAATTGCCGAGCGTTTTGGCGCCAACAAAGGCAGCAGTTTTACCTTTAATAAAAAAAGACGGTTTGCCAGAAGTTGCTCGCAAAATTATAGAAGAATTAAAATGGGATTTCAGCGTTGCTTACGACGAAAAAGACGCCGTTGGAAGACGTTACAGACGACAAGATGCGCTCGGAACTCCGTTTTGTATTACGGTAGATCATCAAACATTGGAAGATGAAACCGTAACAATTCGTCATAGAGATTCTATGAAACAAGATCGAGTAAAAATTTCTGACCTGAAAACGATTATTGAAAATGAAGTTTCGATAAAAAATTGGTTGTTGAAAATGTAAAAACAATTATATTTCAAAATGAGAAAGCGCGATTTCAAATTATGAAATCGCGCTTTTTGCTAAAATCATTTCTTAACCGTTAAGCCAATTTTTAGTTTTTCATTAAAAAGCGTCAAACTTTCTGCTTCAATAGTTTCGAAAATCAGGTTTTCTCGAAGCGTGTTTTTTGGATAATTTTTTATTAATAACTGCATAAACTCGGAGCGAACATATCCCGATTCTTTTATCAGCGCTTGCAATGATTGGTTATAATCTTGAAGTTTTGGATGTTCGCGATTCAGCAAAATACCATTTTTGTTTACATAGCTGCGTTTTGGTCTTTGAGTTCTCAAATCGGTTAGTATCTTTTCGTCGATGCGTAAAAACAGAACAATATAAATAAAATCGGCAATTTTGCTCGGATTACTACGCATGTCCTGCCAGTTACTTTCTATAAAAAGAAATGTATTTTCATAAAAAACATCGGTAAAAGTAACAACCCATTCAAACGCAGGATCGTTTTTTGTTTTCAAGAAATAATCGCGAAGTTGTACTTTCGAATTTTCTTTAAAAAAAGTAAAACCTGTAACTTCATCAATACAGTTGATAAGATATTTTAACTCTAATCCTTTCAAAATTTTTTCGACAATTTTTGCAATTTTCAATTGACTAAGAGAAATGTATCCCGCCGATTTTGCTTTAATAATGCAATTGCAAAGTGGTAGCAATACGGCAGCGTTATATCCCAAAATTGCTTTTTCGGTTTCGTCTTCTATGACACATAAAAAAGAAATTGGATTTTTTATAAAATCAAAAATTTCATCAGAAACTGGACTGCTTTTCGAAATAAAAGTTAGAAAATCAAGCAAGGAATTTTCGAGTTTTGGGTCAAAACCTAAAATTTTATCGAGTTTTTTTTTTCCAATCACTCTCAAATTATTGTCCAAAAAGTAACATTCCAATTCGACCGAATTAATTTTAAGAAGTTGTGTTGGCGATCCAAATAAGGCTCTCATGATTAGTGTTTTTTGAGCAATAATAGCCAATCCGACATTTTCATTTTGTCGGTTTCAACCGGAACTTCAACTACTTTGGTTAGCACCTTTGCTTGGCTTTTGAATTTTGGAAGGAGTATTTTTGCTTCTTTATTACTTTTTATTGCTTTATCACGATTTTTAGACTTTTTGATTTCAAATCCTTTTCCAATATCAAGGTAATTTCTAATGCGTTGCAACATAAACCAAGCAGTTTTTTGAGTAATATTAAGTTCTTGAC
Source organism: Flavobacterium sp. (assembly GCA_031422015.1). Classification (GTDB taxonomy): domain Bacteria; phylum Bacteroidota; class Bacteroidia; order Flavobacteriales; family Flavobacteriaceae; genus Flavobacterium. The sequence goes on along the minus strand of JANOPO010000068.1, from coordinate 4,494 downwards.
CAAGAGCAACTGAAGTAACGCCTCGTTTTCCGTTAGAGATTATCCAAATTGCGATAAACCATTTTTGTAACGGTATTCTTGAATTATGAAAAATTGTATTGGTACGTACGTTAAAATATTTGCCCGAGTTTCTGCATCTAAACTTGTTATCTTTGCAGGTATAAATCTTTGAGTTTTTATCAAACGGACTAATAATCTCATTGTTCCAACGAAGTTTTTCTAAATGTTTAATACAACTTTGCTCGTCACTAAATGTAGCGGTGAGTTCTTCTCTAGATAAAAATTCGATGGTAAGCATATTTTATTTTTTGGACATCCAAATATATATAATTTGTGTATTATAGTAAGTAATTTTCATAAATATTTTGAAAATTAGCAGCAAATATGATTGACACAAGTAGTTCGTCGAAGAAATTTACATTAATTAATTATTTGTTAACAATGTGCTATTTACTAGTAGATTCATTTTTTAGTTAAAAATAAAAAGAATACTTTAGCATTTACATTTTGCGAAAAATGTTAGCCCCAAACCTACCAAACAACAAAATATTCCCAAAATATTTTGTTACTACTAATGCTTTGCCAAATCTATTAGTAAAGTATTTTTATGAAACAAACGTATATCATTATTGATGACGATGCGCAAAGTACATTAAAGACCCAAGCAGTTGCTTCTCGGTTTGAAAACTTTGTTTGCGTTGCGACGGCATCTAATTATAGCGACGGAATAAATGTAATTTTGGAGCACCAACCCAAGATTATTTTTCTAGAAATCGATCCGTCAGACAAATCTAGTAACTTATCGTTGCTATTTATTAATGAGTTGTATCGATATCTTAACATAATTCCTAAAATTATTGTAGTTACTAAGTATAAAGATTTGGCATTTGAATCTTTAAAATTTGATGTTTTAGATTATTATACAAAACCATTAGGCATTAATGAACTGCGAAAATCAATCTTACGAATTAATAAAACGATCCCAGTAGTTGAGCCAAAATTAACGCAACCAGTAGATATTTTAGAATCGGCAATTTCTCAAGATACGTTTTCAATTTTTGAAAACATTTCCGAAATAAAAAAAGAAGTTATTTATCCTGATTTGACTAGCGATAAAGAAATTTTTACCGAAGATACTGCTAACGAAATCATTTTTAACAACTCAGAAAGTACTTTAGAAACTACTTCACAACAAAATAATGATATACAAGTTTCGGACAAAAAAAATCTAGAGATAGTAAAAGAAATGGTTCCCGTAGCGGAAAAACCTTTGATAATCTGTGTTAAATCTTATGGAGATTATCGCTTTATAGAAGCCATAAATATTTGTTATCTCCAAGCCGACAATAACTCAACTGATATACACTTATTTAATGGTGAGATGATCACTGCTTTTAAAACACTTAAACATTTTGAGGCGCTACTAAAATCGCCGTTTGTTAGAATTCACAACAGCTACATAGTAAATATTGATTATGTAACACGAATTCATACAGGTAATGCTGTGTGTTATATCAAACATGCAATAACAAAAATACCATTTTCAAAATCGTATAAAGAAAGTGTAGATGCAATTATCAGTAGCATTTCTAATGGAAATTATATAGAAATATAAAGTTACAAAAACTTCTTAATTTGCAACATAATTCCGAGATGAACTCCTTCATGAAAATTATTGAATTCTAAGGCTGTTTTTGCAGAATCGATTCTAAAACCTGTACTTTTTGTCGTAAACTCGTTATAATTTTTGAAGAAACCTTCTGTTATAAAATGAGTTTTCGTTTTTTCGACAGTCGACAAAAGCAATTTTTTAATTTCATCAACTTCCGTTTGAGTAATTATGGTACTTGGTTTCGATCCATTTTTGTACATTTCTTTCATGGTTTCAGAAACTTGCAATGGCAACCCCGACAATTCGTATACCAAAATTTGTTGCGTTACTACTATATGAGCAATATTCCATATAATATTGTTGCTAAAACCTTCCGGAATTTTATTGAGTTGTTGTAAATTAAAGGATTCTAATAATCGTAAAAATACGTTTCGATTATTTTCGAAAATGCGCAAAGAAGTTTCCATAGATGAGTTTTTTCGTAAAATTACTAAATAAAGTTATCTAAATAAAGTTACTTTGCAGGATGGACAAAATATTTTATCTCGCTTCGTGCGACACGTGTCGAAAAATCATCAAATCGTTGCCAAAAAATCATAATTTGGCTTTTCACGACATTAAACAAGACCCGATTTCGATTGAAGAATTAGAAAAAATGCGAGAACTTGCTGGAAGTTATGAAGCCCTTTTTAGCAAAAAAGCACAATTGTATAAATCGATGGATTTGAAGAATAAATCGCTTACTGAAGACAATTATAAAAAATATATTCTAGAACATTATACTTTTTTGAGTCGCCCAGTTTTTATTATTAAAGGCAAAATTTATATTGGAAACACGCAACAAAATATGCTGCAGGTTTTCAAAGCGTTCGCAAATGTCTAAAAGAAATCTAGCGCTAATTGGCGCAACAATCGTTTCTTTAATATACGGTTTGACATTTACCATTGCCAAAGACGTAATGCCGACCTACATCAACGCTTACGGATTTATCGTTCTGCGGGTTTTTGCGGCAACAATTTTGTTTTGGATGGTTTCGTTTTTTGTTAAAACTGAGAAAATTGAAAGCCAGGATTTTCTCAGAATTATTGCTTGTTCATTTTTTGGTGTGGCACTAAATATGCTCACTTTTTTTAAAGGATTGAGTTATACTTCACCAATTTCGGCGTCAGTAATTATGGTATCAACTCCAATTATTGTTTTGATTCTGTCGTCGATAATTATGAAGGGGAAAATGCAAAAACGCAAAGTTTTCGGGATTGTTTTGGGACTTATCGGAACTCTATTTTTGATTTTATATGGCAAATCGATCGGCAATGCAACTAATGCTAGTTTGGGTAATTTTCTTGTTTTTGTAAATGCGGTTTCTTATGGATTTTATTTGATAACCGTCAGAAAATTAATGGACAAATACAATGCTTTTTCGTTTGTAAAATGGATTTACTTGTTTGGATTTTTGATGGTTTTGCCTTTCGGTTTGAAGGAATTTTCGGCTATTAATTGGCAAATAATTCCAACCGAGATTTATTGGAAAATAGGTTTTGTAGTTTTGTTTTCAACTTTTTTTACCTATTTATTGAACTTGCTTTCTATGCGTGAACTAAAACCAACAACTGTAGCTGTTTTTATTTATCTACAACCAGTTTTTGCTACGATTTTTGCCATTAGCGTGGGCAAAGATGAACTAAGTTGGATAAAAATTATTTCGGCAATTTTGATTTTTGTTGGTGTATATTTGGTTACAAATTCAAGAAAATAACGTTAAATTCCATTAGTAAGTGCAATTTATACTAATTATTTTCTCTCTTTTGAATGGAGCGTAGCGAAATGAAAAAGAGAGAAAATAATTAAACTTTCTCTCTTCAATATTAAATGTTTTTCTTTGTCTAATAACAACAAAAGACAATGAAGTATCAACATTTAAGTGAATGTCAAAGATATGAAATAGCAACATATCTTAATTGTAATAAATCTCAAAAATATATTGCAGAACAACTCGGTGTATCACAAAGTTGTATTAGTAGAGAATTAGAGCGAAATAAGCTCAAAAAAGGAGGTTATAATCCCAGAAAAGCGCAAGGATTCACCGCTGATAGAAAAGAACGCTTTGGAAGCAACAGACGCTTTACAAAGCAAGTAAAAGATTTTATTGATCTTAAATTAACACAAGAACAATGGTCGCCAGAACAGATGGTAGGATATTGTAACAAACACAAAATCAATACTGTAAGTGTGGAAAGAATTTATCAATATATTCGATTAGACAAGAAAAATGGAGGCAAACTGTATCTGCAATTAAGGCATCAACTAAAACACAGAGCCCGGCCTGTAACTGGAAAATACGAATTAATCAAAGATAAAATATCTATCGAAAAGCGTCCTCAAATTGTCTTAACAAATCAAGAATTTGGGCACTATGAAGTAGATCTAATCATTGGTGCAGAGGGAAAAGGTGCTATAATAACTATCGTTGAAAGAAAAACAAAGTTTCTATTTATGGAAAAATTAAAAGGGAAAAATGCCAAAGAATTAGCGCAATCAATGATCAATATTATGCTTCCTTACAAAGATAGTATCAAAACAATTACAAGCGATAACGGAACGGAGTTTGCAGAACACCAAGAGATAGCTAAAAAATTGAATTGCGACTTCTATTTTGCACATCCTTACTCTTCATGGGAAAGAGGTTTGAACGAAAACACAAACGGATTAATTAGACAATATATCCCTAAAAAAACTTATTTTGAGTCAGTTAGTAAACAAAACATTAAAGAATATCAACATAAAATTAACCGAAGACCTAGATTAACTTTAGATTTTGAAGAACCTAAAAATTTATTTTTTAAATTTGTAAATAAAATTGCACTTGCTAGTTGAATCTACC
>JANOPO010000067.1:0-70015 GCA_031422015.1 Flavobacterium sp. | reverse complement strand
AATATCTAATTTTCCTGCAACAAACATGGGTCAAAAAAACTTTTTACTTGCTATAAAAAATCTCGTTAAAGAAACTCCAAGTGGCATTGGTTTTTGCTATTGGGGAACAGAATGGGTGGCTTTTCGCGGAGTTGAATCAACGAATGGTTCAAGTTGGGAAAATCAAGCACTTTGGGATTTTAACAACAATTCTCTTCCTGCGATGGAGGCGTTTAAAAAAGAGTAGTTTTATTAGTAATCTGAATTTATAAAGTATAGATTTTCCTAAATTGTAAAATAATAAAAATTGCTTTTACAGATTCTAAATGTATAAAAAGTAATATTTTTGTACAACATAATATTCCATGAACACTACATTACTTTCTTCGCCATTACAAGGATTTACAGATTTTAGGTTTAGAAATGCTCAAAATAAATTCTTTGGTGGGATAGATACTTTTTATGCGCCTTATATTCGTCTTAACGGAAAACTAATTATAAAATCTTCTTATGAACGCGATTTATTGCCCGAAAACAATTCGAGTTTGGAATGTATTCCTCAAATAATAACAAACAATGCTGAGGAGTTTTTATTTGTAGCAAAGTATGTTCAAGAATTGGGCTACAAAGAATTAAATTGGAATTTGGGTTGCCCCTACCCGATGGTTACCAAATGCGGTATGGGCTCAGGATTAATAAGCGACTCTGAAAAAATTAGACAAATTCTCGACAAAGTACATTCCGAGTCGGATATTATTGTATCGATGAAAATGCGTTTGGGTTATGACACCACTACCGAAATATTGGACGTTTTACCAATATTAGATACATTTCCAATAAAAAATATTGCTATTCATGCTCGTATAGGAAAACAGTTATACAAAGGTGGTGTTCATTTAGAAGCTTTTCAAAAATGTGTCGATAATGCCAAACACAAACTGTATTATAATGGTGATATTACAACAGTTGCAAAGTATAAAGAAATGCAAGAACGTTTTCCAACTATTAACCATTTTATGATTGGTAGAGGATTAATTAGTGATCCGTTTTTGCCAAGCATGATAAAAAATAATACTGCAGAGCATCCAAAAAACAAACTACAAGTATTCGAAGAATTTCATAATACTTTATACGAAGGCTATAGTCAATCTTTGTCTGGCTCAACCCATATTTTAATAAAAATGCATCATTTATGGGAGTATTTTGCTGCAACTTTTAGTAATCCTCATAAAGTTGAAAAAAATATTCGAAAAGCAAAAAGTATTAAAAATTATGAGCAAACCGTAAAAGAAGTTTTTAAAGCGGGATGATTTTATCAAAGATTTGATAATAATATTATTGAAGTTTAAGAAGCGCCTAAATAGTTTGAATTTGTCTGTTCATTTACGTATTTGTTGTTGTAAAAATGCATCAGAAAAGAACACTATCATTTATTTAATATTCTTGTAAAATAGTACAAAAAAAACCCAACTTTTACGTTGGGTTTTTAACAATTTTTAATTAGTTATAATAAAATTTATTTTTTAAATATTTTTATTACTTGTTCTTGTTCGTTAGAATACACTTTCACCATATAAGTACCAGATGTTAATCCAGACATATCAACTTGCGATTGTTTAGCATTCAAAACTTTAGCTACAACTTGTTGTCCTAATAAATTATACACTTCAACTTTAGAAATTTCTTGTGTATAGGATAAATTCAAAACGTCTACAACTGGATTTGGATAGGCATTAAAATTTTCAGATATAAAACTGTTACTAGCGAGTGATGCATCATAAGCAGATATTGTAAAGGCGCCATCAACTCCAGTACCCAAGCTATATCTTGATAAAGCTAAATAAATAGTGCTACCAGCCGTTTGACCAGTTAATGATAATTTTGACATTAAAGCATTTGCACCATTTGGGCCACCATCATCATCACAACCAATTTGCGTTAAAGTGGCACAGGCACCGGTATGCGCTGTAAGTACCGAATCAGTCATGCCAGCAGTTCCACTAATTTGAGTTTCGATAGTAACGCTTCCAGAAGCAGGAACTACTATAGAAAACCAAACATCATTGGCCGTATTAGCCTGACAAGTTGCAACTAATCCTGCAGTAGTTGTGGCGTTTACATTTGTTGTTGTTAAGGGAAAGCTTGTAATGTTAGCACCAACAGTTAAAGAGACTGCACCAGCACATAAATCGTTTGCAGGTGGTGGTATTGTTACAGTACCATTAATATTAAATGGTAAATCTTGAGCGACGTCTGGAGCAGTTACTGGGCTACCTGCGTCAACAATTGCTAGAAAAGCACCTGCTGCAATTTTTTGCTTAGCATCCCAACCCGCAACAGTTCTTGATCCTACTAATGTTACGGTAGGCAAAAACCCTCCCAAATCATTTGTAGCATGAGCTTGATAAACAACCCAATACGTCCCAGAAGGAAGTATCGCTGCTAAATCACCAGATAGTTTCCATATTTTTCTAGTTGTACCAGTAGGTGTTCCAGGAGCTGGTGTAGCAGAATTAAATAATCTGTACATCAAGGCATCTCCACTATTTGCAACGTTTAAAACATTGGTAGTCAAATCTCCTGCAATGACAATGCCTCCAGCAGACGGATCTCCGTTGTATATTTGAACTCTTAATTGATCAAAAGGAACAGCTGTTGCAGTACTTCCTGTTTGGTAAATAAAAAATTCAAAATTTGTAGTATTCCAGGTTACACCTGCTGGAACAACAAAATTATCTGCTAGCAAATTATTGGTAGTTGCAGCGTTATTAAAAACGCCACTAACACCAGCAGTTCCATTGGATTCAGTCGTGCTTGCTACGTCATTTTGACATTCACTCCAAGTGTAACCAGCCGGAGCAGCAATGCCACTTTTTGAGGTAGCACCAGTAGACAAACCTCCATTTGTGTAAATCTGTTGTGCACTAATGTTGGTAGCTATAACCAACATAAATAATAAAGTAATTTTCTTCATAATAGTTTATAGTTTTAATTATTAATTTTATAAAAGTACAAAAAAATGTTAAAGAAAAGTTATTTCAAGATAAATAAATTCAAAAAATTAAATATGTCGAATAGTTTAATCGATGGAATCTTTTACTTGGATGTTAATAATTTACACAAAAAAATGAATATTTACAAGACACTTTAAGTGTTACTACTACTTTTACGAAAGGTACTGCACATAAGTAGCAGAGTTTGCATCGTTATTTTATTTAAGTCGGGTCTAAAGTTTCTATTGCCAAACAAAAATAATTATATAAAATAAAAATGCTCTATATCTAAAAATACAGAGCAAAATTTATTTTCTTTAAAAATAATTATTGTTTAATAAGATTACCTCTTATTTCGCCACTTGCAAATGCAGCACTATGCAAATTGATATAATACAATCCAGCCACTAAATCTGCTTCTTGCGCAGCATCAAGTGCAGCGCTTGTGTATACAAAAGGTGAAGTAAACGTTGTAAAAGGAAAAATAACAGGACCATTTGTTCCGGCTGCCGCTTTATGAATGTGTCCCATTGTAGCAGTGCTCAACGTATGTGTTACAGACAAACTAAAAATTTTAGTACTCGTATTAAATGTTAATAAACCAGTACCCGTAGCTGTTGATGCATTCGGTGTTGTTTCGTTTGCACCTGTCAACGTGGCTTTATACAATACTGTTGTGCTAGGCGTAGCAGCAGGATAACTGGACGATGGTGAGCTTTCGTCCTTATCACAAGAAACAACAATTAAAGAAAACATAAATCCACAGAAGATTTTTGATAAAAATTTCATAATTTTAATTTTAGTAATTAAATGAGTTAAATGTAGTAGTAAATACAATTATAGGAGAAGGAATAAGTGATTACATGTAAATTAATGAAAAATTTCGTCGACAAATATATTTTAACACAACTTTAAAAAACGTTTGCTCCTTATTTAATTGCACGTGATAAAAAAAGTAAATAATTGTGAAAAGACAGTATTTGTCTTTGCCAACAGATTTAATTCAAAATTAGTTATCTAAAAAAAACTACATAAAATGAAACAGAAAAGATTTACTACAATTAACTGCTCATAACTAAAAATTAGGAAAATTTTAGTGACCTCGGCAGGGTTCGAACCTGCAACCATCAGAGCCGAAATCTGATATTCTATCCAGTTGAACTACGAGGCCTTTTTGATTTGTGATTGTTGATTAACGATTTTTGAATTTAGATTTTCTTAAGAAACAAATGATATTCGTTTATACCAAAAGGTTCTTAACTATTGAAGATACTGTTTTTCCTTCGGCTTTTCCGCCAATTTGGGCAGAAGCCAATCCCATAACTTTTCCCATTGAGGCAATTCCGGATGCGCCAGTTTCGGAAATGATTTTGGCAACGATTGTTTCTACGTCTGCTTCTGATAGTTGCGTTGGAAGGAACTTTTCGATTACTGCAATTTGTGCCAATTCGGGCTCGGCCAAGTCGGGACGATTTTGCTCTGTAAAAATGGTTGCGCTGTCTTTTCGCATTTTTACGAGTTTCTGCAAAATCTTGATTTCGTCGGCTTCAGTTATTTCTTCTTTGCTTCCTGTGGCGGTTTGTGCCAACAAGATTTCAGATTTTATGGCACGGAGTGCTTCTAGAGCTATAGTGTCTTTGGCTCGCATGGCGTTTTTGATTTCGTCCATTATTTGGATTGATAAACTCATACTATTTTAGATTTTTGATTAACGATTTTAGATTGATGATTTTTAGTGTAGAATTGTTTGATTATTTGAATCTGCAATCCTCAATCTAAATTCTTCAATCTGCAATTTTTTGCCCCTGATGGCAGTGGAAAGCCTTTTTGAGAGAAAACACATTTTTTCTTGTGGCCAAAAAGCGACCGCAGGAAGCTCTTTTGGGTGCGTAGAAAAAAGTGTTTTGCGAAAAAAGCTTGAAACGTACAGCAGGATTAGGCTTGGCAAATATAAATAAAAAACCCGAAAAATCGTGTTGAATTTTCGGGTAAATTAGTTAGTAGTTTGTTTGGTTTTTTTAGTCTACGTTGTCGTGCAAAAAGGAGTTATTAGAGCGTAGTTGCATGTCGTCGTTACTGTCGGTGCCAATGGACATTCGAGAGTTATTATTTGCGCTTTGATTAGTTGTAATATCGATTCCTGAGCGTTTGTAGGCGGGTTCTTTTTCGAACTCGTCGATGCGCGATGGATTGTTGTGGAACTTGTAATTAAATTCTTTTAACTTACGACGGCGCTCATCAGCACGAATCTTAAGGCTTTCTTCGATTGACATTTCCATTGGAGAAATGCTTTCGAGATATTGTGATTCTTCAACGGCTTCTACTTGTTTTACTTTAATATCAAGTTCTGCATTTATTGGCTCGGAAACTACTGCTGGTTTCGAATTTAGAAGATCGTTTTCGATTTCCATGTATTCTTCCAACGAATATTTGATTACGCCATTTTCTTTTTGCTCAGTAATCGGGATAAACTCGACAGCTTCGTTTACTTTGATATCTTTTGTTTCTTCGGATAGGTCAAAAAGAATTTTGTAATCGTCTACTTTTGGTTTTGATACTGCTAGTGGCAAATCGAAACTAAAAACGGGTTGCTCGACAACTTTATGATCAATAACTTCGATTTCTTGAATTGCCGATGCTGGTTTTGTAAACGTGAATTCGATATCTTTTATTGGCGAAACGATTTCGAATTCTACATTAATATTACGAATTAGTTCTGTTATTTGTATCAATTCGTTTTCTGAAACTTCGGGTGCTGATGCTGCGACTACTTCTTCGGCGAGTTCGAAAACTACTTTTTCTTCGATGATTTCTTCTAATGCAATTGGCGCAACATTTAGGTTGTTTTGCAACAATTGGCTTTCCATTTTCTGACCTTCTTCGAGCGAGAAGATAATTTTTTTAGGTTCGGTGTTTACGATTTCGTTTTGTTGCTCTGGATTAAAACCTGTTGCAATAATTGTAACTGCAATTGAATCTCCGAGTGTTTCATCTTCACCAACTCCCATAATTATATTGGCGTTGTGACCTGCTTCAACCTGAATGTGATCGTTGATTTCTCCTATTTCGTCAATAGTAATTTCGTTGGTTCCAGAAACGATGAGCAATAATACGTTTTTGGCACCTGTGATTTTATTGTCATTTAATAAAGGAGAGTCTAATGCCGATTTGATGGCTTCGATGGCTCTATTATCGCCAATAGCGGTTGACGATCCCATGATGGCAGTTCCTGAGTTTGAAAGAACGGTTTTTGCATCTTTCAAATCGATATTTTGTGTATAATGGTGCGTGATAACTTCTGCAATTCCGCGCGATGCTGTTGCCAAAACTTCATCTGCTTTTGAGAATCCTGCTTTAAAGCCAAGATTTCCATAAACATCTCGAAGTTTGTTATTATTGATAACAATTAACGAATCGACTTGTTTGCGAAGACGCTCTACTCCTAACAAGGCTTGTTCGGCTCGCACTTTTCCTTCAAATTGAAACGGAATTGTAACGATACCAACCGTAAGGATATCACGCTCTTTGGCCAATTGCGCAATTACTGGTGCAGCTCCAGTTCCGGTTCCGCCACCCATTCCTGCGGTGATAAAAACCATTTTGGTATTGCTGTCAAGCATTGCTTCTATCTCAGGAATACTTTCGATTGCTGATTGTTGTCCAACATCTGGGTTGGCACCAGCTCCTAATCCTTCGGTAAGATTAACTCCTAACTGAATTTTATTAGGTACTGGACTGTTCTGCAAAGCTTGTGAATCGGTGTTGCAAACAATGAAGTCTACTCCTTTGATCCCTTCTTTGAACATGTGGTTTATTGCGTTGCTTCCGCCACCGCCTACGCCTATTACTTTAATTACATTTGATTGGTTTTTTGGTAAATCAAATGAAATACTTCCAAAATCTGAGTCGCTCATCATATTTTTTGGTTTTTTTGCCTCTCCCCAACCCTCTCCAAAGGAAAGGGCGTTGAAGCCATTAACTTATTATTGTATTCTTTCTTTTATTCTAATTTCTGAAATCTGAAATCTAAATTATGCTTTCTGAATTCTGCTTTCTAAATTTTGACTTCTGACTTCTGTTTAATTACTCAGCGTTGTCAAGAAAATCTTTAATCTTATCGACATATTTGTCAAAAAACGATTGTCTTATTTTTATTTCGGTCGATATGGGAGTTTCCTGCACCATTTCTTTTTCCGAAATTGGCATTTCAACTTTCTGCTCGAGAGCACGTTCTTGAATTACTTCTCGTTGAAAAGAAACTTTTTCGGGCACAATATTCTGAAACTTAACGGCACTTTGGGTTTTGTTTTCAATGCTGTTCATCATCAACCCAACTGCTGTAGCATATAAAGGGCTTGAAATTTCTTCGTTAGAATTTCCTGCCAAATGCTCGTTCGGATAACCAATTCGGGTATCCATACCTGTAATATATTCTACCAATTGCTTAATGTGTTGCAATTGCGATCCGCCACCTGTAAGCACTATTCCTGCAATTAATTTTTTGCGTGGATCTTCGTGTCCGTATAATTTTATTTCTGCAAAAACTTGTTCAATAATTTCGACTACCCGAGCATGAATTATTTTTGACAAGTTTTTTAACGAGATTTCTTTTGGCTCTCTTCCTCGTAATCCAGGAATAGAGACTATTTCATTATCTTTATTTTCTCCTGGCCAAGCCGATCCAAATTTAACTTTCAATAACTCAGCTTGTTTTTCTATAATCGAACAGCCTTCTTTAATATCTTCAGTTATCACATTTCCACCGAAAGGAATTACTGCTGTATGACGAATGATTCCGTCTTTGAATATTGCTAAATCAGTAGTTCCGCCACCAATATCAATCAAGGCAACACCAGCTTCTTTTTCTTCTTGACTTAAAACTGCATCTGATGAAGCTAATGGCTCCAGAGTTAATCCCGACAATTCGATTCCTGAACTTTGCACGCAACGCCCCACGTTTCTGATAGAAGATGCTTGACCTACTACAACATGAAAACTGCTTTCTAATCGGCCACCATACATTCCGATGGGTTCTTTGATGTCCGATTGTCCATCGATTTTGAATTCTTGTGGCAAAACATGTATAATTTCTTCACCTGGAAGCATGGCCAATTTATGTACTTGATTTATCAACAAATCAATATCTTTTCCGCCAATTACTTCTTCTGGATTGCTTCTACTAATGTAATCACTGTGTTGTATGCTGCGTATGTGCTGTCCAGCAATACCAACAACAACGTCTTTAATCTTGTAACCTGAATTGTTTTCGGCTTCTTCAATAGCTTGTTGGATCGATTGTATGGTTTGTGTAATATTATTTACAACACCACGAGCTACCCCAAGACTTTTAGATTTTCCTACGCCCAAAATTTCTAATTTTCCGTACTCATTTTTCTTGCCGATCATAGCAACGATCTTGGTTGTACCAATGTCTAATCCTACAGCAATATTTTCTTTTTCCATATTCAAAAAATTATTTTGTCGCCACAACTTGTTGTGAAAAAATAAGGTTTATATTTTTATATTTTTTCAAAGTCTGATCCGCAGCTGCTTTTTGATAAAATGCTTTGTAGTTATTGAACTTGTCTTCGAAGTTGGCTGGTTTTCCGAAATCGATAACATAACCATAATCTCTTACTAACATTCGCAGGCTACCATTACTATAAATTTGTATACCTATTATGTTTTTCTTTAAGAAATCATCAACATAAACAAACTTTAACAGTTTCTGAAATTCGTCCTTATATTCTCTATTAATTTCCCCCGAAATCAAAGGAACTCTTGCCGTACAATTGTCTGACAAAGGCATTTTTTTACCTAAATAATCCATATAATACGACCCATTACTATCAAAGAATCTAGCAATTGGTGTTTTCTGTTTTACTACTGCTTTCAAAACGCCATCTATAGAGATATAAACCTCTGATTTTTCAATCATTGGATTTTTATTCATAGATTTTTCCAATTTGTTCAAATTTATATTAAGTTTTCGAATGGTTTTTACATCATTTTTATATTCTATCAACATGTTATTAACCATTTCTTGTTTAATAAAAACTTGTTTTTCTTCAACAAAATTAACACTTGAAGCGATTAAATTTCGATTAGAATTTCGCATTGACGAAAATGAATAAAGAAATACAATTACTCCAAAAAGCAATACCAACTTGACGTTTATCCAATTTATTTTTTTCATAACAAGGCGGTTTTTATGGGTTGCACCAATTCTCCAATATCGCCAGCACCGATAGTTATAATAACTTTAGCGTCAGACCTACGTATTTTGGAAACTAAATCTGCTTTAGAAACTAAACACTTGTTAACGTTTTTTATTTTTGAAAGTAACCAAGCTGATGTAATTCCTTCCATCGGAAGTTCGCGCGCTGGATAAATGTCGAGCAAAATAACTTCGTCAAACTGCGATAAACTTGTAGCAAAATCGTCTGCAAAATCTTTTGTTCTACTAAAAAGATGCGGCTGAAATATGGCAAGTTTTTTCTGATTTGGATACAATTCCGAAACTGCCTGATAAACCGCATTAATCTCTGTTGGATGATGGGCATAATCGTCGATATAAACTAAATTTTCTGTTTTAATTTGATACGAAAACCGACGTTGAATTCCTTTAAATGATGCTAAGGCTCTAACAATGGATTCGGTTGGGGAACCGTACGTTTTGGCCATTGCTAAAGCCATTAAAGCATTCATTAAATTGTGATGCCCTGGTAAACCAAAGGCGATATTTGTAATTGTTTCTGATGGTGTTTGCACATCAAAAACATAACTGCTATTCTCTATTCGGATGTTGAATGCTTTAAAAAGCCCACCCAACCCTCCCGAAGGGCGGGCTTTTAAATAATTATTATCTATTTCGACTTGAACTCCCTCCAAATCCAATCCTTTTGGGATAAACATTTTGGTTTTATCGGTTACTTTATAGGCAAATTCTCTGAAAGATGCTTCAATGGCAGTTGCATCACCATAAATATCCAAATGATCGGCATCCATAGAGGTTACACAAGCGATATTGGGATGCAAATGCAAGAACGAACGATCGAACTCATCAGCTTCTACGACGGTAACGGTCTTGCCGCTTCCGATTAAATTGGAATTATAATTTTCGACAATTCCACCCAAAAAAGCGGTAACATCTGCACCACTTTCGTAAAGAATATGACCCAATATACTTGAAGTTGTTGTCTTGCCGTGCGTTCCAGCAATTGCAAAACAGAAAGTATCTTTGGTGATGATCCCCAAAACCTCTGCTCGTTTTTTTACAACATAGTGTTTCTTTAAAAAATAATTCCACTCCGAATGTGTTTTTGGAACGGCTGGCGTGATAATTACTAAGGTGTTTTCTGTAGAATAATCTAACGGAATCAAATTTATATTGTCTTCAAAATGGATGTTCATTCCGCCCGAAATCAATGCTTCAGTTAGTGCTGTTGGAGTTTTATCGTATCCTGAAACATTTTTTCCAATATTTTGAAAATAACGTGCCAAAGCACTCATGCCAATGCCGCCGATGCCAATAAAATAGACGTTATGTATTTGGTTTAGGTTCATTTTTCAATTTCAATTACAATGGCAATGGCAAAAGTCAATTTTTATATTTAATTTCAATTTTCAATTTTCAATTTTTTTATTGAATTTTTGAAGTTGATTTTTGATAGTGCTATTGAATTAGTTTTATTATTTCTTCAACTATATCTTTTGTTGCGTGTGGTTTTGCCAATTGCTTGATTTTTGTACTTATTTCTTTTTGTAAATTTTGGTTTGAAAATAAATCAGAAAATACGGTTTCGAATTTTTCTTCAAGTTCGGATTCTTTAATTAACATTGCTCCTTTTTTAACAACAATTGCCTGTGCATTTTTAGTTTGATGATCTTCAGCAACATTTGGTGACGGAATAAAAATTACAGGTTTTCCCACCAAACACAACTCCGAAACTGATGATGCACCAGCGCGAGAAATAACAAAATCTGAAGCAGCATAAATCAAATCCATACGATCAATAAAAGCAAGAGCTTGTATATTATTTGAATTATATTTTTGATATTCTTCAAAATACAACTTGCCACATTGCCAAATTACTTGCAAGTTTTTGGATTCGAAAAAAGGAATTTCTTTCTCTATTAATTGATTGATTCTTCTTGAACCCAAACTTCCGCCAAGAACCAAAAGTGTTTTTTTGTTTGCATCTAATTTGAAATATTCAATAGCTTCATTTCTTTTATCAGCAATCGAAATCAAATCTTGACGAATAGGATTTCCGGTTAGAATCATTTTTTCTTTTGGGAAAAAACGTTCAAGATTTTCATAAGCTACACAAATTGCATTGGTCTTTTTGCTTAATAGTTTATTTGTGATTCCAGGATAAGAGTTTTGTTCTTGTATAACCGTTGGAATATTCAAACTATTAGCCATTTGCAATAATGGCCCCGACGCAAAACCGCCTGTTCCGATAACAACATTAGGTTTGAAACTTTTAATTATTTTTCGAGATTTCCATAAACTACTAATAAGTTTGAAAGGAAATAGGGCATTTTTGAATGTTAATTTTCGTTGCAAACCAGCAATCCAAAGTCCTTCGATTTTATATCCTGCTTGCGGCACTTTTTGCATTTCCATTTTGTCGCTTGCCCCTACAAAAAGAAATTCTGCGTCTGGAAAACGCAACTTCAATTCATTGGCAATAGCAATTGCGGGATAGATATGTCCCCCCGTCCCGCCGCCACTAAGTATGAATTTAAGCCCATCCCGACCTTTCCAAAGGGAAGGAGAAAAAACTCGAATTTTACTTTCTGAATTTGTAATCATAACTATGCTTTATTTAAAACAGCATCCATTGGATTTCCGTTTTTTTCTTCAATTGAAAAATCTTCCAATAATTGTGCTTCAGCACGTTCTTCTTTCGCAATTTGCTCATCAATCATTCGCTTCAGCATGGCATCACGTTTTTGGGCATCGGCTTTTTCTTCGGCAATTTCTTCGTCTTTTTTGGTTACTGAAATGATGATTCCTAGTGCGATACACGTCATCCAAATGGAACTTCCGCCGGAACTTATAAGCGGCAAAGTTTGACCCGTTACAGGTAACAACTCCACTGCAACTGCCATATTGATTAAAGCTTGGAATATGATCGGAAAGCCCAATCCAACAACAACCAGCCTACCAAATAAGGTGTTGGCTTTGTGGGATGCAATTACAAATCTTACAAATAACAAAAGATATAATCCCAAAATTGAAAAACCGCCAATCAAGCCATATTCTTCCACAATGATGGCATAAATAAAATCGGATGATGATTGTGGAAGAAAATTTTTCTGAACACTTTTTCCAGGTCCAACACCCTGAATTCCGCCAGTTGCTATAGCTATTTTTGCTTTTTCTATTTGATAATCGTCTTCATCGGGTTTGTCAGTAGTGTAACTTATAATTCTACTTTCCCAAGTATGCACACGGTTAAAAAATTTGGCTTCTGGAAAAACTTTACTTAAAACTACAAACGAAGTTAATGCCAAAATACCTAATCCTAAAATTAATCCTATATATTGCAATGGATATTTACCTACAAATACCAACATCAAAACCATAGCAAACATTAGCGCCGCAGTTGAAAAATTGGAAGGAAGAATGAACATAAGCGTTATGAAAACTGGTGTCCATAATTCCCATAAAGATTTTTGAAAGGTAATTTTAGTTTCACGTTTTTTAGATAAATATCGAGCTACAAAAACCATCAAAACTATAAATGCCAACGCTGATGTTTGGAATGAAACTCCAATAAATGGCACTTGAATCCATCGACTAGCATTTGCTCCAGCAATTACAGTTCCTTTTATCATGGTATAGGCTAACAGCACCCAAACCACGGGTAATGCTATTATTGAAATGGCTCTAAAATAATGATAAGGCAATCGATGTACTAAATATATCATCGCAAATCCGATAGAAATATGGGCTAAATGTTTGACCAAATAACCTAATGTATTCCCAGTTCCGTGACCAATATAAGCCAAGTTACTACTCGCACTAAAAACAGGCATAAATGAGAACAAGCCAAGCAACGCCACGAATGACCAGATGCCTTTGTCTCCTTTAAGATTGTTTAGTAGTTGTTTCATTTTTAAAGTTATGAGGTGTTACGGTGATAAGGTGATAAGGTGATAAGTTTAGAACTAACCTTCTAAACTTATAACCTTATACCCTTTTTTACAAATTTCTAACTGCTTGTTTAAATTGATTGCCACGATCTTCATAATTTTCGAACAAATCGAAACTTGCGCATGCTGGCGAAAGCAAAACGGCATCACCTTTTTCTGTGAGTCGCTGGCTCATTTTTACGGCATCATTCATATTATCAACTTCAATCATAACATCGACTATGTTTCCGAAAGCATCAATTATTTTCTTGTTATCAACACCAAGACAGATAATTGCTTTTACTTTTTCGTTAACCAAAGCCATTAATTCGTCATAATCATTTCCTTTATCAACGCCTCCAACGATCCAAACTGTAGGAGTCGACATACTATCCAAAGCAAAGAAAGCCGCATTTACATTAGTAGCTTTACTATCGTTTATGTATTGCACGTTCTGGATTTTGAGTACTTTCTCCAAACGATGTTCGACACCTTGAAAATTAGACAGACTTTCGCGTATCGTTTCTTTCCTAATTTTCATTAGTTGCGCTACCGATGTAGCTGCCATGGCATTTTTCATGTTGTGCTTCCCTTCGAGTGCTATTTGCGAAGTTTCCATTAAAAATTCTTCTTGATTGATGTTGATTTCCATAGTTATATTGTTTAAAAATGCGCCGTTTTCAATATGTTTTGTAACTGAAAATGGTAGTGGTTGTGCGTTTGTAATGTTCGTTTTAAGCCAGTTTTCGATGGCTTCATCATCTGCATCGTAAATGAGATAATCTTCTTGCGTTTGGTTTTGTGTTATTCTAAATTTTGATGCTATATAATTTTCATATTTGTATTCGTATCGATCTAAATGATCTGGACTTATGTTAGTAATTATGGCGATATGCGGTTTGAAATTGTAACAACCGTCCAACTGAAAACTGCTTATTTCTAATACATAACAATCATAATTTTCGTCGGCTACTTGCCATGCAAAACTTTTTCCGATATTGCCACCCAATCCAACATTTAATCCCGCCGATTTTAGCAAATGATAGGTTAACATCGTGGTAGTTGTTTTGCCGTTACTACCTGTAATGCCTATTATTGTTGCGTTTGTATACTGAACTGCAAATTCAATTTCAGAAATTACTGGAATTGATTTTTCTAATAATTTTTTTACAATCGGAGCTTTATCAGTAATTCCTGGACTTTTCATTACAACATCTGCATTAAGAATCAAATCCTCTGTATGTTGCTCGTCTTCCCATTTGATTCCATTAATGAGAAGCACTTCTTTGTAATTTTCTTTAATTTTTCCAAAATCAGAAACAAAAACATCATAACCTTGCTTTTTTCCAAGAATTGCTGTTCCAACTCCGCTTTCGCCACCGCCAAGAATTACTAATCTCATGTTAATTAAAAATTGAGAATTAAAAATTAAAAATCATTACGATATAAAATTTTTAATTGATTTACGTTTTACCTTTTAAGGTTATAATTATTTTGGCTAAAATTTTACAAATTTCTTCGGCTTCTGTATAAATACTCTCAAACTCTTCTTGAGTTATATAATCGGTTTCCTTTAATAATTTTAGCCAATAAATTGTTTCTCTAGTTTCTTTATATGAGATTTCGAGTTTGAATAAAAATTCTTTATCTGACCGACCTCCGATTGACTCTTCTACATTTTCTCCTATTGAAGTTCCGCTCCTTAAAATCTGCTTGCTTTAAACAAATTCTTTCTTTTCATTTATTAAATATTTATAAAGATTAATAATCCTAATCGCAAACTGAAATGACTTCTGCTGAATTATATTTTCTTTCATATTCGTAATTCGTAATTTTTAATTCATAATTGATTAGCGCAACTTCAACGTTACAATCGATACAATCGAAAGTATAATGGCGACAATCCAAAATCGAGTTACAATCTTGCTTTCATGATAGCCTTTTTTCTGATAATGATGATGCAATGGCGACATCAAGAAAATTCTTCGGCCTTCGCCAAAACGTTTTTTTGTATATTTAAAATAAGCTACTTGAATGATTACGGATAAATTTTCGGCAAAGAAGATGGCGCATAAAACGGGAAGTAGCATTTCTTTTCGAACCGAAATTGCTAAAACAGCAATGATTCCGCCGATGGTTAAACTTCCTGTATCGCCCATGAATACTGATGCTGGATAGGAATTGTACCATAAAAAACCCACTAACGAACCCACGAAAGCAGCAATAAAAACGGTCATTTCGCCCGAATTAGGTATATACATCACATTGAGATAGCTCGACAAAATCACGTTACCCGAAATAAAGGTGAAAACTCCAAGTGCTAATACTGATATCGCTGACGTTCCTGCTGCCAAACCATCGATTCCATCGGTAAGATTTGCCCCGTTAGACACGGCTGTGATGATAAAAATCACAATTGGGATAAAGACTAACCAAGCCCAATTTTGGTAATCATCTGTAAATGGCTCCAAGAATTTTGCATAATCTAATTCGTTGTTTTTAGTAAACGGAATTGTTGTTGTGGTTGATTTTATTTCCCTAGTTGATTGGCTTATTTGTGCCTCTGTTTGATTGAAAGTAATTGGTGCTAGCGATCGCTCTCGCACTGTAACACCTTGGTTAAAGTAGAGTACCGATCCAACTATAATCCCCAATCCTACTTGACCAATAACTTTAAATTTGCCTTTTAATCCTTCTTTATCTTTTTTGAAAATTTTGATATAATCGTCAATAAAACCAATAGTCCCCATCCATAAGGTTGTCACAATCAATAAGATGATATAAATATTATTTAACTTTGTAAGTAACAAAACGGGTATTAAAGTAGCGATAATGATTATTAATCCGCCCATTGTTGGCGTTCCAGCTTTTTGAGTTTGCCCTTCTAAACCAAGCTCTCGAACGGTTTCTCCAACTTGCTGATTTCTCAAAAAACTAATGATTTTTTTTCCGTAAATAGTAGAAATTAACAACGAAAGTATCAAAGCCAATGCCGACCGAAACGTAATATATTGAAATACACCAGCTCCTGGAACATCCATCGTTTTGTTTAAATAATCAAATAAGTAGTACAGCATCTTTCGGTTATTTGGTTTTCGTTTATTTGTTCAGTTGTTCTAAAATTTCTTTTACGATTTGCATATCATCAAAATCATGACGGACGCCATTAATTTCTTGATAGGTTTCGTGTCCTTTGCCAGCAATTAGGATAATATCATTTTGGTTTGCCAATTGGCAAGCGGTTTTTATAGCTTGTTTTCTATCGGTTATGGATAGTGATTTCTTGTAATGAATTGGTCCAATTCCCACTTCCATTTCTTGAATAATCGTTTCAGGATTTTCGGTTCTTGGATTGTCAGATGTTAAAATAACTTTGTCGCTAAGTGATGCAGCAATTTCTGCCATTATTGGTCGTTTCGACTTGTCGCGATCACCACCACAACCTACAATTGTTATCAATTGTTCGTTTTTGGTTCGGATGTCGTTAATCGTGTTTAAAACATTTTCAAGCGCATCGGGCGTGTGCGCATAATCGACAATTGCCGTGATTTTTTGATTAGAAACAATAAACTGAAACCTTCCAGAAACACTTTCTAGTTCGGATAATAATCGTAGTACTTCGAGTTTTTCTAATCCTAATTCGACAGCAGTACCGAAAATTGCCAAAAGATTGTAGGCATTAAAAGTTCCTATCAATTTTACCCAAACTTCGTTTTCATTAATTTTTAAGAGCAATCCTGATAGTTGATTTTCGAGAATTTGCGCTTTATAATCGGCATACGATTTTAGGGCATATGTTAGTTTCTTGGCTTGCGTATTTTGAAGCATAACCAAACCGTTTTTGTCATCGATATTCGTCAAAGCAAATGAAGTTCTTGGCAAATGATCAAAAAACGATTTCTTCACATCCCGATATTCGGCAAATGTTGGATGGTAATCGAGATGATCGTGTGATAAATTAGAAAAAACGCCGCCTTCAAAATGCAATCCTTCAGTGCGTTTTTGATGAATTCCGTGCGAACTCACTTCCATAAAGCAATATTCGACGTCGTTTTCAATCATTTCGTTCAGATAACAATTGAGCGTTAACGAATCGGGCGTTGTGTGCGTTGCTTTATGTTCGGCGTCATCCACCATGATTTTTACGGTCGATAATAACCCAACTTTATAACCTGCTTTTTTAAACAATTGATACAATAACGAAGCAATCGTTGTTTTGCCATTAGTACCTGTAATACCAACTAATTTAAGTTTTTTTGACGGATTGTCATAAAAATTCGTCGCCATAAAAGCCAAAGCCGAATTGGTGTCTTTTACTTGAACATAAGTAATTCCAGCAATGATTTCGTTTGGAAAAGTATCACAGATAATAGCCGTTGCGCCAAGCGAAATTGCTTTTTCGATAAACTCGTGCCCATCAGAAACAGTACCACGAATGGCTACAAAAACATCATCGTTTTCGATTTTTCGCGAATCGAATTCGATTTTGTTTATAGCGATTTCTGTCGAACCTTTTACGGATTCGATGGCTACTTTGTATACTATTTCTTTTAATAATAAACTCATATTTTTATTTTACTCATTCCCCATAGGAAGGTTGGTATGGGCTATGATAATTCTAAGAATATCGTAGTGTTCTTCTGAAAAAATTCACCCGAATTAATCGATTGTTTTCTAACCTTTCCGACACCTTTTATTTTTACTTTAATTCCAAGATTTCCTAAAATTGCAACGGCATCCATTCCAGACATTCCATATAAGTTAGGAACCGTTTTTTTATTTTCTAGCGCTTTTGCTGATTTTACCTCAAAGTCGGCATAATTGACTTCTTGATCCGTGTTTTTTCTGTTGAGATTTTTAACTTCATTGGTTGAAGGCGCATCGGTAAATATTTTCTGAGCCACACGTTTGAAAACTGGCCCAGCAACGTCAGCTCCGTAATAACTATTTGTTGAGGTATCTGGCTCGTGCACCACTACTATACAAGAATATTTTGGCGCAGTTGCAGGAAAGTATCCAACGAAAGACGAAATATAATGCTTGTCAGCTCCACCGTTTTTGCCATAGTTAGCTGCTGCAGTTCCTGTTTTTCCGGCCATCGAAAAATCTTTCGAATATAATTTTGAACCCGTTCCGCGTTTGACAACATTTTCGAGAACCGCTTTTACTTTATCAATCGTTTCTTGCGAACAAATTTTCGGATTGATGATTTCTTTATCGAATTTTTTGATTGTTTTATTCCATTCTTTTATTTCTGAAACAAATTGCGGTTTTACCATTTCGCCATTATTTGCAACAGCATTATAATAGGTCAAAGTTTGCAATGGCGTTATCGAAACTCCATATCCAAAGGCCATCCAAGGCAATGAGATGGCGCTCCACGTTTTCTCATTAGGTTGCGGCACATAGGGTTTTCCTTCGCCTTTGAGTTGCAAGCCGAGACGATTGTTCAATCCGTATTCATTAAGGTGATTTACAAACTGCCACGGCGAGCCTTTGTAAGCATTATAAACCGCTTGCACCATTACTGTATTTGACGAAACTTCAAAACCGCGCGCCAAACTTATTTTGCCATAGCCTCGATCGTTGGAATCGCGCACTTTCTTACCAGAGTAGGTAATTTCGCCTCCAAACGAATTATAAACGGTGCTTGTGTCGGCTTTCTTATCTTCGAGAATCGACATTAAATCGGCTAATTTATAGGTAGATCCTGGCTCATGAGATTCTGCAACAGCATAATTTTCGGTCTCATAATACGAACCATCAGAAGCGCGACCAAGATTAGAAATCGCTTTGATATGGCCCGTTTGTGTTTCCATAACGACCACACAACCATGATTGGCTTGATACAATTCGAGTTGCTTCAATAAAGCGTGATGTGCAATGTCTTGGATGTAAACATCGATGGTCGAGATAATATCGTAACCATCTTGAGGTTCTAGTTCGTTGACATCTCGAATAGGTTTCCATTGTCCTTTTGCAATTTTCTGTTTCAGAATTTTGCCGTCTTTTCCGTTAATATAATCTCGAAAAGCCCACTCGATCCCTTTGCCGCCCAACATCCCGTTTATTGGATCAATTCTTTCGTAACCAATTGTTCGCTCGGCGATTTTGCCAATTGGATGTTCTCGAACAGTTTCTTGCTCAACAATAATTCCGCCTTTGTATGCTCCAAGATTAAATAATGGGAAGTTTTTGACTTTCATAAATTTCGAAAAACTCAAATCGCGCACCACTAACAAATACCTGCTTTTTGTAGCACGCGCTTTTCTAAATTCGGCTTGATACTCGCTTGACGCTTTTCCGGTAAGTTTTGATAACGAATCAGATAATGCTTTCACATTTTTTTCGAACAAAGTAGCTTTTGGCGCGACCGCATCAAAACGGATGATATAGTTTGGAATTGATGTTGCCAACAAACTTCCATCGGAAGAATAAATATTGCCTTTATTTGCTGGAATTACAAAATTTCGTACGGTTCTGTCTTGTGCTAATTTTCGATAATAATCTCCTTCAACCCACTGAATATTGGTGAGTTTAACTACTACTGCAATTGACATTATAAAAATGATAACCGCAATAAAATAGATTCGATAAGAGATTTGTTTATCTTCTAATTCCATATTTTTTTGAGAAATGTTTTTTCAACTTCTTGTTTTACTTTAATTTTTACTGGTGGCACTGATGCTGGAAAAATATTTTTTTCGAACATTTTTGACGCTACAGTCGATTCCATTTTAAGTTTCATTAGTTGCGATCGTTTGTCCACAAACTTGGATCTCAGTTCTTTTACTTCATTATTGAGCGCAATAATTTCAAAAACTTTCTGCTCATAACGTTGTGTGTTTGCGATCATGATTATCGCTAAGGCAATGATAAACAGAATAAAACGCCAGTTTTTAGCTGCATTGGCTTCTTCATTAATGAGAAATCGTGCTTTTAATATGTCGTAAATTCCACCGTTCATTTTTTTTCTGCAATTCGTAATTTTCCACTTCGCGCGCGATTGTTTATTTTTATTTCTTCATTACTCGGAACAATCATTTTCCCAATAGTTTTGAATGGAACAGAAAAATTTCCGAAGAAATCCTTTTCTGGTTGGCCTTCAAACAAACCATTTTTCATGTATCGTTTTACCAATCTATCTTCTAAGGAATGATAAGAAAGGACACTTAATCGACCTTCTGGTTTTAAAATTTCTAATGATTGCGTTAAAAATTCTTTTAATGCATCCATTTCTTGGTTGACTTCAATACGAATGGCTTGATAGATTTGAGCCAAAATCTTGTTGCTAAAACGTGCTGGCAAATATTTATCTAAAACAAATTTCAAATCGTCAGTTGTATCAATGAGCTTAACTTCGCGAGCTTCAATAATTGTTCGTGCCAAAGCTGGAGCAATTTTTAACTCGCCATAATCCAAAAAAACTCTTTTTAAATTGACATCATCGTATTCGTTAACCACTTGATAGGCACTCAATGCACCTTTCTGATTCATTCGCATATCCAAATCTGCATCAAATCGGGTTGAAAAACCACGTTCGGCAACATCAAATTGATGCGACGAAACCCCCAAATCGGCCAATATTCCGTCTACTTGTTTTATTCCGTGAAAACGTAAAAACCTTTTTATATATCTGAAATTTTCGTTAATCAACAGAAATCGTGCGTCATCAATAGTATTTTCGAGCGCATCAAGATCTTGATCAAAAGCAAATAATTTTCCTTTAGGGCTCAATCTGCTAATTATTTCTCTCGAATGTCCACCACCACCAAAAGTTACGTCAACATAAATGCCATCAGGATTTATATTCAATCCATCAACAGTTTCTGTGAGCAAAACGGCGTTATGATACTCCATTGTCATCATCATTTACATGTCCCATTACATCTTCGGCCAAGTCTGCAAAATCAATTTCAGAATTATCTAATGATTTCTCATACAAATCTTTATCCCAAATTTCAACAATATTGACAGCAGAAGACAACACCACATCTTTAGTAATAGAACCAAAAACAGTCAAATCTTTTGGAATTAATAATCGTCCGAGATTATCAATTTCTACCACTTTTACTCCGGCTGTAAAACGACGAATGAAGTCGTTATTTTTTTTTACAAAACGGTTTAACTTATTAATTTTTGACATCATGGCATTCCATTCTTGCATTGGATACAACTCCAGACATGGTTGAAAAACTGAACGCTTCAGGACAAAACCGTCTTGAAGAGAAGTTGTAAGTTGCTTTTTGAGAGGCGCTGGCAAAAGCAACCTTCCTTTAGCATCCACTTTACACTCGTATGTTCCAATAATCGAATTCAAAAATTATAGCATTAAAATGATAAAAAGCAAATTTATAAAAAATACTACCACATTTTACCACAATATACCACTTTGTTGATAAGTTTTACCACTTTTAACCATTTTGCTTAAAAAACTCGACTGAAATCGATGGCAAATTGGAATTAACAAAATGTTAAGAATCGTTTTATATGCCAAATATTTGACGAATAAGGGTTTAATTTTAAATTAGTTACTGTAAAAAAAAGAAAAAAAAGATTCAAAAAAAGTTAGATTCACCTCCAAAGTATCATTAAAATCATATATTTGTGAAAATCTGATACGCCAAAATAATGACGGAAAACGAACTAAAAAAAGAAGGAAAATACAAATACTTTGAAGCTGGAGAAGGCACACCGATTATCATATTACATGGTTTGATGGGCGGATTAAGCAACTTTAGTGGTGTTGCTAGTTATTTTCCTAAAAAAGGATACAAAGTTGTGATTCCAGAATTGCCAATTTATACCCAAAACATATTGAAAACCAATGTAAAAGCTTTTGCACGATATGTAAAAGATTTTATTACTTACAAAGGTTTTAATAGAGTTATTCTGGTGGGAAACTCCTTGGGCGGACATATTGGATTGTATTTTACAAAGATGTATCCAGAACGTGTTTCAGGGTTAGTAATTACTGGTAGTTCAGGTCTTTACGAAAGTGCTATGGGCGACAGTTATCCACGTCGTGGCGATTATGATTATATTCAGAAAAAAGCTGAAGCGGTATTTTATGACCCAAAAATTGCGACCAAAGAAATCGTTGACGAAGTATATGCGATGGCTAATGATCGTATCAAATTGATAAAAACCTTGACGATTGCTAAAAGTGCTATTCGACACAATATGGCTAAAGATTTGCCAAAAATGCACGTTCCAACCGGAATTATTTGGGGACGAAACGACTCGGTTACGCCACCAGAAGTTGCCGAAGAATTTCATAAATTATTACCCAACTCGACCTTATATTGGATAGAAAAATGCGGCCATGCTGCCATGATGGAACATCCTGATGAGTTTAATAGACTGTTGCACGAATGGTTGACTACAAAAGCGGAGCATTAAGCCCACCCAACCCTCCCAAAGGGAGGGCTTAAAAAATTATCTACATGAAAATTAACACCGCAGAATTTATAATTAGCAACTCGGTTGTGAGTAATTGTCCGCAAGATCGCTTGCCCGAATATGCTTTTATTGGTCGCTCCAACGTTGGAAAATCGTCGTTGATAAACATGCTGACCAATCATAAAAATTTGGCAAAAACATCGGGGCGACCAGGAAAAACACAACTAATAAATCATTTTAAAATAAATAACAATTGGTTTTTGGTGGATTTGCCTGGCTATGGTTATGCCAAAGTTTCTAAAAAAACAAAGTCTATTTTTCAGCAATTTATTACCGATTATTTCGAAAAAAGAGAGCAATTGGTCTGCGCGTTCGTACTGATAGATATTCGGCATGAAGCTCAAAATATCGATTTGGAGTTTATGGAATATATGGGCGAAAGCGAAATTCCGTTTTGTATTATTTTTACGAAAGCCGATAAAATTAGCAAAACTAAAATCGACTCTCATCTTGCTGCTTACAAAAAACAAATGTTGCTGAACAATTGGGCAGAAATGCCAAACTACTTTGTAACATCAGCTACCGAACAAACTGGCAAAGAGGCATTACTTACTTACATTGAAGAAATAAATGAAGATGTTTTTAAAAATGAAAGTGAGTTTTTATAAAATATTTTACTTCTTCAACTCCAATTTCTCTGCAAAATACTCACAAAAATCACGCATGGCTCCAGACATTTTCTCATCGGCAGTGGCGCGCTCAAAACTATCGGCCATGGCTACAAGTGTTTGGTGATAGAAAATCTTCATTTCGTCAACAGGCATGTCTTTGGTCCAGAGATCAATTCGCATGGTTTCTTTGGCTTTGTTGTTCCAAATAGAAAGCATTATCGCTTTGGCTTCTTCGGCTTTAATGCCACCGTCTTCGGCGGTCCACTGCAACGTTTCTGGAACTCGGTTTTCGTCTAGTTGTATTGTAAATTTTATTTCGGAAGTCATAGGAAAGGTTATGTGGTTTCGTGGTTACGTGGTAACGTGGTAACGTTAAGATTTTAAATTCGTTTCTTTTAATTTAAAAACAAACTACTTTTTAGGTTTATAACGTGATTTTTCGAATATTTCTTTGCTATCCATAACCAGTAAATCTTGGAGTTTTGTTTCGTTGTTTTGCATGTACGATCGTACAATTTGCCAGCCTATCCATGCACCAACTCGTCCTGGAGTTTGATTGTCTATTTCGAGATAAAATTTTGAAAATGGCGCTGGATTGATAAATCGTGGCACTAATTTTTGGTCGGAATCAAACAATAATTTTTCTTCTATGTAGAAACGCCACATATAATTTTCGCTTTCTTGACAAAAAGCCAATTGCTCGGGTGTATAACCCATCTTGATATCGTCTGAAAGATCGGGCAGCAACTTATCCTTTAGATATAGCTCTTTGCCTGCATAAATCATAAAGCCTATAAATGTATTGTCTGTTGGTGGTGAAATTTTACGTAATGCATAGCTAGAAACAATATCTGGAAGGATTTGATTGGTTTCGAAGTTTTGTTTGATGTACTCCGGAAATTCATAAAACTTGTGTTCTTTGCCTAAATATAGTTCTAATGAAATAAGTAGTAAACTATCTGCATATATCACTTTATTTTGATAATCCATTTCAGAGATTAGTGTAATTATTTTTGGAGACTTGGTTTTGGGATAATAGTATTTTATATGTTTGAAAAGCTCTTCGATTTGGGTTGTTTGTGTGTCGAAATTGGAATATTTTTTTTGAACTTCTGCATACAACTGTCGCCATTGCGGGTTTTGCATTTTCTCGAGCCAAACTTTATCATCGTTGCCGGCGGGAAACAAATACGGATATTGGTTTTTAAGTTTTGATAAATCTTTGGGGTTGGTTTCGAAAAAAGCTTTGTCGAAACGTGCCACTTTGAGTTCGACAGGAATTTCTTCGACGGCTTGCTCTATTTCTGTTTTTTTATTGCACGAAAAAAAGAACAAAGAAATTGCAAGGACATATAGGTTAACTTTCATTGATTTTGAAATTATGAATTTACTGATAAGCCCTAGCCCAGATGGAAGTGAAAATCCTTTTGTTTCGTTTTTTTTCGAAACGAAACAAAAGATTGTAACGTACAGCTGGAAATAGCTCCTAAAAATATATTATTTTTGCAAATATACATTTCCACTTTTATACTTAATATAATATGAATCAAAAAAATGAAAATTTTGATGTTGAAAACGTAAATCTACAAATTGTTGCATGGCTAAAAAAATATGCAGAAGAAGCGAATGTTTCAGGTTTTGTAATAGGGATATCGGGAGGCGTGGACTCGGCTGTAACCTCTACGTTATGTGCGCAAACAGGTTTTAAAGTTTTGTGCGTAGAAATGCCTATTCACCAAGCAGAAAGTCAAGTTGGTCGGGGTCGTGAGCATATCGAGCAACTAAAAAAACGTTTTCCGAATGTAAGTAATGCTATTGCTGATTTGACTGAGAGTTTTGATGTTTTTAAAAACGAAATGCCCATAGATGCTAGTGGTGACCATATAAATTTGACATTGGCAAATACACGTGCTCGGTTGCGAATGACGACATTATATTATTATGCAGGAATATATAGATTGCTGGTTGCTGGAACGGGAAATAAAGTTGAAGATTTTGGTGTTGGATTTTATACCAAATACGGCGATGGCGGTGTAGATTTGAGTCCGATTGCAGATTTGTTGAAATCCGAAGTTTATAAGTTAGGAAAATATCTACAAATTCCAGAATCGATACAACTTGCTTCACCAACTGATGGCCTTTTTGGAGATAGCAGAACCGATGAAGATCAATTGGGTGCAAGTTATGACGAATTGGAATGGGCAATGAATCAAGAAGATGTAAGTATTTATACGTCAGAATATTCTGAAAGACAAAAAATAGTTTTAAAAATTTATAAAAAACTTAATACGGCTAATCAACACAAAATGAACGCAATACCTGTATGTAAGATTGTTAAATTATAACTAAAATTGATTTTTTATTTTTGATAGCAATAAAAAATTACCTATTTTTACTACGTATTTAAAAGTTTAACAATTGTTAAAAAATGAAGTTATGATAAAGATATGTTTAGCCGACAATTACCCCGTTGTCCATTTTGGAGTAAAATCTTATTTTAAAGACCATACTGAAATAAATCTTGTTGCGAATGTAGGAAATTTTTCGATGGTAAAAGATGTTCTTGCGACCAAAGAAATTGATGTACTTATAGTTGATCTTGATCTTGATGGTTTATCTAGTATTTATGAAGTAAAAGCACTGCTTAAAAATTATCCTAAAACAAAAATTATTATTTTTAGTAATTATGCAGAACAACTGTATGCTCCAAATGCTATAAAAGCTGGAGTATCTGGTTATGTGCACAAAACTTCAAAACTGGAAGGTTTGGGCAATGCTATTGTTAAAGTAGCGAGTGGTCAAATCGTTATGAACGAGTCGTTGAAAAGAAATCTTGCTCTTATTGCTAAACAAAATAAAAGTGAACGTTTATACAGAAAACTGTCAAATAGAGAAGTTGAAGTTTTGCGTTACTTAAGTGATGGCAAAAAAAATAACGAAATATCTGCAATTTTAAGCTTGAATGAAAAAACAATTAGTACCTACAAATTGAGGTTGTTACAAAAACTAAATGTTACAAATCTTGTAGATTTAGTTAATAAAGCCAAAACGTTAGAAATAGTTTAGTTTTGAATTCCGATATAAAAAATTCCAAATTCCAATGATTGCATTGAAATTTGGAATTTTTTATTTAAAATTAGTTGTAGCGAGACATAACACGACCCAATTTAGTTGAAAATGTATTAATCAATTTATAATAATCCATAGCCATTGATAACGTCTCAGAGTTATCAGCATCGGGAACAATATCTTTTTTTAAATCTTCTATAATTTTATCAACTAGAAACCAGCGCATCGTTAATATTGTTTCTGAAACATATTGTGCAATAGTTTGATTTTTAAGTTTTACAACAATTTGTTTTGCATCCCAATTATGTAACGCCATTTGCTCGTCATGCATTAATATATCGGTTACCTCGTTTGAAAAATCTAGATGTAATTTCGACAAATAACTCTCGATAGAAAACACTTCTGTTTGATGATAAAAATTCATTAAATCATTATAAATATTTCGAAATAACGGATTTGCTAATTCAACCTCATCTTCCTGAAGACTCAAAAAAATACGTTCATAGACTTTATATTCTTTCTTAACTATATAATTTTCGATTATTCCATCATCAT
The DNA here is from genome assembly GCA_031422015.1 of Flavobacterium sp. Classification (GTDB taxonomy): domain Bacteria; phylum Bacteroidota; class Bacteroidia; order Flavobacteriales; family Flavobacteriaceae; genus Flavobacterium. The sequence continues at coordinate 43,200 of JANOPO010000067.1, read as the reverse complement.
TAGTTCGTAATAAAATATCTTCAAATTCTTCAAGTTCGCTACCGTATAATAGCAGAATTTCAATTATTTTTCGTTCTAAACTATAAAGAATATCGACTTTTTCAGAAATTATTTCGACGTCAGCGTTTTTAACAACATCAAAAGTTTTTTGACCTGAATTATCGTGATTCTTTAGTTTTTTTCCTGCTTCGGCAATGTCTTTCTGAACCAGTTGCGCCAACGTATTGAGCAACACTTGCTCCGAAATATCCATAATTCGAGAACATTCTTGAACATATATTTCCCGCTGAATTCGGTCTTTTATTTTAGAAATACTAACGACCATATCCCGAATCAAATCTGCTTTCTTGATAGGATCATTCTTGGCTTCATCCATCAAAAGCGATGCTTTAAACTGAATAAAATCTTTGGCGTTGTTATCCAAATATTTTATCAATTCGTCTAAAGGCGTTTTTTTGGCAAAACTATCAGGATCGTCACCTTCTGGAAAAGTACAAACGCGAACATTCATTCCTTCTTCAAGAATCAAATCAATTCCACGGATTGAAGCGCGTAAACCTGCCGCATCGCCATCATATAATACAGTAATATTTTTCGTTAATCGATTGATCAATCTTATTTGATCTGGCGTTAAAGCAGTTCCAGATGAAGAAACCACGTTTTCGATTCCAGCTTGGTTGAGTTGAATAACATCGGTGTAACCTTCGACCAAAAAACATAAATTTTGTTTTGCAATGGCTTGCTTTGCTTGAAAGATTCCGTACAAAACTTTGCTTTTATCATACAAATCGCTCGCTGGCGAATTGAGATATTTGGCCACTTTTTTGTCGTTTGTCAAGATTCGACCACCAAAACCTAGAGTTCGTCCAGACATACTTGCAATAGGAAACATAACACGACCACGGAACCTATCTACTAATTTTCCGTCTTCTCGGACGATAGTTAAACCTGTAGCTTCGAGAAATTCGGTTTTATACCTTTTTTCAATTGCTTCTTTAGAAAAAGCATCCCAAACATCCGGAGAATAGCCCAATCCGAATTTTTTGATAGTATCTGCCGTAAAACCACGTTCTTTAAAGTACGAATAGCCAATCGCTTTGCCTTGTTCTGTGTTATGGAGCTGGTCTTCAAAATAGGTTTTTGCAAATTCTGAAACTAGAAACAGGCTTTCGCGAACATCGGTATTGGCTTTTTCTTCGGCAGTTTGCTCGGTTTCTTCAATCTCAATATTGTATTTTTTTGCTAAATACCGAATAGCTTCTGGATAAGTAAACTTTTCGTGTTCCATCACAAAAGCAATCGCATTTCCTCCTTTTCCTGAGCTAAAATCTTTCCATATTCCTTTTGCTGGCGATACCATAAACGATGGCGACCGCTCGTCCGAAAATGGAGATAATCCTTTGAAATTACTTCCAGCTCGCTTGAGCATCACAAAATCGCCAATAACCTCCTCTACTCGAGCAGCTTCGTATACGGAATCTATGGTGGATTTTGAAATCAATTTTTTTTAGGCTCAATGTTTAACAAAGTTCAAAGTTACAAAGTTTTTTCGCTGGGAAATGTACGAAAACTAAGAAATTAGAAAAAGGCACCTCAATAAATGAAAATGCCTTTTTTAAAAATAAAACTAACTCTAGAATTTTTAATTAAAATCCCAACGAATACCAAGCGAAACATTATTTTGTTTCACAGCATTATCGCGAAATAAAGGATTCAAATCGTATTTCAGATACAAACTGGTTTCTTTATAACCAATATAAGTACTTAAACCGTAGATGAAGTTTGAGGTGTTAAAGTCGCCTTTGGCTATGGTTTCTGTTTCATACCCATTAGTATCATAATCTATATATTGTTTTGTTTTGAGGTTGGTACCAATATATCCGCCAAGTCCAAGTCGAAAACTTTCGTGCGATTGAAATACTTGTTTTTCTTTTCGGGTTTTGGTTTTCGAAAAATCGAATTCGAAATGCAAAGGCAAAACCAAATACACATTTTTGAGTCGAGAATCGTCTTGTTTAATTGGGTTGACAACTAGATTTGTTTGGTCGCCAGCGTCAACAAAACTTCTGTTATTTGTAGGACGAAGGTTATTGTACATTACCGAAAACCCGTATTTGATATGTGCTAAATTACTAGTTTTTGACAATCTCGTATTGTTTGTGAAACCCCATTCGTAGAAGTGCGATCCGTAATATCTAAAATCCGATTTGTCTGCACTTTTGTTTGTAATAACATTGTTTAAACCCATGGCAAAAACAAATTGTGTTGTTGTGCGGCGCTCTCCTGGAACGGAATCTCGTTCTTTCCATTTTTTGCTCGGAAACGATATTGTAAAACGGCGTATTGAATCTTTTTCGATAATTTTCCCGTCTACTTTGTCTTGAACCAATTGTTTGAGTTCTTCCTGCAAAACACCAACTTTATTTTCGATAGAGATAGCAGTTGCTTGTGCTAAAGTTTTCTTTTTGGAATCGGCTTGTTCTTGTGTGATAGTTTTGTTGTCTAGTTGCACATTTACAGCTTCGACTTCTTGTTTTAATGCTGCTTTTTCATCTTTGGTAATGCGTTCGATTTTATCAGCAATTATTTCGGCTTTAGTACAAAATACTTCTTGTGATTTAATTTCTTGAGAAAATAATTTGGTCGCTGACAAACAAACTAGAATAGTGATGTAAAAAATAAAATTTTTCATGGTAAATTGATTTAAGCCTCTCCCCAACCCTCTCCAAAGGAGAGGGAGATATTGCGGATTTTGTTGGCGGTTAAGAATTGATTGATTTGATTTTTGAAATTGATATTGATTGTGCTATTCGTTATTTCTATTTGCCAAAGCAACTTTTACAGAATTCAAATTTCGAGCGATTTTTTCTAATTTGGTTTCTCGATACGTTTGATTTAATTCGCCATCAACTTGCAATAACAAACTGGCGGCATTTACTTTGATTTTTGAAGTTGCCGTTTCTTTTTTTTCAAAAACTTCAACTCCTGCGATGTCGTTTTTTTGATTTACTATAACTTCTTGATAAATTAGTGGTTGTAGAACTTCTTGTTTACTTGTGATGACTTCAACGACTGGATTAGATTGATTTCGATTGATGATTGAAACTCTTTTTGGTTGCGGATTGATGGTTGATGGTTGATGGTTTTGCGCAATAACCTGAATTACTTTTGAAATTTGGGATTTATTTGTTGGAATTTGATTGTCTAATGTTGGAATTTCTTGCAAAACATCGGAATCTGATTTTACAATTGCTTGTTGGTTTTTGTAATTTGGAATTTCAATATTGGAATTTTCATTGTTAACAAATTTACCAATTACTAGAAATACTAAAAAACTGGCAGCAATGCCGATATATCGAAAAGATAAAAACGGTGAACGCTTTGTTTTTTTTTCTTCAGCAACAGTAAGCATCGCATCCAATCTATCCCAAGCTAGTGAAGATGGCTGAATTTCTCTCGAAATAAGTTTTTCTTTAATTTGATTTTCAAATTTAGTTGGTTCCATTTTCGTAATTTTTTAACTTCGTGATTTGTGCTTGCAACATTTTTCGAGCGTGCGACATTTGCGATTTTGATGTTCCTTCGTTGATTTGTAACATTTCGGCAATTTCTTGATGTTTGTAACCTTCAATGCAATACAAATTGAAAACCATTTTGTAACCATCTGGCAAACTATCTATTAACGACTGAATTGCTTCTAACGAAAACTGACTTTCTATATTATTAAAGCTTTCCTCAAAATAATTCTCGTCTTCAATAAATTTAACTTTTTTCTGAACTCGAATAAACGAGATACTTTCGTTAACCATAATTCGTCGAATCCAACCTTCAAAACTTCCTTTGTTTTCAAAATTTTTCAGATTTGTAAAAACTTTCATGAACGCGGTTATCATTATATCTTCGGCTTGTTGCACATCCTTGATATATTGTCTACAAACGCCTAACATTTTTGGAGAAAATTTCGAATAAATCTTTTGTTGCGCCTGACGATTGCTCGCAATTGCCAACTGAATTAATTCGTTTTCTTCTTGATGTAGATGGATTACCTTCATATTTCAATTTCAAAATTCAACTTCAATTGCAAAATTATAATCTTTAAATTTCCAATTTCACTTTTTTTGATTGCTTTTTGAAATTGGTATTGCATTTTGAATTAGACTTCTATTAGCATAGACGAGAAAGGTTGCAAAAAGGTTGCATTGGATAATTAAAAATTATGAATTAAAAATTAAAAATTGTTTTAAGTACTTAACTGTCAGCTAGAAAAAATTAAATGACAACCTCGTTTATTTTAAATTTATTTTAAAATTCACAAAGAAATTTCATCAGAATTTCAATCATTACTTCAAAACCATGCCAAAACTGCGACTAAAAACTGAAAACTATTTCTTCCTTTCAATCACATAATTGACCATAAGTGTCAAACTATCTTTATAAATGGATGCTGGAAAATCTTGAAGAATTGCAAGTGCTTCTTGCTGAAATTGTGCCATTTTGGATTCGGCAAATGAAAGTCCGTTTTTGTCTTTCACAAACTGAATTACTTCTCGAACTCGTTTCTTGTCTTTGTTGTGATTTTTGATCGAGTTGATACACCAGCTTTTTTCTTTTGAAGAACAATTATTCAAAGCATAAATCAGCGGTAACGTCATTTTCTGTTCTTTGATGTCAATTCCTGTTGGTTTGCCGATGGCTTCTTCGGAATAATCAAAAAGATCGTCTTTTATCTGAAATGCCATACCGATAAGTTCACCAAATTTTCGCATTTTTTCCACCAAAACTTCGTCATCAGAAACCGATTTGGCACCCAAAGCACAACAAGAAGCAATAAGTGTAGCGGTTTTTTTTTGGATAATCTCATAATAAATGTCTTCCGTAATATCTAATCGACGTGCTTTTTCAATTTGAAGCAATTCGCCTTCACTCATTTCACGTACTGCTACAGAAATAATTTTGAGTAAATCGAAATCGCCGTAATCTATAGAAAGCAACAAACCTTTTGATAATAAATAATCGCCAACTAAAACTGCAATTTTATTTTTCCAAAGCGCATTTATCGAAAAAAATCCTCGTCGTTGGTTGCTATCATCCACCACATCATCATGTACTAAAGTTGCGGTATGTATCAATTCGATTACCGATGCGCCACGATAAGTTCGGTCGTTTACTTGACCGTCAGACAGCATCTTTGCCGTCAAGAAAACAAACATCGGTCGCATTTGTTTTCCTTTTCTATTTACGATATAATAGGTAATTCGATTAAGTAACGCTACTTTAGACGACATCGCTTCATAGAACTTTTTTTCGAAAAGTTCCATTTCTAAAAGAATTGGTTGTTTAATTTGCGCAGTAACATTCATCGATTTCAAAGGTACGCTTTTGAAATTATTTTAGGAATTTTTTTTATTTCGATTAAACCTTTTACGTTTGATAGCGTCTTATTGTAAACCAATTAATTTTTAGATTATGAAAAATAGAATAATTATGTTACTTGCAGCGATTTTTGTTTTTACAATTAGTTGCAACAAAGACGACTCCAAAGAAGAAAACACGCTTACGCAGGAAGAAATTTCGACAAGTGCCAAAATTGACAATGTGGCTGATGATGTTTCAAAAATTGTCGAAGAACAATTTGGAACCGATTTTGGAATTCAAAATAGAGGAACTTCCTCTTCAAATACTATTGTACCTGCATGTGCTACTGTAACTAGAACGCCAGAAACAGGATTTCCAGAAGTTGGTCAAAATATTATTAAAGAAATTGATTTTGGAACAACTGGATGTGTTATGCCACTAACAGGAGCTATTTTGAAAGGAAAAATCATCATTACAATTCCGTATCTACCGAATTCTAATGTGCACACGGCAACTTATGTATTTGTAGATTTTTATCATAATGCAAGAAAAGTACAAGGATCAAAAACATTTGTTAGAACTTTTACACCTGCAACAGCTTCTAGTATTGCAAAATTAGTTGTGATAATGAATATGGATTTGACGATAACTTTGGTTGATGGTCGAGTTGTTACAAGAACTGGATCAAGAACTAGGGAGCTTGTAGAAGGATTAAATACGCCAGAAAATTTTACTGATAATGTTTATAAAATAACTGGCGAATGGTTTACAACTTTCCCGAATGCTAGTGTAAAAACGAGTACAATTACAAGTCCATTGTTTTTGAAAATTGCTTGTGCACCACAAAATAGTATCTTCGCTCAAGGCGTTATAACTTTTACAAGAAATAATAATACTGCCACTTTAGATTATGGTGACGGATCATGCGATAATATTGCAGTTTTTACCAGAAATGGGGTTTCTACAACAATCACATTAGGAAATTAAAGCCCATCCTAGCCTTCCCAAATGGAAGGGATTAAAAACGTCTTAAGAAATTAAGGCGTTTTTTTATGCCTCTTTATTCGCCAATTGCCCACAAGCCGCATCGATATCTTTGCCACGACTACGACGTACTTTTACAACAACACCAATAGCTTCTAGTCCTTTGATGTAGGCATTTATACTTTCGTCAGATGCTTGTTGAAACTCGCCATCATCGATAGGGTTATATTCGATTAGGTTGACTTTGCAAGGCACATATTTGCAGAATTTTACCAATGCATCGATGGCTTCTTTGTTGTCGTTGATTCCTTTCCAAACGACATACTCATAAGAAACTTTGCTTTTGGTGGCTTTGTACCAATATTCGAGGCTTTCTCGCAAATCCTTCAATGGAAAATTAGCCGAAAATGGCATAATTCGCGCTCGAACTTCATCTATTGCAGAATGTAACGAAACCGCCAACTTGATCTTGACCTCATCATCGGCCATTTTTTTAATCATTTTCGGAATTCCAGAAGTCGAAACAATAATTCGTTTTGGCGACATGCCTAGACCTTCGTTAGAGGTAATCATCTCGATTGCTTTCATCACGTTATTATAATTCATAAGCGGCTCACCCATTCCCATAAAAACAATATTTGATAGTGCTCGGTTATGATACAAACGACTTTCTTTGTCAATGGCAATTACTTGATCGTAGATTTCGGCTGGTTCGAGGTTTCGCATTCTTTTTAGACGTGCAGTGGCGCAAAAATTACAATCCAAACTACACCCAACTTGTGAGGAAACGCAAGCTGTTGTTCTGGTTTCGGTCGGAATTAAAACACTCTCTACAACCAAGCCGTCATGCAAACGAACGGCGTTTTTGACCGTTCCATCTTCACTGCGTTGCATGGTGTCGACTTTGATGTGATTGATCACAAAGTTTTTCTCAAGTTTTGTTCGAGTGTCTATCGATAGATTGGTCATGTCTTCAAAACGATGAACAGCTTTGCTCCACAACCATTCGTATACTTGATTGCCACGAAAGGATTTGTCGCCATTGGCTACAAAAAATTCTCGAAGTTGCTCTTTGGATAGGCTACGAATGTCTTGTTTCTCGATCATGCTGCAAATTTAGTTTATTTTGTTGGGATGATATTTTAAAAAATAGAAATGATTTTATTTAACGATGATTTTACTATCTCAATCCAAAATGAAAAAATAAATACTCAAAAAATTTATATATTTGCCAGCATGAAAATATTTTCTTTAACCGATAAAAACATACAATTTATAAAATCGGTAACTAACAGTACTTATTTAGATATTATAGGATTAGTGGTTGTTATTGCAGCTTCAATATCATTGGGTTATCATAAAACCGAATTCAATTTTAGCTTTAGCGGTAAAGAATATGTTTTTATGTTGGGTTATATTTCAATTCTAAATACTGGATTGTCAATGATTGGTAATCGCTTGGTAACCAAAAAAAATAATATTGGCAATCTAATTACTACTTGCAACACCTTACTAAGCGGATCTATAGATTATATGCTTGGGAATATTGGTGCCATCTTGACCTATCCTGTTTCTATAATAGGAAATTTTGTCGTTTTTAGAGCCTGGAAAAAAAGTAGAGTTTTAAGAAATATTGATTCAATATTTTACAGAAATATTATACTCGGAATTCTTTTTTCACTAATTTTAAATTACATCGCTTTTACGTATTTGTCTGAAAACACTATCGATTGGAAATTATTTTTTTCTATTTCAATTCCCGCAGGAATAACCTTTGGAGGTACATTTAACACAGCCAGAATGTATCCTGATAATTGGTTTTTATGGCAGTTTTACAATTTAACCAAACTAATTCAGAGTGTTTTATTAATGAATATTGCCAATGTAGCCAAATATTCTTTTTACATGGTAAACGCCGTTCTGGGCTATATCACTTGGAACGATGATAGAAAAAAAACGAATTAATAAAGTGAAATGCTAAAAAAAATACCTCAAATAGCTATTTGAGGTATCTAAAATTTTCGGAATGTAATAAATTATTCTACAATAATTTTCTTCCAAGATTTTTCAGTATCATTTTTTAGCTCGATCAAATACACACCGGTTTGCAATCCTTCAATAGAAACAGCAGCATTATTTAATTCACTTACTTTTATAGTTTTGATTAACGCGCCCGTATGCGAAAAAACATTTATTTCATTAAGTGATGTTTTTGTTACCACATTAAAATTTCCGTTTGATGGGTTTGGATAAATAGATGTGGCACTAAGAGAAACATCTTCTACTCCCAAAGCTGTAAGCGTTGCTACTGCATAACCAGCTGATGCTGATCCACCGTGAGACCCAACGGCAGTTGTTGCGCTTCCAGGACGTACGCCAACGATACTAAATGAATTTGTTGTAGCATACGGCATCTGAAAATCTGATCCAGTGTTATCCGTATTTGTTAGATTTCTTGTAAGATTCAGGGTTCTTACTGCTCCAGTTACTTCATTACTTACAACAGTCCAATCTTGTGATGCATCTGTTGGAGGATTGCCAGTGCCGCCATATCTTCTGTCAGTCAACGTAGTAGAATATACAAGAACATCGCCTGCGGACATGCCAAATCCTGCTTCAACACCAATTCCGAGACCGAACCAACGATCTGATGGGCCAGTAAGTATTAAAGTTACTTTTGAAGTTGCATTATCTAATGTGAAATTAGCAGTCATATTAGGTTGTAAAGTAACGACTCCTGAACTTTTACTTTGGGCAAAAGCACCAGTTACCAGCATAGAAGTCAAGAAAATAAGTAATTTTGTTTTCATAATAATTTATTTTAAAAGATTTATAATTTCTTCGTTTTTAGAAAAAACAGCATATTCAAAAGCGGTTTTTCCATTTTTATCAATAAGCGTTTTATTGACATTGTACTGTAAGAGTAATTTTGTGATTTCGACATTCTGAAATTGAGCAGCATACATCAAAGCTGTTACACCGTTTGGATCAGACAAATCAATATTTGCTTTTTTTTCAAGTAACACTTTAGCAATTTCAATATTTCCTTTTACAACGGCTGCCATAAATGGCGATCCCATATCTGAGGGTTGATTAATGTCGCTTCCCTTTTCAATGAGATATTTGGCTACTTCGTTATTATTCTTATAAATTGCAAGTACCAAGGCCGAAAAACCATTTTCGTTGACTTGTAAAACACATTTTGGATTTTTTTTATAAATCTTTTTTAATTGTTGTACGGTTCCTTTTCTTGCAACATCAAAAACGTTCAATTTTTCCTGAGAAATACTGTTTAAAGGAATTAAAAAGAATAGCACTAAAAAATAAAATATCTTCATCTAACAATTTTTTGTAAATATATCAAAAAAAAAATAAAAATTAGGTTATAAATAATTAAACCCTTTTGGTCGACTCTCGATAGCGCAATTCGGTTTTTACAACGATTGTTCGAGCAGCAAGATTTTCTTCTTTGCTTTCTAATCTGTCAATTAATAAATGTGCAGCTTTCTCCCCAATTTCTGGACCGTGTTGGCTAACGGTTGATAAACTTGGCGATAATCGTCGTGACCAAACACCATCAGCAAAACCAATAATCGAAAGATTATCTGGAATTTTATAACCGTTTTTTAATCCTTTTTTTATTGCCGAAACAGAAGCGTGTTCGTCTAACGCAAAAACAGCATCGATTTTGTGATTTTCGAATATTTTGTTAGACTTTTCGTCAAAAGCCGTTTCGTTATCAAAAAGCGCAATTAGATCTTCGTTAATTGTAATTAAATTATTTTTTAAAGCATCCAAGTAACCTTTGGCTCGCAATTTTCCTACGCTCAAATTATCAATTGTAGAGAATAACGCAATATTTTTACATCCAGTATTTATGAGATGTTGCATGGCGTTAATTGCAGAATCATAATCATCAACAATTACTTTATCGCAGGTAACTTCATCTGCAATACGATCAAACATTACTATAGGAGTGCCGTCATTTATTATTGATGTAAAGTGATTAAATTCTTGTATTTTCTGTGCTTCTTCAGAAACTGAAAGTATAAATCCATCAATAGTTCCGTTGCTTAGCATCTCGAGTGTAGAAATTTCTTTTTCTAAAGACTCGTTAGATATGCATGTTATAACTTTATACCCTTTTTGATCAGCAACTTTTTCTATTCCGGTAAATACTTTAGCAAAGAAAGAATTTAAAATGTTTGGGATAATCACTCCAATAGTCTTTGTAGAACGATTTTTGAGATTCAAACCAATAATATTTGGTTTGTAGTTTTTGAGTTTTGCGTACTCCTTTATTTTTATTTTGGTAGGTTCGCTAATTTCTGGACTATCGTTAAGCGCCTTAGAAACTGTAGATACCGATACATCAAGTTCTTTTGCGATTTGTTTTAACGTGGCTTTTGATTTCATTTTAAAATTTATTTATGTAAAAATAAGAAAAGATATTCAAAAATGATTTAAATAGAACGTGTCATTCTTTTTTACTTGCAAGATAAACCCCAACTAATATAATTATTGCTCCAATAACTTGAATATAATTGATGTTTTCGTGATCTTGAAATCCCCAGAAAAAAGCAACTACAGGAATTAAGTAGGTTACAGACGTGGCAAAAACTGGTGATGAAATTTGTATTAATTTAAAAAAAAGAATATTTGCAATTCCGGTTCCGATAATCCCAAGAATTACTATATAAAAGATTGCCGTTTGTGTAATTTGCAGCTGGATAGTTTCTGAAATTCGAGTGAAATATAAAATCAGAAAAGCAGGTAAGAGCATTACCGCAAAATTTCCAGTAGATAAACTTAGTGGGGAAATATCTGCCAAATATTTTTTTATTAAATTTACATTTGTAGCATAGCACAAAGATGCAATTATTACCAAAATTGCGTAATAATAGTTTTGAGATGGATTGTTAATTGCGCCATTCAATATCAATAAAGCGCTGCCAAACAAACCTGTAATTACTCCAATAATTTGACTGCGTTTGAACTGCAGCCCGAAAGCCATAACTCCTATAAGAAGGGTATTCATTGGAGTAAGTGAGTTGAGAATTGAACTTATCGTGCTATCAATTTGAGTTTGTGCAATAGCAAACAAAAAAGCAGGTATAAATGTTCCGAACATAGCTGTTAATGCAACATATTTCCATTTATAACTTGGAATTTTTGTTAAACTTTTAAAACCTATGAGTAAGAGAAAAGTTCCTGCAAAAATTATTCGGAGTGCTCCAACTTGTAGTGGCGATAATCCTAACAATCCTTTTTTAATAAGAATAAAAGAACTTCCCCAAATTAGGGCCAGAAGGATAAGAAAAACCCACTTTTTATTATTAGTTTCCATAGTTATTTTGCTAGTGCAAATTTGTATTAAATTTATGATTTACCATTGATTTTTTTAATTAATTTTGTTTTTTAACTTATAGATATAATTTCATGACTACTTCAAAATTTATCATTTCAGTATTATTTTTATCGATCTCTTTTTTTAGTTGTAAAAATACCGAAGTACATGAAAACAATTCAAAATCAAAAATTTCAATAAAAAAACCTATAGCTGCAAACGCTAAAATAGAAACTGCCAGCTTCACAATAGACGGAATGACCTGTGCAATTGGATGCGCAAAAACGATCGAAAAAAAATTGAACGAAACGGAAGGCGTACAAACTGCCAAAGTCGATTTCGAAAAAAAATCAGGAATCGTTTCTTATGATTCGGATATGCAAAACAAGAAAAGTTTAGTAAAAATTATAGAAGCCGTCGCTGATGGTGCAACATATAAAGTAGCGTTGGCAAAGTTGTAATATTTATTATAGTCACAAATTGAAATTATTTTTACAAATTTATATAAAATATTTGTTTGGCTATAGTCACAAAATTTTCTGATCTTGACCTAACAAAAACATACACCTACGCAGATTATTTGCTTTGGCAATTTTCCGAACGTGTTGAGTTGATAAAAGGTTATATTCTAAAAATGAGTTCAGCTCCTAGCTCAAATCATCAAAGTGTATCCTATAATTTGACTGATTGTTTCGCTCAAAATTTCAGAAAAAAATCATGTCGTGTTTTTGTAGCTCCATTTGACGTAAAACTTCCTATAAAATCTGCAAAAAAAGAAACTACCGTCGTTCAACCCGATTTATGTGTTATATGTGATGAAGCCAAAATTGACTAAAATTGTTGCGTTGGTGTTCCTGATTTAATTGTCGAAATCATATCGTCAAATAACCGTAAACACGATGTACATACAAAATTTAATTTGTATCTCGAAGCGGGAGTGCAAGAATATTGGTTGGTTGATCCTGCAGATAGAATGATTTTGATTTATCACTTACAAAACGGAGAATACATTGGCTCCAAACCTTATGTTGAAGGCGAAAAAATAAAAAGCAAACTTTTTCCCGAATTGGATATTGCTGTTGACGATGTTTTTTATAGAGTAAAATAAAAAATCCCGTATCAGATTTGAAACGGGATTTTTGTTTGAAAAATAGATTACTGATTTATCTTCTTTTTTGACCGTTATAACTATATCGTCCTCAAACTTATACTCGCCTTTTTTATAAACTTCATTATTGGCGAGCAAAACTTCATAGGCATAAATACCTTTCGGAATCTCGAAAACACATTCTTTGCCATCGTTTTGCACGACAAGTTCCTTAACTATTTTTTCTTCGTGGTTGTCTTTTCCCGATAGTTTGAAAGTGATTTTCTCGGCAAGTTTGTTTTTGATACAAACTACAGCAACTGTTTTGCTATCTTCTTTTGTAGCCGATTTTGTAGCTTTAACTATCGAAAAACCACTTACTATAACTTGACCAAGTTTAAGTACATTTTCGATATCGGACTGGGCAGAGGAAAATACAGGTATTAGGATTAGTGCGGTTAGGAATTTTTTCATTTTATTAATTTAAGGCAATCCAAGAAAAGCTTTAATACAGCCCCAAAGGGAATAGCCGTATATAGTGCAACCACTTGAGCGATTTGCAAGATTTTGATTTATTCCTGTTTGTAAAGTCACAGTTAATTTTGAAGAATCATTACTCGATATTGCAATTGTTTTGATATTTTTATTTTCATCATAAACAGTTTTGACGATATAAATAATGTCTTTACTTTCTACTTTTTCAAAGCTGTAATTGAGTTTTGTTGAAGTATTATGGTAACTTTGTACTACATAAAATTTGGAGTAGTTTACATCTTTAAGAATCGGATTGTCTAAAGATTTAATTGTGCTTGTTGGCACAAATATTGCACCATCTTCTGTTGGTGTTGATGTTTTTAATGTTTGTGCATTGGTTAAGGTTGACCATAAGAATAAAGTGGCGATTATGCCAAAAAATATTTTTTTCATTGTGTAAAATGTTTAATGATTATAAATTACGACACTTTGTCGAGTGGCTAAAAATCAATTTAATTTATCGATTTTAGGAATGATTTAATTATTGTAGAGTTCCAGCTTTGCATACCTACAATTTTGTATGCAAGACTGTTCCTAGTATCAAAAATATAGGTCACTGGAACTGTCTTCAAGCTTATAACTGAGGGTAACTTACCATTAGTTTTGGTAAAGTTGAGATCGAAATTTTTCTTTTCAACAAATGAAATGATTTTTTCTTTGTCCTCATCACTAGAAAAAACAAATTGAATGGGAAGGCTTTTTATTTCAAGGTCATGTGTCAACTTTACAAGTTCGGGCATTTCACCAATACATGGTCCGCACCAAGTAGCCCAAAAATTTACAAAAAGAAAACGTTTCTCAAATTTTTCAACTTTTTTATTTGTAATAACATTTGAAAATGATAGATTTTCAAAAACTGACTTGTCAATATTTAAAATTGAAATGTCAAAATCATTTAAATCTTTTTTTAAATCTTTAGCAATTGCTTTTTGCTGTTTATTTTCAATATATTTAACAAAACCGAAAATAGTTAATCCCGTTATTGCTAAAGCTGATAAGAATCCAATAATAAAAAACTTTACTTTCATCATTGTTTTTTATAAGTTAATAAATATAAAATTGGGGCTAGAATTGGAAAAATAAACATTAGTAATATCCAAATTGCTTTGGTGCTATTTGCATTTCTAGTATCACTTAAGATTTTACCTAAAACATATAGATAGAAAAGTAAAATAAACAAAATAAGTAATAAGAGCACAAGGCACAATAAGAAAATTTTCATATCAAAAATATTATTTTATTTGAGTGTGATTAATTTAAAATTACTCACTCTATATTATCCCAAAAACAAGCCCAAAAACAAGCCCAAGTGCCTCCGCAATCTCCAACGCAACCATTAGAGCCTACAATATTTGCTAAAACTACTGGATCAACACTGTCCACAGGTATTGAACAACTTATTACTTTTTTTAACTTGTCCACTACAAAAGTAATATTTACTTTATATTTATTTGAATATTTTTCAAAAGTTGTAGCTCCTGAATCATTGTCAAGTACTTTGAAACTGCTTTTACAAGCAGTTGGTATTTCCAAATAAACTTGTTTTGAACCTGTTGTTGAATTCGTTTTTACTTGAGAATTTACTGATGTTGTAAATACGAAAGCTGTCAGTATGCTTAAAATTATATATTTCATGATTATTTTTATTATTTGTTATTTTTATTTATTTTTAAAATTTTATTAATTAACGTTCTATCCTATCCCAAGAAGACAACCAAAGAAACATGCCCAAGTTCCTCTGCAGTCACCAACACATTGTCCCATGGGACTTGCAATATTTAATAATAAATTTGGGTCAATTGAATCTTTTGGCACTAAAAATTTAATGATTTTATTACTCTTATCAACTATCACAGTTATATTAACATTATATTTTTTAAAATATTCAATATGCGTCTTTGCTCCAGAATCTTTATCTGTTTCTAAATAGATACTCTTAAAATCTTTAGGGATACTTAATAAAACTTGACCCGAATCTGAGAGTTTACTTACTTGCGCATTCCCAACAAAACCAAACATAACTGTGGCAATTAGGCCAAATACTAATTTTTTCATAATAATAATTTTTAAATTTAATAATTAATTGGTTATAACAAAATTTTTCTCAAGATATTTTTGTTAAGTCAAAAGTACTTGGCAATGACCTATTTGTATTAGTAAAAAAAGTGTGTTTGTAGTAAAATTTTACATTTGTTTAGTAATTTTTTACTACAACCTACGTTCTTTTAATAGAAATGGTTATTTTTACGTCAGAAAAAACAACCATATAGTAGATTTATTAGCCTAAAAAAGTTAAATATGAATACATTTGCAGAAAGTGGTATAAAAATTGGTAGTAAATTAAGAAAGTTAAAAATGGACAAAGGTTACAAACAAGAATATATGGCGGAAGTATTGGAGATTTCACAAAAAACATATTCTAATATGGAAAATGACAAATCGTCTATATCTTTAGACACGCTCAAAAAAATAGCACAAGAATATAAGATTGACTTAATAGAGTTATTGAAAGATGATAAAGTGGTCATACAAAACAATAGTTCTAATGATACGAGTACTTTTAATGGTATCGTAAATCACTCCGAAGAACTAATTATTCAGCTTAAAGAACGTATTGCTGATAAAGAAAAAATAATTCTAGATTTGACCAAAAGACTCGAATTGCTCGAAAAGCGCTTCGGCAATTAAAGTAAGTGTGTAAATAGTATACAATAGAAAATCCCGTTTCAGATTTGAAACGGGATTTTTATATTTTATATATCATCTAGTATGTTTTTTAACTTTTTAGGATTTCTTCTTTCATCCCAAATAATATGCACAATTATAATTTCATCTTCCATACAAAAGAAAACCGAAATATGTTTATGGGTAAAATAAAAAAGATTATCGATTGATGTTTATTGAGGTAATGCTATTCTAAAATCTAACGATTGGAGTTTACTTTTAATCTGCTTATTCAAACTTAAACTGTAAGTAATACTTTTATTTCTAAAATAATAGTAATCCATTATATCTAGCATTTGAATCTCAGCATTCTGAAGCCAAATTACTTTCCTTTTTGCCATTCTAAAACCTTTTTATCCATTTCAGAAGCATTAATATAATTACCATTTTTATATTGATTTTTGGATTCATTAAATAGTGTTACTTGCTCATCTGTTAACTGATAAACTTTTTTTGGTTTTGAATCAATCAATTTTTTTATTTTTTCCAAAATAATATCGTCGTTGATATCAACAATTTTAGAAACAATATATTTCTGTAATGCAATTGCAGTCATGACATTATGAATTTTAAGTCAAATTTAATGATTTTATTTTAAATTGCATAAAAAATCCCGTCTCATGATGTGAAACGGGATATTTGTTTTAAAGTTAATCTGTAATCAATCCCGATAGCTATCGGGATTAATCACAAATCTAAAATCAATTTATCCTAAAGCGGCTCTTTTGAAACCTGTTACGGTAACACCAACAGTTTTTGCATAAGCAGCAACGCTCATTGAGCTATCTTTGATATAATCTTGGTTTACTAGCGTATTGTCTTTAAAGAAACGACCTAGTTTACCTTTAGCGATATTTTCGATCATCGCTTCTGGTTTTCCTTCTTGACGCAATAAATCTTTAGCGATTTCGATTTCTTTAGCAATAACATCAGCATCTACTCCAGCTTCGTCCAAAGCGATTGGATTCATCGCTGCTGCTTGCATAGAGATATTTCTTGCAGCTTCTTCTGCTCCATCAACAACAGAAGAAAGAGCCGTTAAAGTAGCAATTTTATTTCCTGAGTGAATGTAAGAACCAACGAAAGCACCTTCTAATTTCTCGAAAGTTCTGATTTCTAGTTTTTCACCAATAACTCCAGTTTGCTCGATTAATTTATCAGCAACTGTAATTCCGTGAAAATCTGATGCTAAAAATGCTTCTTTAGAATCGAAGTTCAACGCCAAATGTGCCATTTCAGTAGCCATTTTAACAAAGTTTTCGTTCATTCCAACAAAGTCAGTTTCGCAGTTTAATGTGATAACCACGCCAGCTGTTTTTGCATCGTTTACAACTGCAATTGCTGCACCTTCTGTAGATTCTCTATCAGAACGGTTTGCGGCTACTTTTTGTCCTTTTTTACGAAGATTTTCGATTGCAAGATCGAAATCTCCGTCTGATTCTACAAGAGCTTTCTTGCAGTCCATCATTCCTGCACCTGTTATTGTTCTTAATTTATTTACGTCTGCAGCAGTAATTGTTGCCATTTTGTTTATTATTTAAAAGATTAAAAGATTTAATGAATTTAAAGATTAAAAAGTGAAGAATTCAACAGCTTTTTAATATTAAAAAAAGATTGAAAAATTTTAAGATTATGATTATTACCAATTTTAAATTAATAATTTTTAAATCTTTAAATTCTTCAATCTTTAAATGTGTTTTATTTATTCTTCAGTTTTAGCTTCTGCTTCTGGTTCCGAAACTTCGGAAGCTTCTGCAACCACTGCAGCTGGAGCAGCAACAACTTCTTCAACTAGTGCTGGAGCAGCAACTTCGGCCGGAGCAACTTCTGAAACCTCAGCACCTTCTTGCGAATCATCAGATCCATCTGAAGTTCTATTTGCCAATCCATCAATAACGGCTGCAGTTACTAAAGATAAAATTTTATCGATAGATTTTGAAGCATCATCATTTGCAGGAATTACATATTCTACCTCACGAGGATCAGAATTTGTATCTACCATTGCAAAAACAGGAATGTTCAATTTTTGTGCTTCTTTGATAGCGATGTGCTCTGCTTTGATATCTACTACGAACAAAGCAGCAGGAAGTCTTGACATATCAGCGATAGAACCTAAGTTTTTCTCTAATTTTGCACGAAGACGATCTACTTGAAGACGTTCTTTTTTAGACAATGTCATAAAAGTTCCGTCTTTTTTCATTTTGTCGATAGTTGACATTTTCTTAACTGCTTTACGAATTGTAACGAAGTTAGTCAACATTCCGCCTGGCCATCTTTCTGTAATGTATGGCATGTTGGCTGCTTTTGCTTTTTCGGCAACGATATCTTTTGCTTGTTTTTTGGTAGCAACAAATAATATTTTTCTACCAGATGCTGCAATTTTTCTTAAAGCTTCGTTAGCTTCTTCGATTTTTGCTGCGGTTTTATATAGGTTAATAATGTGGATACCATTACGCTCCATGTATATATAAGGAGCCATGTTTGGATCCCATTTTCTAGTCATGTGCCCGAAGTGAACACCTGCTTCTAGTAATTCTTTTACTTCTACTTTGTTTGACATTTTTTCTTAGTTTACGTTCTGTTGATTAGCAATGTTTTTTTGAAGTTTATCAGGTTTATCAGGTTATTCGGTTTAGTGGATAACTAAACTTCTAAACTTCTAAACTTTTAAACTTTTAATCCCATTTAGATGCTAAACTAATTTCTCGTTTTATCGAGACAACAATAACATTGTTTTTAAATATGATTTTATCAGTAATCCCAAGACAAACTTAGGATGGAAAATATTAACGTTTAGAGAATTGGAATCTCTTACGAGCTTTTTTCTGACCGAATTTCTTACGCTCTACCATTCTTGGATCTCTTGTTAATAAACCTTCTGGTTTAAGGATGGCTCTGTTTCCTTCGCCAACTTCGCACATTACTCTTGCAAGAGCCATACGCACTGCTTCGGCTTGACCTGTAGATCCGCCACCGTATACGTTTACTTTTACATCATAATTTGTAACATTTTCTGTCATTGTCATTGGTTGCAAAACTTTGTACTGTAACGTAGCTGTTGGAAAATAGGTTGCAAATGGTTTTTTGTTAACCGTTATTGTTCCTGTTCCTTCTGAAACATAAACACGAGCAACGGCACATTTTCTTCTTCCGATTTTGTGTATTGTAGCCATTATTTTAAGTCGTTTAGGTTAACTGTTTTTGGTTTTTGAGCGCCTTGTTTGTGCTCTGTTCCAACAACAACATTTAGGTTTCTGAAAAGTTCTGCTCCTAGTTTGTTTTTAGGTAACATTCCTTTTACTGCTTTCTCTACTAAAAGAGCTGGGTTTTTAGCTTGCAATACTTTTGCAGTCAAAAAACGTTGTCCTCCTGGATAACCTGTATGACGAACATATGTTTTTTCGTTCATCTTGTTACCTGTAAGGTTGATTTTTTCTGAGTTGATAACAATTACGTTATCTCCACAATCTACGTGTGGTGTGTAACTTGGTTTGTACTTGCCTCTCAAAATCATAGCGACTTTGGATGCCAAACGGCCCAAGTTGTGTCCGTCAGCGTCTACCACAATCCATTCTTTGGATACGGTTGCTTTGCTTGCTGATACTGTTTTGTAGCTTAATGCGTTCACAATAAATTATTTTAATTAAACATTATTCCAAACCGAACTAGTCGAATTTTGGACTGCAAAAGTACACTTTTTTATTGTAAAAGCAAATGCTTGTCTAAGAAATTTTTACAGGAATTTGTAATAGTGGATTTTAGGGGTTTGTTTTAAGGAAAAAAGCGGTTTTGTTATTGCTGCGAAGTCGGGAGACCATCGCAGAGCGTATCCATAATTTATGTAGACTTCGCAGAGCGGGTTAGAAAATCCGAGCGATCGAATCCGAGAACGTTTTGTCAAATCCGAGCGATCGGGTTTCGGGAGACCATCGCAGAGCAGTCCTTTAGTTTATTCATACTTCGAAGAGCTGGTTTTATCAATAAATTCATTGAGCCATTGCTTGTCTTGTAGTATTTCAACATTATAGTTACAATTATTAGTTAAATCAACAATTAAATTATCAGACGGTATAATAATTCTCATTATTTTAAGATTAACCAATGCTTCAACAAAAATCAAATTACCCCCAAACTTTGTTTGAAAATGATGCCGAGGCTTTATTTTTTTTAAAATTTGGTTAAACTGTTCACAATCTTTTGGACTAATTTCTATTTTAATTATTTTATTATTTAGCATATCGTTGAATTGAGTGTAGGCACCAGCAGTTGAATAACCTTTTTTATCAAAAAAATTATAAACGTAAATTTTGTTTATTTCATCAATGCCTTTTGGTGTTTTACATGACATAATAGATAAAGAAATAATTAATAAAATTGTTTTTTTCATGTTTTTATTTATTAATTAAATGAAAAGAGAATAACATTGGTCTAGCTCCGATCGCTCGAATATAAAAATCTTACAATTGACGATAGCGCTGATTTGCAATCAGTGCCAACAATAGTAGTCAATACAAATATAACAAAATACTACAACTTATTTTTTGGTTGTAGTTTGTACTTGTGTTAGCGGGCACGGATTAGAAAATCCGCGCTATCGATTCCGAGACTGTTTTATATATCCGAGCGATCGGGTTGGATTTTTTATTGTATTTGTAAGTTGTTTAAATGCCCCTAGCCCAGACAGCAATGGAAAGCTTTTGCAGTTGAAAACTAATTTTTTGTCGCCGAAAAACAGCGACCAACGGAAGCTCGTTTTTGGGCATACAAAAATAGTTTGAGACAAAAAACTTGAAATGTAGGGCTGGATTTGCTCCAGAAAAAACTATTTCTTAACCAAAACTCCAAATTTGTCGAACTCATAAATCGGAATTCCGAGTTTTTCGAGTGGCGTGAGAATTTCTGCTGCTTTGCCAGCAATGACGATGCGAAGATTGTCGTATAAGATATATTTGTTGGCTACACGCATCACATCGTCGGCAGTAACAGCATTGATGTTCTTGATATAATTTTCGTAAAAATCGGCTGGCAAACCTTCGACTTCGATGTTCATGGCATAGCGACCTATGGTTTGCGGTTTTTCGATTTGCATGACAAACTTGCCTACATAACTGGCTTTTACGTTGGCTAGGGTTTCGGCAGCAACTGGTTCGGTTCGAATGCGTTTTATTTCTTTTAGAAACTCTACAACAGCGCTATCGGTCACGGCGTTGCGCACTTGGGAGTTGGCCTTGAACTTCATTGGGCTGTATTTGTTGGCGCCAATGCTGGAACTTGCGCCATACGTCCAGCCATGAGCTTCGCGAAGATTCATGTTTAGGTAACTGTTGAAGTCGCCTCCCAAAACTTGATTGGCAATTATCACTGGGAAATAATCGGGATCTGACATGCGCAAACTAACGGTATTGATGACCGAAATTTCTGATTGCACGGCATTGGGCATATCGACCAAATTGATTTGTGTTATGGTTGCGTTTGCTGGACTAGAATAGGATAATTTTGGCGCCGTTGCTTTTGGCCAAGCTCTAAAGAGCTCTTCAATTTGCATTTTTATTTCAGAAAATTTTACATCGCCAATGACTACCAAATAGGCATTCGCAGGAACGAAATACGAATAATAGTTGTTCTGAACATCCATTAACGATACGTTATTGATGGTTTCTTCTGATAAATATTCGCCCGACGGATGGCTTCTTCCATAGGCTAAAACATTTTCGACTCTACGAGAAACGGCAGAAACACTTTTTTCTTGG
This sequence comes from Flavobacterium sp., assembly GCA_031422015.1. Lineage (GTDB taxonomy): Bacteria > Bacteroidota > Bacteroidia > Flavobacteriales > Flavobacteriaceae > Flavobacterium. The sequence continues at coordinate 21,419 of JANOPO010000067.1, read as the reverse complement.
GTTTTTAGCCCTTCAATGAGTTTTTCTTTTTCTTTATCGAATTCTTCTTGCACAAAGTTGGGATACAAAGCACCTTCGGCCATTAGCTCTAAAATTCGTTTGGAATATTTAGACAAGCCACTAGCAGATGCACCCGACGAATAAAAGTTGATGTCTGCTCCAAGAAAATCGATTTCTTCATTAAATTTTTCTTTCGATACGTTTTGCGATCCATTGCCCATCATACTCGATGTAATCTCGTCAACGCCTTTTTTATTTCCTTCTGTATAAGGCGGATTATCGGTCGAAAGACTGAAAGAAACTCGTGGCAATTTATGATTTTCGACTACCATTACCGTCAAGCCATTGTTTAACTTAAAAGTTTGAGGCTTGTTGATATTGATTTTTGGAGCTGGTCCCGGCGTGGGTTGTGTTCGTTGTGCTTGCATAAGTAGTGATAAAAACAAGCTTGTTAAAACAATTACTGTGTTTTTCATATTGTTGTGTTAATGTTTCTAGTTCTTAGCTTTTTCTTTAGTCGGAATATAATCCAGAATCAATCGTTGATTGGGATTGAGATATTTTTTGGCAACCGTTCTTATTTCTTCGCGGGTTATGGATCGGTACATTTCAATTTCGGTATTAATCAAATTAACATCACCATATAATAGGTAGAACGAAGCTAGATTTCCGGCAATACCTTCTATACTTGCATTGCCGTTAACGTAATTGTTATCGTTTTTGTTTCGTAGTTTTTGATAATCGTTTTCTGAAATCAAGTCGGTTTGTAGTTTTACAATTTCGGCATCGATTTCTCGAATTAAATCTGCGGCTTTGTTTTCGCCTTGAGGCATACCATATAATATGTACATTCCGTGATCTTCTTGACTGTAATTGAAAGCACCTATTTGAAGTGCCATTTTCTTATCGTCTACGATTTTTTTGTACAGTTTAGAGCTTTTTCCGTCACTCAAATAGGTTGATATCATGTCCAAAACTCTAGCTTCACGCGTTTTCATTGACGGTGTTCTGTAGGAAGCCACAACCATTTCTTTCTGAATATTGTTGTCTTGGTAGCTGGCTTTTATGGTTTCGATAATGGGTTTTTCAGTATACGTTTCTCTTTTAATAGGTGTTCCTTTTTTGATAGGACTAAAATATTTCTGAATCCAATCTTTGGCTTGATTTTTATCAAACTGTCCTGCAACGACCAAAACAGCATTGTTCGGGATATAGAATTTTTTGTTAAATGCCTGAAATTCTTCGAGCGTTGCGGCATCCAAATGTTCCATCTTTCCGATAGTAGTATTTTTGTAAGGATGATTCACAAACATATTTTTCTTGACTTCGGCAATCAAACTTCCGTAAGGTTGGTTGTCTACACGAAGGCGTTTTTCTTCCTTAACAACTTCGTTTTGGGTATCGACCCCAATTTTATTAATTATAGGATGCATCAATCGCTCGGATTCCATCCAAAGGCCAAGTTCTAGATTATTACTCGGGAAAACTTCATAATAATACGTTCTGTCGTCAGAGGTATTGGCGTTGTTGGTGCCTCCGTTTGACGAAACAATCTTGAACCACTCGCCACGTTTTATGTTTTCGGTGCCTTCAAACAAAAGATGTTCAAAAAAATGGGCAAATCCTGTGCGTTCCGGACTATCGTCTTTGGAACCTACATGATACATAACAGACGTTATGACGACAGGCGCGGAATTGTCTTGATGCAAGATTACATGAAGACCGTTGTCCAAATCATACTCGTCGAAAACTACTTTTTGTGCCACAGCAACTTCTGATATCATAAGCATAGTACTTAAAGCCATTATTATTTTCTTCATAATAAATATTGATTAATAGCTACTTTATTTTTATTTTCAAAAATAGAAAATTTTAATCCAAATAAAAACATAAAAAATGCTATAAATATTTTTTTCTAATCTGTTGCACGATTGCAAATTAGTTGTATATTTGCATCCCGAAAAGTCGGGAAATAATATCAATAAAAACATTTGTTATGTACGCAATCGTAGAGATAGCAGGGCAACAATTTAAAGTAAGCAAAGACTTAAAGGTTTATGTGCACCGTTTGACTAACGAAGAAGGATCGAAAGTTGTTTTCGATAAAGTTCTTTTGTTGGATGATAATGGAAGCGTAACTTTAGGCGCCCCAGCTATAGAAGGTGCTTCAGTAGAAGCCAAAGTGTTACAACACTTAAAAGGAGATAAAGTAATCGTTTTCAAAAAGAAAAGAAGAAAAGGTTACAAAAAGAGAAACGGTCACAGACAGTATCTTACTCAAATTGTAATAGAAACTATCGCTGCAACTGGTGGAAAAAAATCGGCTCTAAAAGCTGAAAAAGCTCCAGAAGTAAAAGTAGAGAAAGTGGCTGCTGCTCCAAAAGCAGAGAAAGTTGCAGAAGTAAAAACTGAAAAAGCTCCAGAAGCAAAAGCACCAAAAGCATCTAAAAAAGGTGACGATTTGACTATTGTTGAAGGAATTGGACCAAAAGCTGCCGAAGCATTAATTGCTGGTGGAATTGCTACTTTTGTTCAATTGGCTGCTGCATCTGCTGAACATGTTAAATCAATTCTTGATGCATCTGCAAACAAAGTACAACATCTAGACCCAACCACTTGGGCGCAACAAGCACAACTTGCTGCAGATGGCAAAATGGACGAATTAAAAACTTTACAAGATGCGTTAAACGGCGGAAAAGCTGTTTAATTCTATAACCCATAAAAACTAAAACGTCATGGCTCACAAAAAAGGTGTCGGTAGTTCGAAAAATGGTAGAGAATCAGAATCAAAACGTCTAGGCGTTAAGATTTATGGTGGCCAAGCTGCAATAGCTGGAAATATCATTGTTAGACAAAGAGGTTCTAAGCACAATCCAGGTGAAAATGTTTACATCAGTAAAGATCACACCCTACACGCTCGTGTTGATGGAGTTGTTCAGTTCCAGAAGAAAAAAGACAATAAATCGTTTGTTTCTATACTTCCATTCGAAGCATAATCAATAACTCAATTTATTTTATTACAAAAAATCCCTTCGTAAGTTGGGATTTTTTGTTTTTTTGAAGTTTAAAAAAAACTCCAACTTGATTTGTAATCAAAATGGGAGTTTTATGTAATACTTTTTCAAACATTTTTATTTTATAATAATTTTTTGAGTTTCTCTTTTACCTTGGCTACTAACAGTTACTAAATAGATTCCAGATGAAAATGTTTTTGAATCAATACTAACTGTGTTAACACCATTATAGGATTGAGAATAAACTTTTTTCCCTAAAAAATCTATTATTTCGACACTAAAAGGTTCGGTTGATTTTTCATTTAGTGCTATATTTATTTGTTCTGATGCTGGATTTGGGAAGATTGAAATTTTTTCTATAATTGCAACATTATTTGTTCCTAACAATGTACCCGTTGTGTTTTTAAAAAGCATTCCAAAGCCGTAATTGGATGTATAACCAACAGTTGGACTTGCAAAAGCACAATTAATAAAAATTTGATCGGAACTATCTTCTCGAAACACATCGTTGCCAATTGTTTCAATTCTAGTAGTAAAATTTGGTTGACCATTCAATAATAAATCTACAGTAATGCACCAGACAATATTTTCGCTAGCAGCAATGATTTTACCAACTTGATGATAAACTGTGGATAATAAAGTATAAGTTGTTCCTCCATTTGTAGTTTTGTATATGTCGTTACCATCTTTTTTGAAACCCACATTTTCATTCAAGAAATGAAACTGGGTGTTAGCAGGACTTGAAGGTGTTCCATTGCAATTACCAATACTTGTCCAAGTCAAACCACCATCAGTTGTTCGACTAAGAGTATTAAGCCCACCAAAACCTACATTTTCATCTATAAATTGTATATATTCATGAAAAGATGTTGTATAAACTGTACTAAAAGTAAGCCCACTATCTGTACTCTTTAGTAAAACGCCGTCAATAGTTGTAACATAAAAAATGGTAGCACTTACCATAGAAAAGTCAAGTATATTTGTACCAAACGGCACAGACCAAGTAGTACCTCCATCGGTAGTTTTTATAAGAGTTTTATTTTGTAATAAGGCACAACCAGAATCAGCATTTGTAAAACGAATTTTTACCAAGTTTAAAGTAGTTCCAGTTGTTTTTGGCAACCAAGTAGCACCACCATCCATGGTTTTTATAAGGTAGCCTTCGTTCCCTGCTGCAAAAACTAAATTTTCGTTAACGCAAGTTATGTCGTTTATTAAGTTTGTAGGTTGGTAACTTAACGGCAGCCATTGCCCGTAAAACGAGTTAGTTAATAAAATAAAAGTAATGATTAATAAATTTCTCATGATTGTTGAATTTAAGTCTAGTTTCACAATAATTATGAAACTAGACAATTAATTTTTATTGTTTAGATAAAATTTTGACATCTACTATTACTCCGTTTGCAACTAAAACTGCCTTATACAAACCAATTGGATAGTTATTTAAATTGATAGTAGTTTCAGTTGAATTGGTATCTAATATATAATTGTTGGAGACTCCACCTCCCATGTAATAACTTACAATCATCAAATATGCTGATGAAGCTTGATTAAGTTTATAATTAAATATACTACTGCCAACGGCAGGGTTGGGAACAATACTTTCTAGTCTATTTGGCTTAAGTTTTACTTCAACTTCTGAGTAATCTTTAAAACCATCGATTGAAGAAACTACCTCTAATTTATATTTTGTAGCTGCTTCGATAGAAATAGTTAAATCTTTTCCTGTAAAAATAAGATTACCATCCACATCATACCAATTGTATATCGCAGGCTCGCTAATTTGCGCTGCACTTATAGTTGTAGATACATTTTTGTCAACAAATTTAATGTCGCCAGCGAAGTGCGAAGTGCGAACATAGTTAACATGTTATATTTTATAAAGTAAAAAAATATTTTCTTACAAAAAAAAATATAATGTTAATTTTATATTGAGACAATAACAAATATCTAAAAATTATATCAATAATACTATGCAATTACTATCTGATTTTTTAAATTTTGTACTTTCCACAATCTTGCGTGAAGGACAGCAGCGGCATCCTTTGCTATTGCGATTTGCTGCGCAAATCGCAACAGTAAAGATACAGCGTATGGCCTGACCTCTGGAGCTTGCGGAAGAAGGGCACGCCCAAAGAACTTTAAAAACTTCAAAACTGTTACTTTATTACGCACATTGGTATACAGTTACACAATTTTAAATATCAAATATTAACTATTATAATTTTAAATCTCTGAAAATCAATTAATTATAAAATCATATTTTCTTGGCATTATAATTTCTATATATATTTTGTCATAATATAAGTTTAGTTAATTAAAATTAGGGAAAATGAAAAAGTTAATCGTAACAATTGCTTTAGTAATCGGAAGTTTTACAGCTTTTGCGCAAACTAAAGAAGTTGTCAAAACAGAAACCAAAGTTGTAGCTGTACAAGACACCTACAAGGAAATTAAAGCCGAAGAAACACCAGAAGCGGTATCAAAAGCGTTGAAAACTGCTTATCCAGATGCAACACTTTCTAAAGTTTATGTAAACGAAAAGAAAGAGTACAAATTGGAAATTGCAGTCGAAGACCAGAAAACTTTTGTATTTACCGATGCAACTGGTAAATGGCTGAAAAAATAAGTTTGGGTAGCTTATGTATTTTCACTTTCGAAAAGAGCGATTGCAATGCAATCGCTCTTTTTTTTGTATACTAAATTTAACTAACTTGCGTTGCTATCTAAAGTAATATCAATGCGAAATATTTTACTGATCGAAGACGATGTTGCTTTTTGCCACTTACTAGAAAAGTTTTTAGTAAAAAATAAGTTTGTGGTTACGACCTCTTTTTCTGCACTGGAAGCAAAAAACAAGATAAAATTAGAAAAATTTGACTTAATATTGACCGATCTTAGGCTTCCGGACGTCGATGGGATTTCTTTATTGACTGAAATAAAAAAGACACAACCAACATTGCCGATTGTCTTAATGACTGGCTATTCAGATGTGATAACAGCCGTTAAAGCAATCCAAAATGGTGCGTCAGACTATATATCTAAACCTTTTAATCCCGAAGAAGTGTTGTTGGTTCTCGAAAATGTTTTATCAAAAACTACAGAAATCGTCATAACAAAACCTGTCAATAAAATATCATACCAGGTTTCTAAAAATGATTTTGTTACTGGCATTTCTGCTGCGTCCAAAAAATTATTTGATTATATTTCGCTTGTTGCGCCAACAGATATGTCGGTTTTAATTGTTGGCGAAAGCGGAACTGGTAAAGAAGTTATTGCCAAATCTATTCACGAAAAAAGTAATCGCAAAAACAACTCTTTTATAGCGGTAGATTGTGGCGCAATACCAAAAGAATTAGCAGCAAGCGAATTTTTTGGACACCTAAAAGGCTCGTTTACTGGTGCAATAAATGATAAAGTCGGCTATTTTGAAGCGGCCAATAATGGTACAATTTTTCTAGATGAAATTGGAAATTTATCCTATGAAAACCAGATTCAGCTTTTGCGAGCACTGCAAGAACGAAAAGTAAAACCAGTTGGTAGCAACAAAGAAATTAATGTTGATATCCGAATTATTACAGCTACTAACGAAGATTTGCATGAGGCTATTAAAAGTGGCGATTTTAGAGAAGATTTGTACCACCGAATCAACGAATTTTCGATAGAATCCCCTTCGCTGAAGGATAGAAATGAAGATCTTTTGGTATTTGCAGATTTCTTCTTAGAAAAAGCAAACGAACAACTGAAAAAAGAAATTATCGGGTTTTCACAAGAAGTACTATCTGTTTTTAATAAGTATAATTGGCCAGGAAATTTACGGGAACTACAAAACGTAATCAAACGTGCTACGCTACTTTCACAAGGAGATTTTATAGAAAAAAATGTATTGCCCTTAGAACTTTTTCAAAATAAAAATCAACCTATATTTTCTTTGTTACAATCAGAAAAAGAAACTATTATTGCAGCATTAGAAAAAGTCAAAAATAACAAATCAGAAGCGGCAATCTTACTACAAATCAGTAGAAAAACATTGTACAACAAACTCAAGTTGTACGATATTAGTATTGATTAAAGCGTGTTAAATAGCTGCATAATTTTACATTTAAGTTGTTGAATTTCTTCCTCTACTTCTAAAGCTATATTTTCACTATCTTCTAAAGAATCAATAAGTTTAGTAATCTCGAACGCCTTAATTTGTTTAAAAACAGGATTCATTCGATGTGCAATAACTTTTATCTCAGAATAATTATTATTTAACAATGCAAACTCTAGTTGTTCAATATTTGATACTGTTGTAGTCTTAAATACATTTATAAAGTCGCTTAACGCATGATTAGAATTTGGCAAAAATTGCTTGAGTGGTTCTAAAGAAAATTTCTTATTTTCAGTAGCTAGTGCAACTTTTTCTTCAATAATAAAATCAGCATCGCGCAACGTCGCTATTAAATTTTTAGGTAAATATGGTTTTGAAATTACTTTAGAAAATCCAGCTACTTGATAACTAGTAAGATCCAAATCTGTTCGCCCCGTTAAGGCAAAAACAGGTTGATTATTATAATTTTTTGATTTTTTTAGATTTGCTAAAAACTGAAAGCCATCCATTTCGGGCATTTGAATATCGGTAATAACCAAATCAAAGTCAATAGTTGTACTTGCTTCCAAAGCCGCTTTAACATCCAAAAAAGCATACACTTGATAGTTATTGATTCTTAAAACTTCTGACGTTAAGTTCAATAAATTTTGATCGTCGTCTATAACAAATACACTTAGATTATTATTTGAAAAACTTTTTTTATCCGAAGTATCGAAAACAAATGGTAAACGGATTTCGAATTGACTCCCTGAATTAATTTCACTTTTTAAGGATAATTTTCCGCCAAGAATTTCGATTATCTTCTTAGAAATAGTTAAACCCAAACCTGTTCCTCCGTATTTTTTTTCGATCGCATCGTCAGCTTGCGTAAATTCGTCAAAAATTACTTGCTGTTTGTTTTTGGCAATTCCGATGCCCGAATCTTCAATTTTTATTAGCAATAAATTCATTTTCAAAACTTCAACATCTATTCTTATAAATCCACTTTCGGTAAATTTATAGGCATTTCCAATAATATTTGTCACCACTTGCTTCAATCGAAATGGATCTCCAATAATTTTTTTTCCACATTTGGAATCTATAGCGACAATCAATTCTATCGGTTTTTGAGCATAAATAGATTGGATATTGCTGGCCACTTCAACAATCAAATCGTGTAACGAAAACGGAATATTTTCGATCGTTATTTTTCCTGCTTCAATTTGTGTAAAATCTAATAAATCCTGAACCAAATTGGTAATGTATTCCGATGAGCCTCTAATATTTTGAGCAAAATAGTGTTGCTTTTTTGTCAATTCAGAATTTCCCAAAAGCTCGGTGTAACCAACGATGGTGCTTAATGGCGTTTTAAGATCATGACTAACGGTTGCAATTAGTTGTTCCCGATTTTTGAGTAATTTTTCTGTTTTTTGGTTAGCAATTTCAAGTTGCGACTTGTATTTTTGCGTGTTTGAAAAATCATTTAAAATTAATATCGAAAAAAAGACGGTCAATAAAAACCCAATTATAGCTGCAATTGTTACTATAGCATTTATCTTTTTTAAGGATTTTTGCTTTAAATCTTCATTTTTAGAAGTGTTCAAAATGATTTCTCGTTCGACAATTTTTAGAATTTTAATTAACTTATCAGAGATTAAAATATCATTTTCAAATAATTTTTTTTCCTCTACAATCGTGGCTTGATTTTGATTTGAAGATGCATTTTTTACTCGATTAAGCATCTTTTTGGATGAAGCCAAAATTGAGTCTGCCACTTTCTTAGATAATGTGTTTGTGCTATCATCAGGGATATTTTGATTCAGATATGCAACATATTTTTCAAGAACGCTTCGCTGGTAACTACCCATTTTTCTAGGATTATTAGTAAAATCTTCAACTCGAAGTTTTTCGAGCGAAGCTTCCATTTTAGTCAATTTCGTAATTGCTTTTTTAACGGCAACTTCTTCCTTTTTTTTATTTCGTATTGCTTTTAGCTGTTTGATATTTTCAGTTTTTTTTGTTAGCAAAAGCTGCACACTGTCAAGTAATTGAACCTGAAAATCGCTTGTTACAAGATGTTTCAATTCATTAATTTCATTATTCAAACTGTCTTTAGCATGTGAATAAATAGTGAAATCTTGCTCCAAATTTGAGAAAATCGATTTTCTTGATAAACTTTCGGTTTTGTAAATCGATGACAGTAAATTACTTACTTTTAAGATTTTGTTATTTTCGCTTTCGCTGTTATTTTCTGAATTTGAAAATAATTTATTTTGATCGTACAGAATCCAGCCAACCGAGCAAATAAGTGCTGTTAGTAGTATATAACTAAAAATTACTTTAATAGGAATTGTACTTTTAGATGTCATACACAATAATTCTAGTAGTTTAGTAATTTGATTTATAGGTTTTTATTATGTTGACAATAAAAAAACGACACTTTAGGTGGTGTTTTTTTATTAATACTTTTTCATTATTTCCATAATTTTTCGTGCCGGTTCTCTCACTTCTACAGCTTTACTGTTTAGATATCCTTCGTTGTCTTTTTCTGTTAATGCTTTTATAGCAACATAATAAGGAGCTAAAATAATATCAAAACCATTTTCTTCAAGAATAGCTAATAGCCAATTGCCATAACCTAATTTAGTTGTAACTGCTCCAAATCGAAACCAATCGTCTTGCGTATTACTTGATAATTTATTATCAATATTACTTAAAGCATTTTTTAAATTATCCTTTGCAATACCTTCATTTTTTTTATATAAATCAAACAGCGTTTTATTCAACCAATAGGAATCTTCGACTTCTTTATCTATTTCAAATGTATTGAATAGCGCCTCTGCCTCTTCCAATCTTTTCATTTTGTCTCGATAAAGAAAAATCAAATTATATTTTGGGTAAAAGTTTTCAGAATCAATCTTAATTGCATTCAAATAGGCTTGTTCAGATTTTTTATAATCACCTAAATAATCTTGATATAGATTTCCTAATCTGTTGAATAAATTCGCATCATTAGCATCCAATTCAATTGACTTTAAATAGGCTTCCTCTGATTTTTTATAATCTTGTAAATGAAATTGATAAAGATTTCCTAATCTAATCCAAGAGAATGAATCCTTATCATCCAATGCAATTGCTTTCAAGAAAGCATTCTCTGATTTTCTATAATCTTGTAAATCTTTATACAGATTTCCTAATCCATTCCACGGATAAGAATCTTTATCATCCAATTCAATTGCTTTTAAATAAGATTCCTCAGATTTTTTATACTGTAATAAATTTTCATGGTAGAGATTTCCTAATCCATTCCATGGGTATGAATATTTTTCATCATACTCAATTGCCTTTAGATAGGCTTCTTCCGCTTTTTTATAATCATGTAAATGTTCTTGGTATAGATTGCCTATACCATTCCAGGAGTAAGAATAATTATTATCCAGCTCAATTGCTTTTAAATAAGCTTTTTCAGATTTTATATAATCTAGTAAATGATCTTGATAGAGATTTCCTAAGTTGTTGTAGGGTATAGAATCTTTTTCATCCAACTCAATTGCTTTTAGAAAAGCTTTCTCCGCCTCGATGTATTTCTTTAATTTAACAAAATATAAATATCCTAAATTTAACCAAGTTTGATAATCTTTATCATTCTTCTTTAACATGGCTAAATAAGTTTTTTCTAAAGTACTATAATGAATTTTTTCTTTATCGTTTTCAACATTTTCAGTTATTCCTAATTTATTATAAATATCTGGATTTGTTTTTGCTTCTTCTTTTAGTTCGTTATGGCAATTATCGGTAAGTTGTTTTTTTAGTTTTTCATCTTTTACTACTTCCGCTAATGCCAATTTTGTTGCAATTTGATTCATGTTTTTGCTTTTTACAGACAAGCTGTTTCTTGCAACTAAATGCAAATCGTCACCATAAAAAGTTTCTAAAAATTTAGACAAACAATACAATTCTTTCTTTTGTCGTCGGCTGCTGCGGCGCATTAAAAACCAAATATTAAAAAAGCGTTCGCTAATTTGATAGGCACTTCCTTTGGCTTTGTAAGCATTTAGTTTTTCTATCCAACCATGCTCAGCCAATCGTTTTAATTGTGGCGAAAGTTGCCCGTTTTCTAGTTTGGTTTCGTTGCGCAATTGCTCCAGGTTTATTGGATCCCAATGCAAAGCAATGGCGTCTATAATTATTTGCAATTGGGTTGGTAATTCTTCAAATCGGGCTTTGTATAATGGTGTAATTTCATCTAACAAGGCTTCCAAATCGTCATTAATTTCTTTAGAAAATCCTTTTACTATAATTTTAAAAAGCATTACTGCGGTTCTTGGATTTCCGCCTGTGAGCTGGTGTATGGTTTTAAGTCGTCCTATTTCTTCATGAATAGTAGAGGAAACTTCTTGTGCATTAGTTAGTTTTGCCAAGTTGTTCAGAATTTCTAGCAATTCTTCAAAACTCAACTTTTTTAAATAACTAATCTGGAAAGCATCATAAAATGGTGCGCCATAATTAGATGTGTCTTCAATATCTACAGCACTTGCACCAATGAGAATTGGGGCGTTATTTTGCATCAACCAAGCACGCAAAATATGTTGTTCACTTTTGTCCAAACGGTCAAATAGGAAACTCATATTATCTATTAACAAAACCGCTCTTTTATTGATTTTTTTTGACATTTCTATTAAAAACTGAAAAGCTTGTTTGGCTAAATCGGTTGCATCTTTAATTTTTTCAAGTTCTTTTACTTTTGCGTCGATTAACTTGGCATCTTCTTTGTTTTTTACCAATTCTAAAGCATCTGCCATAGCATCCAAACTATTTAACCAAAACTCAGATAAATTACTCAAGTTGTATTGTTCTTCTGGAAAAAGCAATGGTATAAAGTTGGAATCCTTTTTTCTTAATTCTACTTCTATTCTTTTTAATAGCGTGCTTTTTCCCATCCCTCTTTGCCCAATAAATAAATGGTGCTGTGGGATACTATTGTGTTTTTCTTTATTGATTTTATCAATCAATGATTGAAAATATTTTTGTCGTACAACAAATAAATTCTCTACAGTTTCATCATCCAATCGCTGTGGATTGTATAAGCCTAATTGACTTAATGATAGTTGTTTTTTTTTATCCATTATTTTGAAAATCTATTGTACCAAAAATCTCTTAAAAGCGGTGAACGAAAGGTGTATTTTGATTCTTCTTCAATTAAATAGCCATCATTTTGTAGCATATAAAGAAGCTTATTTAAAATTTCTTCTGCTTTTTCATCATCATTAATTTTTGTGTTTAAAAAAGATAAAAGATTACTTCTGCTTTCGCCTTCTTTATTTAATGAAAGGTTTTTTAATAATTGCCGAGCATATACTTCCAAAACAATATATTCATTTAATCTTTCTTCCCAAGTATTCAGATGTTTTTCACTTAGTAATAAATTATATGCTTCATCAGCAGTTTCGATTGAAATTTCTTTATCTTCAACTTGGACTAAATGGTAGAATTTGAAAAATAAGATTTGTATAAAATAAGGAAGCAACCATCCTAATTTATCTAACATATAGTTTATTACTTCGTCTGAAAGTATAATTTTATCAGATTTTGCTAATTCTAATAGTAACTCTTTAGCTTTTTCTCTTTTAAATGCTCCAACAGGATAAGATGTAACATCATTAAAAGTATAACTTAAGTTATATTGATTAGTAAAATTATCAATGCCAACTGAACTACAGAAAATCCAGCGAATTTTAGTGCCTGTAACTTGTCTAAAACTTCTGAGCCAATTTAAGAAAAATTCAATATTCTTCTTTCCATCTATAGGGTCATTCTCAATAAAACTACTTAACAAAACAGTCAACTCATCAACCATAATCAAAGTTTCCTTTTCGTGATCAACAAGTTTTTTTAAGTTTTCATAAATATCGCTTTTGTTTGACTTCCATTCCAAAGTTGCTTTTGCTCCTTCATATTCAACTGATGTATTAACATTATTCAAAATTTGTTCAATCTTATTTCCAGATTTAGTTAGTATTTTTTTCCACCAATCTTGATTAATTAACTGATCAATAAACTCTTTAACAAATCGTTCTTCGGTTTTAATTTCTTCTAAATTTATTTCCAAAGTATTCCATCCATTTCTTTTTGCTTCCTTTAAGACTCTTTTAGCAAGAGAAGATTTACCGACTCTTCTTGGTGCAGAAAGTATTATTGAATTTCCTTTTTGAATATGCTGCCAAACAAATTCTAAATCATTTTCTCTTCCGAAAAAGTCATCTCCTTCAACTGGCGAACCTGTTACATTATTTATCATAACTGCTAATTTTATTTTACAAATATATATACAAATTTGCATATATACAAATTTGCATATAATAAAATTTTCACAAAAATAAAACCGCTACTTGAAATAAGTGACGGTTTTAAAATGACTTTAACAATTTATAACGTCTCTTTCAACCATTTGTAAAATTCTTTTTGCCAAACTTGTGCGTTTTGCGGTTTTAAAACCCAATGATTCTCTTCTGGAAAATATACAAATCTACTTTTTATGCCACGCAATTGTGCAGCTTGAAAGGCTTCTTGGCTTTGCCCAATAGGCACACGATAATCATTTCCGCCTTGAATGATTAAAATAGGCGTATTCCACTGATCGACAAAATTAATTGGGTTGAACTTGTTGTACGATTGTTGTGCAATCTTGTTGTCTTTTTCCCAATAGGCGCCGCCAAAATCCCACATATTGAAGAAGACTTCTTCGGTGGTGCCAAACATACTTTGGGTATTAAAAACGCCATCGTGAGCAATAAAACTCTTGAAACGATTGTTGTGAATTCCTGCTAAATAAAACACCGAATAGCCACCGTAACTAGCGCCAACACATCCCAAACGAGATTTATCAACATAACTTTCCTTGGCGACATCATCAATCGCCGCAAGGTAATCGTCCATAACTTGTCCGCCCCAATCGCCCGAAATCTGTTCGTTCCATTGTACACCATGACCGTGCATGCCGCGGCGGTTTGGTGCCACCACAACATATCCTTGTGATGCCATTAATGCGAAATTCCAACGAAACGAATAACTTTGCGTTAACGGACTTTGTGGTCCTCCTTGACAAAATAATAATGTTGGATATTTTTTAGAAGCATCAAAATTAGGTGGCAAAATAACCCAAACCAACATTTTTTTGCCATCGGTTGTGGTTACATATCGTTTTTCAGTTTTGCTTAACGTAAGTTTACTATAGGTTTCGGTATTGATATACGTGATTTGTCTCCAAGTTTTTTTCTTCAAATCGTAACTATAAATTTCGCCTGCATGATTCATATCGGTTCGTGTTACCAAAACAGAATTTTCATTGAATCCAACAATTTCAGAAATATCAAATCCCGAAACTTCAGGAGCACTGGTTACCTGATTAACTTTAGAAACTATTTTTGTCATATCATTAAATGGAACTTCAAATAACTGTTTTGTACCGTCTATTGCAGCAACAAAATATATTTTTTTTCCGTCTTTACCCCATGTAAAACTATCTACGCTTCCATCCCAAGCAGCGGTCAAATTCAATTTTATTCCTTTAAAATCAACAATAATGTTGTTTTTGTCGGCTTCATAACCGTCACGTTTCATTTGAAGATAGGTCAAATAACCTTGCGGCGAAAATTTTGGTTCGGTATCATAACCTAGATTATCTTCGGTTTTGTTAATGGTTTTTTTGGTTTCGAGATTGTACTCATAAATGTTTGTGTTGGTCGAAATAGCATAATCGGTTCCTGCTTTTTTCTTACAAACATATAAGATACTTTTGCTGTCGGGCGACCAAATATAATCTTCGTCGCCACCAAATGGTTTTTGAGGTGAGTCGAAATTTTCGTTTGGCATAATGTCAATAGGAATCGATTTTTCTATGTTTTCTGCATAAAAAACATGGTTGAATTTTCCTTCATTCCAAGTATCCCAATGACGGTAATCAAGGCCATTATAGATTTGAGCATTCGATTTGTCTAGTTCTGGATAAAAATCCTTGCCGTGAATTTTATCAATTTTTACTTCTTGTGATGATAAAAGGAACTTTCCGTCGGGCGAAATGTTTTTTTCTACAAGCAAGTCTTTGGTTTCTTTTACTTCTGTTGCATTGCCACCAATAACTGGAATTGTGTAATATTTAGAATTCGATTTATTTTCTTCAATCGAAGGATAAGAAACTTTATATACGATGTTTTTGGCATCTTTAGAAATTCCTAAAACCGAAATACGACCTAATTTCCATAGTAATTCTGGCGACATTACATTTTGAGCTACTGCAGATAAACCCATAAAACTGATGATTATAAAGAGTTTGTTTTTCATTTTTGAAATTATTTAATGAATGGCTAAAGTATAAAAAAAGCCACACTTTTCAGTATGGCTTTTGATTTCATAAACACTAAAATTTAATTTTTGATAAAACGATTTATAGTTGTTATTTCGTTCGAAGTAACTTCTAATAAATAGGTTCCAACATTCAAACTAGAAAAAGAAACGCTTCCATTGTTAATAGTTCCTTTTGAAACTTCTTGGCCTAAAACATTCGTTACTCGGTAAGTAGCCGCTTTTTCTAAACCTGAAATATTCAAAATATCATTAGTTGGATTTGGATATAAACTCAAAGTCAGTTCATTTGAAGCAGAACTAATTCCTTTTGCTGTTGAAGCGACTATATTTACAGTATAATCTTCCACTTGGCCGTAAGTATATGAACCACATGATGAAGTTGGGGTTGCATTATAATTCATTTTTACGCGCATTCTGGTTGCGCCCAAAGTAGCTGTTGTTGGTATAGTAAACGCTCCTGAAATTGGAGTTGCAGTAGTTGCCGCTCTTGTATAAACGGTTTCGCCAGCATCGGTAAATATACCATTTTGGTTATAGTCAATATAGACCGCATAACCTTCTGCATAAACAGTTCCTGTCCACGTTGGTGTTATCGTTATTGTATTTGAAGTTCCTCGAACAACGTTTGTTGAAAGAGTTGTAAAATTTTCGTATCCTGCCGTTCCTGTTGATGGATTATTAATTGTTCCGAGTTGTACGCGCCCAATTCGTTCATCATTCGTATTTGTGGCAGCAGAGGCACAGTAAGTTACTGTTGCTAAAGCTGTTGTAGTTATAGAAACCGTATTACTATTTACAGATAAGTTTCCAGCAGCATCTTTAGCTCTTACGATGAAAGAATATGCCGTTGAAGCCGTTAATCCTGTTACTGCAAATGTAGTTGCTGTTGTCGTTGATCCAAGTAAAGTTGCTCCTCTAAATACATCGTATCCTGTAACGGCAACATTATCACTTGCTCCAGACCAAGACAAATTGGTAGTGGTCTGTGTGGTTCCAGAAGCTGACAAAGTTGGTGCTGTAGGTGCAGTAGTGTCGGCGGCTGGCGCTAGCGTAGTAACATTTACAGTATTACTAGCAACAGAAGCATTGCCAGCTGCATCTTTAGCAATTACAACAAAAGTATACGCTGTAGAAGCTACCAATCCTGAAACAGCATAAGTTGTTGCTGCTGTTGTTGCCAATAAAGTTGCTCCTCTAAATACATCATAAGCTGTTACCGCTACGTTATCTGTTGCGCCTGTCCAAGACAAATTAGTACTTGTTTGTGTTGTTCCTGAAGCCGATAAAGTGGCAGCAGCTGGCGCAACGGTATCTGTCGATCCAGCTGTAATTGTAAAGTTGGTATTCGAAACATCAAAGAAAATATGATTGCTTCCTTTTACCATAATTCTATTGGTTGTTCCTGAAGTATTTGGAATTGTTACTGCTTGCGAACCATCATTTGGTGTTGCAGCCAATAAGGTTGTCCAAGATGTTCCTGCATTTGTAGAAATCAAAATATCTACATTGGCACAGTTTACGCCATTTGCAGTGGTTCCTGCAACTGCCCAAGTTACGTTTTGAGAACTTCCGCCAATATACGAAACAGCTGTATTTGGTGCACTTACTAAAAATGGGCCTGCAGTTGCATTTACGGTTACAATCATATCATCAGAATTATTTCCTGATCCGCCAGCTCGATTATCACGAACGGTTAATCTAAAATTCATTGTTCGTGCTACAGATGGTAAAGCTTCAACGGAAATTTCAGTTCCTGCTGTAGTAGTTGCACCAGTCAAAACCGATTGGATTCTAGGAAAACTTCTTGATGGTGATGTTGATGATGGATACGATCTAAAAGTTGGTCCAGATGTTCTTGTAGCACTTGCAGCAGAATTAGCTCCTGTTGCAGTAGACGCAGCACTGTCAAATTGTTCCCAATTGTAAGTGATTACATCTCCATTCGCATCTGCTCCTGAACCCGTCAACATAAAAGGAGTACTTTTAGGTATTGTATAATCTAAACCAGCCTGTACCGAAGGAATAGCATTTCCTGTCGCTGTATTGGTCTGACACGTTTTAGTTTTAACATTATTAGTAACTTGTTGAATACTTGCTGCATGAAAATAAGCATCTGAATTTGGTTGTACATCTTGAGGTGTAATCCCTGCGTAACCCATTATAGATGATCCTGAACCTGGTTCCATATTAACTCCAGAACCTTCATTGTTAAAAGAAAACGTATGATTGGCTCCAAATTGATGTCCAATTTCGTGTGCAACATAATCGATGTCAAAAGTATCGCCAGTTGGAATTGTACTTGCAGTGAATCCGCTTCCTTTTGTAGCATTAACACATACACAACCAATACAGCCTGCATTACCATTGTTTGCAGCTCTTACAAAAACATGACCAACGTCATAATTAGCACTTCCAATAACTGAATTTAATGTGCTTTGAAGCTGACTATTGTAGCTTGTTGTGTATGGATCTGTCGCAGCATTTGTGTATATTATCAAGTCATTATTTGCGATTAAAACCATTCTAACTGCAAAATCTTTTTCGAAAACACCATTAACACGGGTCATAGAAGCATTAATTGCTGCTAATGCTTGGGCTACAGTTCCGCCGAAATATGCAGTATATTCACCTGTTGTGGAAACTGCAATACGAAATGTTCTCAAAATAGCATCATCAGCATTTGGTCGAGCAGCAATTTCTGATGGAATATCAGCATTTACTTGTGCTGCAACTTTACATTCGAAAGGATTTAAAATGGCTTGTTTGTCAGACTTTTTGTAAACGGTATATGTTTTTAAATCTTCAGATAATGGCTCAATAAATACTGCTGGTTTATCAGCTTCAAGTTTCATAGATTTGAATCCTAATGGCGAAATACTGAAATAAACAGTTGCTGTTGGATTATCAATTCCGATTCCAACATAAGATTTTATTTCTGGATATTTGGCCGACAAAGCTGGATCCATAGTTGGATTTTCATACACTTTAAATTTTTCTAATTGACCAACTTCGTTTGGTAACGAAACAATCTTATTGGATGATGTAATCGATTTTCTTTCGGGAGCATTTATCAAAGATGTCTTTAACGAATTGACATCAAGATCCAAAAGATTTTTTTGTGGAAGTTGTCTACTGCTTTCAAGAACAGTAATGTCCGACTTATTTGTAGATTTCCACAAAGGTTTTTGTTGAGCAAAAGCGAAACTCGTTATCGCTAATAGGGCAACAGGTAGTAATTTGAAATTCATAAAAAATTTTTTTTGGTTAAATAATAGGATGTCAAAAATAGTAGGTTACACAGGTGATTTCCATATCATCAATAAAAGATATTAACAATCTTTTATAATTTAACAAAAAAATCGATGAATAACAAGTATTTTCAAAAATAGTATTTTGAATATTCAGAAAAATAGTATTTTTATAAAAAATTTACAGAATGAATTTGAGTTATTGGGAAATAAAAAATTGGTTTACTGCTGTCGATTATACAATTGTAGGAAGCGGAATTGTGGGCTTACATTGCGCCCTCACTTTGCGAGAACGTTTCCCCAAAAGTAAAATTTTAGTTCTCGAAAAAGGTATGTTGCCTGAGGGCGCGAGTACGAAAAACGCTGGCTTTGCCTGTTTTGGAAGTATTTCTGAAATTATTGATGATTTGAAAACAAATTCAGAAGAGGATGTAATTCAATTAATTCAAAAGCGCTGGTCGGGTTTGCAATTGCTTCGCAAAAATTTAAGTGATGAAGCTATTGATTTCAAGCCTTTCGGAGGATATGAATTATTTCTGAAAGATGATGACTCGACATATAATGAATGTTTACAGAAGCTTCCGTTTGTAAACGAAATTTTGCAGCCTATTTTTAAATCGGATGTCTTTGTTAAAGAAATTGACCGTTTTGGTTTCGGTAATATCAAAGAATATTCTATTTTTAATCCGTTTGAAGCCCAAATTGATACTGGAAATATGATGCAAAGTTTATTGAAAAAAGCAATTTCAAACAATATCTTAATTCTGAATAACCAAAAAGTTACCAATCATTTCGAAAAAGACAACGGTGTTGAAGTACATTTAAATGATTTTTCTTTTCGAACAAAAAAACTGCTTTTTGCAACCAACGGTTTTGCATCTGAATTGACTAATAAGGAAGTAAAACCAGCACGAGCACAAGTTGTAATCACTTCTGAAATTCCGAATCTAGATATTAAAGGAACATTTCATATCGACAAAGGCTATACTTATTTTAGAAATATTAACAATCGAATATTGCTAGGTGGCGCACGAAATATTGATTTTGAAGCTGAAAACACACCCGAATTTGGCGAAACAGAAATTATACAAAAAAGGTTGGAGCAATTATTAAAAGAAGTAATTTTGCCAACTAATGATTATACTATCGAGCATCGTTGGTCTGGAATAATGGGGTTAGGAAACAGTAAAAATCCAATTGTAAAACAACTTTCAGAAAATGTGTATTGTGGCGTTCGACTTGGCGGAATGGGCGTTGCAATTGGTAGTTTGATTGGCAAAGAGTTGGGAGAATTAATTTAAATTTATGATTAAAAAAATACTTCTTTGGCTAAAAAAAGCATTAAAATGGTTTTTCATTTTATCTGTTTTATCGGTAATTATTTTCAGATTTATACCAATCCCAATTACGCCATTGATGATTACTCGTTGCATTAATCAGAAAATTGAAGGACAAGAAATGACTTTGAGTCATGATTGGGAACCATTAGAAAATATATCGCCAAACCTACAAAAAGCAGTAATTGCCAGCGAAGACGGCACTTTTTTATCTCATTACGGTTTTGATTTTGGTGCTATGCAAAAAGCTTTTAAAGGCAACTTGAAAGGAAAACGTATTAAAGGCGGCAGCACTATCTCACAACAAACTGTCAAGAATGTTTTCTTGTGGCAAGGCAGAAGCTATGTTCGTAAAATTTTGGAAGCTTATTTTACAGTTTTAATAGAAGTTTTTTGGAGCAAAGAACGTATCATGGAAGTGTACCTCAACTCTATAGAAATGGGAAAAGGTGTTTATGGAGCACAAGCCGCATCAGAATATTGGTTTAAAACGGATGCGAAAAATTTATCTAAATATCAAGCTGCTTCGATAGCAGCAATATTGCCCAATCCAAGAAAATTTAAAGCTACTAATTCGTCTAGATATACTGAGAGAAGAAAATCACGAATCGTTCGCGTAATTAATCGTATTAAAAAAATTAAATATTAAAAAAAGTTCCGAAAATTTCAGAACTTTTTTTTTAATTATATGAATAACGCAGAATAAGAGCGCCAGTTTTTATATATTAATGTGGCATTAAGCACCGCAACTAATAAGGCAGCTCCTACACCAGGAATATCTAAAAATAAATGGAATAATACTATATTTATAGATATTGGTGCTAAGACTATTAAGACAAACGGCACCCATTTGCGCCATAAAAGCATCACACCAACAAAAACTTCAATAATTCCAACAATTGGCAATACATAACCAGTTGCTCCAAGAGAATTCATAAAATCTCCTGCAGAACCCACCATTGGTGGCAAAGGAATAAAATGCAAAAACTTATTTGCTCCAAAAATAATAAGAAGAATCGCCAATGCAATTCGGACAATTTTAGTAAACATCGAATCCATAAAGTTTGGTTTTTAGTTAATTAGTAATTTAATTTTGAGCAAATTACTAATTATTTTAATACCTTTTTAAGAATTGTTTATTTTTTAAAATCAATTTTTTTATCAAACTGAAAAAATGATGTTTATTTATAAGAATAAAAAAAGCCACTCAAAATAGACTGCCCCCAAAAAGTTAGACACTATTTGGGGGTATTTTTATGGAAAGAAAAGTCAAATATGATTATGCATTTAAGTTTGAATGTGTAAAATTAGTCGTAGAGAAACATTATTCTTGGGATTATGTTGCTGTTGAAAAAGGAATAAGTAGCTCTAATATTCGTAAATG
>JANOPO010000066.1:0-27542 GCA_031422015.1 Flavobacterium sp. | reverse complement strand
TTACCCTAATGTTCACAATATCAACAATGTCGTATTTCGCCCCGATACAATTTGGCAACTTGGTTTTGCTTATCAATTTATACTATTTCAAAGATACATAAATCATATATTTTTAATCGATGTAAAGATATGAGCCCTGATAGTAGTGGAAATCCTTTTCTTTTTTTTTCTTTAAAAAAAGAAAAGATTGGAACGAATAGCAGGAAATAGCTCCTAAAAAAATTACGAAAGCATCGTTTTTGCTTTTTTTACAGCTTCGACAAATATATCAATTTCTTCTTTAGTATTATAAAAAGCAAAACTGGCTCTTATGGTTCCGGGAATTTGGAAAAAATCCATAATTGGCTGAGCGCAATGATGACCAGTTCGGACGGCTATACCTAATTTATCTAGAATCGTGCCAATATCATAGGGATGAATTCCGTCTATATTAAAGGAAATTACAGAAGTTTTATGCTGTGCCTCGCCAAAAATTTTCAGTCCATCGATTTCTAGTAACTTACTTGTTCCATATTCTAAAAGTTCCTGCTCGTGCTTCGCAATCGCACCAAAACCAATCGAATTCATATAATCGACTGCGGTTCCTAGAACAATTCCATCAGCAATATTGGGTGTTCCCGCTTCAAATTTATGAGGCAACGCAGCATAAGTAGTTTTGGCAAAAGTCACTTCTTTTATCATTTCGCCGCCGCCCATGTAAGGTTGTAATTTGTTAAGCCAAGCCTCTTTTCCGTATAAAATTCCGACACCAGTTGGCCCACATATTTTATGTCCCGAAAACACATAAAAATCACAATCGAGTTCTTGCACATTTGGCTTAAGATGCGGAACGGCTTGCGCACCATCTATAACAACTGCCGCGCCAACTTGATGTGCTTTATCTATAATATATTTAATAGGATTGATTGTTCCGAGTGCGTTTGAAATATGGTTAACAGCAATAATTTTGGTGTTTACAGCTACTAATTTATCAAATTCAGACATAATTAATTCGCCTTTTTCGTTCATCGGAATTACTTTCAAAGTTGCTCCAGTTCGTTCACACAACATTTGCCAAGGAACAATATTGCTGTGATGTTCCATGGCTGATATCAAAACTTCATCGCCTGATTTTAGGAACGATGCAAATCCATTGGCAATAATATTTATCGAATGCGTTGTTCCAGACGTAAAAATAACTTCATGTGCATGTTTTGCATTTATATGCGCTTGCATTTTGGAGCGAGACACTTCGTAGGCATCTGTGGCCAATTGACTCAAAGTATGCACGCCACGATGAATATTGGCGTTGATTTCTTGATAATACTTGGAAATTGCATCGATAACCACTTGCGGTTTTTGAGATGTGGCTCCGTTATCGAAATAAACTAGGGGCTTGCCGTTTACTTTTTGAGAAAGTATCGGAAAATCGT
Source organism: Flavobacterium sp. (assembly GCA_031422015.1). Taxonomy (GTDB): domain Bacteria; phylum Bacteroidota; class Bacteroidia; order Flavobacteriales; family Flavobacteriaceae; genus Flavobacterium. The sequence goes on along the minus strand of JANOPO010000066.1, from coordinate 26,130 downwards.
CTCGTATTTTTTGAATGTCGAACATTATTATTTAGAATTTTTCTAAATACAAAAGTAAGCTATTTTATTATTTTCATTAAAAAACAACCGTTAATAATTCTTAAAATTGTCGCTTGATTTTAAGAATAAAGAAATCTGTGAAAATTTGTGAAATCTGTGGCAAATAATTTTAAATTGCATAAAATATATTTCATATGAAAAAAATAGGAAAATTTATTGGTTTGGTCGTTTTAGCGACGGTTATTTATTTTGGATTTGATACTTATCCAAAACTGGATTTAATATCTGGTTTTGCAGCAAAAAGTGTGGCTTCGGGACATTTTATTGATAATCGGTCACTAGACTTAATCGAAAAAACCGATAATGATATTCCTAAAATAGATTGGGCAAACAATGCAGTCGATGATCTCGAGAAATTTGCAACTTCAACAGTTTACGGGTTGAAAGAACGAAAAGCAATTTACAGAGAAGGTTTGGGTGCAACCTTAATAAATGATGATTTTGACGTTTCGAAACCATTTAATGTACCTAAAAGAACAGTTTTGAACAACAATTTGCCTTTTCCGTATGGTAATTTAGAACCTGAAAAAGTTGTTTTACCAACTATTGTTTATGAAAAACTAAATGCTGCTATTGCTACTGCTTTCGATAAAAAAGGAGAAAAAAAGAAAAGAACACGATCTGTTTTAGTGATTTATAAAGACAAAATTATTGCTGAAAAATACGATACGGGTTTTGATAAGAATTCTAAAATTTTGGGATGGTCGATGACCAAGAGTATCACGGCAACTTATTTCGGAATTCTACAAAAACAAGGCAAATTCGATATAAACAAACCCGTTCCAATTGCCGAATGGGCAAAGGATAACCGCAAAAACATTACAACTAGCGATTTATTGCACATGAATTCGGGCTTGGAATGGGAAGAGAAATATGATAAAATTTGTGATGCTACAAAAATGCTTTTCCAAGCAGAAGATATGACCAAAGCACAAAAAGAAAAACCGCAAACAAGAAAAATAAACGAATCATGGAATTATTCCTCTGGAACGACCAATTTATTATCTGGAATATTACGAAATCAGTTTAAAACACAGCAAGAATATGTCAATTTTTGGTATAGTTCTTTAATTGATAAAATAGGAATGAACTCCATGATCGTAGAGCAAGATATGACAGGAAATTTTGTTGGATCGTCCTACGGTTGGGCAACCACGCGTGATTGGGCGAAGTTTGGACTGCTTTATTTACATAAAGGCAATTGGAATGGCGAACAAATTTTTGACGCTTCGTGGAGCGATTATGTAGCTAAACCGACCAATGGATCCAACGGAATTTACGGAGCACATTTTTGGCTTAATGCTGGCAACAGATATCCTGATGCACCGAAAGACATGTATTCTGCCAATGGTTTTCAGGGGCAAATGATTTTTATTATTCCATCACACGATTTAGTTATTGTGCGAATGGGTTTGAAAGAAGAAAAAGATGGCTTTGACTTTAATGGCTTGTTGAAAGGGGTAATTGGGATTTTGAAATAGTTGGGCATAAAAAAACCCCGAGGATTTCGGGGTTTTAAAGAAATATATCAAATTATTGAATAACAATATCGTCTAGTTGCATTGTAGTAGTTGTGTTACTAGTCCCAAAACCAGAAGTGCCAGCATATTCAAAAACAAAATAACCATTTCCTGTTAATTCAGCAGGAATTTGATAAACCCCTGATGATGTAAAATCAGCTTCACTAGCTCCAGTTGCTGGATAAGTAATATTAAATTTAGAGGTAATGTTAGTAAATGCAAATTTATTTAAAAATCCATTTACGAAATTTTCGGTTTTTACAAAAGACACTTTCAATGTAATACCAGCATTAAATCTAACTTTCTTCTTGAATTTTAAACTGTTAGCCACTGAAAAATCTACTGGAATCATAAAGAAACATCTGTTTGATGGGCCGGCTTGAAAAGCAGACATATCTAAGTACTTATTACTTGAAAATTCCTTCACATCCCAATATTTAGTGCCTGCTGTTTTATCATTAATATATTTTGGAAACGTATTAGTTGCAACATTATAGGAAGAGAAATCCTCAGTTACAGTGCCACTAAAGTTTATAGTTGTTCCGCCTAAAGGAAAGGATGGAAAAATAATTCTAGGTTCAGTTAATTTAACGTCTTTCTCAGTTCTGAGAATAATTTGATACGTTGAGTTAAATTTGGTTAAAACCCCACGAATTTTGCCGCTACCGATTGGAATGTTGTTACCCGCAAAATTTGCAAAACTACTGGTTCTAACAACAAATTGTTGACTTGGATTAAGTGTGTTTTGAATAAAAGTGTTTGAGTCTGAGGTATCATTTCTATTTGGGTCGTATGTTCCATCAGCAAAATCATCTGTAAATTGAACATTATTAACTTCTACTAACTTGTTAAGATACGAATCATTCATAATATCAGATATTGTAAGATTCTTATTTACAATTAATTCTTCATCTTGAACTTTACAAGTTGGTATAATAAAACTTTTATAGGAATAAACTGGAATTCTTGAAAGCGTGTTAAAAGTTCCTGCTGGAGCACCTCCAAACACCATCCCGATTGCGCCACCTGTTGGTCTTGCAATATATAGACCTTTTAATTTTACATACACTTTTCGACCTGGTTTTAAACTAATAGGATTGTCGTTATACAAATTATATTCGTCGATTGACATACTGAACCCTCTTGCTCCATCGGTTGATACAAAAGAAACTGTTTTAAAGAAATTACCGCCTTCATCACTAGAAGTTACATACGCTTCAATAACATCGTTTTCTCCTAATGTAGGATCTGTTGTGCTAAAACCATAAGGATTTGTTGGAACACCGATATTATTAGTCTGATAAACATCTTCTACATTTTTGGTGCTAGTAAGTGCAACGTCTACACAGTCTGTCAGTGGTTCGGCATAATTTTCCCGAACACAAGAAATAGATGAAATTACTATTAAGCAAGAAATAAATATTTTTAAAAATTGAGTTTTCATTTTTTGATACTATTAAAAAGTTAAATAAACATTTACAGAATACGTTCTACCATATCCATTAAAATATCGTGTTGGAAAAGGTCCAACTCCACCCGCTTTTCTGTCTTCTAAATCATCCCGATAAGAAGCACTTCTTGCTTGTTCAAAACCACCTGTTTTGTATTTTACATCCAAAACGTTATTCACATTTGCAAATAAACCAAGTGTATTTCCTTTAATTCTCCAAGACTTTCCTCCAACTAAATTAACTAACTGGATTGGATCTAATTTTTCTTGTTTTAAAAAACTAGAAGCTAATTCATTATCAATTGTTACTACATCATTACGTGATGAAGTAAAATAATTATTAGTTCTTTTTAAAGTTGATATATCTACATAACTATCTGCAAGATAATTTGCATTGGCACCAATCCACCAAAATTTAGGATCACGATACTCTATCCCAAAAGAATAGGCCTGTTGTGGTGTTCCTGGAAGTTTATAACCTTCGATTTTTGCTTCTCCAAAGTCTGGATCAAAACTTTTTGCAATTTCTCCTGCATCATCGAATAATTTAATATTTGGATTATTAGAAAAAGTATATTCTCCATAAGCTGCAACACCGGTTAATTTAATTGTTGATGTCAAATTATATTCCATACCTAATTCACCACCGCGATTTTTTTTATTAATTCCTGTTACAGTTTCTGATACAAAAGCCCCTATAGTTCCTAATAAGCCGTCCGCGTAATAGAAATTAATATCAGTAGCATTTAAAATTTCTGAGAAATAACCCGTTAATCTTGCTTTAAAACTTGGCGCTTTTATGATATAACTCGCATCAAATCCTTTTATAGTTTCGTTTATCGCACCAATAGTAATAGAGTTGTTTACACGTGCATTTGGAAATACATCTTTTGTATTAGGTGCTTTAGACATATAAATTCCATTTAAATCTAGATATTGCTTGCCAGAAATTTTGTACGTTAATCCGCCTTTAAAACCAAAATTGTCAAAATCTACTTTTTTACTTTTGCCGAAGGAATTATTAGGAAAATAACCATTTCGATATAAGCCATCTCTTTGATAAACCGATCTCGAAAAAGTTTGAGCAAGATAAAAATCAACTTTTTTATACACAAATTTAAATTGCGTAAAGGCTTCTAATCGTGTTGCATATATATCATAATTATAACCATATTTATCGCCAACAACTACTTGTCGGTTTCTAGGACCATTTAGGTTTGGCTGCTGTTGGTCACCACTTCCAAAAGTACTTGCGTCTGTAAAGTAATTTCCGCCAAGTAAATCAAGTAAATATTTAAAATTTTTAGTTTTAGAATTCATGAAATTAACTCCCGCGTTTAAAAAAATATTATCCGAAATTTGAGAAGCTAAATTAGAATTGAATGTAGCAATATTCTCGTCATTTCTATCTTCATATAGAATTGTTCGGCTTCCGTCGGCTAATTTCTCTCGGTTTGATCGGTAGAGATTTGTCCAATTTAATTGCGGGTTTGCTTTGAATGCTACAGTTGTAGAATCAACTCCAACCGCATTTGGTGTAAATGTACCGTCATTAGCATGTAAAGTGCTGTAATAACTAGGTAAACTCTTATAATATACAGGATCTGGACTGCTAGATTTGGTAAAATCCAATCTGCTATTACCAATTTCTCCGATTTGATATGATGCAGAAGTATTTAGTCTGTTTTTATCGTTAATCTTCCAGAAATGGGTTAACATTAAAATTGGCTCTTCAGATTTTTTAACCCTTGAATTACGTCGTCTACCATCTTGATAACCCCAATATGAATTGTATTTTTCACCAACAAGCTCCTCGACCTCAAGGCTATTTGGCGAATTTTTTCCGCGTTTATTTTGAGCATAAACAGATGTAAAGTTTAAACTATGATGGTCATTAAATTTCTTTTCAACACTAGCAAATAAGGAATTTGCGGAGTAATTAGTTCCTTCAAAATATCCTTCTTGCGCCCATCTTCGCGATGCAGAAACTACATATGCCCAGCCGTTGGTGTTCATGCCTGATACATGCGTGCCCATTGCTCTAAAGGCATAGTTTGTGTTGGTGTTCAAAAACGAAATACGGGTGCCTTTTCTATAAATTGAAGCTCTAGTATTAATCTCTTGTGTTCCGGCTATACCCCCAAAAACATAATCCGAAGGTGCAGACCCATTAGTAAATTCTTGATTACGAGTAGCGTCATTTAACCCACCCCAATCTCCATATTGTGGCCGTCCATCTGCAACACGGTTCATAGAAATTCCGTTAATCATAACATTAGCGTACTCATTGTCGATACCTCGTACGCTAAATCTAGCTTGTCCGAAATTAAATGCAGCAGCTTGTAAAAAGGCATCGCGCGAAGATTGAAGTAAACTAGCTGTGTTTTCAGAACCGCTACCTTCATCATTAAGCTCTGTATCAGATATGGTTACGTTTGCCAGCTGTTGCTCGATAGTAACATCCTCATCCATTACAATGACACCAACATCTATTATTTTTCCTTTTTCGATTTCGATTTTGTATAATTGATCCCTGTAACCTTGTGTTTTAACCTGCAATACTTGATTACCTAATGCAACATCTTTAAAAACAAATTTTCCGTCTTTATCAGTAACCTGCATCAAATTGGTATTAGCAATAGAAGTGATTACATTAGATAAAGATTTTTGGGTTTTGGAATCAATAACTTTCCCGCGAACTCCAGAATTTTGGGCTAAAATCACCATAGATTGCATGAGCAATAAGGCAATTAAAATAATTTTTTTCATAAACAAATTTAAAATTAGTTTGGGTATTTAAGCAATAAATAATTTCTTAACGGTGCAAATGTACATTTTTTAATAATATTATTTACTTTTGGCTTGGATTTTGCAAATGCTTAACCACAAAATAACATTGATACTATGAGAATTACTACAATTATTGCGCTTATTTTTACATTTTTGTCAACAAACACTTCTTTTGGTCAAGCCAAAAAGTATTTAATTCATACGGTAGCGTTCTACAATTTTGAAAATTTATTTGATACCATTAACAATCCCAACAACGACGAAGAATGGTTGCCAAACGGGGCGCAAAACTGGACTTCCGAAAAATACAATCAGAAACTAAAAAATCTGGGTCGTGTTTTGTCAGAAATTGGCACCAACGAACAGCAAAAAGAATCTCCAACCTTTATAGGTGGCTGCGAAATTGAAAATCGTGGTGTTTTGGAAGATTTAGTCAAAGAATCGCAACTAATAAACAGCAATTATGGTATTGTACATTTCGAGTCGCCAGACAAACGCGGTATAGACGTAGCGTTGCTATACAAAAAGAAACATTTTACAATTACTAGTTATAGTAATATTCCGCTATTGGTGTATCGTGACCAAGAAAAGAAAGTAAAAAAAGAAGAAAAAGAAGAAGTTACTGAGGATGTTACTGTAGAGGACAAATCATCCAAACGTGTTTATACCCGAGACCAACTTTTGGTAACAGGTTTTCTCGATGGCGAAGAAGTTAGTGTCATCGTAAACCACTGGCCATCAAGATCTGGCGGCGAAAAGAAAAGTTCACCTTTTAGAGAAGCTGCCGGATTACTCAATCGTAAAATAATTGATTCGTTAGTTTCTATAAATCCAAAAATGAAAATCATTACCATGGGCGACCTCAACGACGGATCGTACAATAAAAGTGTAAAAATTGGTATTGGTGCCAAACTCAAAAAAACAGAATTGCAAAATCCTGGTGACGTGTACAATCCGTTTGAGCAAATGGCAAAAGACGGAAATGCTTCTTTGTTTTACCGCGATGCAGGCGATATTTTTGACCAAATTATGTTTACAAAACCCTTGGTAGATAATGATTATTCAACATTCAAATACTGGAAAGCCGGCATTTATAACAAAGCCTATATGATCCAAACCACTGGGCAATACAAAGGTTATCCGCTTCGACACTCGATGACTGAAATTGGTTTTAGCGACCACTTTCCCGTCTATATTTATCTCATTAAAGAAGTTGGAGCGAAACAATAAAAATTAAAGGTTGGATTTTTTCCAGCCTTTTTTATTACTTTTATAAAAATTTCAAAATGCCCGTTGTAAAACCTTTCAACTTAACCCGCTGGATTTCAGAAAATAGACATCTTCTAAAACCACCTGTTGGCAACAAAAATCTTTATGTCGATTCAGGCGATTATATCGTGATGATCGTTGCTGGACCAAACGCACGCAAAGATTATCATTATAACGAAACCGAAGAATTATTTTACCAACTCGAAGGCGAAATCACCATTTATATTCAGGACGAAGGCGAAAAAAAAGCTATGAAACTCTTGGCTGGAGATATGTTTTTGCTTCCTGCAAAAGTGCCGCATTGCCCAACACGATCCGAAAATTCTATTGGATTAGTTATCGAAAAAAAACGAAATCACCTCAACCTAAAAGACGGATTGCTTTGGTTTTGTGACAATTGCAATCATAAATTGCACGAAATTTATTTTCAACTAAACAATATCGAAACTGATTTTCAAGCGCATTTCAAACATTTTTATGGTTCAAAATCGTTACGAACCTGCAATAAATGCAAAACAGAAATGGTAACAGATCCGAGATTTATCTGATTTTTTTGGGCGTTACCCTGCGGGTCAGGCTCTACGCTGCAATCTTTTAGTTGCGATTTGCTGCGCAAATCGCAACTAAAAGGATTTTCGCTTCTATCCTTAACGCAGTTTGACTGTAAAAGGTGAGATTTAAATAAAAGTAACATTGTCACATAAATGAACTTGTATTACTTAAAATTTTCTCAAAAAGTGATTGTTAAATTACCTAACTATCACACCATCGACAAACAAAATTGGAACTTCTTCAACATAATCAGGCGTTATTGAGTTTGCTCTGAAAATGTATTTTTTGTCATATAATGCATCACCAATAAAAAAGGTAACCATAAACTCATTGTTTAAAATCAATACATCTTTATACAACATTTCGATTTTTTTGACCGAAACGGGTGCAACTTCAACAAACAGATGGCGTAAAAGCGATGTTTTTTTCATTTCGCCATCAACGGTTCCGAATGCTTTAGATACTATCATTACGCCATCAAGTTGAAAATCGGAATCGTTAACCAAATAAACATACCAAACTTTCTCGCCAAAATCGTCGCTCCATTCTTGAACGGCTGCTAAAAAAACGTTTTCGACTATTGGAAATTGAAGATCTGATTTCATTTTTGTAGTATTTTTGGGTTTAGCCCAGATAGTAATGGAAATCCTTTTGAAAATAATTGCTATTTTTTCTTGTTGTTGCAGAACGACCAACGGAAGTTCCTGCAATGACTTAGAAAAAAAGCATTTATTGAAAAAGATTGTAATGTATAGCTGGAAATTGCTTCTGATTAAATAGATGCTTTAAATTGCTCTAAAAACCTAACATCATTTTCATAAAACATACGGATATCGCCAATTTGGTATAACAACATGGCGATGCGCTCGATGCCCATTCCGAAAGCAAAACCATTATATTCGTCGGGATTGATGCCGCAATTTTTAAGGACATTTGGGTCGACCATGCCGCAACCCATAATTTCGAGCCAGCCAGTTCCTTTGGTAATTCGGTAATCGGTTTCAGTTTTCAAACCCCAATAAATATCGACTTCGGCGCTTGGCTCAGTAAACGGAAAATAGCTTGGTCGCAATCGGATTTTTGATTTTCCGAACATTTCTTTGGTGAAATATAATAAGGTTTGTTTCAAATCGGCAAAAGAAACGTCTTTGTCGATATACAATCCTTCGACTTGATGAAAAATACAATGCGAGCGTGACGAAACGGCTTCGTTACGAAAAACACGTCCTGGCGAAATGGTTCGAATTGGCGGTTTATTTTCCTCCATATAACGCACTTGCACTGAAGACGTGTGCGTACGCAACAAAATATCAGGATTAGTTTGGATGAAAAAAGTGTCTTGCATGTCGCGTGCCGGATGGTATTCGGGCAAGTTTAATGCAGTAAAATTATGCCAATCGTCTTCGATTTCTGGACCTTCAGAAACGTTGAAGCCAATGGTCGAAAATATATCTATAATTTGGTTTTTTACCAGCGAAATTGGATGTCGAGAGCCTATAATTAATGGTTCGGCTGGTCGTGTCAAATCGCCATATATGCCTTTCACTTCTTCTTTAGATTCTAAAGCTTCTTGAATGGTTTTTACTTTTTCTTCGGCAATGGTTTTGAGCAAATTAATGACTTGTCCAAATTCTTTTTTCTGATCGTTGGGCACGTTTTTGAATTCGGCAAAAACTTCTTTTAATAAGCCTTTGCTTCCAAGAAACTTAATTCGGAATTCTTCAAGCTTGTCTTTGCTTGTAGTCGAAAATTCTTTTGCTTCGGCGATATATTCTTGTATTCTGTTTATCATTTTTTATAAAATCGAATTGCAAATTTACGGAAAAGTTTTCAGTTTTCAGTTTTCAGTCGCAGTTTTCAGTTGTGGGTAGATTCATTAGCAGCTTTCCATTTTTAGTTCTTAATTTGTTTTTCAATTGATTTTTTTTCAGTTTGCCAACTGAGACTGAAAACTGAGACTGAAAACTAAGAAATAACTTCTCTTTCAAGAAAATAATTTACGATCGCTTCTTTCATCAACACCGATTGTTCGCCTGCTTTTAATGGCGGCAATTGTTCTTTTACGGTATAATGTGGCCAGCCATCTTTGTCGACATAATCAAATTCATAAAAACCATAAGGTTCAAGTAATCTGCATATTGCTACATGCATAAGATCGAGTTTTTGGTCTTTTTTGAATTCGTCATGAATCTTTCCAAACTCCTGAAGACCAATAAGATAGATTATTGCGTCTAAATCTAAATCTTCGCCTTGTGAAAATTGATTGGAAAGGATTTGAACAAGGTTTTCCCAGCGTTCTTTGAGTTGTATATCGCGTGACATTTGATTTTTGATTAACAATTGACGATTTCAGATTTTCCGAAAGTAAATCGATACTAATAATTTGCAAATATAAGCACTAGAAAACCGATTTTGATAATTGAACAAATCTTTTATCTTTGTTCTTTAATCACACATAAATATAAAATGGGAATTATAGATATTATTTTGGGCGCAGCACTTGTTTTCGGAATGTACAAAGGGCTTCAAAACGGACTTTTTGTGGAGTTGGCTTCGTTGGTTTCGTTTTTTGTGGGGATTTTTATTGCTATCAAATTCTCTTATATCGTTGGCGATGCGATTGGCGACAGTATTACAAGTTCTGCAAAATCTGCAAAAGTTTTGGCGTTTGTTATTACGCTAGCTGGCGTTGTTATCGGAATTCATTTTTTGGCCAAAGTTTTTTCAGGAATTGCAAGTTTTGTTTTTTTGGGTTGGCTCAATAAATTGGGCGGTGCAGCATTTGCAGGTTTAAAAACGGTTTTGCTTCTCGGAATTGTTTTGAGTTTGTTGCAAAAAGTGAACCTAAACGATATGATCGTTTCGAAAGAAACTCAAGAAAGCTCGGTGCTTTTTAATCCTATTTTAAAAACTTCAGAAGCTTTATTGCCAGTTTTAACGGATTGGTTTACCGATTTGAAAGGAAAAGCAACAGATAGTTTGAAAACTGAAATCTAGATTATGCAAAAACTATTTGAGTTAATAACAGAAATTATTGGTTGGATACAAATTGTTCTTTCGCCTACTTTAATTGGAATGTTATTCGGGATAATTGTTTACGGAACTTTTCAAAATCAAACTGGTGAAATAATTGGTTTGGCTTTGGTTGCAATTGGCTTTATTATTGGAATAATTTGGGCAACTAAAAAATTTAAAACAACAGGAACGATTAACTTTTTATCCAAAATATCATCAACTCCAGATTTAGATAAAAAACAATAATCTACTTCAATTCCTTCAAAACTGCACTTTCAATCCAACCAATAGTTCCGTCGGTTAATTGTACTTTTTTAAAATTATTTTTTGAAGTTTCAATAAATACTTTTGTTCCTTCGTGCAGCGTTTTTAAAGATTTGCTTTCCGATTTTGGCTGGATTTTTAAGGTAGTTTCCTCAACAAAAATTATAGCAGGATTTTCTTTCTGAAACTGGTTTTTTTCGAAATAAGCAGCCAAAATACTCAACAACATTACAAAAAAGACAGCCAACATTCCTGAAAATAAAATTCGCTTTATAACCGACGTTTCCGAAAAATAATACCCTAAGAAAAACAACAAAACCAATACACCAAAACCTACCGAAATCCAAGCCCAAGTATCATAATGGCAATTATTAGTTATAGTTTGTAAAATTTTGGCAAAACCAATTTTTGGAATCTCTTTTATATCGTCAATGCGCATTTTTTGAGCCAATTCGAGGTTGTTTTTGGCTTGCTCATTTTCTGGATTTAGCAAAATAGCTTTTTCAAAATTATAAATTGTTGGAGCAACTTTATTTAATTTATAATAGCAATTTCCGAGATTAAAATACAATTCAGATGATTCTTTTTTAGACCTAAAAACCGTTTCGTATGCCGAAATCGCTTCTTCATAGTTGCCTTGTTTATAGAGCACATTTCCCTTTTCAAATCCGTTTTGAGCGAAAATGAATTGAGAAAGTAAAATAAAAAATAGTAATTTTTTCATGTTTAAATCAAATCTGTGAAAATTCGTGTTGCTTGCATCCGGTTTATCCGCGTTCTTTATAATTAAGTTGCTTTTCTAAATCGTTAATCAACACCACCGCTTTATCATAATCATTCACAATAGTTTCTGTTGAAGAAGACGAAAAACGAGCTATTTCGCAGTTTTCAGTTAGTTGAATAAATTCTGAAACCGTTTCTGGATTAGCATTTTTAGCTAATAATAATTCTTGAATATTCATTTTGCTCATATCCGTCGTTTCGATATGTAGCTTGGCTTTCAGAAAATTATGCATCGCTTTTTCTAACGAAATATAGAATTTTTCTTTTATCGAAAGTTGTTTTTTGGCTTCTGATAAATATTTCTTAGCGAGTTTGTTGTTGTTTTTTATTCGGTTGCCAAACGTATCACTATCCAAAGTTTCTTTTTTACGACGTAATAAAATCAAACACGGAATCAAGAAAAACGGCAGAAATTGTAATAAATAATACTTGGCCGAACCAAGAAAATCTTTGCGATTGGAATTTACTAAGTCCGTTTTTGTAGCAATTTCGATAAACTTAAGATTTTTCTTGATTTTTGTTTTCGGATTATTTTTAGAAGATGAAATCGCAACAGCTTCGGTTTCTTCTGGACCTTCGAGCACATCGACCATAATTTCAGGAGAAACAATGGTTTTATAACTTCTTGTACTTGGATCAAAATACGAAAATTGCATGGGTTTGATTGGATATTTCCCTTTAAATTGAGGAATTATCGAATACGAATCAGATATACTGCCCGTCATTCCAGATAATGGAACTTGTACATTTTCATTATGCTTTGGATCATACATTTCGAGCGCGCTTGGCACTTCGGGTTTTGGTAAAGTAAACAGTTTGAGATTTCCATTTCCGGAAACAGCAACGTCAAGTTTCAAATTTTCGCCACTTTTCAAACTCGTTATTGATGGTGTTGCTTTGAAAGAAAATTTACCAACTGCTCCCGAAAAATCAATTGGTTTTCCTGCTTCTGGCAATGGTTTTACAGTTATGGTTTTTGTTCCTGACGATACGGTTTTGGAATCATCGACAATTTGCATTTCGCCAAAAATATTACGTCTTCCTGTTGGCAATTGCACATCAAAATTCATTGCAAAAGGATCGAGTTCTAGTTTTCCTGCTTTTTGAGGGTATAAAACTGCTTTTTTAAGCACAATGCATCGGTAACTTTCTCCTTTAAAGGTTGTTTCATCGGCAACTAATTGCTTTATTTCAATATTTTGACTCCAAAAATCATTAAACTTTGGTTTCGAAACTTCACGCCAATCGGTCAATCCAATATTATGACTGAAATATAATTTATAAACCACCGTAACAGCCTCATTTACATATGGATTTGTTTTAGAAATTTCGGCTATTAAATGCAATTCGGTATCGGCAGAGAGTGACGGAACTTGACTTGGATCTCGCGGTTTTGGAATTGCGTTTGTAACCGTCACTTTTATTGGATTGGATTTGTAAAGTTGACGGTTAATCTCTATAAAAGCGGGTTTTATTGTCAAAACTCCTTTTTGTAACGGCGCCAAATAATACGAATACGATTTGTTGAAAGATCCACGTCCATTGATCCAAGTTTGGCTTACTTGCTGACTTGGTCCGCCAACGACCTTGAATCCATCAAAATTTGGTGGCTGAAAATTATCGCCGTCATCATTCATAGTAAAATCGACACGCAGCGTTTCGTTAAGTCCAAGCGTAGCTTTAGAAACGGTGGCTTCAAACTTAACTTGGGCTACAATTCCTTGAAAACTAAATAGTAATAAAATCAAAAATCTTATTAATCGCATCGTCTATTCTCTATATTCTATTTTCTAAATTCTTTTTTTTTCTAAATTTAAAAAAAACTACCAATCCTTTTCAGGTTTTACGGGCGTTCCTTTTTGCTTGTTTTTATTCATTTTTTCTTGAACTTTCTTTTCCTCGTTATTCAAAGCATTGAGCATGTTTTCTAGTTGTTGTTTGGATTCTGGACTTGGTTCAGGCTTCGGTTTGTTGCCGTTATCTTCTTTCGGTTTGTCCTTATCTTTCTTATCTTCTGGCTTTTTGTCTTTGTCCTTTTTATCGTCTGGCTTCTTCGGATTTTCCTTATTCTTTTTCTTCGCTAAAGCATAATTATAGCGCGTTTCTTCATCTTGAGGATTGTTTATCAAGGCGTTTTTAAAGGCTTGTTCGGCTTGCTCATATTCTTTTTCTTTCATGTAAGCATTTCCGAGATTGTGAAACGCTTTGTGCTTTTCGGCGTAAGTTTTTGCTTTTTCTGATGCTTTTGCGAAAGCCAATTTGGATTCGGAAGATTGTTTTTGGCTGTAAATGGCGTTTCCTAGATTATAAGTAGACGTTGCTTTTTCGGGAAATTTAGACTGCGACATTCTATATTTTGCCTCGGCTTCGGTATAATTTTTGGCTGCAAATTCTTCATTTGCTTTTGGCAAATCGCTGTCTTTTTTTTGCGCATAAGATTGAATTCCTATTAAAAATAAGAAATAAAAATATGTTTGAAATATAAAATTAAACTTCATAATTATAGTTTCGTTTCGTTCCCTTTGGGAAGGTTTGGGTGGGATTTTTTTTCATTAAATAAATCCAATTGTTTTACCCAATTTGTTTTTCGTTCCAACAATAAAATATCCAACAATAACAATAAAAACGCTAATCCTAAAAACCACTGAAATTGCGATTGAAAATTGATCATTTGTGTACCTTCATGTGCTATTTTTTGAATAGTGTTTAATTCTGATTTTACAAAATCGACCACTTGCCTAGTGTTTTTACCTTCAATGTACCCGCCGCCAGTGTTTTTTGCGATTTTAGTTAATATTTCTTGGTTTAATTTTGTAGTAACTCGATTGCCTTCGTTATCGTTTTTGAACGAAATTTGTCCGTTGATTTTGATCGGAATTGGACCGCCGTTTGCAGTGCCGACACCAATTGTGATGATTTTTAAACCCATTTTTTTGGCTTCTTCCGCTGCGGCATCGGCGCCTTCACCATGGTCTTCTCCATCAGAAATAATTATTAACAACTTGCTAGTTTTGTTGCTTTTATCGAAGTAAGTGCTAGATAATTTTATAGCATCACCAATAGAAGTTCCGACAGACGAAAGCATATCGGTATTCATGCTTTGCAATAGCATTTTGGCCGATCCGTAATCAGAAGTTATTGGTAATACCGGAAATGAACTACCTGCATAAGCGATAATCCCGATGCGATCGTCGCTCAATTGACTCATAATTTGCGATACCAATTGCTTTGACTTGTCCATTCGATTAGGCGCAATGTCCTCACAAAGCATACTCTTAGAAACATCAATAGCAAAAACAATGTCGATTCCGTCACGTTTTATGTTTTCAATTTTAGTTCCTATTTTCGGATTTGCCAAAGCGATTATCAAGCATAATACAGCAAATAATACGATTGCGAACTTCAATGTTGGTTTGAAAACAGATTTTTCGGGACTTAGTTTTTCAATTAAATCTAAATCGCCAAATTCTTGTTGCTTTTTTCGTTTCCAAATTTGGCCAAACACAAAAATCGCCGTCAATAAAGGCAGTAAAAATAAAAGGTACAAATATATTTTTTGTTCTATTTCCATTAAAAGTCTCAGTTTTCAGTCTCAGTTTTCAGTTCTGCATTAGAAAGTGAGACTGAAAACATTTAAATAAATGATCTATAAATTGTTTTTCTTAAAATAAATTCTATTACTAATAATAAGCCTGCAAAAATTGCAAAGCTTCGATATTTTTCGTCATAATCATAAAACTTAAGTTCTTCGATTTCAGTGGTTTCAAGTTTGTTGATTTCGCCATAAATTTCTTCCAATCGATTGTTGCTTGTGGCTCTAAAATATTTTCCGCCTGTTTTTTGAGCAATACTTTTCATCATTTTTTCATCGATTTCGACTTTTTGCATCTTGAAAAGCAATTCGCCGTTAGGCGCATAGGCATATGGAAATTCGGCGTTACCGTTTGTACCGATACCAATTGTATATACTTTTATGCCAAATTGTTTTGCAATTTCTGATGCTGAATCGGGTTCGATAAAACCTGCATTATTAACGCCGTCGGTCATCAAAATCACGATTCTACTTTTGGCTTTGCTATCTTTCAATCTGTTAACGGCAGTTCCTAATCCCATTCCGATTCCGGTTCCATCTTGCAAGTTTTGATCGTATTGAATACTTTTTATGGCATCCAAAACGATGGCTTTATCGCTGGTTACTGGCGTTTTTGTATAGGCTTCGGCGGCATATAATACAACGCCAATTCTATCATTTCGCCTTTCGTAAACAAAATCGACAGCCAATTTCTTTAAAGCTTGCATGCGATCGGGCTTTAAATCTCTTGCCAACATACTTCCAGAAACGTCGATGGCTAAAACAATATCTACACCTTTCGTGGTTTTAGTTTCGTTACTAATATTGACAACTCTTGGTCGCGCCAAAGCAATGATTATGGCGCTTAACGCTAAAATTCGAAATACATATAAGATTGGTTTTAGTTTTACGATCCACGAATTTGAATTTCCAAAACCTTTGGTCGAACTAATTTTTAAGATAGCATTTTGCTCATATCGTTTCCAAAAAAACCATGCAATCGCTACTGGAATCAATAGAAACAGCCATAAGAATTCGGGGTTTTGAAAGCTCCAGTTCATCATCTTACTTGACTTCTTTAAGTTCGACAGATTTGAAGATGCGCTCCATGATTTCTTTTCCGTAAAGATCACTTTGGGTATGAATCACCATAATTTGCTGTAATCCTTGTTCTTCTTTAAAATAAAGCATTTCGAAGCTTTGTTTCAATTTTTCTTGTGTAATTGGATTGGTTACAATCATAGTGCCAAATCCTTTTTTACCCGAAATTCCTTTGCTCGTTTGAAAATCTTCTTGTTTCAAAACAATATTCGATGCGCCTTGTGATTCCATCGCTTTTATTGCTCCTTCAATAGCTTGCGATAAATCGGCGTCAGTTGGATTTTTGAGTTTGGTGGTTGCGGTCAATACATAAAAATTATCTACCAAACTTCCGTATCCGAACATTTGCATTTCTTTAATGACAGCCAAAACCTCTTTCGGAACCATTTTTTCGTGGTCCATTCGCATCAAAACTTTTGGGGTTTCGATCGTTATTCCAGGATTTCCATATTGGCTGGTTATCCATTCGCTTTCAAGCAATTCTTTGGTTGGATGACCGATTATAGTGTCTTTAACGTAAGTAAATCCTTTAGTAAACACGAAATAAGTAAAAGCTGCAACCGTAATTCCTAATACTATTGCTGCTGTATTTATGATTCTGTTTTTGCGTTTTTTCTTTAACGCTAATTTGATTTGTTCCTGACGTTGCGCTTCGTTTAGTTGTTCAATTTCTTGATCTTCGATTATAATCGGAATGGCTTTATCGAGCGTTACAATGGTTTTTTGGATTTTGGTTTTGTCGGCTTCGATTTCAAAATCCAAAGGTTTTGATTTTGCGAATTTTACCAAATCGGCTTGTTTTAAAACACTTTCAAGATTCAGAATCGTTTCTTGCGAAAGCTTCATTTTTTTGGTTATCGAAGCTTGTTTTAGCGCCACAATAAGTTCGGCGGTTGTGCTTTCCATGGCTGGAACATCGAGCGCTTCTTCGATGTAATTTCGGGCAATATCGGTCAGTTCGCTATAATATTCTTTGATATTTCCGTTTTGCCAAAGCGACTTTTTTTCTAAATCATTAAGCAAATTAGTTGCTTTTTCGATTGGCGTTTTAAAAGTGTCTTCTTCGATTTTTTTCTTCTGAAATTTTTTAATTCCAAAATACAATAATGCGCTAATTCCAGCAAAAACAGTAAGCCAAGCCAAATAATCCCAATAATTCGTTTCGGTTGGAACTTCAATAATTGGCTTTATGTCATACATTTTTTGCTTCAGTGTATCGACTTTTACGCTTTGCACTTCTACGGTAATCGAATCTGAAAAAACAAGTTTTTTATTAATTAGAACCGCCATTCTTGGAATTTTATAGCGACCTGAATCGAATTGTGTTAAACCATATTTCTTGATTAATTCATACGTATTGTTTTTTTTAATCGTATCAATTTTATAATCTCGAATTACTTCCATCAATCCAAAATTCTTCACTTTCGGAAACGAAACCGATGTCATCGAATCGACTGTTGTTGTTAATGTTAAATTGAATTGTGCTCCGATTTTATTCTTAGTTGTATCTATAGAAGTTATTACTTTTTGCGAAAAAAGTGATGATGTAAAAAATAGTAAAAAAACGATTATTCTCATTTGATTGTTGATTGAAGATTAACGATTTTTGATTTCAGATTTAAAGCACGTTAACATTCAAAGATTTATTTATTTTAGATTTGATTTTGCTGTTTTAATACTTGAAACAAATATTGATATTAATTCATTTACTTCTTTTAGCTTTTTTCAAATCATTGATATCACTATATAAATTGGCTTTTTCAATAATTTTTAAACACACAAAACTTTCTCTTAATTCTTTTAAACATATTCCCATTTTATGAATAAAATCTCTTGGACTTTCAGCACTTTGGGCTTCTCCATAATTTAAAGCCGGCGAAGTTCCAGATCTAATATTTTGACCCGAAAGATGATTGCCTGCATAATTCTTTTCAAATTTACTTACAACAATTATAATTGATGCCGCAAAATCAATAAGTCTATCGTCTAATTCCTGTTTATTCATTATTAATTTTATTGATTGTTGATTTAAATCAGAAATCGTTAATCTTCAATCTCAAATCTTTACCTCGATTTAAAATAACCCAATAATTTTGATACATAATTTTCATCAACACGCGTGTTGACAACACCACAACCAGATTTGCTGAACGTTTCTTTAAAATAAGCTACATTTTCGGCATAGGCTTTTTCATACTTCATTCGAAGTGTTTTTGAATTAGTATTTATCAATTCGATCTTGCCTGTTTCGGAATCAATCATATCAACCATTCCAATATTTGGCATGCTAGATTCCCGAATGTCAAAAACCCGAATTCCCGTAATGTCGTGTTTTTTGCCGGCGATTTTTAATGTTTGCTCATAATTTTCATCCATAAAATCAGAAATCAAAAACACGATGGCTTTCTTTTTTTGAGTTCCAGACAAAAATTTTAAAGCTTGTGAAACGTCTGTCTTATTGCTTTTAGCTTCAAATTCGATTAATTCTCTAATGATTCTGAGAACGTGCGATTTTCCTTTTTTGGGCGGAATATATAATTCGACTTGATCCGAAAATAGCATTAATCCTATTTTGTCATTGTTTTGCGTTGCCGAAAACGCCATGGTTGCAGCGATTTCGGTCACGATGTCTTTTTTAAATTGATTTTTGGTTCCGAAACTTTCTGATCCCGAAACATCGATCATCAACATCATGGTTAGCTCGCGTTCTTCTTCGAAAACCTTAACATGCGCTTCGTTATATCGTGCTGTTACATTCCAATCAATAGCTCGAATATCGTCTCCATATTGGTACGGACGTACTTCCGAGAAAGTCATTCCGCGCCCTTTGAACGATGTATGATATTCGCCCGAAAAGATATGATCGCTCAATCTTCGGGTTTTAATCTCGATTTTCCGTACTTTTTTGATTAGGTCTTTTGTATCCATTTTATCAGTATTCAGTCCCAGTTTTCAGTCCCAGTTTTCTAGTTATTAAACCGAAAACTGCGACTGTAAACTGAATACTGTTTTTAAGGTACTTCAACTTCATTAATAATTTTGTTGATAATGTCTACAGAAGTAACATTTTCGGCTTCGGCTTCATAAGTAATTCCAATACGATGACGCAAAACGTCATGCACCACGGCGCGAATATCTTCTGGAATAACATAACCGCGACGTTTGATGAACGCATAACATTTGGCGGCATTTGCCAAATTAATGCTTCCTCGAGGCGATGCGCCAAAACTGATTAGTGGTTTCAAACTTTCGAGTTTATATTTTTCTGGGAATCGAGTAGCGAAAACGATATCCAAAATATATTTTTCAATTTTTTCGTCCATATAAACTTCACGAACGGCTTCTTGAGCACGAAGAATTTGCTCAACAGATATAACAGGATTTACTTTTTCATAACTTCCTTTTAAGTTTTGACGAATCACCAATCGTTCTTCGTCCATTTTTGGATATTCTATAACGGTTTTTAGCATAAAACGATCGACTTGCGCTTCTGGCAACGGATAAGTTCCTTCTTGCTCAATTGGGTTTTGAGTTGCTAAAACCAAAAAAGGTTTGTCGAGCTTAAACGTTGTATCGCCAATGGTTACTTGTTTTTCTTGCATGGCTTCTAACAACGCCGATTGCACTTTGGCTGGAGCACGATTTATTTCATCTGCTAAAACAAAATTTGCAAAAATTGGTCCTTTTTTTATCGAAAACTCATTGGATTTGATATTATAAATCATGGTTCCAACGACATCGGCAGGAAGTAAATCTGGTGTAAACTGAATTCGACTAAACGAACCGCTAATGGCTTGAGACAAGGTGTTGATTGCCAGTGTTTTTGCTAATCCTGGAACGCCTTCTAACAAAATATGCCCTTGTCCTAATAGTCCAATTAATAAGCGTTCAATCATGTGTTTTTGACCAACTATAACTTTGTTCATTTCCATTGATAGCAAATCGATAAAAGCACTTTCTTTTTCGATTTTTTCGTTAATCGCTCTTATATCCAAAGTTGCGCTATTTTCTTCCATTTTTATCTTTTAAAATTGTATTTTGGTGCTGTTTTTTAACAAGGTGCAAATTGAAATTTTTTTTAGAAGTAAGTTGTTAAAAATTGGTTAAAACTTATCGTCAAAATCCAAATTTAAGGATGATTTGTGATTGTATTTGTGTATTTTTAAGAACTAAAATTTAATTATGAAAAAAACAGCTTTTTCTGAACTTATTGCGGGAACAATGACTTGGGGAATTTGGGGCAGAAATTTCGATCAAAAACAAATGATTGCAACCATGAATTGTTGTTTCGAAAACGGAATTTCAACTTTTGATCATGCAGATATTTATGGCGAATATTCTACCGAAGCAAGTTTCGGTAAGGCGTTTGCTGAAAGTAAAATCGATAGAGAAAAAGTTCAGTTTATCTCAAAATGCGGAATTCAAACCGAAAATCGAAGCGGCATCAAACATTATGATTATTCATCAAAACATATTATTTGGAGCGTGGAAAATTCGTTGCGAAATCTCAAAACGGATTATCTCGATTTGTTGCTTTTGCATCGTCCAAGCCCGTTGATGGAAGCTAATGAAATAGCAATTGTTGTTGAAAAATTAATCTCAGAAGGAAAGATTTTAGCGTTTGGAGTTTCTAATTTTACGAAAAGTCAAATCGATTTAATTCAGACCAAAACCAAAGTAGATTATAACCAAATTCAGTTTTCGGCAACCCATTTTGATGCGATGTTGGATGGAATTTTAGATTTTATGCAAGTTCAAAATATTCGACCAATGGCATGGAATCCGTTAGGAAGCGTTTTTAACACCGATAGTGAACAATCAGCACGAGTTGAAAAGCTTTCTAAAAAATTAGCACTTAAATACGATTGCGAGTTAGAAGTTGTTTTACTTGCTTGGATTTTGAAACATCCTTCAAAAATTCTACCTGTTTTTGGCACAACAGATTCAAAACGAATTGCAAAATTAACGAAGGCAACCAAAATAGAGATTGAATTGCAAGATTGGTTTGCCATTTGGTCGGCATCTTTAGGTAAAAAGGTTGCTTAAAAATTGATTTTAGATTGAAGAATAACGATTTTTGATTTTAAGATATAAAAATCTCGAAAATACAAGTTTATTATTTCATTAAAAATCAGAAATCTACAATCGTTAGTCACCATTCAACAATTCCATGATCAACAAGCGTCTATTAATTAAAAACCTATTGGCTCACAACGATGAGTGCAGTTTTTATGACAAAAAACGCCAATTGAATCTTCATTCGCGTGAAGGAAAAGCAAAGTTTTTGAAACATATTTGTGCGTTATCAAATTCAAATCCAGCCAATAATTCGTATATTGTTGTTGGTGTTGAAGACGAAAATAATGAAATTGTTGGCGATGACTTTTTCGACGACAGTCACATTCAAAATCTTGTGAATGCTTTTCTTGAAAATCCTCCTAAAATACAGTATGAAAATGTTCCGTTTCCTAATCTTGAAAAAGATAAAGTTGTAGGATTGGTAACGATTAAGCCCAAAAACAAAACCTCTTTTTTTAAAAAATCGATTCATACTATTTTACTGAATTCGGCTTTTATTCGGCAAGGAAGCACGACGATGCCAATTGAAGGGAATTATGAAAAAAACAGGCAAAATACAGAAACCGTAATTGGCATCGAAAATAACTCTCGAAACAGCATAGAATATACGCTTGACGGCGTTTTTGACTTTATGAATTTTCGCCATAAAGACATGTTACCTAAATACAAAGTTTTCAAAGAATTGTTTGTGATTTGTTGGGCTGGAAATCAGAGAAAAGTTCGGGACCAAATGTTTCTTTCGCGCGTTGATATTGAATTGATAAATGAGCAAATCAAACTTTTTTATTCCAATCAAGATCTTGTTGCTATTACTTTTGATGATAATTCGTTTACAATTCTTGAATATGTTCCGTTGGGATTGAATGACAAAACGAGTTTGTATCTTTTGGAAAAAGTTACGCTAAATTTCTATGATAATGGTTACTATAAAATGACGACCGAAATGTTGTTTGAACCGCCAGAATATAACCGGAAAATGTTGCATCACATTTATAATTCGAATGTTGCGTTATTGTCAAAACTTCAAAAAGGAATTGTTTTGAATCCTAACGAAGAAAAAGATTTACTGTATTTGCCTTCAACGTTGATGATTTGCTCATTAAACGGTTTTGACGAAGCAATTTCAGTTTTGGTTAATGCAAAATCGGTTTTGAAAACCTTTTCAAATACGGAAGTTTTTACAAATTTTAAAGAAGTGATGCGCATTGTTAGAAAAATAAAATACAACAAAAACATCGAATGATTTTTGTGTAATAAAAAACTATTTAGTTTTTAAATCACTGAATTTATTGACTTTTTTGAAAATTAGTTTTTTAAATAATTAATTTATTTTTCTCTTCCATTTTCTAGTTGTGAAATTTTTAATTGAATTTATGTAAAAATATTCATTAGTTTTATATTCGAATTTTTAATTTAAAATATAATGACAAAGAAAACATCTTACCTTCTCGGAATTGGCGCAACGATTCTTCTTGGAACCATTTTATATTATTATTTGTGTTGCAATTGCAAAACCGATAATCAAAATTTACCAGAAGTTGCTACAGGAAAACCTATTGAAAATTCTGTTAAAAGTGATTTCGCGATTAACGGAATAAATTTTTCGCATAAAAATGCTGGAAGTTTTAATTTCGCAACTGGTGATTTTAATGCCATTTTGCCTGTTACTGATTCTATAAACATCGGAATAGAAAAATTAAAAGGCTTCTTGAGTAAAAACGACCAACGAATTTCAATAATTGGTTATGCTTTATCATCTGAAAAAAATACTTCGGTTTTTGAAAATCTTGGATTGGCAAGAGCTAATAATGTCAAAAATTATTTTGTTTCAAAAGGAGTTTCATCAGATTTGATTGATATTAATGGAATCGTTAAAGATGGACTGCTAGAAAAAGAAGCTACAATTTACGGATCAATTACCGTTTCTGTAGCAGAAACTACAGCCGAAACGCCAAGTATTGATTGGGCTGGCGTGAAGGCGAAACTAAATGCAAATCCATTAATTTTGTATTTTAGCACCGGTCAAGCAACAATAGATTTGTCTGTTTCTGATAGAAAAAAGATTACTGAAATTACTCGTTATTTGGATAA
The DNA here is from genome assembly GCA_031422015.1 of Flavobacterium sp. Taxonomy (GTDB): domain Bacteria; phylum Bacteroidota; class Bacteroidia; order Flavobacteriales; family Flavobacteriaceae; genus Flavobacterium. The sequence continues at coordinate 2,585 of JANOPO010000066.1, read as the reverse complement.
TGTGGAAGGTTCAAAGCTTGATGTTGTTGGTCATACGGATAATGTTGGCAATAAAACTAAAAATATTAAGCTTGGTTTGGATCGTGCTGATTTTTCCAAAAATTATTTGTCTAACAACGGAATTTCAAATGATCGAATTGAATCTTCATCAAAAGGTAACGAGGAACCAATTGCTGATAATGCTACCAAACAAGGCAAAGCAAAAAACCGTCGTGTTGAAGTGAAAATAAATTAGTATTTGTTTACACAAATTGAAAATAAAAAACTCCGAGACAACCACGACTCGGAGTTTTTTAATTAAAAACAAAAACTATTTATGAAATTTTTCTTCGATCTGTTGCCACTAAAATTGCTTCTCTGTAAAGAACTGCAACTTTAATTGAATTATCTTCCAACAGGTTTTTGATGAACATAGTATTTATACCTGCAACTCCTGGATTATTTTGTTTGTTTACCGTCATAATCCAAAAAGCATCATAGTATTGACCGTTAATGTTTGAAGCATACATTTGTGTTGCGTCAACAAAATTATCATGTTTACTTACATAAACATATCTATAATTGTTAATCGGGTTTATAAAATATTCTGCAAACATTCCTTTACGTTTTAATTTTGCTACAAACTTTGTTGCATTTGAATGAATGGCAAAAACATTAACGATCAAATAATAGCCTTCTGGCTGATTACCAATTAAAACCGCAGGACTTTCGATAGGCGTTGGTCTTGAAGCTGCTGCAAGGGTTTGTGATTTTAAAGAACTACTCATCACGGATTGTACTGGCGCTTTTGCTGGTGTAGTTGAAGCTACTTCATATATGTTTTTGGTAGGTTTTGGGGAATTGACTACTACGATTTGATTGTTTTTGATTATTGTTTGTTTGTCTGTATCTTGGATAGTGCCATAATCTGTAGGTTTGGATTGGGCACTAATTGTTTCTTTTAAGGGTTCTGATTTTACGATAACTGGTTCTGATTTTACAACTTCGATAGGTTTTACAGTTACAATTGGTTCTGATTTTATTTTTTCGATTGGTTTAAATTCTTCTGATTTCGCAACAATTACTTCTTCTTGTTTTATAAGATCTTTTGGTTTTACAACTTCAACTTCAAAAGCATTGAAGAACACGAAGTATCGATCTCCAGTAGTTTTCAGTTTTACAGTGGCATCTGTTGTACTGTTTCCAATTACAGCGTTATCAAAATTATTAATATTCATAATAAACGAATCATAGCCTAAAGTGTTTTTACTGGCTGGAACACGTGAGTCGAAAAATTTATCTTCAATAGTTATAGCGCTATTGAAAATATTAGATCTATCTCTTAACGCGCTTTGTAATTGAGTAAACTCTGAATTCTCAGCAGCTTTAAATTGTATTTGATCGCCTTTTAGATTTAAATCGCCTTCTAAAGCGGCACAAGCAATTTTAGCCTTTACTTCTCCCATTGGCAGAGTCTGAAATCCTGAAAAATTAATTTCTGTTGGTTTGTCGGTTACACCTGCAAAACCATCATAGGTTGTAATAAATTTTCCTGTCATATCTGCATCTTCATAAACAAAAAACATGCTCCAACCTGCTGCAACGCCTCCAGATACTTTGCCTTGAGTTGCTTTAATATTTGCAACGGTATATGTTCCGGTAGGATCTTGAAGATTTTTCACGATGTCAGTAATGTCAGCATACATTGCATAAGGCGCACTTTCTTTAAACTTATTTTCGTTGATACCATCAAATATAAGCTCACCTACAAGATTAGTATAATCTTTTTGATTTGGTAATTTAATTTTAATTGGTGAATAAGATTCTCGTTTAGAATCAACAGCCTTAAACTTGTCAACGCTCTTGCTTATTCCACTATTATAGAGGTATGTTGCAGACCAATACAAACCAGCGTAAACAATTTTTTTATTTAATGGATTATTTAAAAATAGATCAGCGCTACTGGAAGAATAAGTAGATTTATCATTATCGATATCCGTATAAAGCATCATATACTCATCATTTAACTCGCCTTGATAGGCGCGATTATCATGAGGCGAATTCGCATCATTATTATAGTCAACTCTATTCACAATATTATTTGCAATCATAGTCATATCGCCGTTAACATATCCTTGGTGTCTAATTTTGAAGGGCGCTGCCAGTTGCGCATAACTAAAAGTAGTAGTAATTAAAATGCCCAAGGCAATTAATTTGTTTTTGTTGATTTTCAAAAAAGAATTTCCCATATTTACTTCTAATTTAAGATTCTAGAAATTTTGCTAATTATTCTGACATAAAAGTAAAGATTGATTTTGATTGACAAACAGAACTCAATTAAAAAATACAGTTAAAAAGTAGTTTTTATCGATAAAAAGCATAAATATGACACTTGTTAACATCAAAATAAGAATGTTGATAAGAAATATATATATATAATTACATAATTGTTTCAAAACTTGATTTTCTAGCTAAACATTATAACACTGACAAAAATTAATAATATATATTGTTAATTAAAATCATGCATAAATTAAATAATATAATAAAATATAAAATATAAATACTTTTAAATCAATTATATATATATAATTATATAAACAACA
>JANOPO010000065.1:0-1510 GCA_031422015.1 Flavobacterium sp. | reverse complement strand
TAGATAAAAATAACCCAATTCCCAGCTAAAATTACTTTCAAGGCTCAATAAACCTGCATTCGTCAAGCCAATGTTGGCACATAATTTCAACGCACCAATGCCGATAAGTTCTTTATTGGCATAGCAACACACAATTCTACTACACGTTTTCACTTTTTCAATGGTAGGAATCGTGACTTTACCTTGTTTTGTCAAATGCCCAATAAAGGCAACTGCGATGTCGCTTGTAATGTCATCATTATCTATTATTTGATAGCTTAGTACGTGTCAAAACTTTTAAAAGAGCAATATAATTTGTAATATGTGTTTACCAAGACCCATAAAACAAACTATATATGCTCATGGAGGATAAAACTACTACTATTGATTTACAATTACAAAAGTATTTGCCGTGGCATAAAGCCCGAATAAAGTTTCTTGATTTATTTATTATTTCTTTGATTCGAAACCGAACAGTCAGTTACAGTAAAAATTCGGTTAGTTTAAACGACAGAGTTATTTGCAGTAATTTACGTCGAATACAGCGATTTTTCTCTGAATTTATTATTGATTTTGATGTAATTGCACGTTTGTTAATGGCTATAATTCCAATAAAAGGTCCTTTCCAGCTTAGTTTAGACCGTACAAATTGGCAATTTGCAGGCGTAAATTTTAATATTTTATGTCTAACTATTGTGGCTGACGGTGTTAGTTTACCAATCCTTTGGACGATGCTTGACAAACGTGGCAATTCTAATCAAGAAGAACGTAAATTACTGATAATAAGATACATACGATTATTTGGCTTAGATTCAATTGATTGTATTATAGCTGATAGAGAATTTATAGGGCAGCAATGGTTTGAATTTCTTATCAATAACCCTATTAAATTTTATGTCCGTATCAGAGAAAACTTAACTGTTTTAAAAAAAGGACAAGAGTTGAAAGTTTTTTGGCTTTTCAATAATTTAGCCCTAAATACCACTCGTCAACTTGATAAACCCATTTTAATTGGTGAACAATGGGTTTATTTAACAGGTATGAAAATTATTAATCGTAAAAAACAAATTGAATTCGTAATCGTTGCTACTTATCAAGCTGACATACAAACGATGCAGGTCTATGCAAAAAGGTGGTCGATTGAATGTTTTTTTAAGTCTATAAAAACCGCTGGTTTTAACATAGAAGACACTCATTTAACAGACCAAAAGCGTCTCGAAAAGCTGTTCGCAGTAGTTGCAATTGCTTTTGTTTGGGTCTATTTGATAGGCGAATACCAAAATAAACAAAAAACAATACCTATTTTAATTCATAAAAGACGAGAATTTAGTATTTTTCGATATGGTTTAGATGCGATTAATAAGGCTTTACTGTTTGATAATCAATTAGTTACAGTTTATATAAATCTTTTGACACGTACTTAGACCGAAAGTATTAAAAAATTAAAAGTTATACATAAACAGAAATATAACTATTCAGAAATTGGAGATATTAGTGTTTCTGATGGTAGCATTGCCTCAACTGTTTATTA
>JANOPO010000064.1:0-1546 GCA_031422015.1 Flavobacterium sp. | reverse complement strand
GGGTAATTGAGGGTAGTGGTTTAGTAAAAAAAAGGCTGTCTTACATTTGATAGCTTTTGGGATTATTTTAATGTTGCTTTACTTATGTTATCCGTGTCCTCACAGACAACTAAATCAAGATATGAAACTAAAAATATGCCTTCCATCATAAATAATTTAAGTTTTTAGTCAAATATTATCAGATTTGAAATAATTTAATAGAATTTACCATTTAACTACTGAATGCTAAATTTTTCGTATATTTATGATAACCAAACAGTTATCAATTATGGACATTTTCAAAGGTATGGAACTTTTAGAGTTCACGGATAAATTCAATAATGAAGAATCTTGTAAAGCCTACTTAGCTCATCATAAATGGAGTAATGGTTTTGTTTGCCCAAAGTGTGGCTGCCAAGAACATCACCAAAGTAAAGATATTTACGTAAAGCGTTGTAAAAAGTGTTTCAACAAAGATTCCGTTACTTCAGGAACACTTTTTCATAAGGTAAAATTTCCATTGCGAAAAGCTTTTATGATTGTATTTCACATGAGTACAACCTCTAAAAGTATATCGGCAAATCAGCTATCAAAAAGCCTTGGGATTAATCCTAAGACCGCCTGGTTGTTTGAGCAAAAAGTTCGTATTGCTATGCAAAGTAGCCAGCAATATCCCTTAATGGGTGAAATAGATGTTGATGAAGCCTTCATTGGCGGAAAAGAAGAAGGTCATCAAGGACGTGGGAATGAGTCTAAATCCACGATTGTTTTTGCCATTGAAAAGACTAAAAATGATGATGGAATCAAAAGAGCCTATGCCATGAAGATTGACAATACTTCATCGGAAGAACTCTCAAAAATATTTCATCAACATATTGACCCATCGTCACACATTACGACTGATAAATGGACTGGTTATATTCCTTTAATCAAAGAATGGGATATAACCCAAGTAAAGAGTAAAGGTGGGGAGAATTTTCAATTGATGCACCGATTAATTCAAGGTGTTAAATCTTGGATTCGTGGGATTTATCATAAAGTCTCTCCTAAGTATTTACAGGCTTATTTGGATGAATATTGTTATCGTTTTAATCGAAATATATTCAAAGACAGTATTTTTGATAATCTAATTCAACGAATGATTTATGCAAAACCAAAGCCGTATAAATCGTTTTTTGAAGCTATCAGTATCTAAATGGTAAATTCTATTATTTTGAATATCAATGTAAAGTAGCACAGGTCTTATAAATTACGAACCCATAATGAACGGACTTTTATCTAACCCTTAAAACCTAACCGAGCGACGGTCACCTCCAACACCTATTTATCAAATTTCAAATTAAATAATTCTTTGGAACGAAACCAAACGATTGTTACAATAATCATGGTCATGGCTCCGCCAAAAATTACGGATGGAACCGTTCCCATTAATTTAGCGGCAAGTCCTGATTCAAATGCTCCTAATTCGTTGGAAGAACTTACAAAAATGCCGTTTACGGATGATACTCGTCCACGCATTTCATCGGGTGTGAAGAAACGAATGACGGTCTGGCGGATGATTACGCTC
>JANOPO010000063.1:0-1784 GCA_031422015.1 Flavobacterium sp. | reverse complement strand
ATTTGGTCAATGATGGAAAGTTTGAGATCAAAACCAATCTTTTGATACTCTTTTTTTGGACAGGGTTGTTTTTTTGTTAGTGTCATAAGTTGCTAAAAAGTGTTTAATTTTTTGTCAACCTATTTCAGGAATTGTCATTTTCCAAAATAGCCACTAACGTTCCGCGGCTTTAAGAAGTTGGGGATTTGTAAGACCGGAACTTTCGATTAAACACCGAAAATCAAAAGTACAAAACTAACTTTAAATTAAGCCATAAAACCCCAATTTCTTAAAACCGCTGTTGGCAGCAGTCCAAGTATTTATCTTAAGCACCTGTACGTTTATATATAGCGACTATAGTTTTGCACAATATGTAAGTGTCTAAGCTTATGCTTTGATTCTTAATGTAAATGCGATCATAAAAAATCATTTGCCTTATGCTTGCACTCCTGAACCGGATCTGCATTAAACCTGTAATTCCCGGTAATACAGAATGACGAAATGTTCTGGTTTTTGGATTTAAAGCTTCTACCGATGGTATTTCTAATGGTCTTGGCCCAACAAATGCCATTTCTCCCCTTAAGATATTAATTAATTGAGGAATCTCATCTATGCTTAATTGGCGTGAAAGCCGTCCCAGCATTCCTGCAATTCTCGGATCATTTTTTAGCACTCCAGTCTCTGCCCACGATTTGGCAAGTTCGGCATCGCTTTTCAGCAGCTGATCCAAAATCAGATTGGCATTGGTTACCATTGTTCTTAATTTTAGGATTTTAAATGGTTTACCATTTTTACCTTCCCTTAACTGTGAATAAAATAAAGGGCCAGGGTATTTTAGTTTTATGAGTAATGAAACGATAATAACTAATGGAAAAGTTAGCAGAATAAGAATTGCGGCTATAATTTTGTTCATATTAAATACTACTTTATGAAATATCGGGCAATGATATATGCTTCAGCATATTTTGACCCAGATTGACTACCGCGATATCGCATTTGATTTTCCAAATCATCTGGTGTCCTTCCCGGGAAAATTTCTGAATCATACAGTTCCATAGCTAATTTTTTGTTGTTCACATCACTTTCTTCTAGGAAAACAAAACAATTCGGAGAAAAACTATTTTCAAAACCTTGGTCAGTTGAAGTTGCAACTTCAAAGCACAAAACTGTTTTAGCATTTCTAAAGGGTCGTGTGGCAAGTTCTACCGCACTGGCAATAGCCTTATGTGCATGATGGGAGTCATTTTTCCAATGACATAAAACTATATCTGCCCAATTAATATGCTCACTGATTAAGGTTGAAATTTTTTGAATACTTAAAGCCGCAACATTGTCTAGAATTAATTCTTTTAACACAACCGGTGTAACACCAAGTTGATTACACGCAAGATGGAAATGACTAATCTCATCATCCCAACTATTAATTTTCCTTTGATTGTTACGTTTAAGGGGTAAAATCACTTTACATTCGGCACCTAACCTGGATGCTTTTGATAACAATCCTCCACAACCAAGTGTTTCATCATCAGGATGCGCAATCACAGCGACAATTTTTTTATTTTTTAATTCCAATTAGCTTTTAAATTAAGATTATGGTTTGAAGATAGCATTTTTTTAAACATTATTTGGACATCAACTTTTACCGATACTATCGGATTGCTGCCAACGTATCGCCGCTTTGCAAAGTTGCAAACTTATGAAAAGCGTTTTTTCCTTTTAAGGAAAAACGAAGTTAAGAAAATAACTGTTTCTTTTACCACAAAAGTTTGCAATTTTGTAAAACGGCTGTTACCAGATGGCGGACA
>JANOPO010000062.1:0-16178 GCA_031422015.1 Flavobacterium sp. | reverse complement strand
AAAGGAAATCCGTGTTTGATTTTCAAATTTCTAAACGAAGAAACTACTTTTATTGAGGATTTACAAGTTATGTTAAAATGTCCGAAATTACCATTTATAAAAGCGTTGCTTGGACGAATTTTTAATTAGAATTCATTAATGCCTAGTTTTCTCAAATAGTGAAAATTAAAAATTAAACAACTGAATAACAAACAAATAATAAATAAAAAAGTCCAGTATTAATTTTTATCGGACATTAATGATTCAATATCATTAATTTCGGTCGACGAACCAAAAGTAATGGTGTGTTTGTCTTTAGTATAAGTTATATTATCGGTGATTTGCGTCGTATTCAACGTTAATCCATAAATTGATGCTTCGCAATATGTTCCTGCAAAAATATTGTTTGCGGTATTGTCTATAATTTCTAGATGTGGAAAAACTTTTCCGGTATATGTCCGATCATCATTAACCGTAGAATGGGAAATTATTAGTTTGTTAACTAAATTTTGACTAAATTTAGATTTAAATTCTGCCGCCAAAGTATTTGTAATAGAATTGTGTCGGTAACCTTGATTGCCAAAATTGAAAATATTTGGTGCCCATTCTAAATTATCTGCAAAACCTGTGACAAAATTATTTCTTAGTGTTAACCTATGATTTTCAGATATATTATAATCAAATCTCAAGAATATTTTGGTACTTTTTCGTTCTAAATTTGCCGATTCAAAAGTGCCAGGATCATAGTTATATCTAGTTTTCAATCGATTAGCAATTTGCTCCACAGTCGATCTTGAAATATTTGATGTTTCGCTTCCTGGCGCATTCAAAATCGGCTCCTTTCTATAAGCAAATTCAGCATTCATGAAATAAAATAATTTATTCTTGATAATTAATCCGCCAATACTTGCGCCAGTTTGATTATCAATAAAAGCCATAGATTGTTGCATGATACCGTTAGAATACTTGCCTATTAATGCTTTATTTCTTGAAAAACTATATACGCTTCCGGACGTTGTATTGGTTCCATATTTGGTAACTGCATTGATACTTGCTCCTGTAAAATTCCCTAAAGTCACGTCGAGAGGCGCTGTTTTTATGGACAGTGCACTAATTGCCCCAAAACCGATGGGTTGTGTTCCTGCCAATCCGCCAGGAGTTCCTGATGCTAACGAGCCATTTGCTCCACTTGCAGGTTCTTGAAAACCAAGTACATCATTGGTCGGAGATCCATCAATTGACAAATTATTAAAACGATAATTGGCGCCGCCAAATGAGTTCAAGTTGGCATCTGATAACAATCTTGTGGCATCTTGAATGCTACGATTTAAGGTAGGCAAACTGGTAACTAAATCAATTTTTAATCGTTTTTCATTTCCTTTTTAATTAGAATTAACTGCATTTACAGCTACTTCATTCAATTGTTGCGTTTCCGAAAGTAGCATTACATCAAGATTTGTAGTTTTACCTAATTGAATTTGAATATTAAAATCGGTATGATTTTGGAAACTAGAAAATTCTACCTCAATTTCATAATCGGTTGCTGGTTGCAATTGATTGAAAATAAAAAAACCTTCTTTTTGAGAATTAATTTTTGACTTAAAACCCGTAGATTTTTGATAAATCGTAATTGTTGCACCAACAATTGCAGTATTTTTATAATCAAATACATGACCTTTTAAAATTCCAGATGTTTCTTGCGAAAAAATTAAATTTGTTAGCAATAAAAATGTTATTTTATCGAATAGCCTCATAGATTGAAGTTGTTTACTAGATACGTTTCCTAAGTGATTTTGGTTTTGATGTATTATTTTATATTTTTCTTATAATAATCAATCAGATTTTCTTGCGAACTTCCTGCCCAAAACTTCAAATGAATTATCAAAAAGTGAAATTGTAATGCCCAAATACCATTGTTGAGATATTTTCTTGCTGATGTAGTTACCGATTTCTGAATAACTGTAAATTTAGAATTTTCGTACAGACGATGTATCAATTCATTGTCTTCGTAAATAGTTAATTTTTCATCAAAACCATTTAATTTCTCGAATAATTTCCGATCTACAAATAACGATTGATCGCCGCCACGACATGATTTGTGATTGAATTGTGTGAACCATTGCGAGACTCGCAGAACAAAATGTTTGTTGTTAAATTTCATTTTAAAACATCCAGATATTTTTCCGTTTATGACTTGATCTACAATCTCTGTATCGAAATTTTTTGGTGGAAATGTGTCGCAATGCAAAAAATATAAAATTTCTGACGTAGCTTTTTCTGCACCAAGGTTCATTTGCTTTGCTCGACCTTTTTCAGAAAGCAATACTCTGATTTTTGGATAAGATTTCAAAACTTCTAAAGTTCTGTCTGCGCTTCCGCCATCAATAACTATAATTTCGTTTGTGATCGTTGGATTGTAGATTTTTAGTAAATAATCTAGCAACTTTGCAAGACTGTTTTCTTCGTTAAGAACTGGAATAATAATCGAAATTTTCATTTTAATTATTTTTCTAATGTCCGCATTGCACGAGAAACAATATACGTAGTTTCCTTTGTTTTACTTTCTGATTTCCAACGTTTGCATAATGCAATTACAAATTCTGGTTGTGTCTTACTTGCATCGTTGAGCCAATTGGCTACACTGTTTTGTACATATTTAGAAACATCTGATTTTAAAGGTTCTAAGATAGTAATTGCTAATGCTGGATTTTGTTTCAAAACGTCACTATGTGCACACCAAACCCCACAAGGTCGCGTAGCTTCTGTAGCAAAACGTCGAATGTTTTCATTTGGATTTGAAGTCCATGTAGATAAAATTTCAATACTTTCGCGTAAATTAGTAGCTATTGATTGTCGTACGGCCAGCCAGCTAATTTCTCTAACGCCAAAATGATTATCGGTTGCAAAAGGTTGTATTTGTGTCAATTTTTCTGAAATAGATAAATTTTCATTAAAACCTATTATATATGCTGCCCAGCACCGTACACAATCTGAATTATGGTTGGCTAGTTTTGAAAAAAATTCTTGGTCATTATTAGTTTGAATATTTTTTAAAAATCCAATTCCAACTGTTTTGTTTACAGTATTGACGGTTTGTTTTTTTAGTGCAGCAATATCAGAAATTATCAAATCGTGGTATTGATTTCGTTTTAATTCTTGCAATAAGTTTTTCAATAAAATCCTTTGGTCAACGGCTAACCATTCCACAAGATTGGCTGTTTCAATTTTACCAGAATTTAATTGATGCATTATTTCGGTAGGAATATCTCTAATAGACCGAGATCCTTTGCGCTTTTCTGTAGTCATTACGCTATTTATTCAATCCCCAATTGTAGTCAGCAAACTTTATTTTTGCTTTATTGTCAATTTTTATGACAGAGTATTTGTTTAAATAGTCAATTAAAGTAGTTTTCTTGGTTTTAAAATCACCTCCATACCAGTTAAAAATTTCAGAAATTTTTATTTCTTTTTCAGAAATAGAATTTTTAGTCTTGTCATTTATAAACGCTTTTGTAGCTGTTTCCATTTGCTTATCTAAAGTTTGTGGCAAAAAAGCATCATTTATAAGATTAGGACAAGAAAAAGAGGCGCAATTAATTGCAAAATGTATACGTGGTTCATCCATTTTTCGTAAAATTTTATTTTCTAAATCACCTAGAGAAATTCTTGCAGATCCGTTTGGAACAATTTTTTTATCCCATGCTCCAGATATATCTTTTATGCTTTTAGTTGGATAGTTATCAATAACAACTTTTAGTGTATAGACATTGTATGCATTGATATAGTAAGCAATTTTTTCGTTTTTTGACCATTTGTCTGACGGTTGTGTTTTTTCAAATTGGGCAATAACTTCTTCTAAATCGGATTTATTTGATTTTATTTTATCATAACTTACATTTCCTTTTTTGGAAACGTATTTTTGAAGAAACATATCATAGTTTTTATAATCAAAATTTTGGCTGAACGCATTTATCGAAACCAAAAAAATAAGAAGTAATTTTTTCATAATTATTTATTTTAAAGGGTAAAATTGTTGATTAATAAATTGGTTTGGAAAACTTTCGTCGTCTGCAAAACCCAACTCTATATCTCGACCATCTGCTGGTATATAGTTAGTTTTGAAAATATAATCCCAAATTGATAATGTTAGGGCAAAGTTTGTACCATATTTATTCGGAATAGCTTTACTATGATGCCAAATATGCATTTTCGGATTGTTAAAAATATATTTGAAATAGCCATAGTCCCAACCTAAATTGGCATGGTTGAGATGACCAACAGCTATTGTAAAAAAATGTACTATAAATACATCTTGAATAGTAAATCCGCCAATTATGGCAATTGGGATATACAGCATGGCCTTATACACAATTGGCTCCATCCAGTTGTATCGTAAATGGGCAGCAAATCCCATTTCTTTGACTGAATGATGTATTTTATGAAACTTCCAAAAAAACGGAACTCGGTGTAACATTCGGTGAGTGTTCCATTGTACAAAATCTGATACTACAAAAAAGATGAAAAGCGAAATAATTTTAGGATAATCAGACAAATGCAGTAGTTGCAACGTGCTCAATTGTAATCCGAAATTTGATAAAAAATCATTAAATAGCGCAGCGCTTACTTCTGATAAGGCTATGAGGATTATTAAATTGAGTATAAAAAAATTAAAAAACATATAAAAAATATCTAACCAAAAATCTTTTCTAATTATGGGTTGATTTTTTCGCCATGGAAAAATAATTTCTAGAAAAAAAACAGCTAACGAAATAAAAATTAATCCGTAGAAATAATTTTCGACATGTAACGACATGACTTCGTTTTTCAGATAATTAAAATATCCGGAGTAAGAACTTGAAACTATTTCTTTATAATCAGTCATGGTAGTAAATTGATTTTTTACAAATTTAATTTAATAGCTATTATAATTATTTTAATATTATACTAAAGTTTGGCATACAAACCTAAATTTAATGTTGGAGCAAGTGGCGCATTTTTGATGTCTGCGGCACCAAATGCCGCAAAATTGGCACCAAACTTGTCTTTTGTAAATTCGTAATTCAATTTTATACCAAACGCATTATAGTTTTGGCGATCGCTTGTTGACAAATTGCTGTATGGATCTTTTATGAAAGCATCTTCTTTGCTTAGATTATTTTTGGTTTCTATAGCAAATATAATATGCCCTTTTGGAATTACATTATAACCAACTTCGCCATTAAATCTGAAAAAGTCTGAGTAGTCGTTGTCCATATAACCATAACCAATATTGCCATAGTAGTACCATTTATTTTTGCTTGATCCTATGGATATGTATGGTAAAATGGTAGCAGCATTAAAACCAGTTGTTAAAAAAGTTGTTTTATTTTTACTAATTGAATTGGCTGTATATTGTACTCCAGAATTAATTTTCCAATCTTTATCAGACAATTTATACTTTAAACCTAGTGATACATTCCCTAATCCAGATTGACTGGCAGTTGTGTTAAGTACATCATTAGTAACAGAAAGTGATCTAAATGGTACTATTAAACTTGCAGTAAGTTTGGCTGTAATCCCATATTCAGAATAAGCTTGAAATTGTAAATCAGTAACGTCTCCACCTAATTTTTGTGATTTGCCTTTATTGTCTGCAATATCGCTATACGTCAAACTAGTAAATCCAACTTGTAGATATACGTTCCCTTTTCCTTTGGTCCATGGTCCTTGTGCATAGGTCGTTTGTATGAGTAGAATTGCTACGACTGAAAATTTGAAAATTTTTTTCATGATTTTGGTTTTTAATTACTAGTTGACTTTATTTACTAACATTAGCAACATCCGCCACCATTATAATGATAGGTACTTTCGCTAATAAAAATATCATTTCTGTTTAATGCCACTATTGCTCCGGCGGTTTTATCACAAACGGCTAAGGGTTGATTTTTTAATAATACATGTCCATTTTTATCATCAAAATAATCTTCAGTTCCATAATAAATAGCTGCTTTTCCTGTAAATACGCACGCGCCATCTTTAGGCATTGGATCTTTTATAGCACAAACTTCGATACTTTCAATATAAATGAGTTCTTTTGTTGGATAATTTACAGTATCCAAAATTCTATAGGGTCTTCTGCCGCGAATTTCGATTGTTCCGAAACCTACATCGGTCAATGCTTTTATATAATCTGCAATTGGGATACTTCCGCTCAAGCACAAAGCGCGGAGATGATCATCATTACGTAAAATTTCATTCATAGGTTGTTCGCAAGTTGGATCGCTCATTACTAATCTGCCGTTGGGTTTTAGTACTCGATACATTTCTTGCAACGCTTTTTTAAGATCATCGGTTTTAAAAATATTGAACAAGCAGTTTTGTGCTGCGATATCAATACTTTCGTTTGCAATAGGTAGGTTTAGGGCATCTCCTTTTCTTAGCTCTACAAATTCGCTTTTGAACCAATCGTTCTGATCTTCTGCAATTTTAAAATTCTTTCGAGAGGCTTCAAGCATTTCCTCAACTACATCCACTCCAATAACGCCACCTTTTTGTCTTGAGAAATAGGAGAATTGTAATAGTTCCATACCGCCACCAACGCCAACATATAAAATTTTCGGGTTATTTATTAAATCTTGTGCAGATATTGTGCTGCCGCAACCATAGTTCATTTCTTGCATGATTGTTGGAATTTCTAGTCCCGGAAATTTCCAAATAGGTGTTGTTGTGCAACATAATCCCACATCGGGCGTTAAGGCTGCATTCTTGTATAAATCATTGGTTGCGTCTAAATAACTCATTATTGTATAATTTTTTAGTGCTTATTTGCGAATTTTTTATTTAATTTTTATCAATTCTTTGAAAATCATAATCAGATTCGGTTCAGCTTTTCCTGCTATAGCTATTATTTCTGGAATATTAACGGGCTTTAGATTATTTGGATCGCATTCGTCTGTTACTACCGATATTGCCAAGACTTTCAAGTAGAGATGATTGGCTACTATCACCTCGGGAACGGTGCTCATTCCGACAGCATCAGATCCAATAATTTTTAGCATTCGATATTCTGCTTTGGTTTCTAGTTGAGGCCCAACAACGGCTGCATATACTCCTTGATGTAATTTTATATTATTTTTAAAGGCTATTCCTAGTGCTTTTTTTCTTAATTCTAAATCATAGGGTTCGCATAAATCTGTAAATCGCTCTCCAAATTCAGAAACATTTTTAAAAGCCAATGGCGAGCCTCCTTGCAAGTTGATGTGATCTTCTATTAGCATCAATTCACCTTTTTTAAAATTCAAATTTATTGCACCAGAAGCATTCGAAATTAACAATGTATTAATGCCTAAGGATTTCATAACTCTAACCGGAAATGTAACTTCTTGTTGAGAATATCCTTCATAAATATGAAATCTGCCTTGCATGACAACAACCTTTTTTTCTGCTAATTCGCCAAAAATTAATTTACCGGTATGAAATTCGACTGTAGAAATTGGAAAATTCGGAATATCAGAATAGTTTATTTCGGCTTCTATTTTTATATCAGTAACTAATTGGCCCAAACCAGTACCTAAAATTATTCCAATTTCAGGAGAAATAAAACCTTTTTTTATAAGAAAATCTCTGGTTTCTATAAGAGTTTTTGTTGTCATTATCTTGTCTGGATTTTTTCTTTAGTATTCAAATATTTTTCAAAAAATTCAATATTCTTTAAATCGTCAACAGTATCAATATCATTTTTAATTGGCATTAAATGAATTTTAAAATTATGTAAATCTTTCAGCGTATCTCGCAGTACACTGTTTGTTCCCCAATTTTTATAAGCAAAAATCCCTGCAGGAATAGATGTAAGCCCTAATAAATAATATCCTCCGTCTTCTGCTGGACCAATTACTATATCATTTGTATCGAGTTCTTCGAATGCTTTATCAATATCTGACGTTTGCAAATCATACAAATCAGTTCCAATAATTACCACTTTGTCGTATTCATCTTCAAAAGCATCTACAAATGCATTTTTCATTCGTGCTCCAAGATCATTGCCAAATTGATTTTTCTTTTGAAATAGAGCAGCATCCCAAATATCATTAAAATTAATTTCTTCTGAGTATAAAACTCGTTTGTTGCAATTTGAATTTTTAGTAACTTCTACCGTATGATTAAGAAGTATATTATAAATTTCTAATGCATTTTGATTGCCTATCGAGGCAGCCAATCTAGTTTTGACTTTCCCAATCTCAGGATTTCTTGCAAATATTAGTAGTAGGTTTTTATTCATGATTTAGGTAACTGCTCCTTGACAACTACTACCAGATCCTGCTGTACATCCATAGCAATGTTGCGAAATTACAATTGTTCTTTTATTTAAAATTTCGGCTTGAAACTCTGATATATGCTGCTGATTGGTTTTGACTTTTAAACCTAACATCTGATTAAAATCGCAATCATACAAAAAACCATCCCAACTTACAGAAATAGTATTTTTACACATCACATTGGCAACAGCTTTCGGATTATACGCTTCTACCAAAGCATGCATATAATCTTCATAATTCTCTGAAGCAATAAGATAATCTAGAAATCTTGATATAGGCAAATTTGTTATCGAAAAAAGGTTATGAAAATCAATATTAAAATCTCCTTTTAATGCTTTTTTAAAATCATTTTGCATCGACATTTGGTTGGTTGGCAAAAAAGCTCCTGATGGATTATATACCAAATCAAGTTTTAGATTGCTTCCTTCTTTGCCATAACCAACCGCATTGAGCATTTGCAATGCTTTGATGGATTTGTCAAATACGCCATCGCCTCTTTGTTTATCGGTTTTTTCTCTTTTATAAAATGGTAAAGATGATACAACGTGAATATTGTGTTTGGCAAAAAATTCTGGTAAATCATGATATTTTTTATTGGCTAAAATAATGGTAAGATTTGATCTTACTATAAAATCTTTAACACCAATTTTATACGCTTCTTCTACAAACCAACGAAAATCAGGATTCATTTCTGGAGCTCCGCCGGTTAAATCGAGGGTGCTAACTTCAGTGGATTTTAACACATCCAAAATTTGCATCATGGTGATTTTTGTCATGATTTCTTTGCGATCCGGACCTGCATCAACATGGCAATGAGCGCAGACTTGATTGCACATATATCCCAAATTAATTTGCAAAATTTCTATTTTGGTTGGTCGCAACGGATATTGATCTGATTGTTTTATCTTTTCTGAAAAAGTAGGTAATAAACCACTTTTAAATATTCCGTTTGAAAGAATTTCTAGCTGTTTTTCAGTTTGAGATAATTGATTTTGTCTCGCTTGTAATGATTTTAATAACAT
Organism: Flavobacterium sp.; assembly: GCA_031422015.1. Classification (GTDB taxonomy): domain Bacteria; phylum Bacteroidota; class Bacteroidia; order Flavobacteriales; family Flavobacteriaceae; genus Flavobacterium. The sequence continues at coordinate 6,883 of JANOPO010000062.1, read as the reverse complement.
ATTTCAAAAATAGAAGTATTACATTTTATACTGATATCAAATTTACCTTAATTGTTATCAATTTTACATAGATAATTTATCATATTTATTCATCATCTGAACGCTATGAACTAAGGTTGCTCCACCGCGAATCGCTGCTGCTACATGCACAGCTTCCATCATATCTTCTTTTGTGATTCCGCGTTTAAGCCCATCACCGGTATAGGCATCTATGCAATACGGACATTGTACTGTATGAGAAACAGCAAGTGCAATCAACGATTTTTCTCGAGCTGTCAAACTTCCTTCTTCAAAAACGCTTGCGTAGTAGTCAAAAAATTTAGAACCTAATTGTTCGTTCCAATCTGATATTTTTCCGAATTTTTTAAGGTCGGCTGGGTCGTAGTATGTTTTTTCCATTACTAATAAATTTTTTTTCCTTTAAATAAATATTTACTCCATTCTTTCGAAAACACATGCACTTTTTCTGTAATTGCTTGATTATTATCCACAACCTCATGTCCGGTGTTTTTCCATTCGAAAATACCTCCATAAAGATTAAAAACATTTTTAAAACCCATTTTTTTCAGTTTTTCGCCAATGTTTTCGCTTCGTACACCAACTGAACAATATACGACAATAGTATCGTTTTGGTTTTTTATTATTGATGTTGTGCTTTTCGCGTCAAATTTATTGAAGCCTATATGGATAGCATTTTTAATGTGACTTGTGTTAAATTCTTTCTCTTCTCGAGAGTCAAGTAGTATTATTTTTTTTTTTGATATTAATTCTGAAATAGAAATGTATGGCACTGTAAGCTTGTTATACTTCTTGAGTATTTGCGGTATCGTTTCTTGACAGAAAGAAATATTTTGAAATAATAGTAGTATTAAAATTATAGATTTCATAAAATTAAATTTTAATTAAGACACAAATTTTGTTTGATTCAGCAAAAAAATTATTTTAATTTAAAATTTTTATTTCGAACATTTTATCCCAATTTTTTCCGGTTACAAAAAAAGTTTTTGTTTTTGGATTATATGCTATACCATTAAGAACATTTGTATCGGGCAGTTTTGATATTTTATTTTTCAAATCAATTAGGTTCAAAATTCCTTCTATAGCACCAGTTTTTGGATCAATTACAGCAATGGCATCTTTTAGATAAACATTTCCATATAATTTACCGTCTACCCATTCTAGTTCATTTACGGCTTCAATTTTTGTTGCACCTGAATATACGTTTATAAAATCTATTTCTTTGAAAGTGACTGGATCCAGAATATGAATTTTTTCAGTACTATCGGTCATATAGAAGTTTTTACCATCAGATGTCAAACCCCAACCTTCCATTTTTTTGTAATAAGGAATAGTTTTTTCTTTATCGAAAGTTTCTAAATTATACACATAAGCTTCATTATTTTGGTAGGTTAACTGGTAGATTTTATTATGAAGGATCGTAATTCCTTCACCAAAAATAGAATTGTCAAGTTCGATTTTCTTTAGAACTTTTCCTGTTTTATAATCTGTTTTCCTCAAGCTGGAAACGCCACGCATTCCTGTATCATCACCAGCGCCATTACCTGTTCCTTCATATAATATATCATTATAAAATTCTAAACCTTGTGTATATGCTTTTTGGTCATGAGCATAAGTTGCCACTAATTTGTATGTTAATAATTTAGGTTCTATCATCGATGTAACTTCAATTTCCGTCGAATCAACTTCTTGTTCCCCATCAAAATAAATTTGCGCTTTGATGACCTTATATCCTAATTTTTCATTTTTTAATGTATAAGATGATTTTATATTGCCGACAGTGCTTCCAATTATTTTGTTATTAATGCTAAAGCTAACACTGTCAATAGTCTCGTTTTTAGGATTAGAAATTTTTAGATCTATAGTTTCGTTTTGTTTGTATTGCTCTTTCATAGAAGTTTCATCAATACTAAAAATATTTTCTTTTGTTCCGCCGCATTTTACAGCAACAAACGCTAATAAAATGACTACTAATAGTTTACGATTTTTCATTTAATTTCCGATAATTATTATAATACAAATGTATTTATTAAGTTGTTAATTTTTTGCAAAAAGCCAAAAAGATTATATCTTTGCATCGGCAAGTCCTACACGACCAGCTCCTGCAGACTCCTCCAGGATGGGAACATAGCAAAGGTATGTGGTTGAGCGGTGCGATGTAGGTCGCTTGCCATTTTTTTATTTTTATCTAACTTTTTTTAGATTAATTCAACTTCAATTTTTTACCAAATTTATTTTAATTTTATCTTTACATCTTAAAATTTAATTTTTTTCTATATTATCATCTTTATAACTAATGAAAACAGTTACTTCTACAAATTTTAATTTTCCGAATCAAAAATCAGTTTATAGAGGCAAAGTTCGTGAAGTTTATAATATTAATGATGAACTTTTGATAATGGTTGCTACCGATCGTTTGTCGGCATTTGATGTGGTTTTGCCAAAAGGAATACCGTACAAAGGACAAATTTTGAATCAAATTGCGACTCGATTTATGGAACTAACCCGAGATATTGTTCCAAATTGGTTAATCGCAACGCCCGATCCAAACGTTGCTGTTGGGCATTTGTGCGAACCTTTTAAAGTAGAAATGGTTATTCGTGGGTATCTTTCCGGACACGCAGCTCGTGAATATTCGTTAGGAAAACGAACCATTTGTGGTGTAACGATGCCAGATGGATTGAAAGAAAACGATCAATTTCCAGAACCAATAATTACGCCGACAACCAAAGCCGATAATGGCTCGCATGACGAAGATATTTCGAGAGAAGCCATTTTAGAAAACAAAATTGTTTCTGAAAACGATTATCTTATATTGGAAAAATATACCAAAGATTTGTACCAACGTGGAACCGAAATTGCAGCTTCTCGCGGATTGATTTTGGTCGATACCAAATACGAGTTCGGAAAAACTAAAGAAGGAAAAATTGTTTTGATTGACGAAATTCACACACCAGATTCGTCCCGTTATTTTTATTCCGAAGGCTATCAAGATAGACAAGATAATAATGAAGAACAAAAACAATTATCCAAAGAATTTGTGCGTCGCTGGTTGATAGAAAATGGTTTTCAAGGACTAGACGGACAACAAATTCCAGATATGAACGAAGCTTATATCGCTTCGGTTTCTGAGCGATATATTGAGTTATTTGAGAATATTTTAGGCGAAAAATTCATCAAAGCTGACTTAGCAAATATTGAGGCTCGCATTGAGAAAAATGTTTTGGATTTTTTAAAAAATTAATAAAAAAATTTCCAACGAGACTTTTTTTATTTGGTTTCCAAAATAACTTTTAATGTAGACAAGCCTTTTTGCAGATCGTCGCCTAGCATTTTTTCCATATTCATAAAAGGCATCATAATATTCATAGGATAAGGCATTGCACCATCAAAACCCCAAGTTACTTTAGTTGCACTTGCTGATACAGTTTCAGTAGTCATATAGGCCTTATCGGTCGCTTCAAACGGAACTTTAAATCGCAACTCTAAATCGATGCGTTCGCCTTCGGTTATTTTTTTGATTTCTTGTTCGCCAACGCCAAGATTCTCGTTTTTGCTTTCCCAACCTGCAATGAAGCCAACAGTTCCGTCAACACCAGAACTTGTTTTTTTCATGTTAGGATCCATGGTGTTCCAAACACTATATTTATCTTGATTTTTCAAAAATTTCACAAACTTAAAAACGCTGTCTTTGGGCTGATTGATTGTGATTTCTCTTTCTACTGCATAGTCTTTTGGCATAAAAAAGCCAACGATTAATACAATTGTAATAATTGCTAGTAATGTTAAAATAATTTTTTTAATGATTCTCATGATTTTTGTAGTTTTAAATTAGATTCGTAAATTGCTATATAACTTTCTATTGAAAATTTCTGCATTAATTGAGCTATAAGTTCCAACGGAATTCCATCGAGTTTTTTAAAACGAATACACGCTTTTCCAATATCTAATTTGTATTTGGAATATTTTTGATACTCGGAAGTAAACCATTCGGCAATTTTCGGATTGAAATATAAACCCATATGATGCAATGCAATACCATTTTTTTGAGAAGCAATGCCTACAAACGGCAGGGGTAATTTGGTATCGCAATGATATCCTTTCGGATAAATGGAATGTGGAACAACATAACCAATCATACCGTAGCTTATACATTCTACAAAACCTTCTGGAATATTTTTTAAGATTGTTTCTCGAAGTGCTGTAAATGCTGCAATTTTTTCAGGCAATAGTTCATCTAAATAATTGTTTACTGTGTTTTCTATAGTTTGCATTTTAACAATTGTTTAAACAAATTTACAAAAAAAAACGAAACGGCAATAGTATCGTTTCGTTTTTTTAGCCTCGATTGCAACGGAAATCCTTTTCTTTTTTTTCTTTAAAAAAAGAAAAGATTGTAGAGTAAAGCGGGATTAGCTCCTAAAAAAATTATTTGAAATACGAAAAATCATGATTATTTTCTATTTTTAATAAACTTTCGTAGATGAGTTTTATAACGTTTTCGACATCGTCACGGTGCACCATTTCGACAGTTGTATGCATGTAACGTAAAGATAATGAAATTAATGCAGAAGCTACACCGCCGTTACTGTAAGCAAAAGCATCGGTATCAGTTCCTGTAACTCGTGACGTGGCATGTCGCTGAAACGGAATTTCTTTTTCCTTTGCAGTCGACACAATGAGCTCACGCAGAATGTTTTGAGTCGCTGGCGCATAAGCTATTACTGGCCCTTTTCCCATTTGGAGATCTCCTTCGATTTTTTTGTCAATCATTGGAGTTGTAGTGTCATGGCAAACATCAGTTACGATTGCTACGTTTGGTTTTATGGTTTGAGTAATCATTTCGGCACCGCGAAGCCCAATTTCTTCTTGAACTGCGTTGACGATGTATAATCCAAACGGGAGTTTTTTCTTGTTTTCTTTCAACAAACGAGCGACTTCGGCAATCATAAATCCGCCCATTCGGTTGTCGATAGCGCGGCAAACAAATTTATTTTCGTTCAATATCATAAACTCGTCGGGATATGTAATGACGCAACCTACGTGAACACCGAGTTTTTCAACTTCATCTTTCGTCGAGCAACCACAATCTATAAAAATATTGTGCAAAGTTGCTGCTTCTTCTTTTCCTCGATTTCGAGTATGAATGGCTGGCCATCCAAAAACACCTTTTACGATACCTTTGTCGGTATGGATATTTACACGTTTTGAAGGTGCAATTTGATGGTCGGAGCCGCCGTTTCTAATCACATATATCAATCCGTCATCCGTAATATAATTTACATACCACGAAATTTCGTCCGAGTGACCTTCGATTACAACCTTAAATTTAGCATCAGGATTTATAACACCAACGGCAGTTCCGTATGTATCCGTTATAAAAGTGTCAACATAAGGTTTCAAATAATTCATCCAAAGTTTTTGTCCGCCAGATTCGTATCCAGTAGGCGATGGATTATTGAGATAGTTTTCTAAAAACGTTAAAGATGATTTTGTGAGTATCGATTTATGAGCCATAATTTTTTTTGCGAATTTATAAATTTGGCATTACACTTGTTACATATAATGTATAATTTTGCCAAAATAATTTAAATCAACATGATTCGTTTTAATTTTTTCGTATTTCTATTACTTGTTTCTAATTTATCTATTGCTCAAATTGTAGCAAAAGACACAACCAAAATGGGTTATGATATCAAAAATATAGATACACTTTCCTTCGAACCAATTCAACTTGAGGAAGTTGTCATTACCAAAGAAAAGTTCGATCCTGAAGCGCGTAAGCAGTTTCTTTTACTACAAAACCGAGTTTATAAAACCTATCCGTACGCCAAGATTGCTGCCGAGCGATTAACCGTAATGAATAAAACGATGGATGGACTAAAAACCGATCGTGAAAAAAAGAAATACTTTAAGATCGCCGAAAATTATATGACTAATGAGTTTGAGGCTCAACTTAAAAAACTATCTCGTAAGCAAGGTCAAATTTTAGTAAAATTAATACATCGTCAAACCGGCTCAACAACTTTTACCCTTATAAAAGATCTCAAAAGCGGCTGGAAAGCGTTTTGGTCAAATAACACCGCACGACTATTTGATATAAAATTAAAAACCAAGTTCGAGCCATATCAAGTCAACGAAGATTTCCTTATCGAAACAATATTATATAGAGCTTTCAATCGAGGACGACTAATTAATCAAACCCCTGCAACACCAGTAGATATAGATGATCTCACAAGTCATTGGCAAAATCGCGCGCAAAAAATTAATAAGTAGTTTCTTTTTTTTTGCGTGACCCCATCTTGCGCTTCGCTGCAGTGGGGTCGGGCTATATGTTCGCGCTTTTGTCACGTCAGAAAAAGACGAGACAAAGAGCTCCACTACTATCCCTCACGCGTGCGTTACGGCAACAATCGCGTAATCAGTCAATTAAAAAATAAATAAAAAAAGGCGATAAAACATTAGGAAAAGAGAATAAACAATTGTTATCTTTGCACCCCGCAAGGGAAAAGAAGTTTGTTAAAAATCTGGTTAAATTGATGTTAGAAAACAAATTTCAAATTTATTTTCAAAAAAGCTTGTCAGATAAAAAAAGATGTTTACTTTTGCAGCCGCTAACCGATAAGGAATGCGAATAATAAGAAGAACAAGTTCCTAGACATATTGAATTGACAGCCGTTTTGTTGGAAACAACAGAACAAAAAAACAGAGTAAGGAAGAATCGGAAGGTTTGGAAAAAGTTAGTAAAAATTCGTCTTAAAAAAAAGAAGTAGTAATACTTCAAAAATATACGATGAAGAGTTTGATCCTGGCTCAGGATGAACGCTAGCGGCAGGCTTAACACATGCAAGTCGAGGGGTATTCT
>JANOPO010000061.1:0-7829 GCA_031422015.1 Flavobacterium sp. | reverse complement strand
GCTTCGCCAACTTCTTTTAAACCTTTTATAGAAATCGATTCTGACGCTTCTCGTTCTTCGATTTTTTTTACGCCTTGTTTTGTAATATGTAATTTTTCGCCCAATTGCTCCAAATTCATGTTCAATGAAGTTCGAATACTATTAATCCAGCCTTTTTCTGGAATACTGATTTTTTCGGTTCCAAAAAAAGGAAGTAACCTTTTGTCTAATTGTGCTACAAGTAGTTTATTTTGATTTCTCATTGTATTCAATTTTTTATAACAATACAAAAGTAAACATTTATATTTAAATAAAAAATAATTATTAAACATATATGTATATTTTAATATCATTTAGTAAACTTATAAATTTACTTAAAAATAATCTATCGAAGCAAAATCCAATTAAAATTGCTTATTTTTGTGAAAAACAAACCATGTTAAAACCTTTAATTCTTGTAACCAACGACGACGGCATTTCTGCTCCAGGCATTCGTGCATTAATTGCTGTAATGGCAGAAATAGGCGAAGTTGTTGTCGTAGCGCCAGACAAACCACAAAGCGCGATGGGGCACGCTATCACGATAAATAATGTGTTGTATTTGAATAAAGTTTCGAAAGAAAATGATCTTATAACCGAATATAATTGCTCGGGAACACCTGTCGATTGTGTAAAATTGGCCGTTAACGAAATCCTGCATCGCAAACCCGATTTGTGCGTTTCGGGAATTAACCATGGATCGAACTCATCTATAAACGTGATTTACTCTGGAACAATGAGTGCCGCTGTAGAAGCTGGCATTGAAGGAATTCCAGCGATTGGGTTTTCGCTTTCAGATTATGAATGGAATGCCGATTTCGAAACCATAAAGCCTTTTATAAAGCAAATTGCTTTAGAAGTTTTGGCTCAAAAACCGTTGGATGGCGTAGTTTTGAATGTGAATTTTCCGAAATTGAAAGCTAACGAAATCAAAGGAATTAAAGTTTGTAGACAAGCAAAAGCACATTGGAAAGAGAAATTTGACAAACGACAAAACCCTTTCGGAAAAGAATATTATTGGCTCGCGGGCGAATTTGTAAACGAAGACAAAGGCGAAGATACTGATGAATGGGCATTGCATAACGGTTTTATTTCGGTTGTGCCTGTGCAATTTGACTTAACGGCGCATCATGCGATTGGGACATTGAATACCTGGAATTTATAGCGCAATCAATCCATCTTACGTGCAAATAAGCCATCTGGCGAAGCGAAAGTAAGACTATAAAATAAAAATTATGGAAAAGAAAGATTTTTTTATTGGTATATGTATCGGAATGGTTGCCGCTTGTTTAGGAATTTTTATATTTTTATTTTCTTTTACAGAGTATACTTCTTTGAGTGATTTAAAAATGATAAGAAACGAAGGTATTCTTGGTAAAGTAATAGCACTCGGTGGCGTTTTCAATCTTATTTCTTTCTTTGGATTGCTACAATTAAAAAAAGATCTAATGGCAAGGGGTGTAATTATGGCAACAATAATTTTAGCATTAATTACTATATTTGTTTGAGGCAAATTATAATAATTTCAAAGCTTACTCGTCATAATTTGATAACGCTTTATTGTAATAAATTGGTAACAATAGAAGGATGCATTCCTATCAAAATATTTAATAGTATTGCAATTACAGCTACAATTGTATAAAGAAGAGGAATTGAATTTTTCTCTAAAGCATCTTTGGTGTACATCGCTAAAATCAATTTAAAATAGTATCCTACACTTATTATTGAATTGATTACGCCAGCGATAACAAGTATCATAAACCCTGCATTGATGGTTTGACTAAACAACATAAGCTTTGCGAAAAACCCAGCAAATATTGGAATTCCTGCCATAGATAATAAAGCTGCCGTTAGAATTCCTGCTAATAACGGATTTGTTTTTCCGAGGCCGTTGAAGTTAACGATGTCTTCATTTTTATTGGTGCAAACCGAAATAATTACAGCAAATGATGCGATACCAGCCAAAGCATAAGCTGATGTATAATACAACAAACTCCCTGCTGATGTTGTTAAACTTAACAACGTCATAAGCATAAATCCTGCATGTGATATTCCAGAGAATGCCAACATTCGTTTAACATTATTTTGACGTAATGCCATAATATTTCCGACGGTCATGGATAGAATTGAAACTATGACAATGACAATTTGGAATTTATAATCCACCGTAGCAGTTAATGAGCTTACCAATTTGTATAGTGTGGCTATCGCAACAACTTTGGCCAATGTGCTCATGGTTGCAGTTGTTAATGCCGGCGATCCTTCGTAGACATCTGGTGCCCAGAAATGGAACGGAACAGCTGCAATCTTGAATAACATTCCTATAATAATCATTATTAATCCTATGTAAAACCATTGTGGAATTCCCATTCCTTGAGACAATTCGTATATTTCTTGAATATTAAATGACCCTATGGCTCCATAAACTAAACAAATTCCGAAAAGTATAATTCCTGAAGCGAATGATCCCATCAAGAAATACTTCATTCCGGCTTCATTACTTTTTATCTCTAATCGACTACTTGCTGCAAGAATGTATAAAGAAATAGATAAAACCTCTATCCCAAGAAAAAACATGGCAAGATTTCCGAACGAAACCATTGCAATTGCTCCAGACAAAAGAAATATTTTTATAGCAATATAGTCAGAAATCTTGGTTGGATGTTCTTGATAAAAATCATGACTTAATGCAACCAAAAATATCGTAAGAATTATAAATAAACCTGAAAAAGCTACCGAAAAATTATTGGTAACTATCATATCATTATATGCAGATGCTGATACGCCTAATTGTGAAAAATTTAAAACTAGTATGCCGAGTAAACCTAAAATCGTTATCGGAACAATTGCTTTTCGAGCATTGAAAATTTCAAATAAAAGACATAAAACGCCTAATCCTATAATTGCTATTAATGTATTCATTGGTAAGACTAGTTAAATCTATTAATTTGAGTTAAGATGTTTTGGATGCTTGGCGTAATCAAATCTACAATTGGTTTTGGATATAATCCGAAGAAAAATAAAACACCAATTATAAGTACTAATGTTAAACCTTCATTGAAAGTTACATCTTTAAAAATTTTAGAACTTGTTTCGCCCAACATTACATTTTGAAACATTTTGAGCATATAATATGCACCAAGTATTATGGTTAATCCGCCAATGATGGCAAACCAAAGATTTACTTGAAACAAGCTATATAAAACGGTAAATTCTCCAACAAAATTAAATGTTCCTGGCAACGCTACAGATGCCAAAACCAAAATCATAAACATGGATGTAAATTTAGGTGCTTGAGTTCTGATACCACCCATTTCGGAAATTTTTCGTGTATTGAATCTTCGATAAATTATTTCTGCGGCAAAGAAAAGTCCAACGACTACAAAACCATGTGCTAACATTTGTAAAACCGCTCCACGCAAACCATCAACGGACAGTGTATAGGCTCCCGCAGCAATCAAACCAACATGTGCTAAAGAAGAATAGGCTAATAATTTTTTTAAATCTTTTTGACGTAACGCTAGTATTGATCCATAAACAACACCTGCAATTCCGATAGCTATATAAAGATTTCTATATTCTAATGCTGTACTATTAGCTAATGATATTTGCCAACGCAAAACGCTATACAATCCCATTTTGAGCATAATTCCAGACAATAACATCGTTCCAATCGTCGGTGCTTTTTGATATACTTTGGCTTGCCAAGAATGAAACGGTATTAATGGAATTTTTATCGCATATGCCAAAAAGAAAGCTAAGAAAATCCATGATTGCTCAGCAGTCGTAATTTGCATTTTATATAAATCGCCCAACAAGAAACTTCCTGCTCGTTGGTATAAAAATATAAAGGCAACCAACATAAATAAAGATCCAGCGAGAGTATAAATAAAGAATTTAACCACTGCTTTTTTACGTTCGTCAGCACCGCCATTACCCCAAATTAAAGCTATAAAATAAATTGGGACCAATGCCAATTCCCAAAAAATATAATACAATAATCCGTCTGATGCTAAAAATGTTCCGCACATGGCAAACGACATGAATAAGACTAAAGCATAAAGACTTTTAGCATTTTTAAATTCGTTTTCGAACGATGAATAAATAATTATTGGCGTTAATGAAGTTGTTAAAAGCAACATTATTAACGATAACCCATCTGCATTTAATGCAAAAGCAATTTTCGGAAAATTAATCCATGGACTGAAATAACCCACATTTTGACCTGAATTATATAAATTCAAGATATAAATTGTTGCACCAAAAGAAGCCAATCCGAAAAGCAATGCTACTTTTGAAGCTAGTTTATCGCCAGACAAATAGGTTGCTATAACGCCTATAAAAAGTAAAAGTAATATGATAGTTACATCCATTATCTAAAAAGATTAAGCTAAAAATAAATAAAACAATATGGCACTTACACCAATAACAAAAGCAAAAAGATACAAACCAATACTACCGGTTTGCAATTCTTTGCCCGCATTTCCGATGGCGTTTGTAACTTCTCCTAATCCGAAAACAAAATCAGAAATTGCCGTTTCAACGTGTTTTTTGAAAAATTTGGACAATTTATTAATCGGATTTACGATCAACATCATATAAAATTCATCCACATAATATTTATTATATAAAACTTTTGTAACCCCAGTAATTTCATTATCTTCAACTGGAACTTGACTTTGCCTGATGTATTTTGAATAGGCAATTCCGATTCCTAATAATGCACCAATAGTGGCAATTCCCATCAATAAATATTCTGTTTGACCCAAATGATGCCCTTCGTGCGAAGTTTTTACAAAAAGTGGTTCCAAATAATGGTTCAACCAGCTATTTCCTGGCAAGCTTATTAATCCGCCAATAGCTGCTAAAAATGCTAGAACGACTAACGGAAAAGTAATTAAACTTGGGCTTTCGTGAAGATGATCTTTTTGTTTTTCGGTGCCTCTAAAATCTTTAAAGAAAGTCAAATACATCAATCGAAACATATAAAAAGCAGTCATTATTGAAGCAATACTTCCAACAACCCAAAGTATTTTACTTCCTTCGAAAGCTGTTAGTAATATTTCGTCTTTCGACCAAAATCCTGCAAATGGAAAAATTCCTGAAATTGCCAATGTCGAAATCATCATTGTCCAAAAAGTTATTGGCATTACTTTTTTTAATCCGCCCATGTTTCGCATATCTTGCTCGCCATGTAAAGCGTGAATTACAGAACCTGATCCTAAAAACAAACAAGCTTTAAAAAATGCGTGTGTAATTACGTGAAAAACAGCTACTTCATAAGCGCCAAGCCCTAATGCCAAGAACATTAATCCGAGTTGCGAAACTGTCGAATACGCAAGGACTTTTTTGATATCGTTTTGAACTAATCCAATCGAAGCCGCTACAATAGCTGTACAAGTTCCAACAATTGCCATTATCATTTGAATATTTGGAACTAGATCGAATAAAAAGTTCAAACGCGTAACCATATAAATTCCCGCAGTTACCATTGTTGCAGCATGTATAAGTGCAGAAACTGGTGTTGGTCCAGCCATTGCGTCTGGAAGCCAAGTATATAACGGTATTTGTGCAGATTTGCCACAAGCTCCAATAAACAATGCCAATCCAGCAGCAGATAACCAATAAAGATTTGTAGTGTAGCCACCACCTATGATAGCTTGTTTTAGCTCCATAAAATTTAAAGTAGAAAACAAAGCGCCAAGAATGAAAACACCTATTAGAAGTCCTAAATCGCCAATTCTGTTCATAATGAATGCTTTTTTAGCAGCATCATTATAGTCTTGATTTTTGTGCCAAAACCCGATAAGTAAATACGAACAAAGCCCTACGCCTTCCCAACCAATAAACATAACCAACAAGTTATTGCCGACAACAAGCGTTATCATAAAAAATACAAAAAGGTTTAAATAGGCAAAAAACTTGTGCATATTCTCATCATCATGCATGTAGCTTATTGAATACAAATGAATTAAAAACCCTATACCGGTAACAAACAGCAACCATAAGACCGATAATTGATCAAATAAAAATCCAAAATTAAGACTGAAATTGCTCAGTTGAATCCAATTAAAAAGAGGCATTTCGGCAGCTTGTTTCGACTGATTAATTGACATAAAAAACAAGATTGTGATAACAAACGATACCAAAACAGAGGCTGTTCCGATAATTCCTGAAACTGATTTTCCGATTTGTTTGCCAAAAAAAATGTTGATTAAAAATCCTAAAAAAGGAGCTAAAACTAAAATAAGAGCTAAAGTTGTATTCATTAGTTATCCTTTTAAATTCTTTAAATTAGCAATATCAATCGATCCTAGATTTCTAAAAACAGCTACCAAAATAGCCAAACCAACAGCAACCTCTGCAGCGGCAACAGCCATCGAGAAGAATACAAAAACTTGTCCTTCGGCATCTTGATGATACGTTGAGAAAGCTACAAATAACAAATTTACTGCGTTCAACATTATCTCAATCGACATAAAAAAGATAATCGCGTTACGACGATACAAAACACCAAAAATTCCAATGCAAAAAAGCAATGCCGAAAGAAAAATGTAGTTTTGAATTCCTATTTCTTGTAAAATATTTTGCATTTTTATTTTTTAAATTCTTCTTTTTTAGACAATAAAACCGTTCCAATCATCGCAACCAATAACAGTATCGATACAAACTCAAACGGAACCATAAAACCAGCTTTGTCATCTAATAATACTTTTCCTAACACTTTTATCGATTGATAATCCTTGCCAGAAACATCATATTCTGGCACAAAAGGTTCCGCAAGTTTGAAAACAGCAATCAATATTCCGCAAATTCCAACAAATGAAGCAATTGCTCCTAATCTAGTAATTCTAGGTTTATGCACCTCGTTTTCTTTGTTCAAGTTCATCAACATAATTGTAAACAAAAACAAAACCATAATTGCGCCTGAGTACACAATTATTTGTACAATTGCCAAAAACTGAGAGTTCAATAACAAAAAGTGAAATGCAATTGTAAAGAAACACACTACCAAATAAATAGCGCTATGAATAGGATTTTTGCTGTAAATTGTCATAAAAGCGGTAGCCAAAGTTACTGCCGACAAAATGTAAAATAAAATAACTAATGTGCTCATTAATTCAAGTTTTGTAGTTTAGAATTTTGCATTGCAACATCCAACGGCATTACCAATCGGTCTTTCCCAAAAATAAAATCTTCACGTTTGCCGCTCGATGGTACCAAAACTTTCGAAGTTGTCAAATAAATAGCATCTTTAGGACACGCTTCTTCACACAAACCGCAAAAAATACAACGCAACATATTGATTTCATAAATTGATGCATATTTTTCTTCACGATACAAATGCTTCTCCTCTTTTGTTCGTTCGGCAGCCGTCATTGTTATCGCTTCAGCAGGACACGAAAGCGCACATAGCCCGCAAGCTGTGCAATTCTCACGACCTTTCTCGTCACGTTTTAATTGATGTTGTCCACGATACACAGGACTCATTTCTCGAACTTGCTCTGGATAATGAATCGTTGCTTTTTTCCTAAAAAAGTGTTTTATAGTAATCAAAAGCCCTTTCACAATGGCGATCAAGTACATACTTTCAAAAAAAGTCATCTCTTTATTCGAGACTTGCTTTTTACTTCCAGAAAGCGAAATTGTTTGTATTGACATTTTTTATTTATTTTTTGGAGCTATTTCCAGCTATTCGTTTCAATCTTTTATAAAATTTGCTTGCTTCGCCGCAAACATTATAAAAGGATTTTCACTTCTATCTGGGCTAAGGCCTTCCGTTCAATTTAAACTTTAAATTTTATAACCAA
>JANOPO010000060.1:0-10109 GCA_031422015.1 Flavobacterium sp. | reverse complement strand
GCTATGTTGAAAGAGGCCAAAGTTGATGGTGAGTTGATGGCTAGTCTAGGAAATAGTATTAAGAACTTCGAATCAGCAGCGAAAGGTATTGCACCAGCTGTTGACGGTATTGCGGCTACTAAGAAATATAGTGAAGAATTAACACTAGCTGCCGCTCAAATGGAGTCTTTGAATAGTCTATACAAAATTCAATTGGATAGCGCTTCTAGAAATGCGCAAATCAACAATGAAGTTGCAGAAAATAATTTAAAACTAAAAGATCAAATGCAGTCATTAACTTCAAACTTGTCTTCATTGAACAATGTTTATGGTGGAATGTTATCTGCAATGAGTAACAAAGGGAATTAGTATCTCACTACATTTTTAATATAAACAAAACAAACTTAATTAGAAAAAAATGGCAGGAGGAAAATTAACCCCTAGACAGAAGATGATTAACCTGATGTATTTGGTTTTCGTCGCAATGTTGGCTCTAAATATGTCCAAAGAAGTATTATCTGCTTTTGGATTAATGAATGAAAAATTTGAAGGTGCAAATACCGCATCAGTTGCGTCAAATGCTCAGATGCTATCTAGTTTAGATACTAAAGCTGGTGAAGCTGGTGGCGAATTTAAGATTGCAGCTGAAACAGCTCACAAAGTTGAAGGAATAACTAAAAAGTTTTTTGATTATGTTGATACTCTAAAAAGCGAAGTTTTAACTGGTACAGAAGTTGACGTCGAAACTGGCAAGCTTCCATATGAATCTATGGATAAGGGTGATAATATCGATCATAGTTGGTTTGGTCCTAATGGTCTGACTGCTAAGGGTTCCGAGGTGAAAGCTACAGTTGAAAAGTATAAAGTTGAAATGAAAGCTGCATTAGGAACAAATAAAAAGTTTGAAGCAATCAACAAAGAGATAAATGCAAAATTTGATCTTTCTGAAGTAAAAAATAAAGACGGTATAGCAATTGAATATTTGGATTATAATTACAAAGGTTTTCCCGCGGTTGCATCTTTAGCTAAGTTATCGGCTTGG
The DNA here is from genome assembly GCA_031422015.1 of Flavobacterium sp. Classification (GTDB taxonomy): domain Bacteria; phylum Bacteroidota; class Bacteroidia; order Flavobacteriales; family Flavobacteriaceae; genus Flavobacterium. The sequence goes on along the minus strand of JANOPO010000060.1, from coordinate 9,088 downwards.
CAAAGTGATGTAAAGAAAGCTGAAACTGATGTATACAATTCACTGTTAGGTAAAGCTGCAGTTCAAGCCGCTTCATACAGCAATTATCAAGCTATTGTTGCTTTAGATAAAAATGCTTATTTTCAAGGTGAAAATGTTACTGGTAAAGTAGTTTTAGGACGGTATGATGCTAGTACAAAAGTTGCAAGTTTTAATGGACCCGGTAAAGTAGTTAATGGACAAGCCATTATATCTATGACTGCTGGTAGTGTTGGAGAACAAAATATTGGTGGTTCTTTCTCGTTTGTTGAAGATGGTAAAACTATTAACTTACCTTTCAAAGGAAATTATGTTGTTGTACCAAGACCAAATTCTGCTACTATTTCTGCCGATAAAATGAATGTAGTTTATCGTGGTGTTGTAAACCCAATGACTATTTCATTTGCTGGCGTATCTGATAATAATGTATCCGCAAGCGCTCCCGGAATGTCAAAAGGTGGTGGTGTAGGCAAGTATAATATTAGTCCTGGTCAAGGAACTGAACTGAAAATTAATGTTAACGCTAAATTGCCAGATGGTAAAACAGTTTCTGATAGCAAGTCTTTTAGAATCAAAGGTATTCCTGCTCCGGCTGGAACTATTAGAGGTGAAGACGGTGTTGTGAAAGGACCAAAATCTAGCTTACAAATATCTACAGTTGGTGCCAAAATGATCGATTTTGATTTTGAAGTTTCACTTAATGTTGTTGGTTTCAACATGAAAGTTACGGGGCAACCAACGGTTGTTGTTCAAGGAAATAAATTAAATTCTCAAGCAGTTGGTGTTTTATCAAAAGCTGGAAAAGGTGATCAAGTAACTTTTTCTGAAATTAAAACTAAACTCGCTGGTTCATCATTAATGTTGCAAAAGACTTCTGTAGTAATTTATGAAATACAATAATTACTTAAGATTTTACGTTATTTAGCTAATCCTACAATTCAATTAAAATGAATATTAAAAATTTTGTACTTGCAATTACTTTTCTGTTCGCATTATCATCATCTTTTGCTCAATCGAATTTGCTAAATGCAAAGACGCCAGACGAAATTGGTAAAAAAACTAATGCCCAGTTAAAATCGGACAACGATAATCCTTTGCCTTATGGTTATGTGCATGATCGTGATGTATTGATGGGTAAAACTGTATGGGAAACGATAGATTTGGACGAAAAAATAAACTTTCCTTTTTATTATCCAGTTGATAGCGCTAATATCGGTAAAGATCGTAGATCATTGTATGATGTTTTAACAAAAGCTATGAAAGATGGTAAGATAACCGAGGTATATTCTGATAGTTATTTTAATACTAAGAAGTCTTTGAAAGATATAGAATCTTCTTTATCTAAGATCGATACTACTAATCCTGGTCGTGAACAAATAAATGCTGGTTTACCAATTTCTCCTGAGTTTATTGTGAAAACAGATTTAACAGCATACGATGTAACAGATTATAAAATTAAAGGGTTTTGGTACTTTGATAAACGACAAGGCGAATTGAAATATAGATTACTTGGGCTATGTCCAGTAACTCCTGATGTTTATACTCTAGGTTCTGAAGAAGAAGACTATATTGAATTATTTTGGATTTATTTTCCAGCAGCTAGAGAAGTTCTGCACGGTGCTTATGCATTCAATGATCGAAATACAGCGATGCCATATTCGTTTGATCGTTTGCTAAATTCTAGACGTTTCAATGCAGTGATTAATAAGGAAGAAAATGTGTATGGCGATAGAGATATATCTGAATATATGAAGGAAAATTCTCAAAATCAATTATTAGAATCCGAAAGAGTAAAAAATAAAATTCGTGATTTTGAACAAGATATGTGGAATTATTAATTTCAATAATCTCATTTTAAAAGCTCCCAATGTATATTGGGAGTTTTTTATTTTTATATATTTAATCCACAAGTTATTTTATTTATTAATATTTTGCTTTTATGCTTGATTATATTATTGTCGGAAATGGCTTAGCTGGAATTGCATTTGCCGAAACTGCATTACAAAATAGCAAGTCAATTTTGGTTTTTGATAATGATTCGCAAAATTCTTCTAAAGTAGCTGCCGGAATTTACAATCCTGTTATTCTCAAACGATTTACAATTGTACCCAATGCCCTTGAGCAAATTATAGTAGTAGATAATTTCTATTCTAAATTAGAAAACAAACTAGCAATTAAATTTGATTTTAAAATGCCTGTTTTTAGAAAATTTTTTTCTGTCGAAGAGCAAAACAATTGGTTTTTGGCTAGTGATAATTTCAAACTTAAATCGTTCTTGAATGAAAAGTTACAATTTACTGAATTTTCTAATATAAGTTCAGCAAATGGTTATGGTGAAGTTTTGCAAACTGGCTATATCAATACGTCGTTGTTGTTAAAAAGTTACTCTTCTTATTTAGCTGCTAATAATTTGTTAATCAAAGATCAATTTAAGTATACTAATATTCAAATCTTTGATAAATACCTTGAATATCATAAGTACAGGTCAAGAAATATTGTCTTTGCCGACGGATTTGGTTTGCATGCAAATCCTTATTTCAATCATTTGCCACTGGACGGAACAAAAGGCGAACTATTTGTTATAAAGGCTTTAGATTTAGATTTAAATTTAATTTTAAATTCAAGTTTATATATAGTACCATTAGGAGATAATTTATTTAAAGTTGGAGCAACAAACGATTGGACTGATAAATCTCAATTGCCAACAACAAATGGGCGGGAAGAATTAGTAAATAAGTTGAAAGATATTATTTCTTGTGATTTTGAAATTATCGAACATCTGGCTGGCGTTCGTCCTACTGTTAAAGATAGAAAACCGTTAGTGGGCTCACATCCAGCATACAAAAATCTCCATATTTTAAATGGTTTGGGAACGCGTGGCGTTATGCTAGCTCCATTTTTAGCAGAAAAACTATTTAATAAAATTGAATTCGGAACTCAATTGCCGCAAGATGTAGATTGTAATCGGTATGTTTTGTAACGAGGCTAAGATTCAAGTTCTTTATTATAACTAACAAACATATTTATGTAAATTGTTCTAGAAAGTCGCAATACAATTGGAACTAATATTATAATAGCAATAATTATTGATATAAAGGACGTTTTAATCGACGCGTTTAATATTACAGACGACATTATAAATACAGCAATACCGATTGCTACATTCAATCCGTATCCGACATACATAGCGCCATAAAAAAACGAAGGTTCAATCTGATATTTAAGTCCACAAGTGCTACATTTTTCATTCATTTTGATGCAATGATGCACATGAAGAAGATTCTGATCTACAAACATACTTTCTTTTTGGCATCGTGGACAAGTTCCTGTTAAAATACTATTTAATTTGGATCCTTTTTTTAACATTTGCAAAATATTTATATAAATGTAAAGTTAAGTATTTCTAATCTGAATCTTTTATAATTTTAAATGCAATAAATGTCTATTTCTACTTTTTTAATGCTCCTAATTCAATCTAATTTCTAAACTTTATTAATGATTAATATACACAATTTGTCGGTTTCTTTTGGTGGAACCTATTTGTTTGAAGAAGTAACTTTCCGAATGGGCTCTGGTGATCGCGTGGGTCTTGTTGGCAAAAACGGCGCTGGCAAATCTACGATGCTCAAGATTTTAGCAGGCGATTTTAAACCAGATTCAGGTCAAATAGCTACCGAAAAAGAAGTTAAGATAGGTTTTCTTCGTCAAGATATCGATTTTGAGCAAGGCAGAACAGTTTTAGAAGAAGCCTATCAAGCTTTTACTGATATTCAAGTTGTAGAAAAGAAATTAGAAGATGTAAACCATCTACTCGTTACCCGAACTGATTATGAGAGTGAGGCATATTCTCAAATAATAGAAGATTTATCAGATTATACTCATCGATTTGAGTTATTAGGCGGTTATAATTATGTTGGAGATACCGAAAAAATTTTGCTCGGATTAGGTTTCAAAAGAGATGTTTTTAATAATCAAACCGAAACATTTTCTGGCGGCTGGCGTATGCGTATTGAACTAGCCAAACTTTTACTTCAGGCTAATGATATCCTATTATTAGATGAGCCTACAAACCATTTAGATATTGAAAGTATCATTTGGTTGGAAGGTTTTTTACGAAATTATCCAGGTGTTGTTGTTATTGTCTCTCACGACAAAATGTTTCTCGACAATGTAACAAATCGTACCATTGAAATTTCATTAGGAAAAGCATACGACTTTAATAAACCGTATTCACAATATTTAGAATTGCGACATGAAATACGTGAAAAGCAATTAGCAACACAAAAAAATCAAGCCAAAAAAATTGAAGAAACCGAGAAATTAATCGAAAAATTTCGCGCAAAAGCATCTAAGGCTTCCATGGCGCAATCACTTATAAAAAAATTAGATAAAGTGGAGCGAATCGAAGTTGATGAAGACGACAATTCAGTTATGAATATATCGTTTCCAGTATCAAAAGTACCAGGAAAAGTTGTTATTGAGGCAGAGCAAGTAACCAAATCGTATGGCGATAAAGTGATTCTTAAAGATATTTCTCTTCTTGTCGAGCGCGGTTCGAAAATTGCATTCGTAGGTCAAAACGGTCAAGGCAAATCTACATTTATTAAAGCAATAGTAAATGAATTTCAATATAATGGATCCATAAAACTCGGTCATAACGTGCAGGTTGGCTATTTTGCTCAAAACCAAGCTGAATATCTTGATGGCGAAATAACTTTGCTACGCACCATGGAAGACGCTGCAACAGATACCAATCGTTCCAAAGTGCGCGATATGTTAGGATCATTCTTATTTCGTGGTGACGATGTGGAGAAAAAGGTTAAAGTGCTCTCAGGAGGCGAGCGTAATCGTTTGGCTTTATGCAAATTACTTCTTCAGCCAATAAATGTTTTACTAATGGATGAGCCAACCAACCACTTAGATATTAAATCCAAAAACGTGCTTAAAGCAGCATTACAAAAGTTCGAAGGAACTTTACTGCTCGTATCTCACGATCGAGATTTTTTGCAAGGCATGTCGAATTTGGTATATGAATTTAAAGATCAAAAAATCAAGGAGTATCTTGGTGATATCAATTATTTTTTAGAACAGCGAAATCTCGAAAATATGAGAGAAGTTGAGAAAAAAGATGCTGTAAAAAAAGAAGTCGCCAGTCAGGTGCTGACCAAAAATGCACTTTCTTATGAAGATCAAAAAAAAGGTAAAGCATTACAAAATAGGTTGAGTAAAGTAGAAAGTCAAATAAAGCAACTTGAAAGCGACATTCAATCCGACGATAAAGCGCTGGCTTCCAATTATGACAAGCATATCGAAGATGCTAATTTCTTTATGGCTTATAATAAGAAAAAAACAGAGCTCGACAAGTTGCTTCAGGAGTGGGAGCAGGTTCAGGAAGAAATTGATACAAATTAGCTTTTTTATTTGAAGCAGTAATATTTCAATACTTTTCAAACTTCCTCCAGCTATACGTTGCAATCTTTTGCAGAAAGAGCAAAAGGATTTTCACTACTATCTGGGCTAAAATCAAATCTCAAAAGGTAGTTTATTCAGCAATATATAGTAACAAAAAAATCCTGTTTCAAGAATTAGGAACAGGATTTTTAGATATTAATTAGAAACAATTAGGCTAGCATAGTCACTGGGTTTTCTAGAAATTGTCTTAAAGTTTGCAAGAACTGAGCGCCAATTGCCCCATCAACTGTACGATGATCGCACGCCAAGGTCACTTTCATAGTATTTCCAACAACAATTTGACCATTTTGAACAACTGGTTTTTCAACAATGGCACCAACTGATAATATTGCCGAATTTGGTTGATTGATAATCGATGTAAATTCAGTAATACCAAACATTCCTAAATTAGAAACAGTAAATGTGCTTCCTTCCATTTCTGCAGGTTGCAATTTTTTACTTTTTGCTCTTCCTGCCAAATCTTTAACGTTTCCACCAATTTGTGACAAACTCATTTGATCTGCAAATTTCAACACCGGAACTACCAAACCATCTTCAACTGCAACCGCTACTCCGATATTGACATGGTGGTTAATAATTGTTGCCATTTCTGTCCATTGCGAGTTTACTTTAGGATGTTTTTTTAAAGCCATTGCACAAGCCTTAATAACCATATCGTTAAACGAAACTTTGGTATTTGGAATTGTATTTATTGTTGCACGAGATTTTATTGCTTCGTCCATCGTTACTTCTATTGTCAAATAGAAATGTGGGGCAGTAAAAATTGATTCCGACAAACGTTTAGCAATAATCTTGCGCATTTGCGAATTCTTGATTTCTTCCGAAAGTTGTTCGCCAGCGGGAATAAAAGGTTTTATTGATTGTACATCTTGAATTGCAGGTTCTTCGTTTTGCGAACTGGCAACAAGGTGCTGCAAACTTACATCTGATTTATAATTCTCTACATCAAATTTTACAATGCGACCATTTTCGCCAGAACCTTTAACTTGATTTAAATTGATGCCTTTATCGTTCGCGATTTTCTTTGCCAAGGGAGATATAAAAACTCTTTCACCTGAATTCAAAGCAACGATAGGAGCGGTGATAGTTTTTGTTTCATCGGCATTTTCTACAGCTAGCTTTTCGACAGAAGCATTAATTTTATAATTTCCTGCAATTCCAGAAATATCTGTTCCTGCAGGGCCTATAATTGCTAAAATGCTGTCAACAGGTGCAGAAACACCTTCATTGATTCCTATGTATAACAAAGTTCCTTCATTAAAAGATTCAAACTCCATCGTAGCTTTATCAGTCTCAATTTCAGCAAGAATATCGCCTTCTTTTATAGCATCTCCAACTTTTTTTAACCAAGTAGCAACGGTCCCATCGGTCATCGTGTCCGATAATCTGGGCATGGTTACTACTACTACACCTTTTGGCAATGTACTAGTTGGTTTACTCGGTGGCACAACTTCAATATGATTTTCTTCGGGTTTTGTTTCTACTATTTCTAGGTTATTTTTATTAGAATTGCCAAAAATTAATGCTGTGATATCTTCACCTTCTTTTCCTATAATTGCAAGTAGTGAGTCAATTGGAGCCGATTCTCCAGCAGGAATTCCGATATGTAAAAGTGTGCCAGCGTTGAACGATTCAAACTCCATAGTTGCTTTATCAGTTTCTATTTCTGCAAGAATGTCGCCTTCTTTTATTGTGTCGCCTACTTTTTTCAGCCATGATGCTACCGTTCCTTCTGTCATAGTATCGCTTAAACGAGGCATTGTGATTACTGTTGCCATAATTATAATCTATGTGGAATGAATGGATAATTTTCTTGTTCGTAAACTACGTCGTAGAGTTGTTGTATCTCAGGAAAAGCGGATTCTTCTGCAAATGTTGCACATGCTTCAACCAACTCTTTTACACGTTCATCAATCGCTTCGATTTCTTTAGCAGTTGCGTATTTTTTTTCTTTAATAACATCTAGAACTTGTGTTATAGGATCAATTTTTCGGTATTCTTCAACTTCATCTTTAGTCCGATACAATTGTGCATCTGACATCGAATGTCCTCTATATCGATAGGTTTTCATTTCTAAAAAAGTTGGACCATCTCCGCGTCTAGCTCTATCTATAGCTTCATGCATTGCTTCGGCAACTTTAACGGGATTCATTCCGTCTACTGGACCACAAGGCATTTCGTACCCCAAACCTAGTTTCCAAATATCACTATGATTGGCTGTTCTTTCTACGGAAGTTCCCATTGCATAACCGTTATTTTCAACAATAAAAACTACAGGAAGTTTCCAAAGCATTGCCATATTGAAAGCTTCATGAAGCGATCCTTGTCGTGCTGCACCGTCGCCAAAATAGGTTAAAGTTACGCCATCACGACCGAAATATTTATCTGCAAAGGCCATGCCGGCACCTACGGGAATTTGAGCACCTACAATCCCGTGACCGCCATAAAAACCTTTTTCTTTAGAAAAAATATGCATTGAGCCGCCCATTCCTTTTGATGTACCAGTAACTTTACCTAAAAGTTCTGCCATAACAGCTTTGGGATCGACGCCCATGCCAATAGGTTGAACATGATTGCGGTAGGCAGTAATCATTTTATCTTTGCCAAGTTCCATGGCGTGCAATGCACCGGCTAATACCGCTTCTTGACCATTATATAAATGAAGAAATCCTCGTACTTTTTGTTGGATATATAATGCTGCTAATTTGTCTTCAAACTTTCTCCAAAGTAGCATATCCTCGTACCACTTTAAATAAACTTCTTTTGTAACTTCTTTCATTTGATTTTTGCTAAAATGTTTTGTGCTTTAGTAAATTATAAAACGCAACATTGACCTCACACAAATTTGCGAATAGCAAAAATAGAACATTCCTACTTAGAAGTAAAATTTTAAACTAACTTTTTATAAGAAGTTTTTATCAAACATAAAAGGAAGTAAATTTTTTAATGAATCTGATTTGTGAACTGATCCACTTTCACCCATAAAAAAGATTTCGATTGGTATTTGTTGGTTAGTTTCGAATTCTGCAATAGATTGACGGCACGAGCCGCATGGCGGTATTGGTGTTGTATTTGGGTTTGTGTCGGATGTGGCTGAAATTGCAATTTTCAAAATTTTGATAGTAGGATAATTGGCTCCTGCATTATAAATTGCAACTCTCTCGGCGCACAATCCAGACGGATACGCTGCATTTTCTTGATTTGAGCCCAATAGCACTTTTCCATTCTCTAGCAAAACTGCTGCGCCAACCCTGAAATTAGAGTAGGGTGCATATGCTTTTTTTCGAATCTCCATAGCTTGCTTCATCAGCGATTGGTCGTTAGCAGATAATTCAGCTAAATTATCATAAACGGTAAGTTGGGTTTCGATGTAAATTTTTTTCATATCTTAAAGGAAAAAAAATCCAAATTTCAAAAAAATGTGAAATTTGGATTTTATTTTTATAAACTTAATTACTATTTTGATTGTCCGTTTGTTGTCATAACCCTGTAATCCCCGCTATTACTAGCCTATCGAATAATTTTTCTTCAAAATATCTTCTATTTAACTTGTAAACGAACTCATTCAGGTATAATTGAAGATATTTTCCTTTTATTT
>JANOPO010000059.1:0-4684 GCA_031422015.1 Flavobacterium sp. | reverse complement strand
AATGAATGCAGACGTGCTTAAAAAAGCTTGGCAGTTGATGACCACCGCCAAGGCAATGACTGAAATTTACGAAGCCAACAAAGAAATAACTGCAAAATATGTTCATGCAACATCTCGTGGGCATGAAGCCATTCAAATTGCACTCGGGCTACAATTATTACCTCAGGATTATTTAAGCGCCTATTATCGTGATGATAGTATTCTTTTAGGAATTGGAATCACTCCCTACGAATTGATGTTGCAATTAATGGCGAAAAAAGACGATCCGTTTTCGGGTGGACGAACCTATTATTGCCATCCAAGTTTGAAAGATGTAGATAAACCAAAAATCCCACATCAATCCTCTGCAACAGGAATGCAAGCGATTCCAGCGACCGGTGCCGCGATGGGATTTTGGTATAAAGAGAATATAGGAATCCAAGATAATAACGAGTTAAAACCAATTGTTGTTTGTTCATTGGGTGACGCTTCTGTAACTGAAGGCGAAATAGCCGAAGCTTTTCAAATGGCAGCGTTGAAGCAATTGCCAATTTTATATTTAGTCCAAGATAATGGTTGGGATATTTCGGCAAATGCTGCTGAAACTCGGGCTCAAAATGCTTTCGAATATGCAAAAGGTTTCCACGGAATTGAGGCCGTTTCTATTGATGGAGCAAATTTTGAGGAAAGCTATTTAGCGGTTCAAAAAGTCATAAAAACCATACGCGGAGAGCGACGACCATTTTTAATTCACGCCAAAGTTCCATTGTTGAATCATCATACATCAGGAGTTCGAATGGAATGGTATCGTGATGATTTGGACGAAGCCAGAAGTCGTGATCCGTATCCAGTTTTGATACAACAATTAATCGATGCAGGTTTTTCGCAAACAGAAATTCAGAAAATTGAGACTTCTGCTTTCGCAGAAGTAAAAAGAGATTTTGACAAAGCACAACTTGCTGAAGATCCAACGCCAGAAGATTTATTTACACACGATTTTGCTCCAACTCCAATCATAGATGAAGTTGGCGAACGAAATCCAGAACGAGAAGATAAAGTTGTGATGGTAGATTGTGCGCTTTTTGCGGTCGAAGAACTAATGAAAAAACATCCCGAATGTTTGCTTTACGGACAAGATGTGGGAGCAAGGCTTGGTGGCGTTTTTAGAGAAGCAGCTACTTTAGCTCAAAAATTTGGTGACGAACGCGTTTTTAATACGCCAATTCAAGAAGCATTTATTGTAGGCTCAACAGTTGGAATGAGTTCTGTAGGTTTAAAACCAATAGTTGAGGTGCAATTTGCCGATTACATTTGGCCTGGACTAAATCAATTGTTTACCGAAGTAAGTCGCTCTTGTTATTTATCGAACGGAAAATGGCCTGTGAGTATGATTTTGAGAGTTCCAATTGGAGCTTATGGAAGTGGCGGACCCTATCATTCGTCATCTGTGGAAAGTGTTTTGACCAATATTCGAGGAATTAAAATTGCCTATCCAAGTAATGGTGCCGACTTAAAAGGATTGTTGAAAGCGGGGTATTATGACCCAAATCCTGTTGTGATTTTAGAACATAAAGGTTTGTATTGGAGCAAAGTAAAAGGCACTGATGCAGCTAGAGTCAACGAGCCAAGCGAAGATTATATGTTGCCTTTCGGGAAAGCCAATATCGTTCAAGAAATTTGGGAACAAGAAACCGACGAAACCATAACTGTGATTACTTACGGAATGGGGGTTCATTGGGCATTGAATGCTTCGGCAACTATCAAAAATCAAGTCGAAATTATCGATTTGCGCACTTTGTATCCTTTGGATGAAGAAGCGATATTTAAATCAGTTAAAAAAACCAAAAAATGTTTAGTTGTTACCGAAGAACCAACTAATAATTCCTTTGCCCGAAGTTTAGCTGGACTCATTCAAGAAAAATGTTTCCAACACCTCGATGCGCCAGTAATGGTTATTGGATCCGAGAATATGCCGGCGATTCCCTTAAACAGCGTTTTGGAGTTTACGATGATTCCGAATGTGGATAAAGTGAGAGCTAAAATTGAGGAGTTGTTGCAATATTAGTTCTTTTTTTTTGGAATTAGATACTGAAAACTGCGACTGAAAACTGATTTTTTAGGAGCTATTTCCTGCTATTCGTTTCAATCTTTTTTATTATCACTTCGCAAGCTCAGGACAATAAAAAAGGATTTACACTGCTATCAGGGCTAGGGTTTTTTGTAACTTCAAGTGTAAATTTTTAAGATAGTCTGTCATAATAGCAGTTTTTATATTTTGGCTGCATTTTTGAAGAAATATTTTTATGAACGACAATCAATTCAAATATTCGCCTTCCGTTTGGATTATTCCAACTTTTATGCTTTTGTTGCTTTGGACAGTGTTTTATGTTGATGATTTTTTAAATCTTCATTTATCACAATTTGGAATTTTTCCTCGAACTTTTTCGGGTTTGGTTGGTGTTGTTTGCAGTCCTTTTTTGCACGGTAACCTAAATCATGTAGCTAATAACTCCATTTCGTTATTTATTTTTTCCGCTGCACTTATTTATTTTTATAGAGAAATTTCGTTGAAAGTTTTGTTTTATGGCATCTTGCTTTCTGGAATAATCACGTGGATAATTGGTCGCGAGTCGTATCATATTGGTGCCAGCGGATTGATTTATGTATTGTTTAGTTTTATTTTCTTTAAAGGAATTATAACGCAATATTATAGATTGGTTGCCTTATCGTTGACTGTTATTTCAATTTATGGCGGTATGTTTTGGTATGTTTTTCCAAATCCTGAAACCGTAGGCGTTAACTCGATTTCTTGGGAAGGCCATTTGGCAGGACTCAGTACTGGATTTGTGTTTGCAGTACATTTCAAAACACCCGATTACAAAAAAGCGTTGCAATACGATTGGCAACAACCCGATTTTGATCCCGAAGGCGATAAGTTTTTGGAACGTTTCGACGAACACGGAATTTTTGTAAACAAACCAGTTGAACTTTTAGAAGATGACTTAGAGGATGAAAATATAACTTTTGTTTACGATTTTAAAGAATCAAAGAATTTAAATTTGTAATTTCGTAATTCAGTAGTTTAAGAATGAGTACAATTATTACAAATATCAAACAACTTGACCTAAAAGGAAGTTATACTTATGCGGATTATTTACTTTGGAATTTTAAAGAAAGAGTTGAGCTTATTGAAGGAAAAATTTTCAAAATAAGTCCTGCACCAAGTTCTTACCATCAACGTATATCTGGAGAATTAACTTATTTATTAAGTAAATTTTTCAGAAAATCTACTTGTCAAATGTATGTAGCACCTTTTGATGTAAGGTTAATTAACTTCAAGAAAAGTACTGTTGATAACCAAATAATTTCAGTGGTTCAACCTGATTTATGTGTTGTATGTGATTCTGAAAAAATTGATGAAAAAGGCTGCATAGGTGCACCTGATTTAATCATAGAAATTCTTTCACCAGGAAATTCAAATCGTGAAATGACTTTGAAATTTGATTTGTATGAAGAAAATGGTGTCAAAGAATATTGGATTGTCAATCAGTCAGAGAAAACCATTTTGATTTATGTTCTTAAAGATCAAAAATTCGTCGGTATAAAACCAATTGTTGAGAGTGGGAAACTTGAAAGTCCAACATTTCCGAATTTAAAATTTCCTGTAAAAAATATTTTTAAAATATAGTTAACTTCGTTGTCTAACGGCTTCATATAAAAATGCGCCACAAGCGACAGAAACATTCAGCGAGCCAATCGTCCCAAACATTGGAAGTTTAGCTTTTTCATCTACAATTTTAAGTACTGACGGGTTTACGCCACGTTCTTCGCTACCCATAATAATGGCCAGTGGCTCGTTGAGTTTTAGGTCATAAATATTTTGATCACATTTTTCGGTTGCGGCAACAGTTTTGATTCCATTGGCTTGCAATAAATAAATGGCATCCTTGATATGTTCCACTTTGCAAATCGGTACATTAAACACGGCTCCAGCAGAAGTTTTTACAGTATCGCCATTTACGGGAGCTGAACCAGATTTTTGAACGATTATTCCGTTTACGCCTGTGCATTCTGCAGTACGAATAATCGCTCCGAAGTTGCGTGCATCGGATAGTTGATCGAGGATTAGAAATAATGGTTTTTGGTTTTTTTCTAAAGTAGCTTCAATCAATTGCTCCAAATCCATAAAGCCAATAGGCGAGATGCTAGCAACTGCGCCTTGGTGGTTGCTTGGTGTTAGTCTATTGAGTTTCTCTACAGGAACATAACTGAAGTTTATACTGTTGCGTTTCATGACTTTCATTAGGTCTTTCATGAGTTCGCCCGAAATTTCTTTTTGTATAAATACTTTGTCGACTTCTTTTCCGGCGGTAATTGCTTCTACAATGGCGCGTATTCCAAAAATGATATGTTCTTTTTCCATGAGGTAAAGGTATAAAAAAACCAACAGTTTTTGGCTGGTGGTTTATGACTATTCAAATCTACTTAATCTGCTTTTCAATAAATTCTGATATTTTGTTTTCATATCGTCTGATAAAAATGAAATTTCTATTAATTCTTTCCATTTCAAAACATTGTTGTCCGATAAAAAAGAAGCCAAAAAGATGGCTTCTTTAAAGTAATCGTAAATTTGTGTTGCAAAATACAATAAACGATGAGCAAAAGTAATTATTTTTCTAGTAAATCTGTTTTCGGACAGCTGATT
>JANOPO010000058.1:0-16743 GCA_031422015.1 Flavobacterium sp. | reverse complement strand
AACATCTTTTGCTGTAGGGCTTTCCGGCGAACCGAGGTTTACTAATAATACTCCTTTCATTGTTGTTTTAAATTTTTATAAAAGTAATAAATCTTATTTTTTTATTAAGTTGATTAACAATTTTTTATTTGTTGTTTGGATGTCTCATCCCGAAATTTTTCTCATAAGCATTTCCAAAGGTCCATTTTTGAATTTTTTATACCACAACCAACTAAAAATTATACTTATTACAAAAAATAAAATGGAGAACAATAAAATATTTTGCGGTAATGTTGGTGTTTCATCTTCTAGAAAACCAGTATATGTTTTGTTTGTTAATTGTTCTAGAATAATCATTCCTATGGTAATATGAATTACGTATAACGATAAAGTCATTCTTCCAGTATTTGCTAAAATATTGAGAAATTTATTTTCGCTAAACTTTTCGCCAATATACATAAATATGGAAATAACCATCAAAGCAAAACCTGCAGTCACTAGCAAAAATGGTAAAAACGGCGGAAAATATTCGCTCAAAATATAGCGATGCGTAAAATCGTCAACAAAAGGATTTTTTGCCCAAAGTCGAATGAGTTGAATACTTGTAAAAAAGCCAAATCCGGTGATAAAAACCTTTCTTCGAATTTGTTTGTTGTGCCAATCTAATTTTCCTAACCACATTCCGACTACAAAAAACGAAAACCAAGGAAACATCGAATTCCAACCATTATATATAGTATTTCTTAAAAAACCCACTGGCGTCCAAAAATCGGCATATTTAAAAGTCGTAAAATCCCACGAAGTTGCTACTGGAATTAACAATAATAAAATATGATAAATAATAAGTACAACGGAAGCAATCCATAAATAATATTTTTTTGGAATAAATAAAATTAAACCCGCAAGATGCATATAACCGCCATAAAAATGCAATATATCTCCTGACCACCAAGTAAAAAGTAACAATCCAGCAAAAAATAAAAACCAAGAACGTTTTAAAACTATTGATTTAAATTTCGCTTTTTCTTTATCTGAATAATTGGGTTTATTAGTCATTAATGAAATTCCCATTCCAGCTAAAATGATAAAAATCGAAGTAGAATTTCCTGTAAATAAATTTAAAAACCGAGCAATTGGTTCTTCAGTTTGGTTGACATTTCCAAAGCTGAAATTAAAATTTACGATGTACATTCCAAAGATTGCGTATGCTCGCGCAAGGTCAAATCCAATTATTCGGTCGTTCATAACACTTTAATTACTTGGAGTTAGTGTCATCAAATATTTCTTGGGCGTAGTTGCAAATTTCTTTTTGAAAGCCGCAATAAAATGACTTCCAGTACTGTAACCAATTTTTAAACCAACTTCGGTCACGTTATACGAACCTGAATCTAATAATTTTCTGGCATAATCCATTTTGTAATCAAACAAAAATCCGTAAACCGTATCGCCATAAATTTGCTTGAAACCCATTTTTAATTTTTTTAGGGTCAAACCAATTTCGTCTGCTAATTCTTGTAATCCGGGTGGTTCGGCCATTTTGGCGATAATAATTTCTTTGGCTTTTTTGATTTTGATTACATTATCTTCATCAATTAAAAATGGACATTGTTCGGCATCTGGATCGTCACTTCTATTAAAATACAAACTTAATAATTCGTAACCTTTTCCTTTATAGTACAAGTTTTTTATTGATGGATTCAGGTTGTAATGAAACAATTGACTCAAAACAATTGCCATTGAAGGCGAAATATTGTCTTCTTTATAATATTTTTTGTCCTTATTATCTTCACTCAAAAACGTAATATAATTGGCTTCTGTTGAAAATAAAGTATGGAATTTTTTGATAGAAATAATCACTGAAATCACCCACGAGTTTGGAGCCAATTCCAAGTTTAATGGTAATTCTTTTTGCGGATTATATAGCAATAACGATTTTTCTTCTTTCAAATCCAAAGCATAATTTCCTTGATTGAAAATGAATTTTCCGCTTCCTTTTAATCCAAAATGAAACTGAATCAAACCACTTGTAACTTCGTGTTGCGCCTGAAAATTTTCATTCGAATCGTTTTGAAAACGAATCAAAATAAAATCTTCTTCAATCTTGATTATTTCTTCTGAACCCATAGCGATATTTTTTTGATGTTAAGTTTCATTGTTAAGAATAAAGCTATTTAGAATAACTCTAAATTAACCAATTCTTAAACATTGAAAACGCTGCAAAAGTAAGTATTTATTGGATATATTGACGATAAAAATTCAAAAAAACATTGAGCGTTACAAATAGAACTTTTAGCGTTACTTTTATCTATAGGTTAACTATAATTTTGCAAAGCAAAGGCAAAATCAATTTATGGAAAATCTTTACTTATCAAAACATCAAACTTTTTACTCAATTGGATTGAGTTACAAGAAAGCAGATGCAGTGGTTAGAGGGAAATTTTCGTTGAACGACATCGCCAAAAATGCACTTTTGCAACAAGCAAAAAACGAAGGAATCGATAGCCTAATCGTAACATCGACATGCAATAGAACCGAAATTTATGGTTTTGCAGAACATCCTTTTCAACTCATAAAATTGCTTTGCGAAAACAGCCAAGGAACGGTTGAAGAATTCCAAAAAGTCGCTCACGTATATAAAAACAAAGAAGCCATTTCGCATTTATTCAAAGTAGGAACAGGTTTAGACAGTCAAATTTTAGGCGATTTTGAGATTATTTCGCAAATAAAAACCAGTTTCACACATGCAAAATCCTTTGGTTTGGCGAATGCTTTTATGGAACGTTTGGTGAATGCCGTGATTCAGGCTAGCAAAAAAATCAAAACCGATACTGAAATTTCTTCGGGCGCAACATCGGTTTCGTTTGCATCAGTGCAATATATAATGAAGAATGTCGAGAATATTGGCGATAAAAACATTCTGCTTTTCGGAACAGGAAAAATAGGTCGAAATACTTGCGAAAATTTAGTAAAACATACCAAAAACGAACATATTACTTTAATAAATCGAACCAAGAATAAAGCCGAAAAATTGGCTGGAAAACTCAATTTGATCGTAAAAGAATATGCCGATTTGCATCTCGAATTGCAAAAAGCCGATGTTTTGGTTGTGGCAACTGGAGCACAAAATCCAACAATTGACAAAGCAATTTTGAATTTGAAAAAACCGCTTCTGATTCTGGATTTATCTATTCCGAAGAATGTAAACGAGAATGTAAAAGATTTGCAGAATGTGACTTTGATTCATTTGGATGATTTATCACAAATTACTGATGAAACTTTAGAGAATAGAAAAAGTCAAATTCCCGCAGCCGAACTTATTATTCATGAAATAAAGGACGAGTTTATTGCTTGGACAAAAAATCGCAAATTTGCGCCAACTATTCACGCTTTAAAAGCAAAAATGAATGAAATAAAAGATGCCGAATTGAATTTTCAACGAAAAAAATTATCTAATTTCGATGAAGAACAAGCAGAAATCATTAGCAATCGCATCATTCAAAAAATAACCAATCATTTTGCAAATCATCTCAAAGATGAAGACACGATGGTCGATGAAAGTATCGGCTATATCAATAAGATATTTCAATTAGAATCTTAAAATTAAATTAACCGCAGATTCTCAGATTTTAAAAATTAGCGAATTAGCGATAAAAAAATTTGCACAAAATTGTGGCTGAAAAAACAATAAAAATAGGAACTCGAGATAGTGAACTCGCGCTTTGGCAAGCCAAAACTGTTGAGAAAATGCTGAATGACTTGGGTCACAAAACCGAAATAATTGCCGTAAAATCGCAAGGAGATTTATTATTAGACAAACCACTTTACGAACTCGGAATCACAGGAATTTTCACAAAAACGTTAGACATTGCTATGATAAATGGTGAAATCGACATTGCCGTTCATTCCATGAAAGACGTTCCAACGGCTTTGCCAATCGGAATGATGCAAGCCGCAGTTTTGAAGCGCGCTAATGAGAAAGATATTTTAGTTTATAATAACAATCTTGATTTTCTAAATTCTGAAGGAATTATTGCTACAGGAAGTTTGCGTCGTCAAGCGATGTGGCTCGATAAATATTCTAATCATAAAGTAGTCGATTTGCGCGGAAATGTAAATACGAGACTTCAAAAACTACAAAATAATAATTGGAACGGAGCCATTTTTGCAGCAGCAGGATTAGAACGAATCAACTTAAAACCAGAAAACTTTATTAATCTCGATTGGATGATTCCAGCACCAGCACAAGGCGCCATGGTCATTCACGCGATGCAAAACGATGAATTTTGTAAGGTAGCGGTTGCCGAATTAAACGATCTCGAAACCGACATTTGCACGTATATCGAACGACAATTTTTGCGAACTTTAGAAGGTGGTTGTACGGCGCCAATTGGCGCTTTTGCAAAGTTTAATGAAGTAGACGATACAATTTCGTTCAAAGGAATTTTATTATCTATTGATGGAAGACAAAAAATTGAAGTGGAAAAATCGGTCGATATTTCTGAATGGAAAAAATTAGGATACAATTTAGCCCATGAAATTTTGAATAATGGCGGAACAGAATTGATGAAAAGCATAAAAGAAAGTTTGAAGAAACAATGACGAATCCAATAAGCATATTATGCACCAAAACATTGTCGTCAGAACAACGACAGGTATTTCTTGATGCCGAAATTGATCTTTTAGAACAAGATTTTATCGAAATTGAAAATATAAATTTTGAACTAAAAAACAGCAATGAAAATTTGATTTTTAGCAGTCAAAATGCCGTTTTAAGCTTGATGGAACAACCCAATTGGGAAAAATTAAAAACAAAAATGGTTTTTTGCGTTGGTATAAAAACAAAAAATTTTTTAGAGCAGAATGGCTTTAAAGTAGCTGTATATATGGATTATGCCTCAGAATTGGCCGAGATTATTACCTTAATATATAAAAATGAATCCTTCACTTTCTTTAGCGGCAATTTGCGAAAAGAAACATTGCCGAGAGCACTTAAAGAAGTTGGAGTAAAATTTAACGAAATCGAAGTTTATCAAACTAAGTTAGCACCTTTCAAAATTTCGAAAGAAGAAAAGTTTGACGCAATTTTGTTTTTCAGTCCATCGGGTGTCGAGAGTTATTTGAAAAATAATAAAATTAAAACTGAAACTTGTTTTTGCATCGGCGAAACTACCGCAGAAACTTTAAAAAATAATAAAATAAAAAGCATTGTCATTGCTGGAGCCCCAACAATAGAAGATGTAATATTTGAAGTTATACAATATTATTCTAATTAAAAACCCTACAAAGGTTTTAAACCCTGATAGGGTTAATAAAAAACAAAGAATGATCAAAAACGACCTATTTCTAAGAGCCTTAAAAGGCGAAACTGTGCAACGTCCACCCGTTTGGATGATGCGTCAAGCCGGAAGATATTTGCCAGAATTCATTGCTCTGCGAGACAAATACGATTTTTTCACACGTTGTCAAACACCAGAATTAGCATCAGAAATTACAGTGCAACCCATTCGGAGAATTGCGCCCGATGCAGCGATTTTGTTTTCGGACATTCTCGTTGTACCACAAGCCATGGGAATTGAAGTTTTGATGAAAGAAAACCTTGGTCCATTTCTTCCCAACCCAATTAGAACCATTCAAGATGTGGAAAGAGTGATTGTTCCTGATGTTCACGAAACGTTGGGTTATGTTTTTGATGCCATCAAAATGACCAAAGAAATGTTGAATGATGAAGTGCCATTAATTGGTTTTGCAGGTTCGCCATGGACAATTTTTTGTTATGCTGTTGAAGGAAAAGGATCTAAAAGTTTTGATACTGCCAAGGGATTTTGTTTTTCCAATCCTATTGCGGCACACGTTTTATTGCAAAAAATTACAGATACTACTATTGCTTATTTAATCGAAAAAGTAAAAGCAGGTTGCAACGCCATTCAGATTTTTGATTCTTGGGGCGGCATGTTATCGCCTGTGGATTATCAAGAATTTTCGTGGAAATATATTAATCAGATTATTGAAGCTTTGGCAGATATTACGCCGGTTATTGTTTTCGGAAAAGGTTGTTGGTTTGCTTTGAACGAAATGGGAAAATCAAAAGCTTCCGCACTTGGAGTAGATTGGACGTGTTCTCCAAGAAATGCTCGTTATTTATCAGGTGGAAATATTACTTTGCAAGGAAATTTTGATCCAAGTCGATTGCTTTCTCCAATTCCAACTATCAAAAAAATGGTGCACGAGATGATTGACGAATTTGGAAAAGACAAATATATAGTAAACCTAGGTCATGGCATTTTACCCAATATTCCTGTAGATCATGCGAAGGCATTTGTAGATGCGGTGAAAGAGTATGGTCAGTAATTAATAATGAATACTAGAAATTACATTTTAGGTAAACTTGAATCAAATGATGCAAATCAGTTGTATCAGTTTATGATAGATAATAAAGAACGATTAAAGTTCTTTTTTCCAGTTACATTAGAAATGAATAGTTCTCTAGAAAAATCTATAGAATACATTTCAATCAAGAATAAAGAAATAGAAGAAAAATCAAATTTTACTTTTGCAATTCGAAATATAAACAATGAAAACATTGTTGGTTTAATGATAATTAAAAAAATAGATTGGGATAAAAAACAAGGAGAATTTGCTTATTGTATTGGTTCAGAATTTGAAGGAAAAGGTTTGACATCATTCGCAGTAAAAGAAATGACTAAATTTTCTTTTGAGGAATTGGGTTTGAAAACACTTCAAATTATTTCGCATAAAACGAATCTTGGAAGTATAGAAGTTGCTAAAAATAATGGTTTTGTTTGGCAACAAACATTACTAAACGAGTTTACTCCAACCAATGAAGAACCATTAGATATGGAATTATATGTGTTAAGCAATGAAAAATAAATTCTACCAATACATTCAAAATCTTCAAGACCAAATCGTTGCTGGTTTGGAAGCTGTCGAAGGCAAAGCCAAATTTCGTGAAGACATTTGGGAGCGACCAGAAGGCGGTGGCGGTCGAACACGAGTTTTAGAAAACGGAACCGTTTTCGAAAAAGGTGGCGTAAATATTTCGGCTGTTCATGGTAAATTACCTGAAGCAATGCAAAAAATGTTCAACGTTGGTGAAGCCGATTTTTTTGCTTGCGGATTGAGTTTGGTTATTCATCCTAAAAATCCAATGGCACCAACAGTTCATGCTAATTGGAGGTATTTTGAAATGTATGATGATAACGGAAATATTATTAATAGTTGGTTTGGTGGCGGACAAGATTTAACACCTTATTATTTATTTGAAGAAGATGCCATTCATTTTCATCAAACCTGCAAAACCGCTTGTGACAAACATAATCTCGATTTTTATCCAAAATATAAAAAACAATGCGACAATTATTTCTGGAATTCACATCGTAACGAAGCAAGAGGAATTGGCGGATTATTTTTTGATTATTGCAAACCAAATGATGAACTGTCGATGGAAAATTGGTTTAATTTTGTATCCGAAGTCGGAAATAGTTTCTTGGAAGCATATATCCCAATTTTAGAAAAAAGAAACTATTTGCCTTATACTGAAGCACAAAAAATATGGCAAGAAATTCGGCGTGGGCGTTATGTCGAATTCAATTTGGTTCACGACAAAGGCACGCTTTTTGGACTTAAAACCAATGGACGAATCGAAAGTATTTTGATGTCATTACCACCAAGGGTTCAATGGGTGTACGACCATCATCCAGAAAAAGGAAGTGAAGAAGAAAGATTAATTCAGGTACTAGAAAATCCTATAAATTGGATTTAAAATTATAAAATTTTATGAAAACAGCCGTAATTATAGTATTCACAGCTACTTTATTTTCTTGCAACACCCAAAAAAATATAAAAGTAGATTACGAAGTCGATAAAAATGAGATTTTTGAGATTTCATTAAAGTCAAATCCGACAACAGGTTATTCTTGGAAATGGATAAAAGAAGGGACTTCTAAAATCTTTGATTCAGTAAGTTCAACATACAATCAAGATAAATCTGAACCTAATATGGTTGGTGTTGGTGGAATTGAAATATGGAAATTTAAAGGAAATGAAACAGGAGTTGATACTTTAAAATTAGAATATTGTCGCACTTGGGAATCAAATTCTGTTATTGAAACCAAAAAATTTGTTATTAAAATAAAATAAAAAAAATGTTCCCATTACAAAGAAACCGACGTTTAAGAACTAATGAATCCATTAGAAGTCTAGTTCGAGAAACCATTTTACACCCAAACGATTTTATCGTTCCGTTATTTGTTGTGGAAGGTTCGAATATTAAAGAACAAATTCAGTCGATGCCCAATTATTATCGGATGAGTTTGGACAATCTCCAAAAAGAAATCATAGAACTGCATAAGCTCAATTTAAAAGCGGTTTTGCTTTTCGTAAAAGTTCCTGATAACTTGAAAGATAATGCTGGAAAAGAAGCCCTAAACTCAAATGGATTGATGCAACGCGCTATTAAAACTGTCAAAAATACTTGTCCAGAAATGGTAGTCATGACCGATGTTGCTTTAGATCCATATTCGATTTACGGTCACGACGGAATTATCGAAAACGGTCAAGTTGTCAACGATATTACAGCCAATTTCTTAGGTCAAATGAGTGTTTCGCATGCACAAGCTGGAGCCGATTTTGTGGCTCCAAGCGATATGATGGACGGTCGAATTCATACCATTCGTCAAGCATTAGAACAAAATAATTTCACAAATACCGGAATTTTGGCGTATTCTGCCAAATATGCTTCGGCGCATTATGGACCCTTTCGTGATGCTTTAGATTCTGCACCTGTTGATTTAGTGGATATTCCAAAAGATAAAAAAACCTATCAAATGGATTACCACAACCGCATCGAAGCTATTCGCGAAACCGCTATGGATGTGCAAGAAGGCGCAGATATTGTGATGGTAAAACCGGGAATTTCGTATCTTGATATTGTTCGTGAAGTTAAAAATGTAGTTAATGTTCCCGTTGCAGTTTATCAAGTTTCAGGCGAATATGCGATGATAAAAGCAGCTTCCGAAAGAGGTTGGCTCAACCACGATGCTATCATGATGGAACAAACTACCTCAATAAAACGGGCTGGTGCCGATATGATTGCAAGTTATTTTGCCAAAGATATTGTGAAATTAATATCATAAATTTATGAAAAAAAGCATCATTTTATTTTTAACACTAATTTTTGCTTCATGCAAAAATCCAGAAACAAAACCCGAAGAAATGCTTTTGGCAAATCAATCTTCAATAGAAATTGGGCAAGAATTATTCGAAGGAAAAGGAAATTGTGTCGCCTGTCATTTGGTCAATCAAAAAGTTATTGGTCCAAGTATACAAGAGATGGCCAAAATTTACAAAGCAAAAAATGGAAACATCATCGATTTCTTAAAAAACGACGCGAAACCAATTATTGACCCAAGTCAATATGAAATAATGAAAACCAATTTTGTAATTACAAAGGCAATGACCGACGAAGAATTGAAAGCTATTGAAACTTATATTTATTCGATCAAATAGAGAACTTAATGCTCTGAGATTACTTCCAACTCGGTTCTAAAAGCCAGCATTTTATCTCCAAAAAGACGTTGTCCTTCTTCTCGTAGTCGCGGCGCATCGTCAAAATAATAGCGTTCCAAAGTTTCTTTGCTATCGGTTGTGTATTGAATGGAATAGGTTATTCCGCCCATTTCTTCTTCGATCAAAACTTTTACTAAACGAGCAGAAGTAAACTTGCCTGTTGCCAAAACTTCAGCAATATGCTTTTCTTGCATCCATAGCATCCATTGATCGTGAACGCTTTCGTGAATGTTTATAGTAACGTTGTAGATAATCATTTATTAGAGATTGTTGGATTGTTAGATTGTTAGATTTTTCGAATCATCAAAAAATCAAATCATCATTTATAAATTCGTATCACCACGAAGCAATCGATATTTTTTTCTGGCTTCGACATAATAAATACTGTCTTCGTGTTCCACAATTACTTTTTCATAAAGTGCCTTTGCTTTTTCGGGATCTTTTAGATATTTACTATGAATTTCTGCCGAAAAATATAACGCTTCGTCAGTATAAATTTCGTCTTTATGATTGGCGATAATATTCTGGTATTGGGTTAAGGCCATTTGGTAGTCGCTCATTTGTTCATAAATTTTCGCTATTCGATACAAAGTAATGGCTTCGATTTCTTTTTCTTTCAAATTTTTCAAAACATCTAAAAATCCTTCCAAAGCCAAATTGGTTTTATTTTGATACAATTGAAAATCGGCGCGAGCAAATTTCTTCAAAGCTGTTTGTGTAGAATCGGCAAAAGTATTGTCGCTTATGAGCAAAAAATATTCCATAGCATCGTTGGCAATAAGCTGTGTTGATGCCGACTTGAGTTCCTTAAATTGCTTGGAAGCCCATTCGAAATCGGTTTTGAAATAACTGGTTTTAGCGGCTTTTAAACTTGCCTGATGCCCAACAACATCGTTTTTGAGATCTTCTTCAATTTGAGTATAAAATATCAAAGCTTGATTAAATTTTTCGTCAAAAAGCAAAATATCTGCCAATTCCATTTTGACATCGGCGGTTTGATAGTTATCCAAATCTAACTCCAAAGCAGCTTTTAAAATTGTTTTACCAAGTTCGGGATTTTTGAGATTGAACGTAGTAAAATGAGCTTGTAAAATTTGTAACGATAAAGTATACGAACCAATATCGTACTCTTTTAATAAATTTTCGAGATCGGTTTGGATTAACGGATAGTCAATTTCTTTTGCAGAATTGACACGCATTTGCATCAAATAAAAATTAGATTGCACCAACAAATCCAAGTCTTTGGTGTTGTCTAGAACGAAAGTTAAAATGTCTTTTGCCGTATCATTTTCGTTTTCTTCAATAGCCAATTGACCTAAATTTACAATATTATTGAAGGATTCAGGATTTCGTTTATAAATAGATTTTTCCTGAATAAAAGCTTTTCCGTAGTCTTTTTGTTGTACAAAAAACCAACTCAAATATTGATTCCATAACACATTTTGATCTTTCTGTGCTCGAAGCAACAAGTTTTTTCGAAGCGTTTCGTTAAAAGTTGCATCGGCATCTTCGACCATAAATCGGGACAATTGATTTTGAATCATCACCGAGTTTTGTGGCGTTGCAGCTGCTTCGTCCAAAAACGTTGTAATCATCATATCGGTATTACCTTGTTGCCCATAAAGTAGTGCCATTTGAAAATTAAAATTAAATTTTGGATCTTTCTCAATGGCAATTTTATAGGCTTGAAGCGCATATTCTATTAAGATTTTTTTCTCAAAAGTTTGGGCTATCGCATAAACCTCGTTAGCATTTTTACGAATTCTGTCTAAAGCGTCTTCGTAATATTTTTTAGCTTTTTGAAGGTCTTTTTTTAGTTGAAAATTATACCCTAATTCGATTAATAAATTGGCTTGTCTGTATTTTTCAAAACGCGCCTCAATAGATTTTTCGGAAACGTCATATTGTTTTAATTGTTGTTGACAATCGGTTATTTTTTGAAAATAATTACTATTGGAAGGTTGTACTTTCAACAATTCTTGATAGGAAAGCAATGCTTTTTCGAAATCTCCTTTATCAAAATAATTAAGCGCCAACTGTTCGTTTTGAGAAAAAACAGTTAACGAAAACAAGAATAATAAGAGTGCAATTTTTTTCATATAGAAACCATCACATATTTTGTGCCAAATTAATTTATAAGATCAAAACCGCAATAACGACGCAAAACCTCAGGAATAACAATGCCTTCGGGCGTTTGATAATTTTCTAGAATTCCAGCCAAAACTCTAGGTAAGGCTAAGGAACTTCCGTTTAGCGTATGTGCGAGCTGATTTTTCCCGTTTTTGTCTTTGAAACGTAATTTCAAACGATTGGACTGAAATGTTTCAAAGTTAGAAACAGAAGAAATTTCTAACCAGCGGTCTTGTGCTGTCGAAAAAACTTCAAAATCGTAGGTCATTGCTGATGCAAATCCCATATCGCCACCACAAAGTCTCAAAATTCGGTATGGAAGTTTTAATTCTTGCAAAATATTTTTGACATGATCGACCATTCCTTCCAAGGCTTCGTAAGACTTTTCAGGATGTTCGATGCGTACAATTTCGACTTTATCAAACTGGTGCAAACGATTCAGACCACGAACGTGCGCGCCCCAAGATCCAGCTTCGCGACGAAAACAAGGTGTATAACCTGTTGCTAAAACAGGTAATTCGGCTTCTTGCAAAATCACATCCCGAAATATATTGGTAACTGGAACTTCGGCCGTTGGAATTAGGTACAAATCGTCTTTGGCGTCGTGATACATTTGTCCTTCTTTGTCAGGCAATTGTCCAGTTCCGTATGCCGATGCTTCGTTTACCAAATGCGGCACTTGGTATTCAAGATAGCCAGCATCGGTATTTTTATCCAGAAAATACGAAATCAAGGCGCGTTGCAACTTGGCACCTTTACCTTTATATACAGGAAAACCAGGAGCCGTAATTTTGGTTCCTAATTCGAAATCTACGATATCATATTTTTTAATCAATTCCCAATGCGGCATGGCGCCTTGATGAAGTTTCGGAATTTCGCCAGTTTCAAAAATGTTGAGGTTTTCTTCGGGCGTTTTCCCTTCCGGAACCAAAGTGGCAGGCAAGTTGGGTAACGTATATAATTTATCGACTAACTCTTTTGCAAAAGCATCTGTTTGCTCACACAATTGACTGCTTTTTTCCTTAATAGAATGTACTTTTTGTTTCAGAATTTCGGCTTTTTGTTTTTCGCCATTTTTCATTAAATCGCCAATTTCTTTCGATAATTTATTGGTTTCAGAAAGCAAATTATCCATTTCTAATTGCGAAGCACGACGGTTTTCATCCAACGAAACGACTTCATGAACGGTTTGAGTAGCATCAATATTTCGTTTTGCTAATGCTTTGATAACTTTCTCTTGATTTTCTCTAATGAAGGTAATTTGTAACATGATTTTATTTAAAATGAAATGCAAATTTAGCGAATTGATTTTTATTAAATTAAAGAAAAATTTCTAATTGGTTGTAGTTTATCGATTTTGTAGTTTACTTAACAACTGTTAGTTGCCTTTTTGTTTATATTTGCGCTCTAAAATAACCAAAATGAAAAATTTTTACCTTATTATTTGTTTAATTCTTACTTTTTCAAGCTTTGCGCAAGAAGAAGAACAATTTGAGAAAATGGTCGAAGCCGAAATGAAATCGGCATCTCGAACTATAAATATGGCTGTAAATCCGAATACTTTAAATTATGATGTAACGTATCATAAAATTGAAGTTACGGTCGATCCAGCTGTAGTTTTTGTAACAGGAAAAGTAACAACAACCTATACTGCGACAGCAAACATGAATACGGTAACATTCGATTTGCATGATAATATGATTGTGAGTGCCGTGAAAAAAAATGGTGCTAATTTGGTTTTCTCTCAACTTGGAACAAACGAATTGGTTATAACTTTGCCATCACAACAGAACTCTGGTACTGCTGCAACTGTAGAAATAACTTATGCTGGCGATCCGCCACAAGGACAAGGTTTTGGTTCTTTCGCTTCAGAAACACATAATGCCATACCTGTAATGTGGACACTTTCAGAACCTTTTGGAGCAAGAGATTGGTGGCCTTGTAAGCAAGATTTGAATGATAAAATCAATTCTATAGATGTGTTTATTACTGCTCCATCAGAATATGTTTCGGTTGCCAACGGTTTAGAACCAGAAGCACCAGTAGTTAGTGGTGCTTTGAAAACAACACATTTTCATCATGGATATCCAATTCCTGCCTATTTGATTGCGTTTGCAGTAACTGATTATCAAGTATATAACCAACAAGGTGGTTTAGGCACAACGGCAAGTCCCTATTTTCCGATAGTAAATTATTTATATCCAGAAACGGCAACACAAAGCATCGCAAGTCTTGCCATAACGCCAACAATTATAAATTTTTATGAATCTAAATTTGGTGCCTATCCGTTCAGAAATGAAAAATATGGTCATTGCGAATTTGGCTGGGGCGGCGGCATGGAGCATACGACTGTTTCTTTCATGGGCGGTTTTAGCCGTGGTTTGATTGCGCACGAAATGGGACATCAATGGTTTGGTAATAAAATTACTTGCGGTTCATGGAGAGATATTTGGTTGAACGAAGGAATTACAGAATATTTGAGCGGTTTGACTACCGAGTTTCTAGATGGAAATACTGCATTCAGAAGCTGGAAAACAGGAAAAATAACGAGTATTACCAACCATACCGGAACAACCAATTTATACTTAACAGAAGCACAAGCCTTAAGTGTTAACAGAATTTTTAGCGGAACAGTTACCTATAACAAAGGCTCGATGGTAACCCATATGTTGCGCTATAAGATGGGCGATGTGGCTTTTTATCAAGCAATGAATAATTATTTAAGCAACGTTAATTATGCATACAAATATGCAATTACACCCGATTTCCAAGGTCAATTGGAAGGTGTTTACGGCGGTAGTTTGACTGAATTTTTTAATGATTGGGTATACGGACAAGGACATCCTAGATATACAATTACAGTACAAAATGTAGCTGGCGGTCAAGCCAAAATTGTGGTAAATCAAACACAATCTAATGCAGGTGTGAGTTATTTTGAAATGCCATTAGAAATTAGAGTTACAGGAGCAGCAGGCGCAACGCAAATTTTGAAAGTTAACAATACGGTAAACGGTCAAGAATTTTTGGTTCCACTAAATTTTGCGATTACTAGTGCAATTTTCGATCCAGAAAAAAATATTATTTCCAAAACAAATGTGATAACAGTTGGTCCAAATTTAGCCACTCCAAATTTCAATTTAGAAAAAGCAATTACCATTTCTCCGAATCCTGCAGTTTCTATTTTAGAAATTGAAATGCCAAACGGAATAAGTTTTGAAAAAGGTATAATTTATAATATCGTTGGGCAAAAAGTCCTTGATAGTTCCGTTTCATCAATTGATATAGAAACACTTTCGACAGGAATCTATTCTATAAAAATTGTAACATCAGAAGGTTCAATTACTAAAAAATTCATAAAAAAATAATCTCGGCACATTAATTGTTCAGAAGTAAGGCGAAAACCTTACTTTTGCTTTTTTAAGCAATTTCACATTAAAATTATCAATGATACAAGTCGCACAAATTTTATTTATTTTATCAGTATTAGTTATACTTCACGAATTCGGACATTATATCGCAGCAAAAATTTTCAAGGTTAGAGTCGAAAAATTTTATCTTTTCATGGATGCTGGTTTTTCATTATTTAAAAAGAAAATTGGCGAAACCGAATGGGGAATTGGCTGGTTGCCAATTGGGGGCTACGTAAAGTTATCCGGAATGGTTGATGAAAGCATGGATCTTGCACAAATGGAACAAGAACCACAACCTTGGGAATTTCGATCAAAACCAGCATGGCAGCGTTTAATTATTATGTTGGGTGGAATTATTGTGAACATCCTTTTGGCTTGGTTTATTTTCACAACCTTGTATGCTACAGTTGGAAAAAAAACAGTTCTGACAGATAAATTTCAGAAAAACGGTTTGTCTTTTACAGAAACTGGTTATAAAGTAGGATTTAAAGAAGGTGATAAAATTGTCACTGTTGACGGAAAACTTCAGCCCAACTTTAACCGAATGGTTATAGATATGCTCCTAGGTGAAGAAGTTATTGTTGAAAGAAACGGACAACAAACCAAGATTATTTTAGATGACAATGCCAAGAAACTTATTTTAGGCAACGAAGGGAAAAATTTTATTTTGCCATTTGTTAAAACGGAGATAGATTCTGTACCAACTACATCAAATGCTAGCTTAGCAGGTTTAAGAAAAGGTGATGTTGTTGTAAGCGTAAATAATAAGCTAACGCCCAATTATGTCGATTTTAAGAAAGCACTAGAACCTATCAAGAACGATTCTTTAACCTTGTCAATTAGCAGAGCTGGAGAAATTTTAAAAATTAATGCTAAAACAAACGAAGAAGGAAAATTAGGAATTGTTTTGAAAGGCATTGATCCTAAAGATTTTCTTGAAACTCAAAAAATGGGATTAGGCGATGCGTTTGTTGCAGCTGTAAAAGAATCTACACAATTAATAGTCTATAATGTAAAACAGCTAAAACTTATTGTTCGCCCAAAAACCGAAGCCTACAAGCAAGTTAGAAGCCCAATAGGAATTGCACGTATGTTGCCCGATACTTGGAACTGGGAGTTTATATGGAGTTTTACAGCCTTATTTTCAATAGGATTGGCGTTTATGAATATTTTGCCAATACCAGGATTAGATGGTGGTCATGCCCTTTTTACAATTGTCGAAATGGTAACTGGCAAAACTTTAAGTCCAAAAGCAATGGGCTATGTTCAGACTGGCGGAATGATTTTCTTACTGAGTTTGATGGCATTAACTTTCGGAAAAGATATTTACCAACTGGTGGTCGATAAATTTTTGTAAAAAAAGTATTTTTTATTTGCAAAAAGCAAAAAAGACACTATATTTGCACCGCTTTAAAAGTGAATTACACTTTCCTTCTTAGCTCAGTTGGTTAGAGCATCTGACTGTTAATCAGAGGGTCCTTGGTTCGAGCCCAAGAGAGGGAGCAAGCAAAAGAAAGCCTTTACAGAAATGTAAGGGCTTTTTTATTTATTTTAATATCTTTGATCAATGCAAATCGCCTATTTCAAAACACCACTCGGAATTGCAAAAATTGTTGGCGATATAAACGGAGTTTCCGAA
>JANOPO010000057.1:0-22327 GCA_031422015.1 Flavobacterium sp. | reverse complement strand
CAGAGGACTAATACGCAAGATAAGTATGTCTTAGTGAGTGATATAGTTCACCTCTGCTTTCCTTTAATAAATTTAATCAATTCTATCTAAAAATATCATCTTATTTTTATAATATTATACTCAATACAAAGTAAAGGTGAGCGATTGCAATGAAAATCCTTTTGTCTCGTCTCGTTCTTAAAACGAGACGAAACAAAAGATTGTAATGAAAAGCGCGACCCTTTTGGGGCACGCCCATATTCTAAAATAACTTCGCCACTTGCTCACAAACAAATTCCAAAAAGCGTTCGTCGGCTTCCGTGAAAGGGTTTAAAATATTGGAGTCAATATCGATTTGACCGATATTTGTACCATTAACAAAAAGCGGGACTACAATTTCAGATTTTACGGTAAAACTACAGGCAATATAGTTGTCTTGGGCAGCGACATCGGGCACAACGAAATTTTGGTTGGAAACGGCTACTTGTCCGCATATTCCTTTGCCAAACGGAATTTCGGTATGATCGGTTGGTGCGCCAACATAAGGCCCAAGATGCAGGGTTTTGTTGTCGTGATTGGCAAAATAGAAGCCAACCCAAGTATAATACTCGATGTTTTGCTCTAATAGTTGGCAGATTTTTAATAATTTTTCTTCTCGAGTAGCAGTTTTGATTGAGATAATATGCGCAACTTTTGGTTGTAATTCTTGAAAATTCATCTTGTAAGTATTTTTGTCAAAAGTATTTATTTTTGTTTCCTTAATTTATATAAATTTGTTAAAAATTTTAATTTTATAATTTGAAAAATCAGTTTCAACAATTTAAGCCTTTTTTGGCTTTTTTAGGAAAATTTGTGTTAAGTTATTTACTTTTAACTTTTTTATATCAGTTGTATTTGAACCAATTTGATGCCAAAAATTTTGAAGTTGATGGTTTTACCAAAATAGTTGCTAATCAAACTGAAAGTTTAATGCATGCAACTGGCTGTGTTGTTAGCTCCGAAATGCATAAACATGAAGCTAGCGTAAAACTTTTTTACAATAATAAATGGATTGCCCGAATAATTGAGGGCTGTAATGCACTGAGTGTTATAATATTATTTATTAGTTTTATTATTTCTTTTTCGGGAAAAATAAAACAAACAGTAGTGTACATACTTTTTGGATGTTTATTCATACATATAATTAATGTAATGCGAATTGCGCTTTTGGCGGTTTTGATTTATCATTATCCGAGCTATGAATCATTTTTGCATGGTGTTTTTTTTCCTTTAGTTATCTACGGATTTGTATTTTTGTTATGGGTTTATTGGGTTAATAATTTTTCGAAATATGCTACAAAATCTTCTTCATAATAAATTCAAAATCGTGCAAGTATTGTTTCTTGTGTTTTTGCTTGCTCTTATTCGTGGATTTGAAAACGAGTTGTTTTATGATCCGTTTATAAAATTTTTCAAATCAGAAAATAACACGATTTATCCAGATTTTGATTCAAAAAAATTATTTCTAAATTTATTTTTTAGATATTCATTAAATACAATTATTTCCTTGTGTATTTTGTACATAATTTTTTCTGAAATTGAAATCATCAAATTTTCGTCGATTTTATATGTAGTATTTTTTGTGATTTTGATTTTCTTATTTTTTATTTATTATACTTATTTTAATGAAAATCATAAGATGATTATATTTTATATACGCCGATTTTTGATACAGCCCATTCTGTTAATGCTATTTATTCCAGGATATTACTATCAGAAAAAATTAAAATAACAATTTGTTATGATTGGTATAGTCCTAATTAATTTATATTTGCATTATGATTAATAAGCTTACTAACATTTTTTTGACTTTTTTGTTGTTGGTCTCCAACACAGGAATGTCTTTTAATGTGCATTTTTGTGCAGATGTAGTGGCTTCTATCACTATAAATTCTGATTTGAATGTGCAAGAAATCGAGGATGATTGTTGCGGAATTACAGAGGAACAGTCGCAATGTTGTGATGATAAAGTTATTGTTGTCGAAAAAAAATCAGATCAAATTGTTATAAAATCATCTTCGTTTGAAACTTCAATTTTTCTTTTAGTCACGAATAACGATGTTCTTGAAATTGTTTCTAAAGTTAATTTCAAAAGATTAACTACTTCAAATTATATTTGTAACGCCAATTCGCCGCCCATTTTTGAGCGAAATTGCCAACTAGTTTTTTATGCTTAATTATATTGTTTAACTCGAAATTAGTCGAATTTTAAACTTTATAATTAATTTTCATGAAAAAAATAATCTTATTTTTTCTTACACTATCTTTTTTGTCAAGCTACTCTCAAGACACTTTGAAGGCTGTTAAAGTAGAAGCAAAAAGAGATAAATTGCAAAAATCACTTCTAAAAACTGCCAACACAACTGTTATTACGAGCAAAGAATTGCTCAAAGCAGCTTGCTGCAACTTGGCCGAAAGTTTTGAAACCAATCCGTCAATTGATGTTAGTTTCAGCGATGCTTTAACGGGAACTAAGCAAATAAAAATGTTGGGTTTGACCTCGCCATATTTAATGATTACTGAAGAAAATATTCCGTCGGTTCGTGGCGCTTCTCAAATCTATGGATTGTCGTTTACGCCCGGTACTTGGGTAGAAAGCATTCAGATAACCAAAGGAGCAGGTAGCGTTGTTAATGGATTTGAAAGTATCTCGGGTCAAATAAATACGGAGCTTATAAAGCCTTTAAAAGACATTTCTGGATTTCTAAATATTTATGCTTCCACCGATTCACGATATGAGATTAATACCCATGCTAATTACAAATTTTCGCCGCAATTGGCTACTAGTTTTTACTTTCATGGTAACACTCGTTTGGTAAAATTTGATACAAACAATGATGATTTTCTTGATTCGCCAATTGGTAAACAAGTAAATTTTACAAATCGATGGCAATATTCTAACGCAGAAACAGGTTGGGTAAGTTTTTTAAATTTTAAATATCTTAAGGATCAAAAACAGACAGGAATGTTAGAGTTTAATCCCTATTTTGATAAATTAACAACCAATCATTGGGGATCAGAAATTAACTCGAATAGAATTGATGTTTCGTCCAAAATCGGATATGTTTTCGAAGATATGCCTTATCAAAGCATCGGTTTTCAAAATGCTTTTAACACACACGATCAAAAATCGTATTTCGGAATTTCCAGCTATGATATTAAGCAAAAAAGTTATTATTCAAATTTGGTTTTTAACTCAATTATCAATAATACATATCATAAGTTTGTTACGGGTGTAAATTTTTCATACGACAATTATGAGGAGTTTTACAATAGCGTTGATGTTGGACGAACAGATTACTCGACAGGAGCTTACTTTGAGTATAATTTTGATAATGACAACAAAGTAAGTTACTCATTGGGTGGACGAGTAGATGTACATAATCGCTTAGGAACTTTTTTCACACCAAGAATTCATTTCAGATACAATCCTTGGGAGCAATCAGTTTTTCGATTTTCAGCTGGTCGTGGTAAACGAACAACTAATATTTATGCCGAAAATCAACAACTTTTTGCTAGCTCAAGATTTTTTAATGTGCTAAATGGATCGGGGCAAGCAATTAATGGATCAAATTCAAAATTTGCTTATGGTTTAAATCCAGAAATCGCATGGAACTACGGCCTAAGTTTTACTCAAAAGTTCACTATTTTTGACAAACGTACTGATGCTACAATAGACTTGTATCGTACCGACTTCCAGAATCAGACAGTCGTAGATTTATATGCATCGCCACAAAAAGCACTTTTTTATTCTACTAATAAATCTTTTGCCAATAGTATACAAATCGAATTTAATACCGAGTTAATTAAACATCTTAATCTACGAACGGCCTATAAATATTATGATATTGCAACCGCTTATTTATCTGGAAATCAACAAAATCCACTACAAGCCAAACATCGTTTTTTTTCAAATTTAGAATATCAAACACATTTAAACGATCATGGTCAGCACTGGAAGTTTGACGCTACTTTAAGTTGGATAGGACGTCAAAAATTACCTTTTACAGGTTCAAATATTTTAAAAGATCAATTTCCGGAGTTTTCTAATTCATTTTCTTTACTCAATATGCAAGCAACATTAGTTGCATCATCAACTTTTGAAGTATATTTTGGGGGAGAAAATATTACTAATAAAAGGCAAACCAAAGCAATATTAGGCGCAGATAACCCGTTTGGCTCAAATTTTGATGCATCAATAGTATATGCACCAATTTTTGGGCAAGCATTTTATGCTGGATTACGTTTTAAAATCAAATAGATTTCACCTAAAAAACAAACAATTTTAATTTCAATAAAAAAATGAAAAAAATAAAAAATATAATACTAGTAGTATTGATTGCTTTTACGTGGTTTACTGCTAATGCGCAAGAAGTTAAAAAGAAGAAAACCGCGAAAGTTGAGTTTCATGTTGATGGCAATTGTGACATGTGCAAAAAACGAATTGAAAAAGCAGCTATGGCAACTAAGGGTGTCAAATCTGCAGATTGGCATGCAGATTGCGGAACACTTTATTTAATGATTAACGAACAAAAAGCCGATATTTTGACGATACAAAAAGCTATTGCCAGCGTTGGTCATGACAATGATGGAGCAAAAGCATCCGACAAAAATTATAATAATCTTCATGGTTGTTGCCAATATGAAAGAAAATAACAAAAAATTAATTGCTTGACAGTATATTTATATTTACTTTCACACTTTTGTAAACAACTGTAATTTTTTCTTATGACTAATTTTGATTGGAAACAGCTTTTCAACCCTGAATTTTATATTTTACTTGAGTTTGGAGGAGTCAAAATAGGATTAATTGTCATACTATTTATAGTATTTGCAGAAACAGGTTTGTTGGCTGGATTTTTTCTTCCTGGCGATAGTTTACTTTTCTTGGCCGGAATATACAGCAAAACCTTAATGCAACAAATATCGTTAGGTAACGATTTTGTTAATGTGGTAGTTTTAGCTACATTGGTTGGTTTTGCAGGAATTGTAGGTAATACTTTTGGGTATTGGTTTGGTTCTAAAAGCGGTAAATTTCTTTTTTCGCGGCGCGACAACTTCT
The DNA here is from genome assembly GCA_031422015.1 of Flavobacterium sp. GTDB lineage: Bacteria > Bacteroidota > Bacteroidia > Flavobacteriales > Flavobacteriaceae > Flavobacterium. The sequence continues at coordinate 17,247 of JANOPO010000057.1, read as the reverse complement.
TTTTCAAGAAAAAATACTTGTATGACGCCCAAGAATTTTTTGAAAAATATGGAAGCAAAGCTGTCATATTTGCAAGATTTATACCTATTGTGCGAACATTCGTTCCTGTAATTGCTGGTATTGTATCTATGGAAAAAAAGAAATACATGTTCTTTAATATTGTAGGGTCATTTCTGTGGTCTTTTACGATGATTTTTGCCGGTCATTATTTATATGAATTGTTTTTGAAAAAATTTCAAATTGACCTAAAGCACTATATTGAGTATATTGTTATTGGTATTGTCTTGCTAACGACTTTGCCTGTACTTTTTAAATTTTTGAAAAAGAAAGTGCATTTGGAGGAGTAGGTTATAAATCTAAAAAAATAAAAATCCGTCTTGAAATTTATTTTTCAAGGCGGATTTTTATTTTTTTAGAATACATTTAATTTTCAACAAGCTCCATTTCAGTGGATATCCCTTCATTTATAGAAAACATAAATATCGGAGATGCATTTATTAGTATTATTTTTTCTAAAAATATTTTTGAAGTTAATTCTCTGTATAATTTTCCAAAAATTAGTCGAGCTGATTTTGTAGATATTGTAACGTTGCTCGCATCTATACTGACTGAATCATTATTTGAAATTAAATTTTTTATGTATTCGTATACCTCCAAACTTTTTTCGTCGGTTGCAATTACATTTCCGAATTTTGATAAAATTAAATTTTTCATATATATTTTTTTTCTTTTAATAATATTTCATTAAAAAAATCATTAATTCCAGAAACCTCTGATATTGGTATTTTGACATAAACAATCGTCCCTTTCCAATAGCTTGATGCAAAGATACTAACTTTACCTTGAATATTTCTATAAATATAACCTTCAGAATGTATTATTAACTTTCCTTTAAGTCTTTTAACAATTTCATTTATAAGCCATAAGCCTGTACCGCAATGACCATTCTCGATTTTAGATGTAACTTTTCTTTCAAAAGCAAGAAGTAAAAGTTTATCATCAGATTTTTTATATTTTTTCTTCATTGTACTAATTATTCCATCTGATGTATCAACTGAAATAATTTCAACTTTAGTTTTATTTCCCTCCGCCATTAATATTGATTTATCGTCATTTTCAGCATGATATAAAAAATTTGACGATATTTCTACTAGACAAGTTTTAATATAATCTATAATTTCAAAGTTCTTATCTTTATAATAATCATAAATTATACCATAATATTTATTTGTTATATCTTCTTTGCTTTTAATTGTTTCTCTATTAATTGGATGTGGAGCAACAAAAAAATCATTTTTTTGAAATGGTTTTATATTAGAAAAAATCCTATCTATATCTTTTTGTTCGTAATATGCTTTTATTAAATCATGTAAATGAAATTTTGCAAAAAGTGTAGTAATTTCATCAATATTAGCATAAGGATTATTTAGACATTTATTGTCTAATCCAAATGCTATAATTTTATAAATTACTAATGATGTTATTGATGTAAAATCATTGTAATTAATTTTTACTTGAAAGTTATGATTATCAATAGACTTATTCTTGTATTTAAAAATAAAATTTAATTTTAAAATTAAGCTACTTATATTGTTCTCATCATATTTACCATTTATTCTAATAACCATATTTATTTTTTAAACTCTTTTTTAAATTTCTTTAAAATATAATCTTCCTTTTTAAGGTCACGTTCACAATCATTTTCATGAATTTCAAGTAAATAATCTGAATAATTGTGACAGATGGTTATGATTTCTTCTGGTAAAAAAAGGTAATTCTTTTGTGTTAATTCTTTGATTTTGGTTGAAAACGAAACCAATTCATCTGGATTTAGATGGTGTTTTATTCGTATTTCTGATATTAAATTAAATAATTCCCTACATCCATTTGTAAAATGTTCAGCATAATGTTTATTTTTTTCTGATTTATACTCGTCTCTTAATTTTATGTATCGTTGTATAAAAAACCCAGTAATGGCAAGTAACAAAGTATTAGAAAAATTATTTTTTACTAATAACCACAATTCATTCAAGTAATAACTCATAATAAAAATTTTAACAAAAATAAGTAAATCCGTCTTGAAATTTATTTTTCAAGACGGATTTTTTTATTCCTTCACTTGGGCAAGGCTTGGTTAGGCTACATCATTCCCGGCATACCGCCACCCATTGGGTTTCCTCCCGCTGATTCTTCTTTAATTTCGACCAACGCACATTCGGTAGTTAAGATCATTCCTGCTACAGATGCTGCGTTTTCAAGTGCTACTCGAGTTACTTTTTTCGGATCGATAATTCCAGCTTTTAGCATATCAACATATTCGTCGGTTTTGGCATTATAACCAAAATCACCTTTTCCTTCTGCAACTTTTGCTACAATTACAGAACCTTCAAGACCTGCGTTTTCTACAATTGTTCGCAATGGAGATTCTACTGCACGAGATATTATTTGAATGCCTGTTGCTTCGTCAGCATTACTAGGTTTTAGTTTTTCTAGAGATGCTTTAGCACGCAATAATGCAACACCGCCACCAGCAACAATACCTTCTTCAACTGCTGCACGAGTTGCATGAAGCGCATCATCAACACGGTCTTTCTTTTCCTTCATTTCCACTTCGGATGCCGCTCCAACATAAAGTACTGCAACGCCACCAGCTAACTTAGCTAAACGTTCTTGCAATTTTTCTTTATCATAATCAGAAGTCGAACTTTCCATTTGACCTTTGATCTGATTGACACGATTTTTAATCATATCGGCTTTTCCTGCACCGTTTACAATAGTTGTATTGTCTTTATCAATCGAAACTTTCTCAGCAGTACCAAGCATTTCTAAAGTTGCATTTTCTAGTGTGTAACCGCTTTCTTCTGCAATTACTGTTCCGCCTGTCAAAATAGCGATATCTTCCAACATTGCTTTTCTTCTATCTCCAAAGCCAGGTGCTTTTACAGCAGCAATTTTAAGTGCGCCACGCAGTTTATTTACTACCAACGTTGATAAAGCTTCTCCGTCAACATCTTCAGCAATTATCAATAGTGGTTTTCCTGATTGCGCAACAGGTTCCAAAACAGGAAGTAATTCTTTTAATGAAGAAACTTTTTTGTCGTATAAAAGAATATAAGGATTTTCAAGTTCAACATTCATTTTATCTGGATTGGTAACAAAGTAAGGAGAAAGGTAACCTCTGTCAAACTGCATTCCTTCCACAACATCAACATAAGTATCTGTTCCTTTGGCTTCTTCGACAGTAATAACGCCTTCTTTACCCACTTTTCCAAATGCTTTTGCTATCAAATCGCCAATAACTTCGTCGTTATTTGCAGAAATAGAAGCAATTTGCTTTATTTTTTCCGAATCGCTTCCAACAACTTTAGCTTGTTTTCCAAGATCGGCAACAATAGCTTCTACTGCTTTGTCGATTCCACGTTTCAAATCCATAGGATTAGCGCCAGCAGCAACATTTTTCAATCCTTCTTTTACGATGGCTTGTGCCAAAACGGTTGCAGTTGTTGTTCCGTCTCCAGCCAAATCATTGGTTTTTGAGGCAACTTCTTTTACCATTTGAGCGCCCATGTTTTCTAATGGATCTTTCAACTCTATTTCTTTTGCAACAGTAACGCCATCTTTAGTAACGTTTGGTCCACCAAACGATTTTCCGATGATTACGTTACGACCTTTTGGTCCGAGTGTCACTTTTACTGCATTTGCCAAAGCATCAACACCACGTTTTAACCCGTCGCGTGCTTCAACATCAAATTTTATATCTTTTGCCATTTTCATTTTTGCTTTAGGCAGAAGGCTCTAAGCGCTATGCTTTTTTGCGTTCTGCATTTATAAATTTATTTTTTAATTATAATTATTTTTAATTTGTGAATTTTACTTTTAATTATATTAATATCAGTATTTAATTTATTAAAAATTTCGACAACAATATAATTTAAATCTTTTGAAAGAATGAGTAAATATCTAGTTTCGCATGAAGAACCAATTGCAATATTAAAAATTGATTAAATTCTTTATCTGAATTTCTACCGCAATCTTCGCTAATATTGGTAGGGATTGATGCAGATGCTTTTCGAATTTGACTTGTTACTCCGTACAGTTCTTGATTTGGAAAACTAGAAGTTGTTTTATAAATTTCTATGTTTAAGAATGACTTAATTGCCAAATATCATATTTTTTGAAATCTCTCTTTGCATAAAGCTTATTGCTTTCAACCTCTAGTTAAATAATTGCGAAAATATCTTCTTCACGCATTATCAAATAATCTTTTCCGTCAAGTTTCAACTCGGTTCCTGCATATTTTCCATAAAGAACGGTATCGCCAACTTTGACGGTAATTGGTTCGTCTTTTTTACCTTTTCCTGCAGCAACAACGGTTCCTTTTTGTGGTTTTTCTTTGGCCGTGTCGGGGATAAAAATTCCAGAAGCAGTTTTAGTTTCGGCAGCAGCTGGTTCAATTAGAACTCTGTCTGAAAGTGGTTTGATTGTTAAAGCCATAATATAAATCTGTTAATTGTTTATTTTAAATATATTTCAGAAACAATGCCAAGCTTTAAAAACTGACATATTGCCTATAAAAAATGCCAGCTTTGACAGGCTGGCATTGATTGTATTTAACTAAAAGTTATTTTGCTGGAGCAGGAACTACGGGCATTTTATCTGCTGGAGTTGCTGCTGGTTTGTTTGTGGTTGGAGTTGCAGTTTTTGGTGCAGTCATTTCAGATTTATCAATAATTTTCGAATCTGAACCTCCAAGGGTACCAGTAAAACTTAAACTAGATAACAGAATTAAAGCCACTAGAACTGTCGCCAATGTCCAAGTACTTTTATCAAGAAAATCACTTGTTTTTTGAACGCCACCCATCATTTGTGAGCCGCCTAAAGAAGATGATAATCCGCCACCTTTAGGGTTTTGAACCATGATGATAATGATTAGTAAAAAACAAACTATAGTTATCAAAACTAAAAAAATTGAAAATGTGCTCATTGCTATTTATTATTATGTTCTAAATTTTTTATATCTAAAATTCGGTCTGCAAAGAAACTACTTTTTTCTGGATATTTCAAAATTAATATTTCATAAGCCTGAATTGCTTTTTGATATTTGTGTTGTTCGAGATAAACCTTTGCCAAAGTCTCTGTCATTAGGTATGAATTGTCGGATTTGCTGGGTTCGAAAATGAAATTTGATCCTTTTACATCGTGTTTTATTTGAGGAATTTTGGGATTAGTTTGTATAAATTTATCGATAAGTTCGATTTTTTTCTTTTTTTCGAGATCATTTTCTTCTGAATTTTCATTTGCAAATGCGGAAATTTCTCTTTGAATAGGTTTGCTTTTTGATAATTGAAGCCATTCTTGAAACGAATGTTTCTCCGTAGTTGAAAAGGCCAATGGTTTTCCGATTTCGAGTTTTTCTGATGCGGCGTCCATTGCTGGAATTGGGTTTTTTTCGATTTTCTCTTCTAAAACAAAATCTGAATTTGAAGCTTTTATTGAGTCAATAATAGATTTTTCGATTTTGTAAGGCGGCACAATAATGCTGTTTTCGACCCCAATTTCTAAAATATCTGCTTCTTTTTGAACAGAATATTGATTGGTTATCGTTACAAAATCATCTGCAGTGATGTAGTCAAAAAGAATACTTCTGTCGGTTGTATGTGCCGCTGTACTCTTTAGAGCATAATTGTATTTGAAACTTTTTTGGTTGAATAAACCTTTAAGATGTAATGTTCTTGCGCTCTGAAAATAGGGAAATTCAGTTACAACTTTTTCCAAAGAAGCCGTTTGCGATTCGCTGATTGCAAAGGGTTTGTTTAATAAAGCTGTTATTTCAGAAGTATTCATTTTGTATTAAATTACCATTTTGCTAATGACTCGTTAAAAATATCTTGCGTAATGCGTTCGAAGATTTCGTCTAATGCTGGCGTTAATTTTGCACCTATTAATTGTTCGGTCCCTGAGTAATTTACAAAATGCGAAAATCGCTTTTCAAAAGCATCACCTTCTTTATTTTTATTAGAAAAACGCACATTTACAGCAATTGTCAAAGTGGATTGCGCTGCTTTGATATCGGCAGTTGCGGTTGTTGGCGCGATTCTATAATCGACAATTTCGCCTTCGTAAACCAAATCGCCGTTGTTGCTTGTCAAATTTAAGTTGGTTTGATTCTGAATCAGATCCTGCAACTTATTGGTGAATATTCGTTCAATTCCGGGTTGAATAATTGACGCAATGTTCTGAAATGAAACTACTTGAAACGTTTTGGCATCGATTTTTCCTGTTCCTGTAAAGTTGTAAATAGAGCAACTTGTACTAGCAAAAGCAAAAATCAGAAATAGTAAAAATGTCGTTTTTTTCATTTATTTATTAAAATCCAAAGGTATTATATTCTAATTGTTAATTATCAATTTTTAATTATCAATTAACCTAAAGGTCAAATTGCTTAATTTTTCTGTATAATGTTCGTTCGGAAATACCCAATTCATCAGCGGCAGCTTTTCGTTTTCCTTTGTTTTTTTCTAAGGATTTTTTTATCATTTCGATTTCTTTTTTATCAAGTTTTAAAATTTCTTCCTCTTCCTCTACGGTTTCGGCAAACTGAAATTCTTCGTCATTTTCCTCAAAATTATTTTCAATTTCTTGGGGATTAAATACAGTATTTCTTGGTGTTTCTTCAAACGATATTTCACTTTCTTTTTCGTTCGATCCGTATATTTTCTGAATTAGGTTGGTATTGATTTCTTGCACTTTTGCCGAACCGTTTTTCATTAACTCCAAAGTCAGTTTCTTCAAATCGTGTAAATCACTTTTCATATCAAATAGCACTTTGTACAAAATATCACGTTCGGTCGAAAAATCGCTTTCGGACTTTTTATTTTTGATAACTGATGGTAAATTATTACCTTCATTTGGTAAATAGGTCAACAAAGTATTGCCAGAAATTTCCCGATTGGTTTCGAGAACCGAAATTTGTTCGGCCATATTTCGCAATTGACGAATGTTTCCCGACCAGCGAAATTTTTGTAAAACCGAAATGGCATTTTCGTCTAATTTCAACGACGGCATTTTGTATTTATGGGCAAAATCGGCAGCAAATTTTCTGAAAAGCAAATGAATATCGTCTTTTCGGTCGCGTAATGCAGGCAACAGAATTTCGACTGTACTCAATCGATAATACAAATCTTCCCGAAATTTTCCGTTATCAATGGCATCAAAAAGATTGACATTTGTGGCAGCAACAATCCTAACATTGGTTTTTTGTACTTGGCTAGATCCTACTTTTATAAATTCGCCATTTTCAAGAACACGCAACAATCGAACTTGTGTTGTCAAAGGCAATTCGCCCACTTCATCTAGAAAGATTGTGCCGCCATCGGCAACTTCAAAATAACCTTCACGCGTACCAGTTGCGCCTGTAAATGCTCCTTTTTCGTGTCCGAAAAGTTCGCTGTCTATTGTTCCTTCGGGAATGGCACCGCAGTTTACGGCAATGTATTTTCCATGTTTTCTATGCGAAAGCGAATGGATAATCCTCGGAATATTTTCTTTGCCAACACCACTTTCGCCGGCGACCAATACCGAAATATCAGTAGGAGCAACTTGTATTGCTTTCTCTATTGCACGATTGAGTTTTGGGTCGTTCCCGATGATCTCGAAGCGTTGTTTTATATTTTGTATTGTTTCCATGATTTATTTTTTGCCACAGATTAAAAAAATTTTCACAGATTTGTCTAATATTCTATAAAGCATATCTTTTGTATTGTAATGATTTTGTCTGGAAATTAACTAACAATCCAACTTCAGAATCTGCAAGTTTTAAATAATTAAGTATTTGAGCTACATGCTCATTAGAAAATTCTTTTACAGCTTTTATTTCCAAAACAATATCTTCATTTACTACAAAATCAGCATAAAATTTATGAGGCAAAATTTTGCCTTTATATTCAATTTTAAATTCTTTTTCTCTTTCGAATTCTATTTTATTCTCCTTAAATTCAATTTCTAAAGCATCTTTATAGACTATTTCTAATAATCCTGGACCAAGAATTCGATGTACTTCCATACAAATTCCAATTATTTTATAAGTTTCTTCTTCTCTATAACCGTTCATAATTATTTTAATTTGAAAGTAAACTTTTTATTTTATTACTATTTTTTTGCCATCGATTAAAATGACTACAAGGATTTCAAAAAATCTGTGAAAATCTTTATAATCTGTGGCAAATTAATTTTTAATTCATATCGCTTAATCCAAGCGCAATTCCCTTCAAAGTACCACTAGTACAACTTTCAATTTGTACCTTCACAAAATCACCAATCGAATAATTTTCTTTCGGAAAAACAACCGTAATACTTTGCGAATTTCTTCCAGAAAACTCATTCGCAGATTTTTTAGAAATTTTCTCTACTAAAACTTGTACGGTTTGTCCTATAAATTCTTCGCTACGTTGCCAAGCGTGTTTTTGTTGCAAATCGACAATTTCTTGTAATCGTCTGGCTTTAGTTTCTTCGGTTACATCGTCTTCCATTTTGCGTCCCGCCAATGTTCCTGGACGTTCAGAATAGCTGTACATATAACCAAAATTATATTTCACATAGTCCATCAAACTCAAAGTATCTTGATGATCTTCTTCAGTTTCAGTAGGGAAACCAGCAATCATATCTTGGCTAATAGAGCAATTTGGAATTAGATTTCTGATTTTATTGATCAAAGTCATATATTCTTCACGAGTGTGCAAACGATTCATTTCCTTCAAGATACGATTGCTACCCGATTGAACTGGCAAGTGAATGTGTTTGCAAATATTTGGATATTTAGCAATAATATGCAAAATGCTTTCGTGCATATCCTGCGGATTTGATGTCGAAAAACGGATTCTCATTTTCGGGAAACCAATTGCAACCATTTCTAATAAATTATCAAAATCGACAGCTGTAGCTTTTTGCATCTCTGTAGCGTTTTCAAAGTCTTTTTTCAGTCCGCCACCGTACCATAAATAGCTATCCACATTTTGACCCAAAAGCGTAATTTCTTTAAAACCTTTGTTCCATAAATCCTGAATTTCTGCCATGATACTTTGTGGTTCACGGCTGCGTTCGCGCCCACGAGTAAAAGGCACCACGCAAAAAGTACACATATTATCGCAACCTCGAGTAATAGAAACCAAAGCTGTAATTCCGTTGCTCATTAACCTAACTGGAGAAATATCGCCGTAGGTTTCATCTTTGCTCAAAATTACGTTGATCGCATCGCGACCTTCTTCAACCTCGACTAATAAATTGGGTAAGTCTTTATATGCATCAGGTCCAACAACAAGGTCAACTATTTTTTCTTCTTCAAGAAATTTATTCTTCAATCGCTCGGCCATGCAGCCTAAAACGCCCACTTTCATCTTCGGATTAATACGTTTTACAGCATTGTATTTTTCTAGTCGCTTTCTGATTGTTTGCTCAGCTTTGTCTCTAATAGAGCAAGTATTAACCAAAACCAAGTCGGCTTCTTCGAGAATATTTGTAGTGTTGTAGCCATTTCCGGAAAGAATAGACGCCACAATTTCTGAATCTGAAAAGTTCATGGCGCAACCATAACTTTCAATAAAAAGTTTCTTGGTGTTTTCAGGTTTATGACTTAAAACCAAGCTTTCGCCTTGTTTGCTTTCTTCGTGTTCCATAATTTTTAATCTCGGGGTAAAGATAATGTAATTTCAAGTAATATGACAAGTTGGCAGATTTTTTTCTGGAGCTATTTCCCGCTATTCGTTCCAATCTTTTTAATTTATATTCCGCTTCGCTGCATTAAAATTAAAAAGGATTTCCACTTCTATCGAGGCTATGGGTTTTTCGAAATCAAGAAATCATTAAGTTCGTGGAACAAATTCATAAAAATCCAGCTTCATAATTTCCCAATTTTTGTCTAGTAAGCAAACGGGTTCAAAATCAGATTCGGCAATTTCAAAGTTTATAATTTGCTTTTTTATTTTATCAAAATCATCGGTATACGGATATCGTTTTTGAAAAAGCGCAATCATATCATCCAAAGGCATTTTATCAATAAAATAATGCAAATCCCAAAAATCTTTTTTTCTTCCGCCACGCAAAACAACATCGAGTTTCATCGCAATAATTTCGTTGGTTGTTGCCATTCTTATATTTTCAATAGTAGTAGCTTCTTCAATAAATTCATCGGTATAATACAAATCGATTTTTACACAATTTGTTTGCGAATAGCCAACAGTAAAATTGGTTCCAAAAGCAATATTATCTAGATTTCTAGAAACACAAAAAGGATATTTTAATTACAAAAATTTCCTTATTGCCTTAAAATCTATTGATTTGTAGGTTGCATCAGTAAACAAATCGATATCTACCGACATTCTGTGTCCCAATTGCAAGCTCAAAGCGGTTCCACCAACCAATCGAAAAGGTTTGAAAATGGGTTCGTCAATACAATCTTGTAAAACTTCTTTTAGAATTGGTGCAACTGTATTCCAATATAATTTTTTCATCGCAATTTGATAGTTTTTAGCATTTTTTCAACGTTTTCTTTTCCGTAAAAACGTTTAATTTCTTCTTGTTCTTTTTCATTTCCATAAGAAAAAATCCTTTGGATAATAGCTCTTTTCATCAACTTCCAATCGATTCTGTCAAAAGTAGTATCCCAAAATGTGATTTTATTCAATTTAGAAAGATCAGGTTTATAATCCAAATCAATTTTGGATAGTTTTATATCATGAAACACCTGCAAAGTCATCAAAAATCCTTCGTCAAAACCCAATTCAGTTTCGATTTTTAAAGACAAAGCAAGATTCATATTCCGATTTCCTTTGATTATAGCACCCAACGTTTGTGGATATTCGTCTATGGAAAGCGCAAATTGTCTTTTGCTGATTTTTCTTTTCAGCAATTCGCGTTCTACCATTTTTCCGGGATGCACTCCTTTTAATATTTCGATTTTAGTTTTCATAATACAAATGTAAACAAATTTGTTTATATAGATGATTTTAATTTTTTTTAGCAACTGTTTTTTTCAAATAAAATAACATTTCTCAAATATTTAAAAAAATCTCCTACTTTTGCGAAATCAAAAACCACTTTATGGCAAAGAATTTAGTTATCGTCGAATCTCCTGCAAAAGCAAAAACAATCGAGAAATTTTTAGGTGCGGATTTTCAAGTAGAATCAAGTTATGGGCACATTGCTGACTTGCCTTCAAAAGAAATTGGAGTTGATGTCGAAAATGGTTTTAAACCAAAATACGAAGTTTCTGCGGATAAAAAAGCACTGGTTGCCAAACTAAAAGCACTTGCCAAAAAAGCCGATATGGTTTGGTTAGCAAGTGATGAGGATCGTGAAGGAGAAGCTATTTCGTGGCATTTGGCCGAAGAGTTAAATCTTGATAAAAATAAAACCAAACGGATTGTTTTTCACGAAATTACTAAAACAGCCATTCTGAAAGCCATTGATAATCCTCGTGAGATTGATTATAATTTAGTAAACGCCCAACAAGCAAGACGTGTTTTGGATAGATTGGTTGGATATGAATTGTCACCAGTTTTATGGCGCAAAATCAAAGGCGGACTTTCTGCTGGTCGTGTACAATCCGTTTCAGTAAGACTAGTTGTAGAACGCGAACGTGAAATTATCAATTTCAAAGCTGTTGCAACCTATTCCGTTCAAGCAGAATTTGTAAACGAAGCTGGGAAAGCTTTCAAAGCCAAGTTGCCTAAAAATTTCAATACCAAAAAAGAAGCTGAAGAATTCTTGAATAAAAATATCGGGTCAATATACAAGGTAGGAGATCTAGAAACCAAACCTACCAAAAAAACTCCAGCTGGTCCTTTTACAACATCAACCTTGCAACAAGAAGCTGCCCGAAAATTGTATCTTCCAGTAGGAATTACAATGTCCTTGGCGCAACGATTGTACGAAGCAGGATTGATAACCTATATGAGAACTGACTCGGTGAATTTATCGAAAGACGCGATGGAAGCCGCTCAAGCCGAAATCACAAAATCGTATGGAAAGGAATTTTCGAAACCACGAACTTTTGTAAATAAATCAAAAGGCGCACAAGAAGCGCATGAAGCGATTCGACCTACGGATATGTCTCGACATACGGTAAATATTGATCGCGATCAAGCTCGTTTATATGATTTGATTTGGAAACGAACTTTAGCATCTCAAATGGCTGATGCAGAATTGGAACGAACTAATGTGAAAATCGAAGCCAATAATCACCAAGATATTTTTACAGCTTCAGGAGAAGTAATCAAGTTTGAAGGTTTCCTAAAAGTATATCTTGAAGGCAATGATGAAGACGATGAAGAACAAGAAGGCATGTTGCCAGCTTTGAAGGTACACGAAAAATTACAAAACAATTATATAACAGCAACCGAAAGATATTCTAGAGCATCAGCAAGATATACCGAAGCTTCTTTGGTAAAAAAATTGGAAGAATTAGGAATTGGTCGTCCATCAACATATGCGCCAACGATTTCTACTATCATCAACAGAAATTATGTTGAAAAAGGAAATCTTGACGGACAAGAACGTAATTACTCGCAATTGACCTTACAATCTGGAAAAATTTCTGATAAATTACTAAAAGAAAATACAGGATCTGATAAAGGAAAACTAGTTCCGACAGATATTGGTACTATTGTAACCGATTTCTTGGTTAAAAATTTCGATAATATTTTAGATTATAATTTTACCGCAAAAGTCGAACAAGATTTTGATGAAATTGCCGAAGGAAATGTAAACTGGAGCACTATGATGCAGGAGTTTTACGATAAATTTCATCCAACGGTTAAAAATGTCGAAGCTAATGCCGAAAGGGAAAGTGGCGAACGAATTTTGGGAACCGACCCAAAATCGGGAAAACCAGTTTCTGTACGATTAGGAAAATTTGGACCAATGGCTCAAATTGGTGCACCTGATGATGAAGAAAAAACATTTGCCAGTTTATTAAAAGAACAAAATATTGGAAACATTACTTTAGAAGAAGTTTTGAACTTGTTTTTGCTTCCAAAAAATTTAGGTATATATAAAGGAGAAGAAGTAGAAGTTTCCAACGGTCGTTATGGGCCATTCATTCGCTTTGGTGCAATGTTCGTTTCTTTACCAAAAGGCGAGGAGCCATTAAATGTTGATTTGCCTCGAGCACAAGAACTAATTGACGAAAAAATGCTTGCCGATGCGCCAATTGCTGTTTATAAAGGCGAAGGCGTTCAAAAAGGAACGGGACGTTTTGGACCTTTCTTGAAATGGAACGGCATGTTCATCAACGTAAGCACGAAATATAATTTCAATAATTTGTCGCAACAAGATATCGAAAATATCATTGAAGACAAACTTCAAAAAAATATAGATAAAGTAATTCACAATTGGGAAGCTGAAGGAATATTGGTTCAAAAAGCACGTTGGGGAAGATCGGAAATCACCAAAGGAAAAATCAAAATAGAACTAAGCAAAGATATCGATGCTTCGAAACTAACTTTGTCTCAAGTACAAGAAATGATTGAAAAGAAAACGCCAGCTAAAAAAGTTGCTGCAAAAAAAGCACCAGCTAAAAAGCCAGCTACAAAAAAAACATTAGCTAAAAAGAAGTAATATGGCTTTAGATTTTTTAAAACCTTTAGAAGCGGATATTCTTGATTATGTTAACAATTTATCTTCACAGCATCTGGGAAGCAAAATTGTGTTTCATACCAATGATGATTTTCCTGATTTGAAGAAAATAAAAATAGCTATTATTGGTGTTTTAGAAAATCGTGGCGATTCGAATGCTACTTCAGAAGTTAATTTAGATTTTATCCGAAAAGAATTTTACAGTTTATATCCGGGCAACTGGGAAAGTTCAATTGCCGATTTAGGCGATTTACTAGCTGGCGAAACCAAAGAAGATACTTATTTCGCTTTGCAAAAAGTGACTGCTTTTTTATTAAAGAAAAATGTGCTCCCAATAATAATTGGAGGAACTCAGGATTTGACCTATCCTTTGTACAGAGCTTACGACGACATGGAACAAATGGTTAATTTGGTAGCAATCGATAGTAAGTTTGATTTAGGGTCAAATTCAGTAGCGTTAAATCAAGCAACTTATTTGTCAAAAATTATTTCAGATGAACCTACTAATCTATTTAATTATAGTAACATTGGTTTTCAAACCTATTTTAATTCGCAGGAAGAAATTGATTTAATCGAAAAATTTTATTTTGATGCCTATAGATTAGGTGAAGTTACAAATAACATAGCCGTAGCAGAGCCTGTTTTTAGGGATGCAGATTTTGTAACTTTAGATCTATCGTCTGTAAAATCTTCAAATTCTGGAAATCTTCTATCTTTCAAACCCAATGGATTTGACGGCAAAGAAATTTGTGCTTTATCAAGGTATTCTGGCATCAGTGATAAAACTACACTTTTCGGAATTTTTAATCATTTTAATACGCAACAAGAAGCAGTATTGATTGCACAAATAATTTGGTATTTTATTGAAGGTTTTAATTTCAGGTCCAACGAATATCCATTTGGAGGTAAAGAAAGTTATATACGGTACATAATACCGTTTGATGAGGAAGAACTAATTTTTTATAAAAGCAATAAATCAGATAGATGGTGGCTAGAAATTTCTTTACAATCAAACAAAAGCAATAAAATTAAAAAACATACGTTATTACCATGTTCCTATGAAGAATATCTTTCGGCTTGCAATAAAGAATTTCCTGAAAGATGGTGGAAATTTCAAAGAAAGGGTTCTTTTTAACACCAAAACCTAAAGTAGCTATCAAAAATATTTTATTTTTGTATGCTTTAATCATACAGTTTAACGCTTTTTTAGCACTATAATCGTTTTTTTTTGCATTTTATCGAGAATATATTTTTTAGTTATAATTATTAATTCTATTTTTGTTCCGAGATTTTAAATATAATATCGTTTAATTGTTTTTTAAATAAAAATTAAATAGGTTTGCGATCTTAGATACGAATACAATATAAACCCAAATTAATATGAAGAAATTCATTTCATTTTCAGTGTTAACAGTTCTTCTAGCCAGTTGTGGTGGATCAGGAGACAAAGGTGAATTAGTTGGTGCCAAAGGCAGAAAATGGCATCCTGAGAAACCTTATGGAATGACCTTAGTACCCGGAGGTTCCTACATTATGGGTAAATCTGATGACGATTTAGCAAATATTGGAGACGCAACTACCAAGACTGTTACTGTGAGATCTTTTTATATGGATGAGACAGAAATTACAAATAGTGAGTACCGTGAATTTGTAGAGTGGGTTAGAGATTCTACTATAAGAGTTAGGTTAGCTATTCTTGCTGACGAAGTTGGCGGCGGCGGTACGGCTGGTGGCACGACTTCAGGTAAAGGTGGAAAATCTGGCAAGGTCACTGGCAGTATAGGCGACTATGCATTTAATGATGCAGAGCCAGACAAGATGTCGCCATACGATAAGTATATGTATGAAAATTATTACAGTGTAGGCACAGCTGATGATGCCTATGCAGGTAGAAAATTAAATCGTAAAGTTAAATTAATTAATGATACTTCACGATATCCTGATGCATATTATGCTGAAGCTATGGATAGTATGTATGTGCCAATTGCAGAATCTTATAATGGTTTAAGAACAATCGATGTTAATAAATTAAAATTTAGATATTCTTGGATGGATATTCAAGCCGCTGCAAAAGCTAAAGTCGGAAAAAGAAAAGATTTCATAAAGACCGAACAAGTAAACGTATATCCTGATACAACAGTATGGATAAAGGATTTTGCATATTCTTATAATGAGCCAATGCATAACGATTATTTATGGCATCAAGCGTACGGAGATTATCCAGTGGTCGGTGTTAAATGGACACAAGCCAAAGCATTTTGCGCCTGGAGAACTTTAAAGAAGAACACATACATTAAGCAAAAAACTAAAGGTAGAGATTTAGTAAATACCTTTAGACTTCCTACTGAAGCCGAGTGGGAGTATTCTGCCCGAGGTGGTTTAGAATCTGGTGCCTATCCGTGGGGTGGACCATACACTAAAAATGATAGGGGTTGTTTTATGGCAAACTTTAAACCAAATAGAGGTGATTATGCCGCTGATACTGCATTATATACTGTAGAGGCCAAATCGTATGATCCAAATGGATACAACTTATATAACATGGCTGGGAATGTTGCCGAATGGACGGATTCTGCTTACGATCCAAGCTCGTACGAATATGTTTCATCAATGAATCCAAATGTTCTTGACAATAAGAATCAACGTAAAGTTGTTCGTGGAGGATCTTGGAAAGACGTTTCTTATATGTTACAAGTAAGTACTAGAGATTTTGAATACCAAGATACTGCAAGAAGTTATATTGGATTTAGAACGGTACAAGACTACATGGGTACTAACATTACACAAGCTAAAAATAAAAAAAGATAAATAAATCCAAATTAACTAAACTCAATTAACTAAACTAAATTATTATGGCATTATTAAGCAAAAAAGCGATGAATTTCGCTTACGGTATGGGAGCAGCAATTGTAATCCTTGGTGCATTATTCAAAATTACACACTTAGAATTTGGTCCTATTACTGGTAACTTAATGTTAACAATCGGACTTGTTACAGAAGCAATAATTTTTGCATTATCAGCTTTCGAACCAGTTGATAACGAATTAGATTGGTCTTTAGTATATCCAGAATTAGCTGGTGGTGATGCAAAAAAGAAAGATGCTAAAAAGCCAGAAGATGCACAAGGTTTATTGTCTGCAAAACTAGATGCCATGTTAAAAGAAGCTAAAATTGATGGCGAATTGATGTCAAGTCTTGGAAACAGTATCAAAAATTTTGAAGGCGCAGCAAAAGCAATTTCTCCAACTGTCGATTCTATGAATGGTCAAAAGAAATATGCTGAAGAAATGGCAATTGCCGCAAGTCAAATGGAATCTTTGAATGGATTATATAAAATTCAATTAGAAAGTGCATCTAGAAATGCTCAAATAAATGATGAAATTGCTCAAAATAATTTGAAATTAAAAGATCAAATGCAATCATTAACTTCAAACTTGTCATCTTTGAACAATGTTTACGGAGGTATGTTATCTGCAATGAGTAACAAACAATAATTAGTTTTTTAACTATATCTAAATTATTAACTAACTAATTAAAAAAAAATGGCAGGAGGAAAATTAACCCCTAGACAGAAGATGATTAACCTGATGTATTTGGTTTTCGTCGCAATGTTGGCTC
>JANOPO010000056.1:0-24776 GCA_031422015.1 Flavobacterium sp. | reverse complement strand
GGAATGCCCATTGTGAGTAGTTTATCAACTGTTTATGGATTGTCTGGAATTCCAAATTCACTAGTAGAACGCATCGAAATTGTAAAAGGACCAGCATCGTCGCTTTATGGTAGTGAAGCCGTTGGTGGATTAATCAACATCATTACCAAAAATCCAATAAACGCACCTTTATTTTCGGCAGATTATTTTACGACTTCTTATTTAGAAAACAATCTCGATTTGGGTTTTAAGTTTAATATCGGCAAAAAAGCAACCTCAATTTTAGGTTTGAATTACTTCAAATACGGAAGTCGCGTCGATAACGACAACGATAATTTTACTGATGTAACGCTTTCAGACAGAATTTCATTATTTCAAAAATGGACTTTTGCTAGAAAAGAAAATAGATTGTTTACTCTTGCAGGTCGTGGTGTTTATGAAGATCGTTTTGGTGGTGATATGCGTTGGGAACCAAAACACCGAGGCGGAAACGAAATTTATGGCGAAAGTATTTATACTAAACGTGGCGAACTTTTGGGGAGTTATCAGTTACCAACTTCCGAAAAAATTATGTTTTCGTTTTCGGGAAATGTGCATTATCAAGATAGCCGATACGGAACAACGAGTTATATTGCCAATCAAAAAATTGCATTTGGTCAGCTCATTTGGGACAAAAAATTAGGTAAACACGACATGCTTTTTGGAACTGCTTTGCGTTATAATTATTATGATGATAACACGCCAGCAACTGCACAAAATGGAGAAAACAAAGCCGAAAAAACATTTTTACCAGGGATTTTTGCACAAGACGAAATTGCTTTTAACGACAAAAATAAACTTTTGTTGGGATTACGGTATGATTACAACTCATTTCACGGAAATATTTTTACGCCACGAATTGCCTACAAATTAAAAATAAACAACAATAATATTATCCGATTAAATGCTGGTACAGGTTTTAGAGTAGTCAATTTATTTACCGAAGATCATGCTGCATTGACTGGTTCGCGTGAAGTTGTAATAAAAAATAATTTAAAACCCGAACAATCTATAAATGTGAATTTGAATTATATCAAGAAGTTTAATTTTGAAAACGGCACCTTTATCGGAATAGAAACCTCAGCATTCTATACTCGTTTTAGCAATAAAATCATTAATGATTATTTGACCGATCCTGACAAAATAATTTATGACAATATTAACGGATATGCTATAAGTCAAGGAATTACAAGCAATATTGACGTGAATTTCCCTAACGGATTAAAAATAATTACTGGAATATCATTTCTTGATAACCGAAATATCGAAAACGGAATAAGTACAATTCCTGTTTTAACTGAACGTTTTACGGCAACTTGGAATGTTTCGTATAAAATAAAACCAGTACATTTAACCATAGATTATACTGGTAATTTGTATGGTTCAATGAAATTGCCATTGTTGAATGATTTAGATCCACGTGCACCAAACTCGCCAACTCACAGTATTCAAAATATACAGTTCACCTATTCAGGCTTCAAAGATTTTGAATTGTATGCAGGTGTGAAAAATTTATTGAATTTTTTACCCAAACAAAACAACCCTTTTTTGATTGCAGGTGCCAATGATCCTTTTGATGCAAATGTGCAATACGACAGTAACGGACAAGTTTTGGCAACACCCCAAAATCCGTATGGTTTGACTTTTGATACGACGTATGTTTATGCGCAAAATCAAGGAATTAGAGGTTTTTTTGGATTAAGATATACTTTAAAATAATGAAAATATTTATTTGTTTTGTTAATTTATTTTGGGCAATTCCACAAGGTTTTGCCCAATTGAATTTGGTTGAATTTGAACAAATGGACAGTTTACAAAAAATAGAGCAACGAAATACAATTGTTTTTATTCACACCGATTGGTGCAAATATTGCCAGGCTATGAAATCTAAAACTTTCAAAAATGAAAATGTAATTAAATTACTAAACGAAAAATTTTATTTTATAGATTTTAATGCAGAAGAAAAGAGAAAAATAGTTTTTAATAACCAAGAATTTGTGTTCAAACCCAATGGAAGCAATTCTGGAATTCACGAATTGGGAATTGAATTAGGAACTATTAACAAACAAATTAATTATCCAACATTATGTGTTTTGAATTTTAAAAACGAGATTATTTTTCAGCAAAGTAGTTTTTTGAATGCGAAAGATTTAATATCAATTCTAAAAGAGATAAAATAAATAATAAATTTTATTTTCAAAAAAATCCTAAACTTTACAACAATCGTCTAGTGTTGCAATTCCGTCGGCTGTTGCTTTTACTTCATCTGCATCATATCCTAGCTTGGAAATACCAATTTTTATAGTCTGTAAATTTGTTTTCTTTTCATTAAAATAAACTGTAAAAATCATTTTTTGATCATCAAGTTCATACATTTTAAGACCTTTTATTTTTAGCATTTCTGATTTGAATTTCAGACCGCAAGTTTCACATAATTTGCAATGATCGCAATTCAACGTTGTTTTTATAACTGCTTTTTGGTTTGTTTTTTGTGCAGAAACCGTGTTTGATGTTACAAACAAAACAGAAAACAAAAATATCGATTTAAATAAATTAGTCATTTCTTGAAATATTATGATTTACAAATATACGATTTACAGAATAGTAGAAAACAATAATTAAGCCAAAAAACAAAAAACCTTCTCTCAAAATAATTGATCGAAGGTTTCGTAAAAACTAATCAAAATAAATTTTTAGAAATTTTTTGTACCATTTGGTTGGTACACAAAATTGAATTTGTAATTTCTTGATGGTTCTGTTCCTGCTGGGTTTGCTGGAGCATCTTGATAATAACTTAATATTTCCATTTTAGCATATTTGCCATCGTGGGTTTTAATAACCAAAACTTTCCTTGCAATAGGCGAAACTACATTGGTTGTAGAATTATAATTGTACCAACCGTTGTTTGAACCTGTTGGAATTGCTTTTCCAGTTGCTGTATCTTGATTGAACAAATTGTCAGCTGGTGCAGCAATAATATTTGCAAAAATACCAGTTAAAACTGATGCTGCTCCAACGCCAGTTCTGTTTGGCTCGGTTGCATTTCCAGCAACTCCACCATTTACTGCTATTGTGGTGGCACGAAAAGCAACATCCCAGTTGTCGCCTGTGGTAACAATTTGATTTGTGGCAAAATTAAATTTTACAAAATCGCCCGTTGTTGCTGGTGGAATTCCGCTTGATGGTGCAAATAAATTTGTTACCGTTTTTACTTCCAAAGCGGTTGGACTTGGTGTTGGAGTAGGCGTTGTTTCGTCGTCTTTGGAACACGAAAATAAGGCGATTGAAATTGCAAGTACTAAAATTGATTTGAAATTGTTCATTGTATATATATTTAAAGGTTTAATAAAAATTCTTGTTGATGAGTAACGGTTTCCAAATTTTGTAGGTAAATGCAATTAGCAAAATATTGATGATTAATAATCCTGACATTTGGAAAAGTTCACCTATTTCGTGAGGTTCTAAAAAAACGTGAAATAGAAAAATGTTGATGGTAATTGGCATTGCAATAAAAGCACCTATTCTTGAAAAGAATTGACTGATTAGCAATAGTCCTGCTAGTAATTCTATTATTCCTAGAAATTGCCAGAAATAATTGGTTTGTTTCATTCCAAAAATGTAGTTTTTGATTTTAAGCACTTCGATGTTTGGTGCAATTTCTTCGCCTTTTTTAATTTGTTCTATCATGGAAGTTGGTGCAGGAATTGGTTTGGCAAATTTTTCTATTCCGCCAAATAGTAGCATTCCGCCGAGTACAAGGTTTAGAATAATGATGATTATTCTTTTGGGTTTTAGTGAAATCATAGTTGTTTATTTAAGGTTATTTAAAAATTGTATTGCACTTTGCAATAGGTTAATCTTCCTGCAAAATTGGTTGCATTTTGTGTATCTGTAAAATTCAAAATATTGTCGATGCCGATTTGTATTTCAAATTTTTCTTTGATTTTTTTTTGTTATTGAGGTGTCAAAAATTACATACTCTTTTGCAAAAACATCATAATTGTCGAGAATAGCGTTGTTGTTGGTGTCAAACAAACCGTATTTACTCCTGTAAGTGGCACGAAAATTATGGTTGAGATTGCAGGCTGGGATTTTTATAAAATATTTAAAATTGGCGGCGTGTTTAGAACGGTTGAATAATCCGAAATAATCAGATTGTTTGAGTTCAAAAGATTGTGAAGTAATTGGGTCACGAGCAAATATTTTTTTATCTTTTAAATCTTGAATCACATCGTTGTCTTTAGCAATTAAATATTGATAACCACCAGAAATATCAATATTATTTGTAATCTTGATCGATAAATTGAATTCTAAACCTGCAGTATAAATTGAAGCAACATTTTTATAACTAAAAACATTTTGATTGTTTGTTAATCTTGCAATGGCTAATGTTTCAATTTGATTTGTAATTTCGTTATAAAAAGCATTAATCGAGTTTTTTGTAATTTTACTGTTGTGTTTTACAGAAAAATTATAGCTAACACTATTTTCAGGTTTCATAGGTGTATTGAAAATGTCCATAATTGGTACCATAATTATTACAATTCGATTTTGCTCTTCCAAACGCTTTATTTTTTCAAGAACAACATTATGTCCAAGAACGATGTAACCAACAGCTGGATTTTCTAAATCAAAATACAACTGGCGCAAATCGGGTGCTTTAAAACCATATCCTATGGAACCTTGAAGGGAAAATTGCTTATTGAGGTTAAAATTTAATGCCAGTTTAGGACTTGTAACGGATGCATAAGACAAATTTTTATCATAGCGAATTCCAGCCAAAACATTCCACTTTTTATCAATGTTGTAATCATATTGAAAAAAACCATAATAGGAATTATTCAATGCTTTTTCAGAGAAATAAGTACGTTCTAGGTTATTGAAGTTATAGCCAATACCAAAAGTGTAGTTTGTATTTCGTTTTTTAAATGAGGAACGAATTTCTGGCCGAATTAGATTTTCTTTAAAAAAATCATCATAAAATAAATTGTTATTATCTTGAAAACGAACTTCTTCTTTTACAAAATATTGCGAGGCATAAAATTCGCCTAAAAAACTTAAATTTTTATTTGGATTATAAAAAATTCTTGAATGGCTGTTGTAGTCATTAGTATTTTGTGACCCTAAAGTCTTTCGGTTTCCAAAATTAAAATCAACATCATTTGACTGATTGAAATACCTATTTGAAATTAAAAAATTCAATTTATTTGATAAAAAATATTTTAATTGTAGACTAGTTGTTACATTTTTAAAGGGAGAAACTGTAGCAACATCTGTACTTTTGTCTAAATCGTAACCATCAGTTGAAAATGCGTTTATAGATGCGTTTATGTTCAACTTTTTTATTCCAAAACCAAAATTTAAGTTATTATCGGCAGTAAAAAAAGTTCCTAATCGGCTGTTTAATTCTCCACTAAATTTTTTGTTTTTTGGCACTTCTGTGATAATGTTGATAACGCCACCCAATGCCTCCGAGCCATATAAACTAGACGATGCTCCTTTTACAATTTCTATTTGTTTGATATTGTTTACTGTAACACGACTTAAATCTAAAGTTCCAGCTGAACGACCAACTAAAGGAACACCATCTACTAAGATTAAAGTGTATTGCGAATCTAAACCTTGCATTTGGATTCCTAAAACCCCACCAAATGTAGGTACTACAATTAAACCCGTTTGTTCTTCGAGAATATCATTGAGTTTTAAAGCGCCAGTTTGTTTGATTTGTGCTTTTGAAATTAATTGAACTGGTAATGGCAAAGAGGATAATTGTCTTTCGGTTCGTGTGGCAGTTACGATAACTTCATCTAATTTTTGAGAAGCAACAGAATCTTTTTGCTGTGAATGCAATTGCATTACAACAAGAAAAAAGAGCAGAAATAATTTATTGTTAAGATTCATTCTAAATAATTTCTGCAAATATATTATCTTATTTTTAATTATTCTAAATAAATATAATATATTTGCAAAAGAAATTTTAAAACCTATATACAATGAATAAATCAATTTTAATTTTAGTTATTTCATTATTTGGGCAATTAGTAAATGCCAAAAATGATAAAAAAGTAGAAGACCAAAAAGCCATAAAATCAATGTGCGGCTGTTATGAAGTGAAATTTAATTTTGCGGAAACGTTTCAGTTTACAAAAGATAGTTTGTATAAACCATCTAAAACCAAAAATGATTATGGTTTAGAATGGGTAGAATTGGTGGAAGACCAACAAAACAAAATAGTAATGCAACACATTTTAATTACTGGCAAAACCGAAGATGATATTGTCAAACATTGGCGTCAAGATTGGGAATTTGAAAACACGAAATTCTATGATTTTAAAAAAGATTTGACTTGGAATTTTGAAACAAAATCTAAAAATGAAGTGAAAGGACAGTGGACACAACGTGTTTATCAGGTTGATGATAGCCCACGATATGAAGGTTCGGCAACATGGTTGCACGTTGATGGCCGCCATTTTTGGACAAATACTACTGATGCGCCATTGCCTAGACGTGAGCACACTGTAAGAAGTGATTATAATGTTTTGAAAAGAACAAATACCCACGAAATCACAAAAGAAGGCTGGATTCACAATCAAGATAATGAGAAAATTGTCAGAAATGATAACGGAAAAGATGTATTGTTAGCAAAAGAGAAAGGTTTTGATTCTTATACAAAAGTTGACGATTCAAAATGCATTATAGCACAAAACTACTGGGAAAAAAATGCTTTGACTTGGAAAAAAGTTCGTGATAAATGGGAAACTATTTTTGTGAAAGATAAAGATTTGGTAATGCAAATTTCGCAAGACAAGCAACCGCTTTTTATGAAATTGTTTGCCCTAAAACCTGATTCTTCTAGAGAAGAAATAAGTAAAATTATTGATGGTTATATCACAAAATAAATCTTTTCGGATATGTGCAAAGTCAATTACTTGAAAAGAACCAAAGACGGAATTTTGCTTTATTGTCACCATTCAGAAATGTATCAGTTGTTGTTTAAAAACATCAATTTTAATTTGACATTGAATGAATTAGAATGTTTTTCAAAGTACATTCAAAATATTGACGAGCAATATTGGAAACAGGAATATCGACATTCGATATACAATAAACATATTCCGATTCCGTCGATTCAAGAAAATTTAATGATTTTGTTGGATTTGAATGATTTATTTGAATTGCGAAAATTGTTATATTATCAATCAAAATCAATTAAGTTTATTTCTTTTCGACAGATTGATTATAAAATTATGATGAATTAATGAACCAAAATCCAGTTTTTATACTGGATTTTATATTCATATTTCACTATTAAAAATTCGAACTGGTTTTTTATTTTCGTCTAAAGCAACAAATGTAAAATTACCTGAAATGGCTTTTTCACTGCCTTCTTCGTACATTTGTTCTATATAAATATCTACTTTTACGTCAAGACTTGTATTTCCAATTTTTGAAACTTTTCCAACTAATTCTATTATTGTACCAGCAGGAATTGGCTTTTTGAAATCAATTCTGTCTGACGAAACAGTTACACACCTTTTTCTGGTGAAACGCGTTGCGGTAATAAATGCGACTTCATCCATCAATAACATGGCGGTTCCTCCAAAAAGAGTATCGTAGTGATTGGTAGTATTTGGGAAAACAGCTTTAAATATTCTTGTTTCTGACTGCCTTATTTTTTCTTCAAAGTTCATTTTTTTTATGCTGCAACCTTCTCGAATGCTATATAATTAAGAAATTCACCTTTTTCATTAAATTTTGGAAAACCTTCAATCTCACATTTGTAGGTCGATCCATCTTTTTTATAATTTAAAATAATTTCTTTAAAAGGCAATTTATTTTGTACAGCATTTCGAATATTGCTTCTAGATGTTTCGTTAGTTTTCAATCCCTGAAATATCTTTGGAGATTTGCCCAGTAATTCATTTGATTGATAACCAGTAATATTAAAAATTCCACTACTTGCAAAAACTATATTAAAATCTTGATCTGTAATTAGAATTTCTTTTTTTAAATCGATCGTTATATTTCTAAAAATTTCTTTATCAATCCAACTATTTTGAATTTTATTGTATTGATAAATTTCTGAATTTTCATTACTAAAAATTCCCCACGATAGTAGCGGTAAATTAACGATTTTTAGTTTTTGAAAATAATTAGCGTAGGCTTTTTCATATTCTGATACCATATTTTATTCATTTTATAATTAAAAAATTAGTGAATAAAACAAAACAGAAACTCACATTTTTGGGCTGTGATGACTTTGTTTGCTTTAGGCACTTTTCGTGATGCTCAAGCAAAAATCAATATTATGTATCTGACTTATTTCTAAATAACGAAACTTACAGTTGCACGACAGTTCAAGAATTTAACTTGATTCCATATTGAAAGAAAATCTTTCGGTATTGATTATTAATAATTTACAAATGTATTGAATAATTTTTTGATTTCTACATATTTTTTTGAAAATAGCAGCAATAAAAAATCAATACTAAGTTGCAATGCATGACAAAATTGATAAATTATAAAACTCTTAATTTAAAAATCATTAATTTTTACTACTTTTCGAAAAAAAATGCAATTTTCTGATAGAAAAAATCAAACGCGTTGGATATTAATAGTAGTATCATTTGTAATCATTATTTTGATACTTTGGAACACCTATATATTTTTTCAAATCTTTAAGGACGAAGAAAGAGTTAAGATGGAGCATTGGGCAGCCGCTCAAAAAACATTGCAAAATGCTGATATCAATGCAGACATTGAGTTACCGCTAAAAATAATTCAGAATGCGAGAATTCCAATTATTCTTCTAGAAAATAATACAATTATAAATACAATAAATATTGAAGATGATTTACAAAAAGATTCACTACAAGCAAAGAAATATCTTCAAAAACTGAAAAACCAAAATAAGCCGATCCGAATTGAATATATACCAGGAAAATTTCAATACTTGTATTATGGAGATTCCGATTTGCTCAATAAGCTCAAATATTATCCGATTACATTATTGCTAATTATTGTGCTTTTTGGTGTTGTAGTTTATAATTTTTATAGAAGCACAAAACTCGCTACGCAAAACAAACTTTGGGCTGGAATGGCCAAAGAAACAGCGCATCAAATCGGCACACCGTTATCCTCATTAATTGGTTGGGTCGAAATCATGAAAGCGGATAATGTTGATGAAACTACAATTACCGAAATCGAGAAAGACATTCTGCGATTACAAACCATCACTGATCGTTTTTCGAAAATTGGTTCCGAACCCGTTTTAGAAAACAAAGATATTGTAACAGAAACCCAAGAATCTTACGATTATTTGCAGTCTCGGTTTTCAAAACAAGTCGAATTTTCGTTTAAAGCACCAAAAAATTCAGTTATCGTTGCATTAAATCCAGTTTTGCACAGCTGGACAATTGAAAACTTGGTGAAAAATGCCATAGATGCCATGAAAGGTAAAGGAAAATTAAAAGTAAAAATCGAAAACGAAGGTAAGTTTGTAAAGATATATATCTCAGATACTGGAAAAGGAATTCCAAAAAAAGAATTTAACTCTGTTTTCGAACCCGGCTTTACAACCAAAAAACGTGGCTGGGGATTGGGTTTATCGCTAACAAAACGTATTGTTGAAGAATATCATAAAGGAAAAATTAGAGTTTATAAATCAGAAGTTGGTATAGGCACAACGATGGAAGTGAGTTTTAGGAAAAGCTAAACTACTCTTTTTCAACGAATTTTTTTATTATGCTTTTTTTCAAAAAAACAGCTTTTTCTCCGGTCCATTTATAAGTTTCAGTCCATTGCTCCACATTGAAAACATAGGTGTCAACGGTACCCGAAGCATCATTATTTTCAGCCGATTTATGTTTACGGATAATCATGTCGGGTTTGCCTCCAGCTTCTTTCGGAAAAATAAAATCCTCCGCATGATAATAAGCACCAGCATCACCAACTTCATATTTTTCGGGCAATTCAAGCAGCTTTTTGCCGTTCCACCCAAAATATAAATAATACGTTGGGATACCACAAGCTTGGCCACTAAAGCTAATTCTATAAATGTCCGCAAGGTTTTTTAAACCCAAACCGCCGATGCTTTTGTTTTGAAAAAAAGCACTTTCGGAAACATTTTTTTCAATAGTTTTTTGCGTCAAAAAAGTTTTATTCTTGTCTAAAACTTTTACAGAAAATGAATAATTATTAATCCCATAATTTTCAGCATTGGTATCTTTCTCAATTTTATCGAAGGTTGTCAAAAAATAATTTTGATTGGTTTTTACAAACCCTAATGCAAGGAATCCTTTCCAAACAAAACCTTTTTGGATGTTTCCCAACTTGTTTTTGAAAGAAATTGAAACCCAAGAAACATTTATTCCTTTTAATTTTAAGTTATTATCTGTAGATTTTTCTACAAAAATTTCATTTCCAAGTTGTAAAGAGTCTAGAATTGTAGCTTTATAATCTGGCAACGAACGTACAAAACAATTTTTTGCCCCAACCATAGCTGTTGTGCTGTCAATTTGAGACCAATAATAATCGTGGTTTACTTCATCGTATTGAGAAAAGATACTTAATGAATTTAAGAAAATGATACAAAAAAGAAGTTGTTTCATAGTTTAAATATATATCTACAAATTTGATTGAATGGTCATAACCAATACTTCAAATTCTTCTTTTGTTAACGAAACTTTATTCTGAAAACGCATTTCATCCATTTCATTTAACGGAATCAAATGCACATGAGCATGCTGCACTTCAAGACCAATTACGGCCATTCCAACGCGTTTGCAAGGAACCGATTTTTCTAGTGCAAGTGCAATTTTTTTAGAAAACTGCATTAATCCAATGTACAAATCGTTTTCAATATCAAATATTTTATTGATCTCTTGTTTTGGGATACACAGAGTATGCCCTTTTGCATTAGGATTTACATCCAAAAAAGCCAAAAACTCCTCAGTTTCGGCAATTTTATAACTTGGAATTTCGCCGTTAATTATTTTAGTAAAAATTGAGCTCATTTTTTTGTAAATTAAAAGATGAAAGACGAAGAGATTGGGGACGGAAAGAAAATATACATAAAAAAGATTATATTTATATCTGAATACTAACACTATAACTGAAAACTGCCAACTGACTCTAGTCTCTCGAAATTTCTAAAATCTCAAACTTGATTGTTCCGTTTGGCACAATGATTTCGGCAATATCACCAACAGATTTACCCAACAATCCCTTTCCAATTGGAGATGTTACTGATATTTTTCCAGTTTTAAGATCAGCTTCACTTTCTGCAACTAAACTGTATTTTAGTTCCATTCCGTTTGCTTGATTTTTTATTTTCACGTTCGATAGTACCAAAACTTTCGAGAAATCTAATGTAGACTCATCTATTAATCTTGCATTTGAATGTACTTCTTCCAACTTTGCAATACGCATTTCGAGCATTCCCTGTGCTTCTTTGGCAGCATCATATTCGGCATTTTCAGACAAGTCGCCTTTATCGCGCGCCTCGGCAATATCAGCAGATGCTTTAGGTCGCATCACGCTTTTTAAATGGTCTAGTTCGTCTCGTAATTTTTTTAATCCTTCTACTGTATAATAAGATACTGCACTCATAATTTCGTTGTTTTATATAAAAATAAAAAGAAATTCTACCGCAGTAGAATTTCTTTTTGCAAATATAGTATTTTTTTTAAATCTTAAATTAAATGTTAATCATTCTGAATTCAAAGTTAAATAAATTATTTTTGTTTTATTAATTTTTTTTAAAAAAATGAAAAAGTATTCTTTAACGCTTTTATTTCTTGGTTTGTTTTGGTGTTGCTCAAGCGACTCTAAACGAAATGTCAATCCGTTTTTGCCAGATTATTCTTTTTCATATCCTATTAATATAACTTTACCTTCCTTTCAGCCGTTACAGTCCAACGTTAATGCAATGTATATTGATGCACAAGGTGTTGGTATAAAAGGCATCATTGTCTTACGAGTGTCAGAAACCGATTATCGTGCTTGGGAAGCCGCTTGCCCAAACCAATATCCTAGCGATTGCTCGACAATGAAAGTTGTGGGCCAAGATGCCAAATGCGATTGCGACAATCTTAAATACAGCCTTTTTACTGGTGTAGGTACTACTGATGCGCAATATACCATGAAGCCCTATCAAGTTGAAGTTATAAATCTAGGAAATATTAGGGTTTTTAATTAAAATCTCAAATTCAAACCAACCAAAAAGTTAATTCCCGCTTGCGGATAAAAACCGGCTCCTTCTACAGTTTTGATTATTGGAGGATTGGAATAATCATCGTCAAACGTATAAAAATATCCGTTGCTTTCGTACTTATGACTGAAAATGTTATTAATCAACGCATTGATTGTAATTGATTTAAAAATTGTTTTTGGTATAATTTCGTAAGAAATAGATAAATCATTCACGGCATAAGATTTCAATTTAGAATTTTTAGAATCGATATTTCCCATATATTGATCGCCGACAAATTTTGACAATAATCCGATTTCGAGATTTTTAATAGGCGAAACTAAAAGTTGATTTCCAAAAATTAAATTTGGTGAAAAAGCAATGGTTGTATTTCCAAGATTTTGTAATATGCCATCTCGCTGAAAATAAAAATCTTTGTTTTTATTTTGACTTATCGTGAAGTTTGGTTTCATTGCAATTTTATCTGAAAATTTAATAGATGCATCTACTTCAATTCCAGCACGATAACTACTGCCAACATTGGTTCGTATTGGTGATCCTACTTCGTCAATGGCACCAGTCAAAACCAGTTGATTTGCATACAACATATAAAACCCATTGATGTTGATAATGGTTTTAGAATTCGCAAATCGCCATCCTAATTCATAATCGTCAAGGCTTTCGGGTTTTGGTTTTCCGTTTTCAAAATCGGTTCGGTTGGGTTCGCGATTGGCTTTAGCGTACGAAGCATATACATTTGCATTTTTACTGATCGTATACGTAATTCCTGCTTTCGGATTAAAAAAAGTATAGTTTTTGTTTATTAAATCCGAGGGATTAAAATCAGCTTTATAAGCAACTTGTCTAATTTGTAAATCTCCAAAAATATTCCATTTTTCTGTGATTAGATAATTGACTTTAGCGAAAATGGTTGCGTCAGTTTTCGTTGCAAAATCATCATAATATTTTTGCTGAAATTTTGCTATTTGAACTTCTTTTGCCCAAAGTACTTTCCCGAAATGTTTGCCTTCATACTTGTTTGCGCTTCCTCCAAAAATAAAATCAAGTTTATCATTTTTATAATTTAAAGAAAAAGTTGTGCCATAAAAATCATTGTCTAGCCATTGTTGATTGATTAAATCTGTTGAAGTGACTACTGGTGTTAAATTGGTTTCCAGACCGTATTTTGCTAAATCTGCATCAACTTTGTAGCTTTCATAATACCCTTTTCCTTTGGTATAATGTACTGCCAAATTTGTATTCCAGTTTTCAGAAAATTTTTCGTTCCAATGCAATTGGTAATGATCTTGCTGATAATTATCAGTTTGATTGTCATAAAATTGGGTTTCGCCGTTGGCATCTTCATACATTCCAGCAACATTATATGTTCGATCGTTTTGTAATTTTTCTTTATCCTCCAGCCCGTAATAAGCTTGATATGTTTTTTCGGTTCCGCCAAAAACCAATGCTTTTATTAAAGTGGTTTTGCCAACAAATGTTCCTTGCAAAAAATAACTTTTTAAGTCTGAAAATGCTCTGTCTACAAAACCGTCAGATTGTAGTTTCGACAATCGCCCAGCCAATTCGAATTTGTTGTCCAACAATCCCGTGCTGAATTTTACGGTGTGTTTTCGCGAATTAAAACTTCCGAATGAGTTGTTAATTTCGCCTGATGCCTTTTCTGAATAGGATTCGGTTTGCATGTTCAAACTCGCGCCAAAAGCACTGCTGCCGTTGGTTGATGTTCCTACGCCGCGTTGTAATTGAACGCTTTGCAACGAGGAAGCAAAGTCGGGCATGTTTACAAAATAAGTTCCTTGACTTTCAGAGTCGTTATATGGAATTCCGTTAATGGTTACATTTACTCGAGTGGCATCTGAACCTCTAACTCGAATTCCAGTATATCCAAAACCATTTCCAGCATCTGAAGTTGTGACTACTGATGGCAAAAAGTTTATTAAAATGGGAATGTCCTGCCCTAGATTACGATTGGCAATTTCTTTTTTGGAAAAATCAGAAAATGTCATAGGCGTCTTGGATGTAACTCGCGTTGCCGAAACCAAAACTTCGTCAAGTTTATTTACTTTGGTAGAATCTTTATCTTGCGAGAATGATAAAATAGAAAATAGCAGAAAGAAAATAAATAATTGACTATTAAAAAAAAGACTTAAAGCTGAATGATTTTTTTTGCTAATAAAGCTGGTGTAATTAAGATTCATTTGTAAAGTTTTTTACAAATAAAAAGAGGTAATTATTCTTGTTTATAAATTGTTTTATATGACAAAATGGTAGCGTGCACACTAGTTTTTGTCATTTTTCCCTTAGCAGCATTACCTGCCCAGGTTCATTGGGTATAATCTCAGCCCTTGGTAGAGCACCCCTTTTGAGACAATGCAAATGTACAACAATTACAATATCAATTGCAATATCAAAAGTCAATTTTTAAAAAAATATATCTTGATATTGATTTTTAAAATTGACATTGCAATTGACATTTATAACTCTGGTTTTTTACGGGTTAATTTGATTACAGATTTTGTAGCTTTCGCTTTTAGTCGCTTTGCTATAACCGATTTTGGGATTTTGGTGGGTTTTCGAGGTTTTGGAACGGCTAGTGCTTTTTGTATAACATCAAGAAAACGTTTGGTTACTATTGCTTTATTTTTGAGTTGACTTCGTTCTTCGTCGCAATTTAAAATCACAATTCCGTCGAGAGTAAGCTTGGATTTCAATTTGGTTTGAGCAAATATTTTTTCTTCGTCTGATAACGCTTGCGAATTCAGGAAATCGAAAGACAAAACCACTTTTGAGGAAACTTTGTTCACATTCTGACCGCCGGGTCCAGAGCTTCGGACAGCTTTATAACTAAGTTCGGATATAATTTTTTCTAAATCCATTATAGAGGTTGGTGCGCAGCTTTTAATAAATCGTTGACGGTTTTGACAGGATTGAATGTTATTAACGGCACTTCTACAAAAATAGTAATCCATTTTGCCATAGCGCCGTTCCATAATCCAGGCAATTCGTAGCCTTTTAAATCTTTCCCGTTTTTGGTTTTAGCTACAATAAAGCCTCTGTTTTCGTTGACAAAATTTGACAAATCAAATTTTTGGCCTTTATAATCCTTTAAGCCACAAACTAAATCAACTGGATTAAAATGTGTGGCGCTATCAAGTATTTTTTTCTGAGAAACATCTGATAAATCAACTTGTGAACTTTCGATAATTTGTAATGAAACTTTGCCATTTAGACCAATAATCCAAAATGGTCCGCCACCTGGTTCTCCCTCATTTTTAACCATTCCGCAAACACGAATTGGACGGTTTAAAATCTTTTTTAAATACAATAACTTGTTATCGTCGGTAAACTTGTCGAAATTCCCTATTATTTCAACATTCAATTTACTTGCAGCAAAATCAATTATTTCTTGAATTCGATCAGATTGAATTTCGTTTTTTTCAATTTGAATCAAATAACTGAAAATTTGATCTTGAAGTTTTATCAATATTCCAGCCAATGCTTTTTTGTACATAGCAACCAAAGCAACATGATTTTGGATCACATTATCAATGTTTTTTACAAATATAATATCGGCATTCAATTGATTCAGATTGTCAATTAATGCACCGTGTCCGCCTGGACGAAAAACCAGATTTCCATTTTCATCACGAAAAGGATTGTTATTTACATCAACTGCAATTGTATCGGTATTCTTATTTTGATAAGAAAAGTTAATTTCGATTTTTGTATTTGTGTCGGCTTCAATTTTGGGTTTTATTTTTTCCAAAATTGATTCAAAAGCATTTTGATGCTCTTCTGAAACAGTAAAATGCAGATAGGCTTTTTGATTTGAATTTGCATAAAAAGCAGCCTCTTTCAAATGCTCTTCTACTGGCGTTGCAATATGATCTTGATAGTTATGAAATGGTAAAATTCCTTTCGGCTTATTTGCAAAATCTAATTGATTTTTGTCTAAAATAATTTTTATAAAATGAAGGTTTTTTCTATCTCTCTCCCAAAAATTGAAATCTGCAAAATCAATTTTTAGTTGACTATATATCTTTTCGAAAAACGGAAATTTTTCCATTCCTGCAAGAAAAACAGCAAGGTTTGTGTCATTTTTTCGATTAATATAGGCATTTATAGTTTCGCTTTCGATTTGAAATTCATTTAAAAACTCATTCAAAAACTTGAACATTCTGCTTGCTGCTCCGGATGCGGGAACAAATTTTTCGAGTTTAAGATTTTGATTTTTTTGATCAAAAAAAACGGCATAATTGGCGGCTTCAAGTTCAGAAATTTTTATAATTCCGTCATTTATAATTGCTGGTCGATCCAAAATAATTTTTGCAATTCCGTTTCTGAAAAATTGAAGTTGTTGTTCAATTTTCTGTAACGGAATTCCGCATGAATTTATCTGATCTATATCAATTTTGCTAAAATTTTCTTCCATTGCATGTATGCTAAAATAGCAAAAATTGTAAAAATAAAGTACTGCAAAGCCAACATTCCTAATCCACGATAGGCAAATAATGGCACAACTATACAATCACCAATAATCCAAAGTGTCCAGTTTTCTATTTTTTTTAGCGCCATGAACCACATGGCCGTAAAAAATATTCCTGATGTAAAAATATCAATATAATTGGGAATTTCAAGTTTGTAATCGAAAAAAACATAAACCGAATAGGTAATTGCCATCGTGAGAAAAAATAAAACAACACCAATAATTTTTTCTTTCTGGGTGGTTCGTGAAATTTTTAAAGCTGGTTGATTTGCAGATGATTTCCATCGAAACCAGCCGTAAACACTCATAATCGAGTAATAAAAATTCATGGTCATATCGCCAAAATATGCGGCTTGATAAAGTAAATAAGTAGTTATTATTGTAGCGATTATCCCTGTTGGATATACCAAAATGTTTTCTTTTTTGGCAAGCCAAACGCTCAAAATTCCGAATACAAACGCAATTGCTTCCAAAATAATTTGGGTTTGCGACGTATTTTTATATTGTGAAATTAAAAAGTCTAACACTTGATTTTTGATTGAAGATTAACGATTTTTGATTTCGGATTTGAAAAAATTAGGATCGTTTTCGAAAGCTGTGCCGATAACTACCAAATCGGCTCCTGCTTGGTGCGCTTTTTCTATTTCAGATAAAGAACGTATGCCACCGCCAACAATAAGTGGAATTTTTAAATTTTTAGAAACCAATCTAATAATTTCTAATGGAACAGCATTTTTGGCGCCGCTTCCAGCTTCGAGATATATGAGTTTATTGCCAATAAATTCGCCAGCTTGAGCGGTTTGCAAAATATATTCAGGATTAGAAATTGATAATGGTTTGGTTTTGCTAACGCGTTCGACGGCAGTTTCGCAGCCGCTTTCGATCAGTAAATATCCTGTAGATATAATTTCGAGATTGGTTTTTTTGAGAATCGGAACGGCATTTACCTGATGCTGGATTAAATAATCTGGATTTCGACCAGAAAGTAACATTAAAAACAAAATTCCATCGGCATTGTTAGAAATTTGTGATGAATTTCCTGGAAAAAGTAAAACCGGTAGCTTGCAATTATGTTTTAATTTTTGAATCAAGTTGTTCAAATGATTTCCTTCAAAAGAACTTCCTCCAACCAAAATATGGGTTGCTGGCGATTGGTTTATTTTTTTTGAAATAGTTTCAATAGCTAACAAATCGATTTTATCGGGATCGATAAGGATGGCCAGTAATTTTTGGTTATCTGTTTTTAAATTTACTATTTGGTTATAAATTGTCGACATTATTGCTGTACGGATGACGATGGTTTTGGCTGATTAATAAAAATTTTTTCTTTTGATTCTTCGAAGGCATAAACTAATATATAATTCTCGATTTCTTGAAAATGAATTTCGAAATCTTCAGTTTTATTATCGACACGCAGTTGGGCTTTAGTTATTTTATCTTGCAAATTGAATTCAGATTCAAAAATATGATTGGGAAAACTAATGCCTTTTTGATTTTTGATTTTGAAAATTGATTCTTTTATTCCCCAAATTATGGTTGCTTTTTTGATTTGATTTTCATGAGAAAGGTTTTTGAGATGGCAAACATCCATAAATTTTGGTGCAATTATTAGAATTTTTTCTTTTTGCAATTCTAAATCTATCCCAACAGTTTTGTCACTTATTATTAGTGCTGCAAATTGATGTGAATGCGAAATTGATACAAACTTTTTATCATGCAAATGTGGTTTTCCTTCTTCGTCATAGTATAAATCGAAGTCGGAATATCCTGCTTCGTTCAATAATTTTCTAATCGATAAAAATCCGCATTGGTGCATTTCGGATTTCATGGATTGCAATCTTGTTTGGGAGTTTTCGTTTAAAATAATTTCAGAATAAAGCTTATCAACTGGTTCGGAAATTTTCCAAATAAGTATTTTTGAAAATGAATTAGGTTCAATGATTTTAAAAAGTGACATGATATATGATTTCAAATTTTAAACAATTTCAAAGGTATAATTTATTTTAAAATTTTCTTCATACAATAACTTGCAGCGACTCCTACATATTGTCCGTAATTTTCAATTTTGGAATATCCTTTTTTGGAATATAATCGAATGGCATCTGGCAGTTTAATTGCAGTTTCTAAGACTGCAGTTTGATTTCCGAGTTCGAATGCCCAAAGTTCTAGTTCGTTTATAATTAAATTTGCAGCGCCCTTTCCACGATATTCTGGCAAAACAAACATTCGTTTCAGCTCCACTGTAGTATTTTCGTGCTGCTTGAAAGCACCACAACCTATGGCTTTTTCATTTTCACAACAAATGATTACATTTTTTAACGGAATCTGATTGTATTGTGCAAAAAAATCTTTTTCATCACCATCAATATCTATCAAATAGTCATCAAAGAGTGCTGTCAAATAAACAAAATCAGGATGTATACTTGTAGTTCGGATTGTTGTAAGCATAAATTTAGTCTTTGCTTTCTTTTTTGTTGGCTAAAAAGAAATTTTTTGATTTTTTTGGATATTGATTGTAACTTTTGTCGCTTGGATTGGCGATTACGGTTTTCAGATTAACTACATCGCCCAATTTGAAACTTGCTGTGGTGTATTGATAATCCAACAAATATTCGCCACAGAAAAAATTGCCGTCGGCATCTATTTCTATAATTCCGGTATAAACTCCTTTTTCTTTTGACATGGTTCTGATAATTTATTTCCAAAGGTATAAAATCTTCTAGTAACTGCAAAGCCTAGCCCCGACAGAAGGGAAAATCCTTTTTGTTTTTTTTCTTTAGAAAAACAAAAAGATTTGGAATGATGGCGGGAAGTTGCTCCAAAAAAAAACAGCTATTCGTTAAGTTGAATAACTGTTTTTCTATATTCTAATTTTTGTTTTCTAATTTATGACCCACACATTTCACAATCTTCTGGACCAGCATTTTTGGCGAGTTCGATCATGGCTTTGTATTCTTGATTGGTCATCGACGTAGTTTCTACTACTGCCTCAACCTCGATAGCAATTGGTGCTTCCTTAACTTCAATAGGTTCTGCTTTTTTGTCGTTGTTGAGTGTAAACTTTATCGCATCAACAGCTGCTTTGGTTCGCAAATAATACATTCCGGTCTTTAATCCCGATTTCCATGCATAAAAGTGCATTGATGTGAGTTTTGAGTAATTTGCATCTTGCATAAACAAGTTTAATGATTGCGATTGATCTACGAAATAACCTCTGTGGCCGCTCATGTCGATGATGTCTTTCATCTTCATTTCCCAAACGGTTTTGTACAATTCTTTCAATTCTTGAGGAATATTGAGGTTTTGAACCGATCCGTTTTCGCGCATTAATTCTTGTTTCAAGGTTTCGTTCCACAAACCACGTTCCACTAAATCATTTAGTAAATGTTTGTTTACTACGATAAACTCGCCCGACAAAACGCGACGCGTGTATATGTTAGAAGTGTAAGGTTCAAATGCCTCGTTATTTCCTAAAATTTGCGATGTGGAAGCCGTTGGCATTGGTGCTACCAAAAGTGAATTTCTTACGCCATGCGCTAAAACTTCTTTTCTCAATGCTGCCCAATCCCATCGACCTGAAAGTTCTTCGTCTTTGATGTTCCAGAGGTTGTGTTGAAATTTTCCTTCGGATATTGGCGACCCTTTATAGCTCGAATACGGTCCTTCTTCTTTTGCCAATTCCATCGATGCAGTAACTGCGGCAAAATACATGGTTTCGAAGATTTCTTGGTTTAATGTTTTGGCTTCATCGCTTGTAAACGGCAAACGCAACATGATAAATGCATCTGCAAGTCCTTGAACGCCAAGTCCTATTGGTCGGTGGCGTTTGTTGGAGTTTTCGCCTTCTAAAACCGGATAATAATTTCTGTCGATAACTTTATTCAAGTTTCTTGTAACTCGTTTGGTTACTGTAAAGAATAAATCGTGGTTGAATTTACCGTTTTCGACAAACATTGGCAATGATAAAGAAGCCAAGTTGCAGACTGCAATTTCGTCTTTCGAAGTATATTCCATGATCTCGGTACACAAATTCGACGAGCGGATGGTTCCTAGATTTTTTTGGTTCGATTTACGGTTTGCTGCATCTTTGTACAACATATATGGTGTTCCAGTTTCGATTTGCGATTCTAGAAT
Source organism: Flavobacterium sp. (assembly GCA_031422015.1). Classification (GTDB taxonomy): domain Bacteria; phylum Bacteroidota; class Bacteroidia; order Flavobacteriales; family Flavobacteriaceae; genus Flavobacterium. The sequence continues at coordinate 3,927 of JANOPO010000056.1, read as the reverse complement.
TTTTTCCCATAGTTCGTGTGCTTTGATGGTTTTTCTGCCTTTTCCAGCTGCCTCATAATCGGTGTACATTTTCTCAAATTCTTCGCCATGAACATCATACAATCCTGGGCATTCATTAGGACACATCAACGTCCAGTTGCCGTTTTCTTCCACTCGTTTCATGAATAAATCCGAAGTCCACATTGCAAAAAATAAATCTCTAGCACGCATTTCTTCTTTCCCAGTATTCTTTTTCAAATCCAAGAAATCAAAAATATCAGCATGCCAAGTTTCGATATAAATCGCAAAACTACCTTTACGTTTTCCGCCGCCTTGGTCTACATACCGAGCAGTATCGTTAAAAACACGAAGCATTGGCACAATTCCGTTGCTAGTTCCGTTTGTGCCACGAATGTAACTTCCCGTTGCACGAACATTGTGAATAGAAAGTCCTATTCCGCCAGCCGATTGGGATATTTTTGCCGTTTGTTTGAGCGTATCGTAAATTCCGTCAATACTATCATCCTGCATTGCTAATAAAAAGCAAGAAGACATTTGCGGTTTTGGAGTTCCAGCATTGAACAATGTTGGTGTGGCGTGTGTAAAGAATTTTTTCGACATTAAGTCGTAAGTTTCTAAAACCGAGTCCAAATCGTCTAAGTGAATTCCAACTGAAACTCGCATGAGCATGTGTTGCGGACGCTCCACGATTTTGCCGTTAATCTTCAATAAATACGAGCGTTCCAAAGTTTTGAAACCGAAATAATCGTAGTTGAAATCTCGTGTATATATAATGTGCGAATTCAAAAATTCAGCATTTGTCTGAATAACATTATGTACTTCTTCCGACAAAAGTGGTGCTTTTTGCCCGTTTCGTGGGTTTACATAATGGTACATTTCGTTCATGGTTTCCGAGAACGATTTGTTGGTATTGGAGTGTAAGTTTGAGATGGCAATTCTGGCGGCAAGTTGGGCATAATCTGGATGAGCAATGGTCATTGATGCGGCGGTTTCCGCGGCAAGATTGTCCAATTCTGATGTCGAAACACCGTCATATAATCCTTCGATTACTCGCATGGCAACCTTCACAGCATCAACCAAATCATTTAATCCATAACACAGTTTTTTGATTCGTTCTGTGATTTTGTCGAACATTACAGGCTCTTTGTGACCGTCTCTTTTTATAACGTACATACTTTTCTGTTTTGTGAAAAAGCAAATCCCTTTGCAATTTCGGGGTTAATTGTATTATATTATTTTGGCACAAAGGCACAAAGAAGCAAAGTTTTAATTTGCTTTTTATTTTTTTGGAGCTATTCCCGCTATCGTTGCAATCTTTTGGTTTTTAAAGAAAAAACCAAAAGGATTTTCACTTCTATCGGGGCTAAACCAATTCAATCGCTCGGAAATTTTCGAGTTTCTTGGTTTTTTATTTTAATCGTCAGTTTTCAAATTTCTCGCCGAATGAAAAACACTCAAAATATCAATTCGGTATTCATCAACAATTTTATACATAATTCGATAATTACCTTCAATTAATTCTCGGTAGTTTTCAACTTCAATTTCTGGAATTATTCGTCCCGATTCTGGAAATAATTTTAAAATTTGAGTTCTAAATCTTATACTAGCAATTGTTTTCTGAGCATAATATTTACTGTCTTTTGAAATATAAATTTTAATATCTTTCAAATCAAAAACAGCTTGCTCTGTCCAATTTATTTGAACCATTCGTTAATTTCTTTTTCTAATTCAGTTTCAGAAATCACTTTATTTTCTTTTGATTGTTTGTCGCCTTTTTCAACTCTTTCCAAGATTAATAGTTTTTCAACTAATTCATCTATTGAAAAATTATCAGGAAAACGCTTTAAAGTTTCTAAAACAGTGGTTTTGACTAACATAATTTTAGTTTTAATAAATCAAATTTACGAATAACAAATTAAAAATCAGCGTCAAATGTAATTTTTTGCGCTTCAACATCGGTATTCATAACTCCTGCTTTTTGGTATTCGGCTACTTTTTTCTCGAAGAAATTCGTTTTGCCTTGCAACGAAATCATGTCCATAAAATCGAATGGATTTGAGGTATTGTATTCTCTATCGCAACCCAATTCTACTAACAATCTGTCGGCAACAAATTCTAGATATTGTGTCATTAATCCAGCATTCATTCCAATTAAAGAAACAGGTAATGATTCTGTGATGAATTCTCTTTCGATGTTCAACGCGTCAACGATAATTCCACGAATTCTTTCTTTTGGCACTTTATTTATCAAATGATGGTTGTGTAAATGCACTGCAAAATCGCAATGAACGCCTTCGTCACGAGAAATTAACTCGTTCGAAAAGGTTAATCCAGGCATTAATCCACGTTTTTTCAACCAATAAATCGAGCAAAATGCACCGGAAAAGAAAATTCCTTCAACAGCTGCAAAGGCGATTAAACGCTCAGCAAACGATGGCGATTCGATCCATTGTAAAGCCCAATCCGCTTTTTTCTTAATGGCTGGAAAAACTTCTAAGGCATTAAATAGTTCGGTTTTTTCGGCCTCGTCTTTAACGTAAGTGTCAATTAATAAGGAATAGGTTTCAGAATGAATGTTTTCCATCATGATTTGAAAACCGTAGAAGAATTTTGCTTCGGCATATTGCACTTCTGAAACAAAATTTTCCGCTAGATTTTCGTTTACAATTCCGTCGGAAGCTGCAAAAAAAGCCAAAATATGTTTTATAAAATAGCGTTCTTCGTTATTCAATTTATTGTTCCAATCGTTTAGATCTTGCGACAAATCGATTTCTTCGGCTGTCCAGAAACTAGCTTCCATTTTTTTGTACCATTCCCAAATGTCGTGGTGTTTAATAGGAAAAATAACGAAACGATTTTTGTTTTCTTGAAGGATTGGTTCGATTTGAGACATATTTGTAGAATTTATTGGGAAATAATTAACTTTTCTTGTGGTTACAAAGATTGGCATTTGAAACCGAAAATGAAAGTCAAACTTATCCACAATTGGAAGTAGTTTTGAACAACGCAAAAATAAATTATTGTAAATAAATAATTATTAAAACATTAATAATCAGTGTTTTAAAAAAACAATAAAATGGCTCGCTAGCTATAAACAAAAGGATTTTTGTGGTTGTGAAAAAGTAATGAAAACTAATTTTCGAAAAATTTATTTTTTGAGTTCTTTCGCCACTTTTTCGAGTTCCATGTACCAATCTTCGCCAAAACGACGAATGAGTGCTTCTTTGACAAATTTGTAAATTGGTACTTCCAGTTCGGCACCCAAAGAACAGGCTGGATCGCAGATATCCCAACGGTCATAATTGACGGCGGCAAACTCGGTAAAATCTTTAACTCGAATGGGATACAAATGGCAAGATACCGGTTTTTTCCAGGAAACTTCGCCTTGGTTGTAGGCTTGCTCGATGCCGCAAAGTGCGGTTTTACCATCAAAAATAACATAGGCGCAATCTTTATTATCAATCAAAGTGGTTTCGGTGGTGCCGTCGGTTCCGATTACTGATGTGCCTAATCGTTCGATAGCTTCGATGCCTTCGATGCGAAGAAAGGGTTTTACTTTTGGGTAAATTTCGGCTAGAATCTTGACTTCTTCATCACTTAAAGGTGCGCCAGCATCGCCATCGACACAGCACGCACCTTTACAAGCGGATAGGTTGCAAACGAAATCTTTTTGAAGAATATCTTCGGAGACGATGGTTTTGCCGAGTTGAAACATGGGGCAAAGATAAGATTTGATTTTTGATTAACGATTTTTGATTGCTGATTTTTAAATTGGAACTGTCGCCCGCGTATTCTATGATGATATGCAAGTAAATTTGATTTTTATTTAACTGGCAAATTTATAGGTGTTGATATATGGTGTTTCTCTTTTAATTACACTAAAAACTCTATCTATAATCTTACATCTTATATTGTTTAACACTAGCA
>JANOPO010000055.1:0-47365 GCA_031422015.1 Flavobacterium sp. | reverse complement strand
TCAAGACCAAAACCCCAATTTTTGCAAACCGCTGTTAACTGTTGTTTTATTCTTGGATTTTGTTTTTTAAATCCATTCTTGAATGTAAAAATCGAATTATTTCAATTTCGTTTTCGTTTATAGTTCTGTAAAATATTATGTGTTGCCCTGATTTAAATCCATAAATTTCTATATCAATTTCGAGATAGTTTCGTCCTAAATTCTGATTTTTGGATAATTCTTGGCAATCTTCAAGCAATTCGTAATAATATTTGTCGGCTTGATTTTCTGACCAAACTTCATAAGTATAATCCCAAATTTTAGATAAATCATCGACAGCTTTATTAGATAAAAAATATTTAGACATTTCTTTTTTCCGCTTTTAAAGATTCAAGATGTTTTTTTGGATTGAAATTTTCAGCGATTCCACTTTCAATTCCTTCTTTAATTGAGTTTTTTAGAATAATTACTTTATTTTCTTCATTTTCTAATAATCTTAAACCTGCACGAATAACTTCACTTGCATTTTTGAATCTACCTTCTGAAACTCTGTTGTCAACAAAACTTTCAAAATAATTACCTAAAGAAACTGATGTATTTCGTCCCATAACTTTTATTTTTTTTGTAAAGTTACCAAATTTAGGTAACTTTCAAAGAAAATTTAAGTTTTTTTTCGGTTTCATTTTTCTGAAAAATAACAGTTAACGTGAAGATTTAGCTAATGAAATTGTTGAAAATAATTACATAGCTACAATTCAAATGCCCGATTATCTGCAAAATCTTAGTTGGAGAGGAACAATTGAAAAAAGCACCGATTTTATCTGGAATAATGGACTACGGTTTTTAAGATATTATCAGTTAAACGCTGTTCAATCTATTCAGAAAGCTGTTAAAGAAAATAAAGATCGTTTTCTGTTTGAAATGGCTACTGGAACTGGAAAAACATTAACTGCAGCAGCTGTTATTAAGTTATTTTTAAGAACTAGAAATGCAAGAAGAGTTTTATTTTTAGTAGATAGAATTGAATTAGAGGAGCAAGCAAATAGAGATTTCAATGCTTATTTGAAGCCCGATTATACTACATTTATTTACAAACATCATAAATCAGACTGGAGAAAAGCCGAGATTGTTGTTACTACAATTCAATCATTACTTTTTAACAATAAATACAGAGATTTATTTGATCCTACTGATTTCGATTTACTGATATCTGACGAATCACATCGTTCTGTTTCTGGAAATTCTAGAGCAGTTTTCGAATATTTTAGTGGTTATAAATTAGGATTAACTGCAACACCAAAAAATTACTTAAAAGGCGTAAATATTGACCAAATAAAAATAAATGACCCAAGAGAAATAGAACGCAGAATGTTGCGAGATACTTATACGACATTTGGTTGTGAAAGTGGAGAATCTACCTTCAGTTATACACTCATAAATGGTGTTCAGGATGATTTTTTAAGAAATCCAATAGTTGTTGATGCAAGAACTGAAATTACTACACAATTGCTCTCAGACGAAGGATATTCGGTTGTTGTTCCTTGTGATGATGACGAAGAAACAGAAATATTTGTTTCTAATGATTTTGAAAAGAAATTCTTTTCTGAAAAAACTAATCAAATTCTTTGTCATACATTTATAGAAAACGCTCTGAAAGATCCTGTTTCTAAAGAAATTGGAAAAACAATTATTTTTACAGTAAGTCAAAATCATGCTCGAAAGATTACTGAAATTCTCAATGATCTTGCCGAAAAAAAATATCCTAACAAATACAATTCAGATTTTGCAGTAGAAGTAACCTCTCAAGTTGATGACGCACAACAAATGACAACCAACTTCTCTAATAATAATCTGAATGGAAAAACAAGTTTTCTTGAAGGTTATAAATCGAGTAAAACAAGGGTTTGTGTAACCGTTGGTATGATGACAACTGGTTATGATTGTCCCGATTTGTTGAATCTTTGCATGATGCGACCAATCTTTAGCCCGTCAGATTTTGTACAAATAAAAGGTCGTGGAACCCGCAAAAATAAATTCACTTATAAATTTAAAAACGAACTAAACGAAGACGAAATAATTCAAGAAGACAAAAAGCATTTCAAACTTTTTGATTTTTTTGCCAATTGCGAATATTTCGAAAAAGAATTTAATTATGATGAAGTTTTAAAATTACCAAAACCAAGTAAAGGAACAAACGAATTTCCGCCCGAAAGAACCAAAACCTACGAATATGCTAGTGAAATTTTCGACCCATTGCTAGTAATGGAAGAAATTGAAATAGGATACGAAGAAATGAAAATTGATCGAATGATGCAGAAATTTGAAAATAGAATTACAATGGATGACATCATCCGAAAAAATGTAGCTCTAGAAAATTGGGAACAAGTGGTTAGCTATATTTAAAATGAAATTCTCGATAAAATTAATGAATATTTCAATATGGAAAAACTGCGAAAAGCAGCCAAAGTTGACCGTAAAATTTCTATTCGTGAAATGGTTGAAAAAATATTCGGGATTATTCCAAAATTCAAATCCAAAGACGAATTACTAAATGAAGAATTTGATAAATTCATATCTATTTATCCACCAGAAGAAGATGTCAATATTAGGGCTTTACAATATTTCTTCAAGGCATATATTGTAGATCAAGATATTCGGAAAATTATCGAAACCAAAGATTTTCAGGCTCTTCAAACCAACCCAACATTAACTATTTCGCAGTTTAAAGATGTAGCTACAAAGTACAGAGAAGTAATTCCTGTGTACATCAAAGATTATATAAATCTCGACAATTTTGCGGCATAACCGCAAACAAACAATCCATAAAATAAAATGTTAGACACCATAACAAAAAGACGAATAGACGATTGTCGTGATATTCTGGTAGGAAAATTGCCTGATCCAAAATCGCAAATCGAACAAATTACCATTGCGCTTATTTATAAATTCATGGACGACATGGATAAAGAAGCTATTGAGTTGGGCGGCACTGCAAAGTTTTTTTCGGATTATTCAATTACAGACCCAAACGATGCAAAAAAACAAATTCACATTCCGTTTGAAAAATACAGTTGGGACAATCTTTTTGACACCAAAGTTAGCGCTACTGAAATGCTAAAACTCTATTCGGAAGCAATAGAAGGAATGGTAAGAAACCCTAATATTCCCGAATTGTTTGCCAATATTTTCAAAAATGCCTATTTGCCTTATCGCGATCCAGAAACCCTAAAAATGTTTCTAAAAACCATAAGCGAATTTGAATATACTCACAGCGAAAAACTGGGCGATGCTTTCGAATATTTGCTGTCGGTTATGGGTTCGCAAGGAGATGCAGGACAGTTTAGAACGCCACGACATATTATCGATTTTTTGGTAGCGTCTGTAAACCCAAGTAAAACCGACACGATATTAGATCCAGCTTGTGGAACAGCAGGTTTTTTGATATCGGCTTTTAAGCATATTAAAGAAAAAAATAATAATGTATTAACTCCCGATGAACGCAAACGCTTAATTAAAAACTTTATTGGTTACGACATATCGCCCGATATGGTTCGAATGAGTTTGGTAAACCTTATTTACACGGATTTTCTGACCCACATATTTACGAGTACGACACTTTGAGTAGCGAAGAAAAATGGGACGAAACTTTTGATGTAGTGCTTGCCAACCCACCGTTTATGAGTCCGAAAGGCGGCATACAACCACACAAAAAATTTACGATTACCAGCAACCGTAGCGAAGTATTATTTATAGATTATATTGCCGAGCACCTAAACCCAAAAGGACGAGCAGGAATTATTGTACCCGAAGGCATAATTTTTTAGAGTGGTACGGCGTACAAAGCCTTGCGCAAAATGCTAGTAGATAAACATTTGTATGCCGTTGTGAGTTTGCCCGCAGGCGTTTTTAACCCATACAGCGGCGTAAAAACCTCGATATTATTAATGGATGCCGATTTGGCTAAAAAAACCAAAAACGTTTTATTTATAAAAATTGACAATGATGGTTATGGTTTAGGCTCGCAGCGCAACGCTGTAAAAGGTGGACAATTGGAAGAGGCCGTTGCTACTTTGCAAACTTTTAGAACCAATTGTCTAGAAAATAAACTATTTGAAAACACCACTTTGGCATAAGCGGTTGGCAAGGAAGAAATTGGAAAAACTGGCGATTATAATTTGAGTGGGGAGCGATACAAAAAATTGTTTGTAACTGATTCAACTTTTCCAATGGTTGAATTATCTAACGAAACTATTTTCAAAGTAATATCGGGCGGAACACCAAGTTCAGAAATTACAGAATATTGGAATGGAGATATTAATTGGGCAACTTTAGCTGATTTACCATCTTCTGAATTAATTTCAAACATAACAGAAACTAAAAGAAAAATTACTGATAAAGGTTTGAAAAATTCATCTGCAAAAATTTTACCTTTAAATTCAATACTTGTTTCAATAAGGGCAACAATAGGTAGAATTGCTATAAACAAAGAAGGATGTTCAACTAATCAAGGTTTCAAAAATATAATCATCAATGATTTTACAAAGGCTAACACATATTATGTTGCTTTAATGATGACTAAGCTTGTTGATAAAATGAATTCAATGGCAACAGGTGGAACTTTTAAAGAGCTTTCTACTACAAGTTTTAGAACTTTAGAAATCCCACTTCCGCCACTATCCGTTCAAGAAGAAATTGTTGCCGAAATAGAAAGTTATCAAAAAATTATTGATGGTGCCAAAATGGTAGTTGATAATTACAAACCTCAAATTGAGATTGATGCAAGTTGGGAAATGATTGCTTTTGAAGATATTTGTGAAATCAATCCAAAAAAATCCGAAATAAGCAATTTAAAAAATGACACAGAAGTTTCTTTTGTTCCTATGGCTGATATGAACGAAAACCAAATTGATTTTTTTGTTAATCAAATAAAACCATTATACGAAGTATTCAAAGGATATACATATTTTAAAGAAGACGATGTTTTATTAGCAAAAGTTACACCGTGTTTTGAAAATGGAAAAGCTGGAGTAGCAAAAAATCTAACAAACGGTATTGGATTTGGTTCAAGTGAATACTATATTTTTAGACCAAATAATAGAATACTTTCAACATGAATTTACCTTAACGTAATTACAGATAATTTTAAAGAAAGAGGAAAATTAAATATGACAGGAACTGGTGGATTACAAAGATTACCTACTGATTTTGTTAAATCATATCAAATCGCACTGCCACCAATCGAAATCCAACAAAAAATCGTTTCCCAAATCGAAAAAGAGCAAGCATTGGTCAATGCCAATAAAAAATTAATCGCCATTTATGAGCAAAAAATAAAAAATAAAATTGCTAAAGTTTGGGGATCATAATTATGGAAAAAGCTATAATGATCTGGATTTAAAACTTGTCTGTATTAATGAGGGCAATATAAATTATAGTAAATACAATTCAGAATAAATTTTAATTACTATTTTATTGCAAAGTTATTTATCCTAAATATGCAAACAAAATTATTTTTAATGATATGGTAAAAACAGTACTTAATTATTGAAATTATTTACTTAATAAATTATTTGTTATCTGGTCTAAAACTTAAAAAAAAACGCTTTTTAAAACTTTTCATTTTTTTTAAAATTATTTTCCTATTTTAGTAATCTTAAAATAAAGATGTTTAAAAATGCAAAATCAAAAACGAGTAATCATCGAAAACGTATTGCCTCAACTGGATAATGGGGCTTTTTTTATAAAAAGAATTGTAGGTCAGAAAGTAAATGTTACCGCAGATATATTTTCTGATGGACATGATGTGATGCAAGCAGTAATCCATTTTAAACACGAAAGCGACAAAAAAACGACAGAAATCAGAATGAATTCGCATCCAAATGATGTTTATGAAGCAACTTTTCAGGTCGAAAAACAAGGTCATTATACTTATTTTGTTGAATCTTGGGTAGATTATGCCTTAAATTGGCAATACGGAATAGGCAAGAAAATAGCCGACAACCAATATGTAAAATCCGAATTACTAGAAGGCGTTGAGTATATAAAATCGGTGTTGAAGAAAGTTTCTGCAGCTGATAAAAAATATTTAGAGCAAGTAGCAACACTTTTTGCCGACGAAAAAGAATATGATAAAGCCATCATAGAATCAACTTCAGATAAATTAAAAACCATTTTCACATCAAATCCTTCTAAATTTCTTGCCAATCAAAGTCAAGAATTGCAAGTATATGTCGACCGTCAAAAGGCATTATTCAGTACTTGGTATGAATTTTTTCCGAGATCGGCGTCAACTACTGAAGGAAAGCACGGAACCTTTAAAGATTGCGAAAAAATCTTACCCAAAGTAGCCAAAATGGGCTTCGACACCTTATATTTTCCGCCAGTGCATCCTATTGGCGAAGTGAATCGAAAAGGAATTAACAATGCCACCGATGCCGCAAAAGGTGATGTGGGTTCTCCTTGGGGAATTGGTTCTAAATATGGAGGACACAAATCGATTCATCCCGATTTAGGAACACTTGATGATTTCAAATCATTGGTAAAAAAAGCAAAAACATTGGATATTGAAATCGCTATGGACTTTGCATTGCAAGCGGCTCCAGATCATCCGTATGTAAAAGATTTTCCGCAATGGTTCAAGTGGCGACCAGACGGTACGGTGCAATATGCCGAGAATCCACCAAAAAAATACCAAGATATATTGCCTATTTATTACGAAAGTGCCGATTGGAAAAATCTTTGGAAAGAACTCTTAGATTGTGCTTTATTTTGGATTGAAGAATGCGGAATAAATATTTATCGTGTTGATAATCCGCATACTAAACCTTTTTATTTCTGGGGTTGGCTCATAGCTGAAGTGAAGAAAAAACATCCCGACGTTTTGTTTTTGGCAGAAGCTTTTACACGCCCGAAAATTATGCACGAATTGGCAAAACAAGGTTTTACACAATCCTACAGTTATTATACTTGGCGTAACTCCAAAGCCGAATTACAAGAGTATGTAACCGAGTTGACGCAGACCAATCAAAAAGAATTTTTCCGTCCCAATTTCTGGCCAAATACGCCCGATATCAATCCGTTTGCTTTGCAAGGAGCCAACGAAAGTACCCATCTTCAAAAATATTTTTTGGCGGCAACACTAACTTCTTCGGTAGGTATTTACGGGCCAATTTTCGAATACATGGTTTCTGAAGCCATTCCTGGAAAAGAAGAATATATGGATTCCGAAAAATATCAAATTCGTAATTGGAATTGGGAAAAAGAAAATAAAATTACGATGTTGATGGGCAAAATCAATCAAATAAGAAAAGAAAATTCGTCCTTACAACAAACAAACAATATTGAATTTTGTGCTACTAGCAACGATCAAGTTATGGCTTACTATAAATATGATGATGATAAAGAAAATGAAACCTTGATGATTGCTAGTTTAGATGCTTATTATATCAAACAAGCCCAAGTTCGATTGCCTCTAGAATCCTTAGGTATTCATGCCGGACAACCAATTAGAGTTACCGATTTAATCACCGGAAATAGTTATATTTGGGACAAAGAATGGAATTTTGTAGAGTTGCATCCTACATTACCTTTTCATTTATTTAAAATTCAGAAATAGAATTCAGAAATAGAGTTCAGAAAATTAAACTATTAAGAAAGTTATAATTATTACGACTTAATGACCTTAACTTTCTTAAAGGTTTACAGATAATAAAAACTATGAATTCGTGCAATTCGTGGCAAAAAAAGACATTATGAAAAACGAAAATCAAGATACTTTTTCAGCGCCTTTTATTTTCAAAAGCGAATGGAAAAATGCTTTTAATGATGAAGAATTCAAAAAAATATTTTCGTCAGATATTTTAGAAAATTATATTATCAATAAGCGTTGGTATGGCGGAAAATCGAGTACGCTGAAGTATATCGAAATCGTCGAGCATTTCAAAATGACTTCCAAAAAGAACACCTATTATGGTGTTTTGTTGGAAGTGAATTTTAATGAAGCTTTTTTTCAGAATTATTTCATGCCGATTGCTTTCATGACTACCGACGAACTCGACACGCAAACCATAATTGCGCCCGCAAAATTTGGAGGCTTGGATGGTTTTCTGGTAGATGCCTTGCACCAAGACGACTTCCGCAAACTAATGTTTGACAATATAATAAATTCTACAGAGTCAAAAAAAGACAAACTTATATTTCATAAAGGATCAAAATTAACCGATACTAGTTATAGGTCGTCAAAATTTATGGGTGTCGAGCAAAGCAATACCTCCATAATTTATAACGATACTTCGGTGCTCAAAATTTTTCGTCGTATCTATGTAAGCACCAATCCCGATTACGAAATTTCCCGATTTTTGACTGAACGAATGGATTTTCAGAATTCGCCTGCCTACATGGGAAGCATTAGTTTGTCTTTGCCCGAAGGCAATATAACACTAGGTTTGATGCAAGAGTTAGTACCCAATCAGGGCGACGCTTGGAAGTTTATGCTCGAGCAACTCGATGGCGTTTTTGATAATTTGAATCGAAAGAAAATCAAAATAGATAAACTTCCAGAAACTACTTTGTTCAAACGATTGAAGATTAACGAAATACCACCAGAGATCATAGATTGGGTTGGTTTGAGTTTGTTTATTAAAATTCAAACACTCGCTAAACGCACAGCCGAAATGCACATTGCACTAGGAAGCGATATTCATGATACCGCTTTCACACCAACAACATACAATGGTGATTATACGGTTTGGCTCAAAAATAGGCTGTTGTATCAGTTTCAAAATAGATTAAATATTATAGAAAACAGCTTGCACAAACTGGACGGTTTGGCATTAGAATTAGCACAACAATTTCTTGAAAATAAAAAACTAGTCCGCAAGCACTTTGTCGATTTTAATTGGACAAAAATGAAATCGGAGCGCATAAGAATTCATGGCGATTATCATCTCGGTCAAGTTTTGGTTAACGGAGATGATTTTTTCTTATTGGATTTTGAAGGAGAACCCGAAAGTACCATTCGAGATCGTAAAGTAAAACAGCCACCATTAAAAGATGTTGCGGGATTATTCCGATCTTTTCATTATGCAATTTATGCTACGATTTTCAACAATAAAGACAAATATCCATACGAACAAGAAGCGCTTTTTAAGGCTGCCGAATTATTATTCAGATACTTTGTAGGTATATTTTTGGAAACCTACGTCGAAAAAGTACAATCCGAAAATCTAAATATTGGCTACAAACAAGAAATTGAGTTCCTGCTCAAGTATTGCATACTAGAAAAAGCAGTATATGAATTGGGTTATGAGCTCAATTCTCGACCACGTTGGGCGGTCATTCCGCTGCGAGGCATTCAAACTATTATGGGATATTAAATTAAAAATTTAGAATTAAAAATTAAAAATCCTTTGAATCCATGTATGAGGTCCGTTTCATCTGAGTTCAAAAAGCTATAATATTATTATATAATTGGTAAAAAAACATAAAAATGAACCAAGTAATCCCACATTCTCTTTTCACCGATTTTGATATCGATCTTTTCAAAGCAGGAAAACATTTTCGATTATACGAAAAATTAGGTGCACATCTAACAGAAGTCAATGGCGTAAAAGGAGTTTATTTTGCCGTTTGGGCACCATCTGCCAAAACAGTTTCTGTAGTTGGCGATTTCAATTATTGGGTGCAAGGCGAGCATCAACTCAACGTGCGTTGGGACGAGTCGGGCATTTGGGAAGGATTTATTCCCAATGTAGATAAAGGCAGCGCCTATAAATATAAAATTCAATCCAACAACAACGATATTATTACCGAAAAAGCAGATCCTTTCTCTTTATATTGTGAGCATCCACCTATGACAGCCTCCAAAGTTTGGGATCTCGATTATAAATGGAAAGATGCCAAATGGATGAAATCTCGTCCAGAACTAAATGCGCTAGACAAACCACATTCGGTATACGAAGTGCATTTAGGATCTTGGAAACGCAACGCCGAAGGAAAATTTTTGACCTATTTGGAGCTTGCCGACCAGCTAGTTGCCTACGTCAAAGAAACTGGTTTTACACATGTCGAGTTTATGCCCGTAATGGAATTTCCTTACGATCCGTCATGGGGTTATCAGCTAGTGGGCTATTTTGCACCGACTTCTCGTTTCGGAAAACCACAAGATTTTATGTTTTTGGTAGACAAATTTCACCAAGCCGGAATCGGAGTGATTCTCGATTGGGTTCCGTCACATTTTCCAGATGATGCGCATGGATTAGGTTTTTTTGACGGCTCAAATCTATATGAGCATCCCGATAGACGAAAAGGCTATCATCCCGATTGGAAAAGTCTCGTTTTTAATTACGGTCGAAATGAAGTGCGGTCCTTCTTGATTAGCAATGCTATTTTTTGGTTGCAAAATTACCATGTAGATGGTCTTCGAGTTGATGCAGTTGCCTCTATGTTATATCTTGATTATTCCAGAAAAGATGGTGAGTGGGAGCCAAATATTTATGGAGGTCGCGAAAATCTAGATACTATAAGTTTTCTAAAAGATTTTAACGAGGCTGTCTATGCCAATTTTGAAGGAGTACAAACCATTGCCGAAGAAAGTACAAGTTTCCCGATGGTTTCGAGACCAACTTTTCTTGGTGGTTTAGGTTTCGGCATGAAATGGATGATGGGTTGGATGCACGATACCTTGCAATACTTTCAGAAAGAATCGGTATACAGAAAATTTCATCAAAACGATTTGACTTTTTCAATGACCTACGCATTTACCGAAAACTTTATGCTACCACTTTCGCATGACGAAGTTGTTTATGGCAAACATTCAATTCAAGGACGAATGACAGGCGATGAGTGGCAACGGTTTGCAAACCTCCGTTTGTTATATAGCTATATGTTTACACATCCTGGAGCCAAATTAATATTTATGGGATCAGAATTTGGTCAAACATCCGAATGGAATTTTCAAGGAAGTCTTGACTGGCATCTGCTGCAATATGGATATCATGACGGCATAAAAAAATGTATTACTGATTTGAATGCATTGTACAAAAATTATCCTGCTTTGCACGAAAAGCAATTTTCTGCCGATGGTTTTGAATGGATAAATTATTCTGATAATAAAAATTCGGTTCTTGCCTACATCCGAAAAGGGAATAATGATAAAGAAAAGTTAGTTATAGTGGCTAATATGACTCCCGTTATTCATCAGTTTTATAGAATTGGGCTTCCAAATAAAGGTAAACTTACAGAAATTTTTAATTCAGATCACGTTGCGTATAACGGTAGTGGTTGCAGAAATATAAAACCTATTAAAATTGAAAAAGAAAGTTGGAATGGTAAAGCGTTTTCAGCAGAAATTATTTTGCCGCCTTTAGGGATAGTTGTTTTTAAGATTTCTTAAATTAATTTCGAATACATTTTTTATTTTTGCAAAAATAATTTCAATATGGCAATTGTAACCAAATTTTCAGATTTAGATTTAACCGAAACTTATCATTATTCAGATTATTTGTCATGGCAGTTTAAGGAACGAGTAGAGCTTATAAAAGGTTTTATAAGTAAAATGAGTCCTAGTCCAAATTTGAATCATCAAAAAAAAATTCAATAAATTTAGCCTCATCTTTATATAATTTTTTTAAAGAAACATCGTGCAGTGTTTTTAATGCTCCTTTTGATGTAAGATTACCAATCAAATCAACATACAAAGATACTACGGTCGTACAACCCGATCTGTGTGTTATTTGTGACGACAAGAAACTTGACAGTAAAGGTTGTGATGGCGTTCCTGATTTGATTGTCGAAATTGTTTCTCAAAGCAATAGTAAGTAGGATGTTAAAACAAAGTTTGAACTTTATCAAGAAGCAGGTGTTTTAGAATATTGGATAATAGAACCTTACGACAAAATTTTATTTATTTATACATTGATAAATGAAAAATTTGTTGGTTTGCCACCTCAAACAGAAGGCGATATAATAATAAGTCCACTATTTCCAACTCTGTCAATTACTTTAGATGCTGTTTTTTACAAAGTTTAAAATTAATTTGATACGATATATTTTATAAAAAAAGTTAAAATTTGAAGTTTATTAATCTTCGCAAACGTTGGAGTTAATAATTACAAAAAAATATTTCTTTTCTTGGCGTATCAATTTGTAAATTCGCCCCTTTCACAAATAGTTAATTATGATTACCAATACAGAACTTGAATATAAAGGAGATTTATTTCCTTCCAAAATAGTATCACACAGCCAAGAAGTAGATTCAATAGATTTTAAAACTGATAACAATGTAATTCTTCGTGTTACAGTTTTACGCGACAGCATGATACGATTTCGATTTACTGCAAAAGGTTATTTTAGTAATGATTTTTCATATGCAATAGATAAAACGCAATCGCATGGATACAATCAACTTGACCTTTCACAAACAAAAGAGTACTATCAAATAAAAACTAGTAAGGTTATTTGTAAAATTCAAAAAGAAGATGCTCGTGTCGGTATTTATGATCATAATGGAGCGGTTATACTCGAAGACGAAATAGGCTTTCACTGGGAAGAAAGTTATGAATATGGCGGCAATATTGTCAAAATGAGTAAAGCCGCAATTCATGGAGAAAGTTTTTATGGTTTAGGCGATAAAGCAACGCATCTCAATTTGAAAGGAAAAAGAGTCGAAAATTGGGCTACCGACCAATATGCATTTTCTAAAGATCAAGAACCATTGTATAAAGTGGTACCGTTTTATATAGGCTTACATAACAACAAATCTTATGGTGTATTTTTTGACAATACCTTCAGATCGTATTTTGATTTTTCTAGTGAACGAAAAAATGTAACCAGTTTTTGGGCTGATGGTGGCGAGATGAACTACTATTTCATTTATGGGCCAAAAATGAGCGATGTAGTAACAACTTATACGCATCTCACTGGAAAACCAGAATTACCTCCACTATGGACTTTGGGTTATCACCAATGCAAATGGAGTTATTATCCCGAAAAGAACGTTAAAGATGTTGCAGCAAAATTTAGAGAATTACAAATACCGTGTGATGCCATCTATTTGGATATAGATTATATGGAAGGTTTTCGATGTTTTACATGGAACAAAGAGTATTTTCCCGATCCGAAACGAATGGTAACTGAACTTAGTAATGACGGTTTTAAAACAGTGGTGATAATTGATCCTGGAATAAAAATTGATCCAGAATATTCAGTTTATAAAGAAGCTTTAGAAAAAGATTATTTTTGCAAACGTGCCGATGGACCTTATATGAAAGGAAAAGTTTGGCCAGGCGAATGTAATTTTCCAGATTATACCAATCCAGAAGTTCGCGAATGGTGGGCCGGATTATTCAAAGAATTAGTTTCAGAAATTGGAGTCAAAGGCGTTTGGAACGACATGAACGAACCAGCCGTTATGGAAGTTCCGACCAAAACTTTTCCGCTTGATGTACGACATAATTATGATGGCAACAATTGTAGTCATCGCAAAGCTCATAACATTTATGGCACCCAAATGGCTCGTGCCACGTATGAGGGTGTCAAACGATTTGCATATCCAAAACGACCATTCATAATAACTAGATCTGCCTATTCGGGCGCGCAACGATATACTTCTTCATGGACTGGCGATAATGTTGCCACCTGGGAACATCTCTGGATAGCGAACATTCAAGTACAACGAATGTCTATTTCTGGTATGGGTTTTACAGGTTCTGACATAGGCGGATTTGCCGAGCAACCATCAGCAGAGTTATATGCCCGATGGATTCAGTTAGGCGTTTTTCATCCATTCTGTCGAACACACTCCTCGGGACATCATGGCGAGCAGGAGCCTTGGTCGTTTGGTGAGGAAGTAATTGATATTACTCGAAAATTTGTAGAAATTCGGTACCAATTATTACCCTATCTATACACCATGTTTTGGCAATACGTAAACGATGGCGTGCCAATGTTAAAACCATTGGTATACTATGATCAGGAAGATGTACAAACCCATTATAGAACAGATGAGTTTATTTTCGGAAATCAAATATTGGTTTGTCCAATCCTTGAGCCGAATGCTCTGGGTAGAAGAATGTATGTGCCACAAGGCAATTGGTATAATTTTTGGACAAATGAACTAGTTGTCGGAAAAAGAGAACTTTGGATTGCTACCGACTTTGATCAAATTCCGATATTTGTAAAAGAGGGTGCAATAATCCCAAAATATCCTATACAGCAATATGTTGGTCAATTAGAGGTAGCACAATTATCATTAGATGTATATTATAAATTAGGAAAAGAAAAATCATTTGTTTATGAGGATGCTCAAGATGGTTATGATTATAATAAAGGAAGATACTGCTATAAAACGTTTTCGCTACGAGGCAAAGAAAACGAGTTATTAATAAATCAGCATAAAGAGGGAACATTCGAAACAGGATATAACAAAATAAAAATAAATCTTGTTGGCATACCTTTCAAAATAAAATGTATTGAAATTGATAATGAAAAAATACCATTTGGAAATTTGAAATTCAATGAAAATTCTTTTGAGGTAAATAAAGATTTTACTGAAATTCATATCATTGGATAATTAATTTTTATATTTGTTTAAAATTTAAATTACATATACATGAAAAGTAAACTAATCACCGCAATAGTTACAATCGCACTTATCACTTCTTGTGCAAAAAACCCTTTTACAGGAAAAAAAACGATGGCACTAGTTTCGGATAGTCAAATTTTTCCATCTGCGTTTGCACAATATGGGCAATTTTTATCTGAAAATAAAGTTTTGACTGGAACTAAAGATGCAATCCGCGTAGAAAACATAGGCACAAAGATTAGAGTTGCAGCCGAAAGATGGCTAAAAGCCAACGGTCACCAAGATTATTTGGTAAATTATCAATGGGAATACAAACTAGTTGATAGTAAAGAAGTCAATGCGTGGTGTATGCCTGGAGGAAAAATTGTTGTTTATACGGGTATTTTGCCAATAATGCAAAACGATGCTGGAATGGCAGCCGTGATGGGTCATGAAGTGGCACATGCATTAGCCAATCATGGGCAACAACGCATGAGTGCTGGATTGTTGCAACAACTTGGCGGAGTAGCAGTTGGTGCAGCAGTTGGCAGTAAAAGTGCCGAAACGCAACAAATGATTATGCAAGCATACGGAATTGGCAGCCAAGTAGGAGCAATGCTTCCGTTTAGTCGTGATCACGAAAGTGAAGCCGATATGATTGGATTAACGCTTATGGCTATTGCAGGCTATGATCCTCAAAATGCTGTTGCTATTTGGGAACGTATGTCCGAAAATTCTGGTGGTCAAGCACCAAACGAAATTATGAGTACACACCCATCAAATGCAACAAGAATAGCCAGAATATCTGAGCAAATACCAGCTGCAAAAGCAGAAGCTGCCAAGTTTGGTGTGACAACTTTTAAATAATTCAAATTAAAAATAGTACTATCTTTGAAGCTGTTCACAATCTGTGAGCAGCTTTTTTAATTTTAATTTTAATTTATTATGGCAGAATTACCAAAAGGAAATAAAAAATTATTAAACGCTTGGGCTTTCTATGATTGGGCAAACTCGGTATATTCACTCGTAATTGCATCAGCAATATTTCCAATATTTTACAACGCTTTGTTTGCTGATGGCGTTTCATATATAAAAGTTTTTGGTGTCAACTTCAAAAATTCGGCATTAATAAGTTTTGTAACAGCAGCTGCCTTTTTGCTAGTTGCTTTTATGTCTCCATTGCTATCTGGTATTGCAGACTATGTAGGGAATAAAAAAAACTTCCTGCGCTTTTTCTGCTATCTTGGTGGTTTATCTTGTATAGGATTAAATTGGTTTTCGTTGGAAAACATATATGTTGGGCTGGTTTTCTATTTCTTAGGATTAGTTGGTTTTTGGTCGAGTTGGGTTTTTTATAACTCCTATTTGCCCGATATTGCATACCCGGAGCAAATGGACAAGATAAGTGCCAAAGCGTATTCAATGGGATATATTGGAAGTGTAATTTTGCTAATTATAAATTTGGCAATGGTCATGAAACCAGATATTTTTTCGATTGAAGCTACCCCAAACAATACAGCATCACAAATGGCCATGCGCTACTCGTTTGTAATGGTTGGTATTTGGTGGATTGTTTTTAGTCAATATACCTATTACTACTTGCCGAAAGCAAATAAAAATGCGTCTAAAATGGCAAAACATGCAATTTTTAACGGTTTTAAAGAATTAAAAAAAGTTGCAGTTTTAGTGAATCATAACCTAAGATTAAAAAGATATTTAACAGCTTACTTCGTCTATAGCATGGCAGTACAAACGGTAATGCTAATTGCTACTTATTTTGGAGCACAAGAAATTAAATGGACAGACAAAGAAGAAAGCACACTAGGATTAATTATTTGTATTTTGGTTATTCAGCTTGTGGCAATTTTGGGCGCTTTTTTAACTTCAAAGGCTTCAGCAAAATTTGGTAACATTCCAGTGTTGATTTTTATAAATTGTGTCTGGGTTTTTCTATGCGGATTTGCATATTTTATAACGTTGCCTAATCATTTTTATATCATGGCTGCTTTAGTAGGGTTGGTTATGGGCGGCGTGCAAGCTTTATCGAGATCTACCTATTCAAAATTTTTGCCTGTAACTAAGGATACGGCATCTTTTTTTAGTTTTTATGATGTTGCGGAGAAAATAGGTATTGTTATTGGGATGTTAGTATACGGAATTATTGATCAAATAACTGGTAGTCCAAGATTTGCAATCGTGTTTTTAGGCTTATTCTTCGTTGTTGGCGTGCTACTTTTAATGCGGATTCCAAAATCAAAAATAGAGTAGAAAGCGATTGATATAAATTGATCAAATTCACTTCCTTATATCCTGAATAAAATAGAAAAGTATTTTTTTCTAGCTAATTTTTTAATAATATCGCTGACTAATTAGAACTAAACTGCAAATTACTTAAATTTTTATAAACGCCATTTTCTATTTCTAGCAGCTCTTTATGAGTTCCTTGTTCTGATATAACACCTTTGTCCAAAACTAAAATTACATCAGCATTACGAATGGTTGACAATCGATGGGCAATAATTATACTTGTTCGGCCTTTCATTAATGTTTCCAAAGCTTCTTGAACAAGTTTTTCACTTTCGCTATCAAGAGATGATGTCGCTTCATCAAGAATTAAAATACTTGGATTTTTAAGCAATGCTCTGGCAATTGCGATTCTTTGTCGTTGTCCACCAGATAGCTTTATGCCCCGTTCGCCAACCAGAGTTTCAAATTTTTCTGGAAAACCAGTTATAAATTCAAATGCATTTGCCTGCTTTGCAGCTATAAAAATTTCTTCATCATTTGCATTTGGTTTTCCGTAAGCAATATTTTCTCGTATAGATCCGCCAAACAAAATTACATCTTGCGGTACAATACTCATATTGCCGCGTAGCTGTTCTAAACTATAATCAGTAATTTCTTTATTATCAATGAAGATTTGTCCACCATCAATTTCATAAAATCTTAATAATAATCCTGCTATTGTAGATTTTCCTGCACCACTGGGGCCAACAATTGCCACTTTTTGTCCAAAGTTAGCACTAAAACTTACCTCTTTTAAAACCTGAATTTCTGCTCGTGTTGGATATGAAAATGAGACTTTCTTAAAAACTACTTCACCTTTAATTTTTTCAATAGTAGCTACTTGGCTTGTACTTATTTTTTCAGGGATTTCTTCTAATAATTCAAAAACACGTTCGGTTGCACCAATAGATTTTTGTATTTGCGAGTATAATTCGGCGATTCCGCCAGATGATGCTCCCACATAACTTGAATAGAGTATAAAAGTAAATAGCTCACCAACAGTAATTTCGCCACCGATACTCAAGGTTACTCCATACCATACAACTGCGACAATAGTGCCAAACAAACAAACAATTATAAATGAAGCAAAAAAACCGCGCAGTTGTCCGCCTTTGATTGCAGATTTTACAACGTCGCTAATTTTTCCTTGGTATTTAGAAATTTCGTACCATTCGTTTACAAATGCTTTTACAACCGATATTCCCTGCATGGACTCAACTACAATGGTCTGACTATCTGCAACTTGATCTTGTATTTTTTTTGAATATTTTCTGATAAATTTACCAAAAATAACTGCAGCTACTCCAACTAATGGTACAATTGATACCATCATTAATGTTAATTTAATATTGATCGAAGCAAGTAGAATAAAACTTCCAATAATTAAAATAAATTGTCTCAAAAACTCTGCAATAGTTGTAGCTAATAAATCAGAAATTTGATTAATATCATTACTAATCCGGCTATTGAGCTCACCCACTTGTTTTTGCGAAAAAAAAGTCATGGGTAACTTGATAATATTCGAGTATAATTTTAAACGCAGATTTGCCAAAGTATTTTCTGTAAAATTTACAAAAAGATAAATTCTGAAGTATGAAAAAACGGATTGAAGTAGCAAAATTAATAACAAACCGATGGATATTCGGTTCGCCATGTTTAGATCTTTTTTGTTTACACAATCTACTAACAATCCCATAAATTTTGGGAAAGCCAATGCCGTTACACTCGTTAGCAATAAAAAAATTAGACCAACAAAATATTTCCAACGGTGCTTTTCGGCATATTTAAAAATAATTTTGGCTTTATTTAAAGAAGATGCAGTAATTTTTGATTTTGGTAAATCGTTTTCGATAAATCGAGCCATAAAAAAATATTTATATAAAAATACTAAAAAGAAAGTATGAAAATTATAAAGGCTACTAATTTAACAAAAATTAGATCTTTATTTTAAAAATTAGATTTTTTTAAAAAAAATGCACTTGGTACAGTTTGTATTTAAGTTGTTCAGATAATTTAATAATAAAAAAGCCCGAATTTTAGCGGGCTTTAATTAACTATATCTTAAAGAAGTTTACTTTTTGCCCCATTCTTTAATACTTTCTGAATTCATTTTTACATAATCATCATTTTTTTCTTTTGTGGCGCCAGCCAATGATAATTTTGCGGTTTCAATAGCCCCTTTCTTATCACCTATTTTAGCTTGCACAAGCGATTTTAACCGTTGGTGCCAAAACGGTACATCTTTTCCTGGAGCTACCATGGCAATTGCTTTATTTACATATTCAAGTGCTTTATTTACATCAGCATTAGAATCCATATAATATTTTGCTGCCGAAAAATAATCGCCAGAAGTTGCTCCAGCCAGTGCTTTTTCGATACTTGCCATAGCTGTTTTTTGCGTTGGAACTTCTATTTTTATGGCAACAATTGTTTTTTCCCAAGAAAGCTCTAGATGTCCAAAATTATTATCTAAGTTGTTAAATCCTATTGTAAATGTTTCAACATTTCGATTTAGCATTTCAGGCTTTACATTTGTTTTTAAGGCAACTTTTGCATCACTAAATTCTTCAGGTGTTCCCCAATTATCAGTATCAGAATAAAATATAACTTCCCAAGAATCAGCTTTCGGAGTAGAGAAAATAGCATATTTACCTTTTTTTAAAGTTTTACCATCAATCATTACATCTTCGCTGAAGGTTATCATTGAATTTTGATTTGCGCCCGTTCTCCATAATTTACCAAAAGGGACCAAATCTCCAAAAACAGTTCTGCTTTTAGCGCTAGGTCGAGAATATTCTACAATTACATCTGTCAAACCAATTACTTGATTGACAGTAGCTTTTGGACTTGGTGCTGGAGTTTTGACTTGCGCTTCAATTGCATAATTGGCAATCATCATTGCCAGCATAAAAATAATTTTTTTCATGATTTTTTAATTTTTATCAAAATTACAAATTCAATTTAATCTAAAGTGTTAATATATACTTAAATGAAAATTTTTTTTGTTTCACAAATTTTATAAAATGATAAACAAATTGTATATTTACAAAAAAAATAAATTGAAAATTTACAATAAAACTTCTATTCAAAACCTTCCGATATCTTTGGAAGAAGCGTGGCTTTTTTTTTCGAATCCCAATAATTTGAAATTAATAACACCAGATTATATGGGTTTCATAATAAAATCGGGTGCAGAAAAGCAGCTTTTTGCAGGTCAATTGATAGAATACGTGGTTACGCCCATTTTGGGAATAAAGACGCAATGGGTTTCAGAGATTACGCAAGTACGACATTTAGATTATTTCGTAGATCAACAAATTGCAGGTCCATATAAAATGTGGCATCACAAACATTTTTTTAGATCAATTCCTGGCGGTGTTGCGGTTGAAGATTGTGTTGATTATGTAGTTCCACTCGGAATAATTGGTCAATTGGTGCATCCATTTATAGTAGAGCCGAAAATAGAAGAAATTTTCAACTACCGTACTCTAAAACTTATCGAACTTTTTGGTGAATTTAATAAATAATTTATATGAATGTATTTTGGTTTAGACGAGATTTACGTCTTGATGACAATAAAGCATTGTATGAAGCATTACTTGCTGACACTACTGTTTTACCAATTTTTATTTTTGACGACAGTATCCTCAACCAACTTGCTTCAAATGATTCGCGGGTTACTTTTATTCATCAATTACTTGAAAAAATAAATTTAAAACTTAAAGAAATAGGAAAGTCACTGGCCATTTTTCATGGAAAACCAGAAACTATCTGGAAACAACTCATTACTGAAAACAAAATCGAAAAAGTATTTTTCAATCACGATTACGAACCCTATGCTCGTGAACGTGATAAAGTTATATTCGAACTATTGCTTTCTAATAAAATCGAAATTAAAAATTGTAAAGATCAAGTTATTTTTGAAAAAAATGAAGTTACCAAAGACGATGGTTTGCCTTATGTTGTTTACACGCCTTATAGTAATAAATGGAAAGAAAAGTTTAAACATATTTCTTTAGAAAATTATAAATCAGAAGATAATTTAGAAAATATTTCGGATCACAAGTATCCTTTTTTGAGTTTGCAACAAATTGGATTTGAAAAATCTAATATTCAAGTAACAAACTTTGATATATCCTCAAGTTTGATCGATAATTATGAAGCTACACGCAATTTTCCGTCAGTACATAAAACTTCATATCTTGGAGCTCACTTGCGATTTGGGGCAGTTTCTATCCGAAAAATGGTTGCCAAAGCTATTGAAAGTAAAAATGAAACCTTCTTGAAAGAACTTATTTGGCGAGAGTTTTTTATGCAAATTTTATGGCATTTTCCACATACAAAATCAAGTAGTTTTAGATCTAAGTACGATGCAATTGTTTGGGATAATAACGAAGATTTGTTTCAAAAATGGTGTCAAGGCAAAACGGGTTACCCTTTTGTTGATGCTGGCATGCGCGAACTTAATGCTACTGGGCATATGCACAACCGTGTTCGTATGATTGTAGCGAGTTTTTTATGCAAACATTTATTGATTGATTGGCGATGGGGCGAAGCCTATTTTGCAAACAAATTGCTCGACTATGAAATGGCTAGCAATGTGGGAAATTGGCAATGGGCTGCCGGAAGCGGCGTAGATGCAGCTCCCTATTTTAGAATATTTAATCCTACGGAACAAATTAAAAAATTTGACAAAGAGTTAAAATATATCAACAAATGGATTCCAGAATTGAATTCTCTTGAATATCCAAAACCAATCGTCGATCATAAATTTGCAAGAGAACGTTGCTTGAGAGTTTATAAAGAGGCAGTTGGTTAATCATGCTGGCCATCAAAATAAGTATTCCATTTGCCCTGAACTTTCATAACTTGCTCGATAACATCTCTTGCGGCTCCTTTTCCACCATTTATATGCGAAATATAGTTCGATATTGATTTAATTTCTTGAACTGCGTCTTGAGGGCATGTTGACAAACCTACTAATTGCATGACGTGGAAATCTGGAATATCATCGCCCATATACAGTACTTCTGCTGGTTTGATGTTATACAAATTGATATATACTTTAAAAGTTTCAACTTTGTTTGGAGCAGCAAGATAAATATCGGTAATTCCGAGGTTTTTCAATCGAATACGCACTCCTTCGTTGCTTCCGCCTGAAATAATACAAATATTGTAGCCCGTTTCTAGAGCGGCTTTCATTGCAAATCCATCACGAATATGCATTTCTCGGAGCATTTCGCCAGTTGGTGAAACATGCACGGTACCATCTGTTAAAACCCCATCAACATCAAAAATGAATGTAGTGATGTCGTTCATGATTTCTTTATAACTTTTTGCCATTGTCGACTATAGATTTGGTTAGTAATTTATAAATATCTTTATGATTTTCGTCAGTTAAAAAATTCAAATGTGCGTTTATTATTTGCGAATCGTTTCTTTTTGCCGGACCTGTTTGTGCATCTTTTGGCGAAAGTTTCATTATCTTGTTGGCAGTTTCCATAATCAAAGGTTTTAATATATCAAACGAAACTTCATTTTCATCGCAAATAGTTTTACCAATTTGAAATAAATGATTAGAAAAGTTATTTACAAAAACAGCCGAAACATGAAGTGCTTTTCGCTGTTCGGAGGTTATTTTATAGACAATATCTGATATCGAAAATGCAATTATATCTAAAACTGCGTACATCGTTTCTTGTTCAATTTCGACACAAATTGGAACTTTTTTGAAATTTATACTTTTTGTTTTTGAAAATGTTTGAACTGGGTAAAACGATCCTCGAATATTTTTTTTATCCATTCTGGATATTGAAAGGCTACCAGAAGTATGAAGAACTATACAATTTGAAAACGGAATTTTTGAAGAAACTTCCGTAATTGCATGGTCAGAAACGGCTAAAATGTATACAGAAGCTTTTTTTAATTTGTCATAATCATCAGTGATTTTGCTACTTGGCATCAAATTTTTAATCGAATCTGGATTTCTTGAAAAAACTTGCACAATTTTAGTTTTTGTACTTTTTTTGAAAGCTTTTATTAAATGTTGCGCAACATTACCTGAACCAATTATTACTATTTCCAACTTCATTTTGATCAAATATTTTTATAGTTATGAATACATATTTTACCCAAATTAAGCAGATTCAAAATTTTATTAAAAGGTACTGAATTGAATTAATTATTAAAAATATAGTACATAATATTCGCTCCCATTTTAAGTGCCTTTATATGAACTTCTAATGGATCACCATGCACTTCTTGACTTTCCCAGCCATCGCCAAGATCAGTTTCAAATGTATACAACAAGACCAAGCGAGATTCAATAAAAATTCCGAATGCTTGCGGTCTTTTTCCGTCATGTTCATGTATTTTTGGGAGTCCTGCAGCGAATAAATTTGGTTTTTGAAAAATGGGGTGATTGGCCGGAATTTCTATCAAGTCGTTATTCGGAAAAATTTTTTTTATTTCTTTTCTTACATATTCATTCATCCCGTAATTGTCATCAATATGCAAAAATCCTCCCGATATCATGTAGTTCTTTAAATTTAAAGCTTCCGGATCAGAAAAAATTACATTGCCGTGTCCGGTCATGTGCACATAAGGATAAAATAACAAATCAGGACTATTTGGTTCTACCGTTGCTGGTTTGAATTTTATTTTGGTATTGATATTTTGATTGCAATATTTAATCAAGTTTGGTAGTGAAGTTGGATTGGCATACCAATCGCCGCCGCCATTATATTTGAGTAAGGCTATTTCTTGCGATGAAATTGTTTGACTAATAAAAAAAAATATAACTAGTAGTTTCTTCATAAATATGTTATAAAAGCTTAATTATTCGTTAATAAATGCAACGCTTTGCGCTGCAACTATAGCTGCAGTTTCAGTCCTAAGCCTTGTGTTACCTAGTGATATCGGAATATATTTATTTTTTATTGCTATTTGTATTTCATTTTCGGAAAAATCTCCTTCTGGACCTATCAAAATGGTGTAATTTTGATTTGCTTTAATTTCTGTTTTTAAGGATTTTTTGTCAGTTTCTTCGCAATGTGCTATAAATTTTTGTCCTTCAAAAGTTTTGATTACAAACTGAGAATAAGATATTGGCTGGTTCAGTTTTGGCAAATATAATTGATTTGATTGCTTCATTGCAGCCAGAATTATTTTTTCAAAACGATCAATTTTTAATACTTTTCTTTCTGAATGGTCACATAAAATTGGTGTTATTTCGCAAATTCCAATTTCTGTTGCTTTTTCTAATAACCATTCATACCGCTCATTCATTTTTGTAGGAGCAACCGCAAGATGTAATTTGTACTTTGGTTTTACAGATTCTGAATAAGATAAAACTGCAACTGTGCATTTAGAATCGGACGCTAATATAATTTTAGTTTCAAAATTAAACCCTAATCCGTTAGTAACATGAAGAATATCATTTTCTTTTTTTCGAAGAACTTTAATAATATGCTTACTTTCTTCCTTATCAAAAATAAAACTTTTTGTTTCATGATGTATAAAAGCACTATAAAATAATTGCATAAACTAATTTATTATTTTTCAAATTTACTACTATTTATTTTTCTTTTTTAGATTAAGATGCGAAAAAATATAATTTTCATTTTTCAAATTTGGATTGGCTATTTGTTTATTAACTTTATTTTTATTTACTGTTTTATTAAGTAGCAATGCAAGGTCTAAAGATTCTTTTTTGCTTTCGTTAATATGTGTAGTTAAAAAATCTTTGATGAAGTTAAGATTTTCGGGAATTAAATTGTAAATAACCTTTTTGCCTACTTGCTTTGTGCTTACAATATGTACTTTTTTTAGCTCTAATAAATGTTGTGAAACTGTAGATTGAGCCAGCGGAAGTAGTTTGACAATTGCGCCACAACTAAAAGATTTTTTTGTAAGCAAAATTTGAAGTATTTGCAAACGAGCTGGATGACCTAATGCTCTAAAAACAGCTGCTATTTGATAAACTGAGTCATCAAAAACATATTTTTTTGTAGTTCCCATTTTTATTAAGTAATAGTAACAATATTACGATAAATAGTACAATTTCACAAAAAAAATTCGTACTTGACTTATTTATTTTTAAATTAAAATCATGATTTAAAGCAAGTTTTATAATTGATATAAAAAATGTTAAAGAATTAAAACATATTTCTAGGTTTTGAGACTACATTTTGGTTTTCGAAATCAGAATTCAAAAATTTATAGTAGCCAACTATTCCAATCATCGCAGCATTATCTGTTGTATATTCAAATTTCGGGATAAAAGTTGTCCAACCAAGGGTTTTTTCTGCGTTTTTAATGGCATTTCTAATTCCAGAATTTGCCGATACGCCCCCGCCAATTGCCACCAAGTTAATACCCGTTTCCGCAACGGCCAATTTGAGTTTATCCATAATAATATCGATAATTATTTTCTGTATTGAGGCACAAATATCATGTAAATTGGTTGAAATAAAATCTGGATTTTCGGCAACTTTTTTTTGTACAAAATATAATATCTGCGTTTTTAAACCAGAAAAGCTAAAATCTAATCCAGCAATGCGTGGTTTAGTAAATGCAAACGCTTTCGGATTACCGAGTTGTGCATATTTATCAACTAGTGGTCCACCAGGATAGGGCAGACCTAAAATCTTTGCCGATTTGTCGAAAGCTTCTCCGACGGCATCATCTGTAGTTTGACCAATTATTTGCATATCAAAAAAATCATTGACTTTTACAATCTGAGTGTGACCGCCAGAAATAGTCAATGCTATGAACGGAAAATTAGGTTTTTGGAAGCCTTCTTCATCAATAAAATGCGCCAAGATGTGTCCTTGCATGTGGTTTACAGCAATTAGAGGAATATTTAATGCTAATGCGAACGATTTTGCAAACGAACTCCCAACAAGAAGTGATCCCATTAAACCAGGCCCTTGCGTAAAAACTACTGCCGATAATTGTTCTTTTTTTATGTTGGCTTTTTTAAGAGCTTCTGCAATAACTGGAACTATATTTTGTTGATGCGCTCTTGAAGCTAATTCTGGTACGATTCCGCCATAAAGACTGTGAATTGACTGATTTGCAACCACATTACATAAAACAGTATCGTTTTGTAGTATGGCAGCTGCGGTGTCATCGCAAGAACTTTCGATAGCTAATATAAAAACAGGTTCATTTTGCATGAATAGGCACGAATTTTGACTTATATTTGACAATTAGTGTAAAAAATATTATTTTTCGCTACAAAAGTAGGTATTTTATTTGGCGACTTTATGCAAGTCAAGTAATTAAATTATTAGCTATCTAAATTCGTAATTATCAAAAAATTAATAAAAATAATTTTCCGATTCATTTTGTTGCTTTTGGTACTATTATTTGTTGCCGGTATTGCGCTTACTACTCCATTTGTTCAGACTTATTTGGCCAAAGAATTAACAACTAGACTCAACAAAGAATATAAAACAGATATTACTGTCGATCAAGTTGCTGTAACCGTTTTTGGTGGTATAAAAATTAAAAAAGTAGTAATTAGAGATCATCATAAAGACACTTTAATTTATGCCAAGCGCATCAACACCAACATTTTAGATTATGAAAAAATACTAAATGGTGATTTACTTTTAGGTACGGTGCGATTGGATGGTTTGGTTTTTAATCTTAAAAATTATAAAGGCGAAAAAGATAATAACCTTACTTATTTTATAGATGCTTTCGAGTCGGGCAAACCATCAAAAAAGAAGTTCTTAATGCAAGTAAAAAATGCTTCAATAACTAACGGACGATTTATTCTAAGTGATGAAAATAGAGAAAATCCGAAAGATTTGGATGTAAAAAATCTAAATACGGATTTTACCGATTTTCAGATTTTTGGATCAGCAATAACTGCAACTATTGACAAAATGAATTTTCTTGATCATCGTGGATTGGAAGTTAAAAATCTTGCTTCAAAGTTTACGTATACTAATAAAAACATTATTTTAGACAATCTCGACTTAACAACTGAACAATCTTTGGTGAAGGGAAAAGTAGTTTTAAGTTATAATCGCAAGGATTTTGTAGATTTTAATAACAAAGTACAATTTGATATTCGTTTGGACGAAGCAAAAATTGCAACTAATGATATTCGTTATTTTTATGACGAATTAGGAAAAAATCAAGTTTATAATCTGCAAGCCGAAATATCGGGAACATTGAATGATTTGCAAGCCAAGAATCTCAAACTAATTGATAATAGAAGTTCGCAGATTATTGGTGATGTCAATTTTAAAAACCTTTTTGGTAAAAATGGACAAGAATTTTATATGAAAGGATCTTTTGATAAAGTTTCCTCAAGTTATGAAAATTTAACTCAAACCTTACCTAATGTTTTAGGTAAAAAATTGCCTTCTTCACTCAAAAAATTAGGACAATTTACACTCAATGGTGATGCCGAAATTACTACTAAAACTATAGACGCTGATTTTAATCTCAATACAATTTTAGGTAACATCAAATCAACGTTGTACATGTCAAATATTGATAACATTGACAATGCCAAATATAAAGGGAATATAGTTTTAGATAATTTTGATATTGGAAGTTTTTTAAATAGAAAGGATGTCGAAAAAATTTCGCTAAATGTTGATGTTGACGGGAAAGGCTTTACTGAAAAATATCTAAACACCAAGTTTTCCGGCGATATATTTGCAGTGAACTACAACAATTATAACTATTCGAAAATTATTGTTGACGGGATGTTTAAATCTCCGATTTTTAAAGGAAAAGTGTATGTTAATGATCCGAATTTGTTTATGGATTTTGACGGTTTAGTCAATTTTTCAAAGAAAGATATTATCTATGATTTTCATACCAAAGTAGATTATGCAAATCTCGTTAAACTTAACTTTTTGCAAGACTCGACAGCCGTTTTCAAAGGCGATGTAACCATGAAAGTTTCGGGAACTAATCTTGATAATTTAAAAGGAAACATCTACATAAAACAAACCTCTTTTGAAAACAATAAAGAAAAATTTAATTTTGACGATTTTACAATAAATTCAAGCTTTGATGCCAATAAAGTACGAACTATAACGGTCAATTCGCCAGATATTATAGAAGGCAAAGTAGTTGGAAAGTTTCAAGTCAATCAATTGCAAAAAATGGTTGAAAACTCTTTTGGTAGTTTATACACCAATTATAATCCCAATAAGATAAAAAAAGAACAATTTTTAAAATTTGATATTACGATTAATAATAAAATTGTTGAACTTTTTTATCCCGGAATTTCTATCGGTACGAATACAAATTTTAAAGGCTTGATTAACTCTGATAATGACGAATTTAAGCTCAATTTTAAAGCTCCAAATGTAAAAGTTTTCGAAAACGAATTTGATAATATTCAGGTTGAGATAGATAATAAAAACCCATTATTTAACACCTATATAACCTTAGATAGTATCAAAACCAAACAATATAAAATTAGAGATTTTAGTTTGATAAATGTAACTACAAAAGACACACTTTTTTTGAGATCAGAGTTTAAGGGCGGACAACTTGGAAAAGATTTCTTTAATCTAAATCTATTTCATACAATTAATCAAGACAAAAAAAATGTTGTTGGAATACAGAAGTCAGAACTTATGTTTAAAGATTATTTGTGGTTTTTAAATGAAAAAGACACAAACAATAACACCATTGTTTTTGGAAAAGATCTAAAAAATTTTTCAATTGATGATATTGAAATGTCTCACGAAAATCAAAAAATTCTATTAGCAGGAAATCTAAATGGCACGGATAACAAAAATTTAAAACTCAATTTTGAAAATGTAGAAATCGACAAAATAATGCCAGTTATAGACAAGTTTGCTTACCAAGGCAAATTAAATGGGCTGGTCAATATAAAGCAAGTAAATAAAATTTACCAACCAACATCTGCACTAAAAATTGATGATTTAAAACTTAATAAAATAGAGTTAGGAAATCTTGTTTTGGATATTGAAGGAGACAATTTGTTTCGCAAATTTAATGTTAGCTCATCAATAGAAAATAAAAATCTTGAATCATTTTCTGCAGATGGTAACTTCGAAATTTTAGAAAAAAAAGTAAACTATAATTTAAGTTTAAAGTTTGAAGATTTCAATTTAGGAATTTTAAGTTCTTTAGGCGGCGATGTAATATCGAATATACGAGGTTTAGCATCAGGAAAAGCTACAATATCTGGCAATAGTAAAACTCCAGACATTAATGGCAGATTATTTTTGAATAATGCAGGATTAGGCATTCCGTACATAAATGTAGATTATAAGTTTCAAAATCAAACAATTGTAGATGTAACTGATAGTAAGTTCATTTTTCAGAAGTCAATTTTAATAGATTCCAAATACGATACGGAAGGCACAATTTATGGTAATATATCTCACAAAAATTTTGGCGACTGGAAATTAGATTTAAATTTAGACTCCAATAGATTAGTTGCATTAGACACCAAAGACTCTGAAGAAGCTGCATATTACGGCGTTGCATTTATTGATGGTGAAGCCACCATAAAAGGTCCAACAAATGCATTAATTATCAATGTAAAAGCAAAATCTGAAAAAGGTACAGCAATTAAAATTCCAATCAATGACTCCGAAGGAACTAGCGGAAAAAGTTATATTCATTTTATTACTGCCGACGAAAAGTACAATATCCAGAAAGGATCAGTAGCCGGAACTACAAGAAATTATAACGGACTTGAACTCGAATTTGACCTCGATATTACTCCAGAAGCAGAGATTGAAGTAATTTTAGATCGTAACTCAGGACACGGATTGAAAGGAAAAGGCTTTGGATCCTTGCTATTCAAAATCAATACTTTAGGAAAATTTAATATGTGGGGCGATTTTCAAGCGTTTCAGGGTGAATATAATTTTAAATATGGAGGTTTAATAAATCGTAAATTTGATGTAAAAAAAGGAGGTTCTATATCCTGGGAAGGAGATCCTCTTCGAGCTATTTTAAATCTTGAGGCAGTTTACAAGACGACAGCTAATCCTGCCATACTAGTAGATAATAGCTCATCAAATCAGAAAGTACCAGTAGAAGTCGTCATAGGTATTAAAGGAAACTTAAGTAGTCCAGAACCAGATTTTAATTTTAATTTCCCCAGTATAAGTTCTGTTCTTAAATCCGAAATTCAAACCAAACTTGACGATAAAGACATCCGACAACGGCAAGCACTTGTTTTGCTATCAACAGGAAACTTTTTGAGCTCTGAGGGTTTAAATTCGTCGGCAGCATTCAATAATATATATCAAAAAGTGGGAGATATTTTTGGCGATCTTTTTCAAGATAAAGAAGGCAAAATAAAAGTTGGAGTAGATATTGTTTCTGCGGATAGGACTGTCGGAAGCGAAGCAGATGGCAGAGTTGGAGTAACCGTTAATTACAAAATCAACGAGCGCATTACCTTTAATGGCAAAGCGGGTATACCAGTTGGAGGCATCAATCAGTCTGCAATTATCGGAAATGCAGAAATACAATATAGAGTAAATACTGATGGAACGATGAACCTTCGATTCTTTAATAAAGAAAACGATGTCAATTATATCGGGCAAGGAATAGGATATACACAGGGATTAGGAGTTTCTTATGAAGTAGATTTTGATACTTTTCAAGAATTATTAAATAAAATTTTTAAAAATCAGAAAATAGAAAAAACTAAAAATCAAAATAAACAAGTTCCAGATTCTGAAGTTTTACCCGAGTTTATAAATTTTTCTGATACAAAAAAGAAAAAAGAACCAGTTGAAATCAAAGACGACAAACCACCACACGAATAATAAAATTGTACTTTTGATAATTTTATAGCTAATATTATATAAACTTATCAACGAAAACGTTTGAATTTTGGTTAATCCTAATTATAATTTCAATTTAAAGCAAATTAATCTTTTTGCTTCATTAATTTTACAATCTTAAATCTAATAAATGTCTAAAAACATTAAAAAAATAGGGGTGCTTACTTCTGGTGGCGATTCTCCCGGAATGAATGCTGCCATAAGAGCTGTTGTGAGAACATGCGCATATCACACAATTGAATGTATTGGGATATATCGAGGTTATCAAGGTATGATCGAAGGCGACTTTAAAGAGATGGGGCCACGATCCGTAAACAATATAGTCAATAAAGGTGGGACAATCTTAAAATCAGCGCGATCTAAAGAGTTTATGACTGTCGAAGGACGTCAGAAAGCATATCAGCATTTGATAAATTCAAAAATTGATGCACTGGTCGTTATTGGCGGAGATGGCTCTTTTACTGGGGCAGAAATTTTCAATAACGAATATGATTTTCCTGTGATGGGTATCCCCGGAACTATAGACAATGACATTTTCGGAACCAGCCACACCTTAGGTTATGATACTGCACTCAACACAGTTGTTGAGGTTATCGATAAAATTCGTGATACGGCAAGTTCGCACAACCGTCTTTTTTTTGTTGAAGTTATGGGTCGTGATGCAGGTCATATAGCTCTAAACGCAGGTATAGGAGCCGGAGCAGAAGAAATTTTGATACCAGAGGAAGACTTGGGTTTAGAACGTTTGCTAGAATCACTTCAAAAGTCGAAAGCATCAGGAAAATCATCAAGTATTGTTGTTGTTGCTGAAGGCGATAAAATGGGTAAAAATGTATTTGAACTCAAAGACTATGTCGAAGAGCATATGCCCGAATACGATGTTCGAGTTTCAGTACTAGGGCACATGCAACGTGGCGGTGCGCCATCATGTTATGATCGAGTTTTAGCGTCGCGATTAGGAGTTAAGGCGGTCGAAGCTTTATTAGAAGGTAAATCTAATTATATGGTTGGAGTCATTAAAGATGAGGTTGCATTAACACCTTTAGAACAAGCCATCAAAGGGCATTATCCTATTGATAAAGAGTTATTGAGAGTATCAGATATCATGTCAACATAAAAATGCAAAATGCTTTCAGCTATATACTGTAAGCAAAGAAGATTAGAAGTATTAATTAATTAATTAAAATCAGCCTAAAGCGTATTGCTTTTTGCCTAAAGCAAAGAAAAAAATGTCAAAAGTTAAATTAGGAATAAATGGGTTTGGAAGAATTGTTTTTAGAGAATCTTTTAACCGCGATAATGTAGAAGTGGTTGCAATTAATGATTTATTAGAAGTAGATCATTTAGCATATTTATTAAAGTATGACTCAGTTCACGGACGATTTGCAGGAAAAGTTGAAGTTAAAGACGGGAAACTTTTTGTAAACGAAAAACATATTCGAATTACTGCCGAAAAAGATCCAGTAAATTTAAAATGGGACGAGGTAGGAGTGGATGTAGTTGCGGAATGCACTGGTTTTTTTACAACAATTGAAACTGCAAAAGCACACATAACTGGTGGAGCAAAAAAAGTAATCATCTCAGCGCCATCAGCAGATGCACCGATGTTTGTAATGGGCGTAAATAGTGATAAAGTAGTAGCAACAGATACAGTTGTCTCCAATGCATCTTGTACTACAAATTGCTTAGCACCACTGGCCAAAGTAATTCACGATAATTTCGGAATTGTTGAAGGTTTGATGACAACAATTCATGCCACAACATCAACACAAATGACCAACGATGGGCCTTCTCGAAAAGATTTTCGCGGCGGTCGATCGGCTCTAGTTAATATGATACCTTCATCAACAGGAGCTGCAAAAGCTGTCGGAAAAGTAATTCCAGAATTGGACGGTAAATTAACAGGGATGTCCATGCGAGTTCCAACAGTAGATGTATCTGTAGTTGACCTAACCGTAAAATTAGCCAAAGAAACAACATATGCCGAGATTATGGCAGTACTCAAAAAAGCATCTGAAACTACAATGAAAGGAGTTTTAGGATTTACTGAGGATGATGTAGTTTCACAAGATTTTGTTTCAGATCCAAGAACTTCTATTGTTGATGCAAAAGCCGGAATTGGTTTGAATTCCACTTTTTTTAAGCTCGTATCATGGTATGATAACGAATATGGATATTCAAGTAAATTAGTAGATTTGGCGGTGCATATTGCTAATCTAAAATAATAAAAATGGAAAAATTACTAATTAAAAAACTTGAATAGTTTTAATTCGTAATTTTTTTTATTTTTATGCATAATTTTAATTAAAAAAAATGAAATTACTCGTAGATAGTGGCTCAACCAAAGCCGATTGGATAGCAATTGATGATGATGGCAAAGTACTGTTCACAACACAAACTCTAGGTTTGAATCCTGAGGTGCTTGACAAAGAAGAAATCATTTCTCGCCTTGACGATAAATTTGATATTTCTCATAACAAAGACAAAGCGGCAAATCTTTTCTTTTATGGAGCTGGTTGCGGTACCGATAGAATGAAGAATTTCTTAACAGAAGTTTTTCAGGTGTATTTCAGCAATGCAAAAATTTCTGTTCATGAAGATACCTATGCTGCTGTTTACGCAACAACCCCAAAAGACCAAAAAGCAATTGTATGTATACTCGGTACAGGTTCTAATTGCAGTTATTATGACGGAACTGTTTTACATCAAAAAGTTCAATCCTTAGGTTATATAGCCATGGATGATTGTTCAGGAAATCGATTTGGGCGTCATTTATTGCGAGGCTATTATTTCAATAAAATGCCAAGCGATTTAGCTAAAGAGTTTGAAGAAGAATACAATCTTGAGCCTGATTATATCAAAAATAATTTATATAAAGAGCCAAATCCAAATGCTTATTTAGCAACATTTGCAAAGTTCATTATTAAGCATAAAAACAATCCATTCTGTAGAAAATATATTGATGTTGAAATGGAAGATTTTGTACAAAATTATATCAAGCAATACGAAAATTTTCAAGAAGTTCCCGTGCATTTTATAGGTTCGATCGCTTTTTACCTTAAAGAAGAACTACAAGAAACTTTAACAAAATATAATATCAAATTAGGCAATGTATTGAGACGTCCTATTGACGGATTAATTCAATATCATATTTTGAATAAGTAGTTTTATTAAATTTACATAAATAAAAAAACCGCTAGATAATAATATTCTAGCGGTTCTTTTTTGTTTGAAAATCGATCTAGTTTTTCATAATTTTTATAGTCTTAGTTACATCATTTGAATCTAATAGTTTTATAAAATAATTTCCTGATGCAAATTTGCTCATATCAATTTCGAATTTTTCTAAATTGACTTTAGCGCTATTAATTTCCCGACCAAGAGCGTCACAAACAATATAATTTTTTATGTTTGAACTTGATTTTAATTTTAAAATATTTGTTACTGGATTTGGATAATATTCTAAGATACTTACTTCTTTTTCAAAATCATTATCAGAAAGGCTTCCACAACTTATAGTAGCATCCCAACCAGAACCAGTTATACCTCCATCAGAATAGAATTGAAAAGTTAGTGCTCCGCTAGTATGTGTTGAGGTTTTAGTTCCAGGCGATACTGATCCGCTATTAAACATTAAGGTCGAATTTATGTTGGGTCCATTATAAATTTTTAGTCTATCACAACATGACTGCAATTGAAAAGTATTAAATAGGGCGGAAACTTTTGCAGTTGGATTTGTCGGATAAATTGTAGTTATATAGTTTTCACTATTTTGATAATTTCCAGTTGCGCCTCCTGTATCATAAAAGTGATTTCCAGCACAATAATCTGGCACAGTACAAAAAGTAATATCAGTCCAATCTGAAACAATATTGTTACAAACAGATCTAACATAAAAATTATAACAAGTATTTGGCGTTAAATTTGTTAGATTCAGCAGATTTGTAGCTATTACTGTTCCATTTCCACCTGGTGCAGTTCCCACCTCAACTACTTGGTATTCCCAAGAAGTAGCGTTTGCATTTTCTGTCCAATTAATAAGTGCTGTGGTTGTTGCTACATTAGCTGCACTTACTTGAGATGGTGTTATAGAACAAGGCGTTACTGGCAAGCATGATATTGTTGCATCCCATCCGCTAAGTGGAGTTTGACCTCCAGAATAAAATACAAATGTTAATGCTCCTGAAATATCTGTTGATATTTTTGTACCTGGTGAAGGCGAATTTTGACTGATGTACAACAAGGGAGAACTCGTATTTGGGCCGTTATAAATATATAAAACATCACAACAATTCTGGATCGCAAAACTATTAAAAACGGCTCTAACTCTTTCGCCATTCGCATCAGGATAAATAGTAGTCACATAATTTTCATAAGTTTGATAATTTCCATTTGCTCCACCTGTATCATAAAAATGATCGCCTGCGCAATAGTCTGGTATTGTACAAAAAGTGAAGGGTCCGGCCCAATCCGAAGTGCCATTTGCACAAATCGCTTGTACATAAAAGTCGTAGCAGGTATTTGGAGAAAGTTCAGTAATAATTTTCGGATTTGTAGTTGTATTTAAACCAGCACCTGTTGGCAACGCACCTTGAGCTACAACTTCATAATTCCAAGATGTGGAATTTTGGTTTTCATACCATCCAATTGTAGCGGTATTTTTTGTAGAAGCTTGTAAGATAATATTTGACGGTGTATTTAAACATCCTGCCAACGGTTCGCAAATTATTGTTGCATCCCAGCCGCCTAGTGGTGTTTGTCCGCCTGAATAGAAAACAAATGTTAAAGCACCGGAAGTATCTGTAGAAACTAATGTTGTTGGATCTATACTTGACGAATTGGAATTATAAAGTAGTGGATAATTGGTTGTTGGACCGTTTATCACATAAAAAGTATCACAACAATTTTGAATTTCGAAACTATTAAATACAGCCTTTACTCGATCTCCATTCGCGTCTGGATAAATAGTAGTGACTTTGCTTTCATTATTTTGATAATTTCCGCTAGCACCGCCAGTGTCATAAAAATGCGCACCGCTACAAAAATCTGGAGTGGTACAAAATGAAAATGGTCCTGCCCAATCTGAACTACCAGTTGCACATAGCGCTTTTACGTAAAAGTCGTAGCATGTGTTTGGAGAAAGTCCTGTTATAATTTTTGGATTTGTGTTAGTGGTTAAACCTATACCAGTTGGCTGAGTACCTTGAGGTACTACTTCATATTTCCAAGATGTTGATGTAAAACTTTCATACCATCCAACAGTTGCTGAATTTTTTGTTACCGTTTGCACAGTTATATCTAATGGTGTATTCAGACATGCCGGTAAAGGTTCGCATGATATTGTTGCGTCCCAACCACTTAGGGGTGTTTGTCCGCTTGAATAGAAAACAAAAGTTAAAGCTCCAGTTGTACTTGTAGAAACTAACGTCGTTGGATCTACAGTTGACGAATTGGAATTATACAATATTGGATAGTTAGTTGTTGGACCATTTATTACGTAAAACGTATCACAACACTCTTGAATATCAAAAGTATTAAATACAGCCCTAACTCTTTCTCCATTTGTATCGGGATAAATGGTAGTGACTTTATTTTCGTTGGTTTGATAATTTCCTGAAGCGCCTCCAGTATCATAAAAATGTTCCCCGTTACAATAATCTGGAATAACACAAAAAGTAAACGGCCCAGTCCAATCTGATGTTCCGGTTGGACAAATTGATCTGACGTAAAAATCATAACAAACATTAGAAGTCAATCCATTAAAAGTATATGGATTTGATGTTGTAACAATTCCATTTAATAGTGGTGTTGCACCTTGAAGTACTTTTTGAACTTCCCAATTTGCAACTGCAGAATTGTCTGTCCAGCTTAATGTTGCATTTGGCGAGATCGCACTTACTAACGCTATGTTAGTTGGCGGATTTGGACATGCTGGTATAGCTTCGCAAATTATCGTTGCATCCCAACCCGATCCAGTTACGCTACTATCGGTATAAAATCTGAAAGTTAATGCTCCCGAAGGATGTGTAGAATATTTAGTACCTGGAGAAGTTGACCCACTTCCGTTAAATAAAACTGGGGATGTCGTGTTCGGTCCGTTATAGATTATTAAATAGTCATAGCCACCCTCTGTACTAAAGGAATTAAATATTGCCTTAACGCGATCTCCAGTATTTTCTGGAAAAATTGTTTTTACATAATTTTCTCCATTTTGATAATTTCCTGTTGCTCCACCAGTATCATAAAAATGATTTCCAGCACAATAATTCGGTTGAGTACAAAAATTGAAAGGGCCTATCCATTCGGATGATCCACCATTACAATTAGATCGAACATAGAACTTGTAACACATGTTATTTAGTAAATTATTTAAAATTATTGGATTCGAATTTGACTGTATTCCAATTCCTGTAGGAATTCCGTTGAGGCTAACAACTTCATATTCCCACGAAGTTGATGATGAATTTTCAGTAAAACCAATTACGGCTGAATTTGTAGTTGAAGATACTAAATTTAAATTTGTAGGAGGATATGAGCAAGGAGGAATAGCTTCACAAATTATAGTTGCATCCCAACCAGATAAAGGTGTTTGTCCACCAGAATTAAACACAAATGTGAGAGATCCCGATGCGTGTGTAGAAGTAATTGAACCTGGTGAAACGCCATTGCCTGAAAATAAAACAGGAAAATTTGTGTTTGGACCATTATAAATTGTCATATAATCACAACAACTTTGTATCTGAAAAGTATTAAAAATAGCACGAACTCTTTGCCCAGATAGTGATGGAGAAATTACTGTCGTTCTATTTTCATTAATTTGATAATTTCCACTTGCACCACCAGTATCATAAAAATGATCTCCAGCACAATAATTCGCTGTTGTACAAAAGTTCACAGGCAACGACCATTCAGATGTACCTCCAATGCATATCGATCTTACGTACACTTTGTAACATGTGTTTTGTACTAATGTATTGATCGTAACTGGTTTTGAATTTGTAATAATTCCTGATCCGGTAGGTGTTGCTCCCTGTACCACCAGTTCGACTTCCCAAGTAGTAGAATTAGAATTGTCAATCCAGTTAAATGTTGCGCTAGTATTTGCAATAGTGCTAACAACGACTTCATTTGGTGGAGTAGGGCACGCTGGTAACGTTTCACAAATTATTGTTGCATCCCAACCCGAACTAGTTACGCTACTATCGGTATAAAATCTGAAAGTTAATGCTCCCGAAGGATGCGTAGAAGATTTAGTGCCTGGCGAAGTTGATCCACTTCCGTTGAATAAAATTGGGGATGTCGTGTTCGGACCGTTATAGATTATTAAATAGTCATAACCACCTTCTGTACTAAACGAGTTGAATACTGCTTTAACTCTATCTCCAGCAGTTTCTGGATATATTGTTTTTGTATAATTTTCGCTATTTTGATAATTTCCTGATGCTCCGCCTGTATCATAAAAGTGGTCTCCATTACAATAATTTGGTTGCGTACAAAAATTGAAAGGTGTCGACCACGATGAAAACCCGGGACTACAGTTTGACTTAACATATATTTTATAACAAGTATTGGTATTCAATCCGGTTATAATGGTAGGATTTGTAGTAGAAATTACACCGATACCTGTCGGGTTTGCACCTTGTAAGACAACTTCATATTGCCAAGAATTTGATCCAGAGTTTTCTAACCAGCCAATGGTCATTGATGTACTTCCGGCACCTATAATGGCTAGCTGAGTTGGAGGATTGCAAACTGTAGTAAAACTAAATGGCGCTGAAAAAGATCCAACACCGCACTGGTTATTATTTTT
Source organism: Flavobacterium sp. (assembly GCA_031422015.1). Classification (GTDB taxonomy): domain Bacteria; phylum Bacteroidota; class Bacteroidia; order Flavobacteriales; family Flavobacteriaceae; genus Flavobacterium. The sequence goes on along the minus strand of JANOPO010000055.1, from coordinate 8,916 downwards.
TACTCGCCAAAAATAAGTGGTGTTGTTATTAAGTGAATTTGAAGTAAATGAGTTGTTAGCAACGGTCGCCGATTCTTGAATTGTTGTAAAACTTGAGTTATTTGAAATCTGAATGGTATAATCTTGGGCATTTACATCTAAATTCCAATTAAAAACAACTGGATTATTAATACTAATTTCATTATTTTGAGGCTGCGATAAAGTTACAGGACTTAGGGTTGATGCAAAAACATTCAAAAATATTGTTGTTTCAAATTGATCATTTCCTGAATCTCCTTTAACAAGTATTGGATAGCTTCCTTCAGCAAGAGCACTTATATTATCTAATACCAGAATAAAGTTTCCTCCAGCATTCATACTTAAAGGACTAAAAGTTGCGCTAAGTCCAGCTGGTAAATTTAGAGTCGAAAACGCAACAACATCATTAAAATTTACTTTTGTATTAAGCACAAAAGCAAATGATGTGGAATTAACCGTATTACAAATATTTTTGGTATTTTCTGCCGTTGTTATCCAAAAATCTTTCTCGGTTATTCCTGATATAATAAGTGAATAATTTTGAGCACTGTTGAGTAAATTTCCTTTGTGGGTTACATTTACAGAATAGTTTCCTGTTGGATTATTGATTTCTATTTTTTCAACATTATCGACAATATTATCTCCGGTGGTGGCCGCTGCGGCAGTGTTGGCTACATTTAACTTCCACGGAAATGAGGTTGTTGTGGTTTTAACAATTCGAATATCTAAATCATTAATCAATTTTGGCGTGCTGTCATCTATAGTTTGAGATAAAATTGCTCCTTTCGGATCAGTCCAACACAATGTAGCAACCAACGGCTCTGTACCCAAAGCTTCAACGTCAACAACGTACGATCCGTTTTGAGGCAATGCATTTTCATACATTTGCGTTTGCAATCCTTTTTTTGTAATTACATCTGCACCTTTTTCGGCATTAATCAATCCCCAACCAAAACTATAATCTGGACCCGGATTTGCACCTGCTTCATCGGCAGTATGAATCATCAATCCTCTCAGTGTTGATGCTTTCATGAACGAGCCATAACGCTGGTTATAATATTGCTGCAATAAAAGCAATGTACCATTTACACTTGGTGCGGCCATTGATGTACCACTTAAATTACTATAACTACTATTTCCTGTATCCATGGCAGAATAAGTGTCTACACCTTTTGCAGAAATATCGGGTTTTATTCTTCCGTCATCAGTTGGTCCCCAACTGCTAAAATTTGACATTACAACGGAGTTGGCACCAGTATAATTTAATAATTCGTTTACAGCCGCAACAGTTATCCCATTTTTACTTAAGGCATGTCCTGTCATGGTATCATAGCCATTTTTTATGGTATTGAAGTTGCCTCTGCTATTTCCTGCTGCACAAACAAATTGATAGTAAGGCGCATTAAACATTATCTCGTCATATCCTTGAGAATTTAAGTCATATTTGCCCCAATCTGCTGCTGCCACTGTATTGGGATTTCTTCCGTAGGAGTGATTAGAAAGCAATAATCCGGCTGCTGCTGCTGTTGCTACTTCAGATAAATCATTGTTCCAATCATATGAATTAACATTTGCCATAAAGGCCATTCCTCGGGCATTTCCGTTTTGGAAAGCACCACTTCCATTTATTGTGCCCGCTACATGTGTGGAATGATAGTGCGTTGAGGGTGAGTTGTCTGCATTTTGATTTCGACCTTCAAACAATTCATGAGTCAATAAACTAGATCCAGCATCCCAAACACCAGAAAGCATATTTTGACCTTGAATAGATAACCCTAATCCACCGCCTGTATAAAGTTTATTTGCTCTTGCAGTAACAGCAGCACCATCGTTGAAAGTGCTGTAATAAATAGGCTTGTTGTCGACTGTTATTCCGACCAATTCTGAAAATGAATTTGCCTCTCTAATGGTTAATTCCCAGTTATTGATTTTGGCAAATTCTCTAGCTTTTATTTTATTATTTTTAAAAAATAAAGCATACTTAAGAGATAATTTACTAAGAACTTCCAAATTAGTTTGGCGTTGTAGTTTTGCTTTATCAGCTTCTGATTGAGAAAAAATAAAAGAAGGAATTACAAATAGTAGGAGTAGTATTTTTTTCATTATAAAAATTAATTTGAACGCAAAAATACCTATTTAAATTTTATTTAATAGTAAAATTCTATATTTTTTTTAATCAAATTTGGTGCTTAATCATGATTACGATTTTGCGTTTTGCGCTTCAATATTTATTGAAAATAAGATCATCATCGTATTTAGAATAACAGTTTTCAAATTGTTTTTAAAAGATTATAGTAGAAAATTTTATGATTAATCAGTTTTATAAATATTTTTTAAAATTGTCTAATTCACACTTTATTGTTAAGTATAGATTTTAATACTAATTTTATACCATGATTTTAAATTTTAAAGTAATTCTATTTTTGATGATTTATTGTAGTTGCTGTAGCATGTTTTCGCAAGAAATACCTGTAAAAAAAGATTCTGCAAAAGTTTTTCGAGATATTGAAAAATATTCAAAAAAAAGAAAATTTACCAAGTTTATTCACAAACTTATATTTGAACCTGTTTCTAATCAACAAGTTGTAAAAAGTTCAAAAAAAAATATCCGAACTAATTATGCGAAATTTGAAGGCAAAATTATAAGAAAAATAAATATAACAACTTTAGACCCGTTTGGATATTATGATGGCGATACTACTAAAATTCCAAAAAAATGGGAATTTAAATTTGGAAATGCATTGCATGTGAAATCTAAAAATTTTGCCATCAGCAATTTACTTTTGTTTCGTAAAAACCAACCGCTGGATTCTCTTTTAGTGAAAGAATCAGAACGATTAGTGCGAAGTCAACGTTTTGTTAGAAGTATTACCTCAAATTGCAAGTTAATTGGTGCAGATTCTGTAGATGTGTCTATTCGGGTTTTAGATTCTTGGAGTTTGATTCCTGATTTTTCGGGTACGACATCCAAATCGAATTTTTACTTGAAAGAAAGAAATTTTTTTGGAATTGGTCATGAATTTTCTAATTCGTATTCTAAAAGTCTCTCCACAAGTACCGATGGTTTTAGCACACGGTATACCATCCCAAATATTCGTAATACATTTATAAGCATGCAAGTTTCTTATGACGAAGATTTGGATAATGCTTTTTCTAAAGCTATTATTATCGAACGTCCTTTTTTTTCGCCTTATGCACGGTGGGGTGCAGGTATAAATATTGGGCAAAATCTGACTAAATCCTTGTTATTAAATCAAAATCAACTTCGAGAAATTCAAGATATAAAATATAATTTTCAAGATTATTGGGTTGGACATTCCAATCAAATTTTTAAAGGAAATTCAGAGTATAATCGAACTACAAATTTAATAACAAGTGCACGATATTTTACTAAAAAATTTACCGAAAAACCCTTTTTAAATGCGGATAGTCTAACTATTTATGAGCCAGAAAAATTATATCTGATAGGTCTTGGTATATCATCCAGAAAATTTACGCAGGATAAGTATTTGTTTGATTTTAATGTTATAGAAGATGTAGCCTCTGGATTTGTTTATAACCTAACTGCGGGTTATCAAAAAAAATATGCAAATTATCAGTTTTATACCGGTGCTAAAATGGCCATTGGTAGTTATTTTGATTTTGGTTATTTAAGTGGTAATTTTGAGTACGGCACCTTCGTGAAAAACGGAAAAACAAACCAAAGTACAAGTAGTTTCAAATTGATTTATTTTACAAATATAATTGAAATTGGTCAATGGAAAGTACGTCAATTTATTAAACCGCAATTAATTATTGGCACTAGTAGACTTGATACCAATGCAGATAAAGTGACACTTAATGGCGAATCAGGAATATCTGGTTTTGATAGTAAAACGTTGTTTGGAACTAAAAAAGCTTTGTTAACATTTCAAACTCAAGGGTATTCTCCATGGCGTGTTTTAGGTTTTAGACTGAATCCCTATTTGAGTTATACTGGTGGTTTGTTGGGTCTAAAAGATAGTGATTTTAAAAAAAGCAAATTGTATTCACAAATTGGTTTAGGCGTTATTGTTAGCAATGATTATTTGGTTTTTAATTCGTTTCAGTTTTCATTTTCTTTTTATCCTAACTCCCCAGATGGCAATTCGGTTTTCAAAACCAATTCGGTATCAACATCCGATTTTGGCTTGCAAGGATTTGAAATTTCTAAACCTATCTTGGTTGATTATCGATAAAATTTAGAGTATAAAATACCGATTTTTATTTTTTGAATTTTGAAAAGCGGGTTTCAATCTATAGCATCAGAGTTTCTTCGATCTTTAGCAATAATTTAGTGCAAGTTTCAAAACTTTTCCTAAAATCGGTTTAATTTTTATTTTATATTGTTTAAAATCGGACTACAAGTATTTTTTGGTTAAAGTAAAAACGATTTTTGTAATCAAGCCATCTTATTTCTCGGCAAGTTTATTTCGTGTTCCTGCGGGTATGGCGCTCTTTCGGTTGTACTAATGTCGCCACGGAGTTGTTCTGTTGCTTTAAATTGAAGCGTTTTCGAGTTGGCATATCTCGGATCTGGTTTGAAAGGCATTTTTGCCATTTTTGAAATTGTTATGGTTGGAAAATGATAATCAACCTCAACAATACCCAAAAGTAAATAACAGCCGCCACCTCTAAACGGATGGTTTATGAGACTTTTAGGAAAGTGTGTAGTGTCAAAATAATCGCCATTTGTATCTATCCAAGTGCCAAAAAACATCATGCCAACTTTTGTAGGAACTTGTTTAATTGATACTAAATAAGCAATCAGTTTGACTTCTTTTTTTAGATAATTATTCAAGTTATTTGCAACCACAACGCTTTTGTAATTTGTTTCTAACAAGTCAAATGGTGTACATGAAACCGAAAAACTCAATAATTCAATTTCATCAAAAGCATCTTCTAAAACAGAACGTTCTATGATTGGAAATTTATATTCTTTGGTAGGCTCTTCAATTAACAAAGGACTATTTATTTCTAGTTTATGATTTATCAATAGCATTCGAGCTTCAATAATTAATTGACTTTTTGTTTTGCCGGTACTTCGAAATGCTCCAATAAAAATCAAGGTTTGAATACTTTCTAATCCTGATGGAACTCTGGTTATAAAACTTTCGATCGATTTGAATGGGCCATTTTTTTCTCGTTCTGAAACTATATTGAAAATATAATCACTGTTTAAATTTTTTAAAAGCATAAAACCCAAATAGACGTCTGTTCCATAAACTGTGGTTTGATAAACGCTTTTATTTATGCACGGATTATTAATTATGGCACCGCTCATTTTGGCTTCATGAATGTAAATTTCTGGTCTGTAAAAACCGCCACCGTTATTGATAGCTGCCACCATAAACTCAATGCCATAATAGGTTTTGAGATACAAACTTTGATAACTTTCTACGGCATAACTTGCCGAATGTGCTTTACAAAATGAATATCCAGCGAAACTTTCTATTTGTCGGTACACTTCTTCACTGAGTTTTTCTGAATGTCCTTGTGCTTTGCAAGAAACAAAAAATTGGTCTTTAACCGATTGTAATTCTGCCAACGAACGTCCTTTTCCGCTGATGGCCCTGCGTAGAATATCGCCATAAGCAGCAGTAAGTCCACCATAATGCAAAGCAATTTTTATGACATCCTCTTGATACACCATCACACCATAAGTCTCGCCCAATTGCTCTTTGAAAACATCATGAAAATATTCAAATTTATCAGGATGGTTATGTCTGAAAATATATTCGCGCATCATGCCACTTTGAGCAACTCCTGGACGAATAATGCTTGATGCAGCAACCAATGTTTTGTAATTATCGCATTTTAATCGTCGCAACAAACCACGCATTGCTGGACTTTCTATATAAAAACAACCTAGTGTTTTACCTATACTTAAATTTTCATTGCATTTGGTTTCGTTTTTTGATAATGATATATTGGTGATGTCAACTTTAATTCCTCTGTTTTTTTCAATGATTTTGACGGCTTCATCGATTGTACCCAAACCGCGTTGGCTTAGAATATCGAATTTTTCAAAGCCAATGTCTTCGGCAACGTGCATATCAAATTGAACAATTGGAAAACCTTTTGGTGGCATTTCCAAGGCTGTAAAATTGGTAATTGGTTCTTCAGAAATGATTATTCCGCAGGAATGCATGCTGCGTTGGTTTGGATATTTTTCGAGCATCATGCCATATTCTTCGACATATTTTACTACTGAATTAGTTTCTTTTTCTCGTCCTTTGGCTTTTGACAAACCATCTAACTCGTCTTTCGATAATCCAAAAACTTTGCCGACTTCTCTAAAGATAGATCGGTATTTGAATTCGACATTGGTACCGCAAAAAGCCACGTGGCTGGGGTCAAATCGTTTAAAAATATATTCTAAAATAAAATCTCGTTCGCGCCATGACCAGTCAATATCGAAATCGGGTGGAGATTTTCGGTTTTCGTTCAAAAATCGTTCGAAATATAAATCGAGTTCAATTGGACAAATATCTGTAATTCCGAGGCAATAACTCACAATGCTGTTGGCACCGCTGCCACGCCCAACGTGCATAAAACCTTGACTTTTGCTGTATTGAATAATGTCCCAAGTAATTAGGAAATAACCGCCAAAATTAAGATCATTTATTACTTTTAGCTCTTTTAAAACTCTTGCTTGGGCTTCTTTATTATTAGTTCCATACCTTTTTACTAAACCACTTTTTGCCAAATTTTCGAGCAGTAAACGGTCGCCTTCTTTGCTTTTGGTATAAAATTTCTTGTTTCGAGGTGTTTTAAATTCGAATTCAAAATTGCAATTTTCGATTAGGAATTCGGTATTTTGTATTATTGCTGGATATTCGCTGTAGCTTTTAATCAACTCATCAGTACTTGTCATTTTTTCTGAAGTTTTGCAAATATCATTTTCTGTCAGTTTTGATAATAAAGTATTGTTGTCTATGGCACGGAGAATGCGATGCAGGTTAAATTCTTTTTTGGTTCTGAATGTAACGGGTTGCAGCATGACCGATTTTTGGATTTTAGGTTTCCATTCGGGTTTGAATAATTTTATAACTTCTTCTGGACGAATACCAATGTATTCAAAATTTTTTAACTCGTCGGGAATATTTCTCGTTGGATAAATTACAAATACATTTTCAAATACTGGCGCAACAATTGGCAAATTGGTTTTAGATAAATTGTGATGGGTTAGCAAACGACACATTTCGCCAATGCCTTTTTGGTTCTTGGCTAAGCCAATAAAAAGTAGTTGGTTGTCTTGTCTGAATTCGATGCCAACGATTGGTTTTATATTGGCTTCTTTGCATTGTTTTGTAAAGTCGTAAATGCCTGTTACAGTATTAATATCGGTTAGTGCCAATGATTTTAGATCCAATGTTTTGGCTTGTTCGATAAGTTCGTCTAACGGAATGGTGCCGTAGCGAAGGCTGTGATAAGAATGGCAGTTGAGATGCATTTTGATTTCTGATTGAAAATTAACGATTTTTGATTTTTTGAAATTGATATTGATATTGCCATTGCTTCGCGTTAGAGATAGAAGGGAAAATCCTTTTTTGGCTTTTTGCTTCGCCAGTTCGCTCTTTCAGGCTCGGGTCTGCCAAAAAAGATTTGAATGATAGTCCGATCTCGTCTCGTCTTTTTCGGACGAGACGAGGAAACGCCCAAATAATGATTTTTGATTAACGATTTTTATTTTTGTTTCATAATTGTACCCGAACATCGTGAAACGGCGTTGACGCCAAACCTGTTTTTGATTTTATCAATGGCCTGATATAAGGATAGCATTTCGGTGGTATCTTCGAACATATTGATTTGGTATGTGCCACGAACTAATCCTGTAAAACGTATTCCAATTAACCGTAAGCGCATTCGTTTGGTATACAATTTATTAAAAAGGTCGATAGCAGTTTTGGCGAGAATATGGTCAAAAGATGTGTATGGAATTTTTATTTGTTTGGTTTCGGTATCAAAATTATTGTATCGAATTTTGATTACAACTGTCGATGTCAAAAAGGCTTCTGACCTAAGTTGATACGACAATTTTTCTATCATTCTGGTAATTAAATGTTTGATGTTTTGAATATCAATAGTATCGGTTTCGAAAGTGTGTTCGGTTGAAATTGATTTTCTTTCGGTATAAGGTTCTACAGGATTGTTGTCTATTCCGTTGGCTTTTTTCCAAATTTCAATACCATTTTTACCGATCATTTGTTGTAAAACTTCGACTGGCATTTGGGATAATGTCTGGATATTTCTAATTCCAATTCTGGATAATAATTGAAAGGTAACATCGCCCAACATTGGTATTTTTTGGATTGGCAATGGGTTTAAAAATGGTCTTACGTTGGTTTCGATTATTTCTAATTTCCCCAAAGGCTTGGCTTCTCCTGTACCAATTTTAGAAACTGTTTTATTTACAGAAACTGCAAAACTTATGGGCAAACCACTTTCTTTTATGATTTTTGAGGATAATTCAGATGTCCATTTGTAGCAACCAAAAAATTTATCCATTCCGGTTAGGTCTAAATAAAATTCATCGATGCTGGCTTTCTCAACTATTGGTGCTACTTCTTTTAAAATAGCAGTCACTTCGTGTGATTTGTTAGAATAAAATTCCATATCGCCTCTAACTACAGATGCTTGCGGGCAAAGTCTGAGAGCGTATTTAATAGGCATTGCAGAACGAACTCCAAATTTTCGAGCTTCGTAAGAACAGGATGCTACCACGCCACGATCAGAACTGCCGCCAACAATAATTGGCAAACCAATCAGTTTTGGGTTGATTAATCGTTCGCAGGAAACAAAAAATGTGTCCAAATCCATATGTACTATTGCTCTCCCCACCCCAGCCCTCCCCAAAGGAGAGGGAGTAGAAGCTGT
>JANOPO010000054.1:0-2240 GCA_031422015.1 Flavobacterium sp. | reverse complement strand
TTCCTTCCATTTTCTTTATTTTAACATTCATTTTTACAACTATCAATTACAAAACAAATATAAGTAAAATAATTGTACAAAACGTATAATTTTTTAAATAATTTTTATGTGTTTCGTGTCGCTCTGCAATATCCGCTAACGGAAAAGGCTTGATGTCAGTTCGGGGTTCGACAAGCCTAGACTTTCGAGTTAGCTAAATCATAAAAGTACACACTGCACATTCAAGTAAGCCGACAGCCCGAATTGCATCAAACCAATGTTGTCGGTAGCTTTTTTATTTACACTTAATTTTTTACAACTATGACAGCAGAAATTCAAAAATCAATTAAAAACTTTGAAAGCGACTTAGTTCGTTCGGTTAATAAACGTAACGATTTACGCAATAAAATTAATTTTTGTCATCAACACAAATTTGAGGAAGAAATTCGAGTTTGCCAATCTGAATTAAAACATTTAGAAGGTTTAATTTACGATTGTGAATTATTTATTAAAGATTTAAAAAACATTTTAAAACCCAAATTATGAGAACAGACGGTAAAATTTCAAAAGTCGCAATTTGCGAAAAATGTCAAAATTACATTTTAGCAGCTCACGTAGATTATCTTGACAAAGCAACTGAAAAACAATTTACGGAACTTACAAACGATGGCTTTATAGTCAAAATAGAAACTGGCGAAGAAACTCGAAATCGTAGTTATACTAATTACAAAGATTGTCTTAACGGTTCTTGCTCGTAAAGTTACCGACAACGTCTCGTGGCTTGCAGAAGTTGGGGATTTGGTTAACCCGAACTTTCAGTAAATCACTGACCTCAAAAGTACAAAACAATGTGTAAATTCAAAACCAAAACCCCAATTTTTGCAAACGGTAGATTCAACTAGCAAGTGCAATTTTATTTACAAATTTAAAAAATAAATTTTTAGGTTCTTCAAAATCTAAAGTTAATCTAGGTCTTCGGTTAATTTTATGTTGATACTCTTTAATATTTTCTTTACTAACGGTCTCAAAACAAGTCTTTTTAGGGATATATTGTCTGATTAATCCGTTTGTATTTTCGTTTAAACCTCTTTCCCAAGAAGAATAAGGATGTGCAAAATAGAAGTTGCAATTCAATTTTTGAGCTATCTCTTGATGTTGAGCAAACTCCGTTCCGTTATCGCTTGTTATTGTTTTGATACTATTTTTGTAAGGAAGCATAATATTGATCATTGATTGGGCTAATTCTTTGGCATTTTTTCCTTTTAATTTTTCCATAAATAGAAATTTTGTTTTTCTTTCAACGATAGTTACTATAGCACCTTTTCCTTCTGCACCAATGATTAGATCTATTTCATAGTGTCCAAATTCTTGATTTGTTAAGACAATTTGAGGACGCTTTTCGATAGATATTTTATCTTTGATTAATTCGTATTTTCCAGTTACTGGTCGGGCTCTGTGTTTGAGTTGATGCCTTAATTGCAGATACAGTTTGCCTCCATTTTTTTTGTCTAGTCGAATATATTGATAAATTCTTTCCACACTTACGGTGCTTATTTTGTGTTTGTTACAATAGCCTACGATCTGTTCTGGCGACCATTGTTCTTGGGTTAATTTAAGATCAACAAAATCTTTTACTTGCTTTGTAAATCGCCTGTTGGTTCCAAAGCGTTCCTTTCTATCATTGGTGAATCCCTGCGCTTTTCGAGGGCTGTAACCACCTTTTTTGAGCTTGTTTCGCTCTAATTCTCTGCTAATACAACTTTGAGATACACCGAGTTGTTCTGCAATATATTTTTGAGACTTATTACAAGTTAGATATGCTTTTATCACATATCTTTGCCTCTCATTTAAATGTTGATACTTCATTGTCTTTTGTTGTTATTAGACAAAGAAAAACATTTAATCTTGAAGAGAGAAAGTTTAATTATTTTCTCTCTTTTTCATTTCGCTACGCTCCATTCAAAAGAGAGAAAATAATTATTGATTATGCACTTACTAATGGAATTTAACAACCGCTGTTGTGAGAAGTGTTTCTTTTTTACTCGAATGTTTTGTTTGCCCAAGTAAAAAATTCTGAAAGTGAAAACACCAATATTTTCTTTTCTTTAGTTTTTTCTGTTGTATATAGTTTATCTTTAACTGCTTTACGCAACCAAGTTTTTGCACCTGCTTTAAAACCTTCACCGTCAATTAAAATCATAATGTCATTTTCTGGCATTGCTTCAATTGTGTTTAAATAAAGATATGGTAGTTTTTCATCT